>CACJEH010000001.1:0-113644 GCA_902592365.1 uncultured Alphaproteobacteria bacterium
GTCAGGTTTTCTTGGCTCTCCAATAAGTTTAATTAAATTTTTAGAAAAAAACAAACCATGGTTTGTTTCTGGATATGGAAAAGTAAAATAATCCATATTTAAAGTAAATTTATTATTCAAATTATCAAATGAATAAAATTTCTCGAATTTTTTAATATAGGGATTTTTTATTTTTGATGAATATGCTCCAAGAGCCATGACTTTCCATTCATCACTCTCAGCTTTAAAACCGAGAAACTGTGTTAAAGATGCGTAAAAAAGACCTAAAGAGTTTGGATACTCTATTTCAGAGATAGTTTCTATTTTATTTTGTTTTGCACAAGCTAATAATCCTGTGGTTCTCTCTCCTGTCCCGTCTAAGGTAAGTATTGCAGACTCTTTAAAGCCACTTTGATAAAATGCTCCAGCGGCATGGCATAATTGATGATTGTGATATGTTATTTTTGGTCCTTTATTATATAAATTTTGCTCTAAATTATCGACGTTAATAAATTTTTTGAAATAAGATAAATGATTTGGGATGGAATAGAGGTATTCCATTCTGTTTCTTGATACTTTCGACCAACTTTCAGATGGATAAGACATTGTGTTCAAAGGATTCCAACCTATAGATATATGATCAAGGTCAGAAAATTTTATTTTTGCAAAATTAAGACAAGCTTCAATGGATAATCTTGGAAAACCTTTAAATTGTTTTATCCTATTTAATCTTTCTTCAGATATAGCAAATATTATTTTTCCATTCTTAATTAAACAAGCAGAAGATATTACTAGGTCATGGGCTATGCCAAGAACGTACATCACAAAAATATAAATGTTTATTTAATATAAATAAACTAAATTTTAATTACCTTTGAAATCATCTTGCTTTGAATATCTTAAATTATTTGAGTTGCTAAAAATATTTAAAATTACAAGTATAATTGTTTTAAATAATATCTTAATATCTAAAAAGAAATTTTGATTTTCAACATAGTATGTATCAAATTCAAATTTTTTAGTCCATTTAAGTTTATTGCCTCCATTGATTTGGGCTAAACCAGTTAAACCAGGTTTGACATCAAGCCTTTTTTTTTGGGAATAATTATATAATTTAATATATTTCGTGTATAACGGTCTTGGTCCTACAAAACTGATATCACCTTTAATTATGTTTATAAGTTGAGGTAGTTCATCCAACTTAAATTTTCTTAATATTAGTGCAAAAGTACCGCAAATCTCATTTGAGTCATTTTTATAAGTTCTAAACTTTATAATTTTAAAAGGCTTACCTTTGAAACCAGCTCTAACCTGAAGAAAAAAAATAGGTCTACCATAAAAAATTATTAAGCAGCAAGAAATTAATAGAAGCAATGGAAATAAAATTATCATAAAAAAAATAGATAAAAAAAAATCAAAAATTCTTTTCATATGTAATTTGATATAAATTTATTAAATTCTTTTTCAATTTTATTTTTATCAAAATCTTCTCTAACTCTTTTAATACCAAAATTTTTAAAGTTATTATATTTAACGCTGTCGTATAATAAAATTTTTATTTTTAATGCTAAGTCCTCTTCATTATTCAGTTCAAATGATAATCCACTCAAGTTGTCAATGAAAGAGTCTTTAAGTCCATAAATATTTGATCCAATTACTGGAGTTCCACAAGCACTTGACTCAATTAAGGTCATCCCAAAGCCCTCTCTTGTGCTGGGTAAGCAAGTTATATAGGAATAATTGTAATATCTTTCCGTATTTTTTGTGTAATCACAAATAGCAAGACGATTACTATTATTTGAAAAAATTTTCTTAATTGCATTGAAGGAGTTGTCTTCTTTTGTGCCAACTAATAAAAGTCCAATTTTTTCACCTTTATTGATTAGACTTAAAACTGCATTAGATAAACAGATGACCCCCTTTTCATAATTGATTCTTCCAACATATAAAATAATTTTTAAAGTATCATCGAAATTTGTTATGTTTTTTATACTTTCATTATATTTTTTTGTTTCATAAAACTTTTTTTGATCAATACCTTTTATGGACCCATTTTTAAGGACAACTAATTTATCTTTACATATCCAAAGTTGACTTTTTAAATAATTAATTTGACTAATCCCATCAACTAAACATGTGATACATTTTAATAAGATATATTGATCTATTAATCTAAAAAAAAATTTTTTTAAATAATTATAATTAGTCCAGTGCTGACCTGTAAAAAAGTGAATATGTTTATTTGAAAATGTTACCGTATTTACTAATGAAGTAATCCAACCGGCTTTGGGAGTTATTGATAAATACAAATTAGGTTTTAACTTTATTGAGTAAATTAAAAATTGAAAAAAACATTTTATATCATTAAAAAAATTAATTTTTCTTGAAAAATTGATATTTTTTAAATAAAGATTTTTATGTTTAAAGTCTATTTTATGAATGTCTTTTGAAACAAGATAACATTTATTATTTTCAAGTAAATTTAAAATATGATCTTTTAAAAAAAGATTGATGGTCATTGAAGTAGATGCAATTATAAAAATTTTACTCATCAACTTTTAAAATAGCATCTGCTTTCTTATGTTTAAATTCAAAATTTAAATCCTTTTTAATTGAACTTGATGAATAAATACTTCTTGCTACTAAACCTGAAATTATTTTATTTGTAATTGGTAATTTAAAAAATTTACTAAAAAAATTTACACTTATCCTTACAATTTTTTCGTTTATTATAAATGGAATAAATATTTTAGTATTATATTTATTTCTAATTTCTTGGACAATCCTCTCAAGTAAAATATTTTGAGAAACATTAAATATCTTATTCTTAGACCTATTATCATAATTTTTTATAACTAAAAAAATAGCATTACAGAGATCTTCAATGTGTACATAACTTCTTACACTTTTTTTACTTCTTATTGTAAAATAAAATCTCTTTTTAACCATGTCTATTAAATTTAAAAGAGATTGATTTATCATATCTTTCCCAATTATTTGAGAGGGGCGTAAGATACAAAATGTAAAATTTTTGTGAGTGTTAGAAAATTGTTCAATTATTACATCAGCTTCACTTTTCGTTTTTTCATATTGACCAATAGGTTTTAATTTAAAATTCTCTTTTACTAACCTTTTTTGATGAGGAATAATGGGATTACCATATGATCCTACACTACTTAATTGAACCCAAAATATTTTCAAATTATTTAATTTAATAAAATTAAAACATCTTTGAAGAAAAACTATATGTAATTCGTGCATTTTTTCTTCATCTCTTATTTCTCCTGCAAAATTTATAAAAATATCTATTTTTTTTAATAATTCGAAGTTAAAATTTTGCGCCAAATCAGAATTAATTTGCTCAACATTCTTTAAATCTAAAAAATTTTTGTTAGTTCTTCTAGATACCAAAATAAATTTAGAATTTTTATTTTCCTTAATTAAGAATTTAGAAAAAGCATTCCCAACAAATCCTGTATGACCAGTAATCAAGTATTTCATTTAGTTTGTTTATTACCTAAAAGAATGAAAAATAAAGGTATCAAGAAAAACCATTTTTGTCTTACTGCAACACCTAAATTATATGTTGCAATTACAAGAAAAAAGCAACTCACTATACTGTATATTAAGAGTATAATTAGATTATTATCGTAAATTCTCTTAATATTAACTTTTTTTAAACATATAAAAGTAATAATTATCAAAATAATATTTTCAAAACCACTTATAATACTCAAGAAATCAAATCTCTCAAAAGGTAATGGCCTAAAAATATAACTGAAAAAATGATATAAAAAACTTTCATTAGTCATATCTGTAAATTCATTTGAAAAAGTGTCACTTTTTCTTTTGCTTATAAAATTTAAAAAACTCTCATAGTTATTGAATACAGATATGTTAAGTCGTTTTAAATACGAAAACACATAGTATAAAAAAGAAATGGAAAAAATAGTTATAAACGGCAAGGTTATAAAGATGTACCTATTAGGCTTAATCAATAATCCTATAGCAACAGCTATAACCAGAAACCCTGCCATAAAAGGTCTTACAGTTAATAAAAGTAAAAATGCAATTGCAATGTAAAGAAATTTAATTTTATTTTTAGTAAAAGAGTTTAATAAAAGTCCTGTGGCTAAATAAGTAAATGGTTCTTTACCAACCGCTGAAGACCAAAAATAGATTGAGGGTAAAAAACAAATAAAAACAATAATTAATTTTTCAATGTAGTTTTTATTATTAATTTTTTTAAAAGCATTATAAATAAATATTAAACCTAACGATCCAATAATATTAAAAAATAAAAATAACGGTAAAAGAGTTAATTTTAGATTTAAAACAATTAGTTTTATGAAGGATTGAATAAATGGAGAGCCAAACCTAAAATTGTATTCTATATGATCCTCATGAAAAACATTTCTAAAATAAAAAACACTATCGTTAGGATTATTAAGTGAAATAAAATAATATGCAAAACACATTAAGGTGTGATAAAAATAGATTGAATTAATTTCTACTAACGATAATTCAGTTAGTAATTTTATTTTATAAATTACGAGAAATCCTAATATTAAAAAAGTAGGAACTAGATATAAATCAAATAGATTTGGATATAAACTTGTCATAGAGATTCGAATAATACATCCAATTTCTTTTTAAATTCTTTTTTATTATGATTATTTGAAGAAGTAAGTGATAGATTATTACTAGAATCTTTAGCAAAATTATAAAATATTTTTTTCAAACTATCAATATTATTGAATTCAAATATTTTCGATTTTGAGTAGTTGGCTAATGACTCCTTTAATCCTCCTTGATTTGTATGTATTACAAATTTATTTAATACAATTGCCTCTTTTGCTAATAGACTATAACCCTCAGCCTCTATAGACGGAATTATATAACAAAAAGCTTTATATTTAAGGTAATTAATTGACGTATCGTCAATTTCTCCGAGATATATGACATTGCTTTTTGTTAGTTTTAAAATTTGACTTTTTAAAGGACCATTACCTGTAACGATAAATAAAAAATCTTCAAAAAATTTATCTTGATTTATTAACTTTATAAATTCTAAAACACCTGTTCTTTTTACTAATCTTCTACATATTAAAAAAAAATTATTTTTTGGAAAATTTAATTTTTTAATTTTATTTGATTTATATAAATTAATTATATTTTCATAAAAAAGATAATTATCTAATAAAAGCTCTAATATAATTTTTTTTTTAGGTGCTAAAAAATTGCTCTCAGATAGTGACTCTTCGTAAACATAATTAGAATTACAATGTATTAGGTTTGACCCACTTACACATTTTTTCAAAATAATATTTGAAATAAATAATTTAATATATTTTATTTTACTCTTTGAGAATGACAATTCTTTTTTTAAAGGACCATGGATAGTATATATACATTTAGAGGTTTTTTTGAAAAATTTAGTTATAAAAAACCATGGTAATGGAGAATGAATCCATACAATATCTACATTAAATAATTCTTTAATTTGGGAATAATTTTTGAAAATAAAAATATAAAAACTTAATATATTTTTACGTATATCTGGTAATCTTAAACCACTAAATTGTTTTAAATTATAAAACCCCACTTCATTTTTCTTAAAGGACCAAGATATAAAAGAAATTTTATAATTTTTTTCTTTTAAATTTGCAATTACATATTTTAAACTTGATTGGGTTCCGCCAACTAAATCAGTTGGGGATGAGCTATTGATAATGAGAATTTTTGATAACAACTGAACTTTTTACTCCTCTAAAAAAATAATATATTCTGAAAAAATAAAACTTAACCTTTTGAAAATCTAACTTAAATATACCAATAAGCATTCCAAATAAAGGCCTATATAATGTTAAAATAGAAAAAATAATAAAATCCATGATTGGTATTTTTTTGAACATAAAACCTTGGCCATATGAATAATTTTTAATTCTATCTGTTGAAGTTTTTGTATTAGGATGATAAATGAATATATCACCAAGAAATTCTATTTTTTTAAAGTTATTATCAATCATAAATTTAGTATCTTCAGCGTTAATTGTATGTCCACCGTATCCAAACTCTAGATCAAAATATCGTTTTATACTTTTTTTCTTTACAATTATTGATGGGCCACCAGTTATATATTTTGCAAAGTTAGGTAAATATTTTAAGTAAGATAGATTTCTTCCAATTATCTTATTATCTTTAGATAAAATTTTGATTATAAAACAATCAATTTTTGGGTTTAAAATTTTAGTACATAATTTATCAACTGTATTTTTATCAATATAGCAGTCATCATCTAAGAACCAGATATGATCTATTTTTTGTCTTTTTTTAAAAAAATCAATACCTTGATTTTTACAACTTGAAAGTGATTTTTTTGAAGCTAATTCAAAATATATATTGGTATATTTTATATTTTCATCTCTTAATGATTTGAATAAATTTTTACTAAGTTGACAAATATATATAATTTCAAATTTATTATTTTTAACGAAGCATTCGTTTATAACTTTTACATTATTTATCCTTGAGGAGATTAAATTTATAACTATTCCAATCACTTATTTCTTATTCTATTAATAACAAATGCTGGTAAAAAAAGTGCTATTGATAATTTAATTCTATCTTTATGAGTAAGCTTATTTGCAAAAAAAAATTTAAAAGCTTTAATTCTTTTATTCGTAACAATATAGTGAATTATTTTCATTTTTGAGTATAACTTTTTAATTAAGTGATAATTTTGATTTGAACTTATAGTTTTATAATTTTTCATGATACTAAACCAAATATCAATTTCTTTTAAATGCATTTGACGATTTAGTATTGAAAAATTATTATTGTGATACCTATATGTTGCAAGTGGTTTTTGAATAACTCCAAATTTGCATATTGATGATAATCTAATTACTAAATCCATATCACCCATAATAACCAGATCTTTATGAAATTTATAATCTAATTGATCATAGTATTTTTTTTTTATAGTTATGGTTAATAGTCCAACTACGTATTTTTGAAGTAAATTAATTAAAACGTTACCGCTCGGTAATTTATATTTATGACAAATTTCAGTCTTTTTTGTAATCTCGTTATATAAATAATAATTTGAGTAAACTAAACCAATTTTATTATCATTAAATAATTCTATTTGGTTAGATAGTTTATCTTTCTCCCACCAATCATCTACATCTAAGAAGGCTAAAATTTCTCCATTTGCATTTTTGATGGCTTTAGTTCTAGCTTCAGAGACATAAGTATGGCTTTCAGCATAAAAATATTTGAATCTCTCATCATCATATTTTTTAAAAATTATTGAACTATTGTCATTTGATTGATTATCCCAAAAAATTAATTCCCAGTTTTGATATTCTTGATCAATTATACTCTCTAACGCTTTTGAAAGATACTTTTCACCATTGAAACACGACATAATGATACTAACAAGTGGCTTGTAATTTTCATTCTTATTTTTTGTCATATCAAATGATTTTATTAAACTGAGCAAATACTTGCGATTTCATTAATACTATTACATATAAATTTTATCTCATTGTCTGTTAAATTTGGATGTACCTCGAAAGCAATACTTTCTTTTCCTAATTTTTTTGCATTTATAAGTGAAATATTTTTATAGCCTATCTTTTTAAATGCTTTTTCTTTATATATTTCAGGACATGAACCAGACTTGCAGTTAATACCTTTTTTATTTAATTCAATTATTATTTTTTTTCTTGACCAATTCTTTTTTAAAAAATTTGTATTTACAAATACATAACATCTATATCCTGCAAATGTTATATTTTTTGGTATTTTGTAATAACGAAAGCAACTAAATTTTGAGACTGTTCTCCAAATTTTATTTGATAAAAAATTTCTTCTTTTAATCATTTGATCTAATTTATTTAACTGTAAAATTCCAATAGCAGCCTGCATTTCTGTCATTCTCATATTTGTTCCTATGTGGTCATGAAACCATTTGAAACCCTCATTGTGTTTTTTATTAAAAACTGAGTCATAGTCTTTTCCTATATCTTTTAAAGACCAAATTTTTTTCCATAACTTTTCATTATTAGTAGCTATGAAGCCACCTTCACCACCTGTAGAAATAATTTTGTCATAACAGAAACTCCATGTTGATATATCACCAAAACTGCCAACTTTTTTTCCCTTGATCATTGCTCCATGGGCTTGTGAACAATCTTCAATTATCTTTAATTTAAATTTTTTTGCTATTTTTAAAATTTCATACATATCACATGGAAGTCCGGCTAAGTGAACACAAATTATTGCTTTTGTTTTTTTATTTATAGAATTTAAAATATTTATGGGATCAATATTTTGTGTATTTATATTTACATCTACAAATTTAGGCATGCAACCATTTCTTACAATACAACTGGCTGAGGACATATATGATCTAGGAGTGACTATTATTTGATCGTTTTTTTTTAAATTGAGAGCCTCGACAGCTGCATCCAATGCTAATGATCCATTTGCTACTGCTACTCCAAATTTTATCCCAATATATTTAGAAAATTTTTTTTCAAATTTTTTACATTCTAACCCAGACCAATAATTCGTTTTATTGGATTTTAATACGCTTTTTACTGCATCTATTTCATTTTTTGAATGTTTAGGCCAAGAGGATTTAATCATTTCTATTATACCATTGATTAATAGTTTTTATCATAATATCAATTTCATAATTTAATCTATTTTTAACTTTATACTTTGAAGCAGTAATATATTTAGAATTATAGTCTAACTTAATATCGTCGTTTGAGCTTATATTATTTTTGTAATTAATAGCAAATTTATTATTATAATTTTTAGATAATTTTTGAATTTTAGTGATCATTTCTTTTAAACTATAACTTTTATCGTATCCAAGGTTTAATATTTTTCTTTTACGAAGAAAGTTTTGATTTTCTAATATATATAATATAAATCTACAAACTTCTGAAATAGCTATGAAGTTCCTGCGCGTAAATGAATTAGAATTAATTAGTACCTTTTTTTTTGTTATGCTTTGTTTAATTACGTCATTAACGAATAAATTCCAAACTCTGTTGTCTTTAAACAATGGATAACCAACTGCATTTGATAATCTTATAATCTTTAGATTTGTAAGTTTAATGTTAATGTTTTTAAGTAAAATTTTTTCAGATATTATCTTAGATCTTGCATAAGGGTGATTATTTTTAGTTTTTGTATCTTCATTAATTTTACCAGATAAGTGTGAACTATAGACATGGGCTGTAGAAATAAATATAAAAGTTTTTATTGGATATTTACTTAATGCTTTTGTAATTAAATTCATTGAATATTTTGAAAAATGAAATGCTTCTTTTTTTTTTAGAACAGAATCTTTAGCGTTAAATCCTGCTGCAAATATTATTGCATCGAAGTCTTTAACTAAGTTATCTATAAATTTTTGACTCCAATATATTCTAATGAAATTAACTGTTTTATTTGTAAAATAATTTTTAAAATTTCTTTTTCTTGTAGAGACTGTAATTTTTTCAACTTTACCTATTAAGTATTCAGTAATTCTTGAACCAAGATTACCTAAACCACCAATAATTAATACTTTCATTAAAGTTTAATTCTTTTTTTTTGTAATAATTCCTCTAATAAATCTTTATCTCTTTTAGTATCAATGCAATGCCAAAATCCCTCATATTTGTATGCACATACCTGATTTAATTTTACTGCCTTTTTAATAGGACCACGTTCAAGCATTTCATTTTTTTTGGAAATTAATTTTAAAAAACCCCTATTTAATACAAAAAAACCACCATTTATCCATCCCTTTTGTAATTGTGGTTTTTCCTCAAAATTTGTTACCACAGACTTTTTTAAAATGAGCTCCCCAAATCTCGCTGGTGGATGAACCGCTGTAATAGTTGCTAATTTTTTGTTTTTTTTATGAAAGTTAAGTAAATTATTTATATTTATAGTACTTAGTCCATCACCATATGTAAGAAAAAAATTTTCATCTTTTAAATACTTACTTAGTTTTCTAACCCTTGTTCCAGTTAGAGAGTATTTTCCAGTAAATATGGTTTTGACCTCAATATCTGTAAAGATTTTTTTATTATTTTTGAAATAATCTTTTATAATTTCACTTTTATAACCTGTAGCAATAATATATTTCTTGTAACCAAATTTACGATAATGATTTATAATTCTTAAAATTATTGGCTCACCACAAATGTCTACCATAGGTTTGGGTATCATCTCTGTATACTCTGATAATCTACTACCAAGACCTCCTGCTAAAATAACCGTTATCAAATCAAGATCCCCAATTATAGTATATTGATTTTAACTCAATACTCTCTGACTCTTTAGGGGTATGTTTTATACTTGAAATATTTAAAATAATATTTGTTTTCTTTGATAATCCTTTAAAAGCAAACCAAATTCCAGGCTCAACAGTTATTCTTTTATAATTTGTTTCACCAATAGTAACTTTTTTAAATTTTCGACTAATATGATTATAAAAAACAAATTGTACTTTACCAAATGGTACAACCAAATTCATTCTCATTTTCGAATGTCTTTTCCAACCTTTAATTTTATTATAATTTATAAAAGAAAAATATGCTTCACCAAATCTTGAGTAGCCAGTGCTCTTATTGTCCATGATTTTTAATACGTTTCCAAAATTAACTTTTATTATCTTAGCACTGTTAACTTTGATCATTTGTTTATCATTTCAATATAATTTTCGATCTGTAATTCTGATGTTTTGAGGCAATTATTTTTATTCCCACTGTAATATGACTTATACCAATCAGTTGTATACTTAGTCGTTTGATCAAAATTAAGTTTTGGAGCCCATTTCAAAATTTTTTTTGCTTTATTACAATTAAGCCTTAATAAATTTGCTTCGTATAGTTTATATCGCTGTTTTGAGGTCCACCTAAACCCCTCTAATGATTTGTCTAAACTTTTCAATAGTTCTTCAACAGAATGATTTTTTTTTGTATTTGGGCCAAAATTAAATTTTTCATTATTTAAAGATTTTTTAGTTTTCAATTTAAAAGCCAATAATAAATAGCCAAACAATGGGTCTAAAACATGTTGCCATGGTCTAGTTGAATTAGGATTTCTTACATTAAGAACTTTTCTCGATTTCCATGATCTTATAGCATCAGGAACTATTCTATTATCTGACCAATCTCCTCCTCCAATCACATTTCCAGCTCTGGCTGTTACTATTTTTATTTTTTTATTATTTATAAAGTATGAATTTGCATATGCCTCTATGACATGCTCAGCAGAGGCTTTAGAGGCACTATAGGGATCTTTGCCACCTAATTTATCATTTTCAACATAACCAGATTTTTTTTCGACATTCAAATAAGCCTTATCACTAGTTATCATTATGATATCAATTTTAATATTTAATAATCTTACTGTTTCGAGAATATTAAGACTTCCGATTGAGTTAACTAGAAAGGTGTCTTTTGGTTCTTTATACGATTTAATAACTAATGATTGAGCTGCTAAATGAAAAATAATATCTGGTTTAATCTTAAAAATAATTTTTTTTAGCTTCTGAAAATTTAAAATATCTTCTTTATAATCTCTAATTAATTTTTTTTTTGTAAAATTATAAATATTATTTTTTTTTGGTTTGGTATTAGATATGCCATAAACTTTAGCATTCAATTTCATTAAAATTAGTGACAACCATGATCCTTTAAATCCTGTATGACCTGTAATTAAAACTTTTTTGTTATTAAAATAACCATTAAAAACTTTTTGATTAGTCTTAACCATGAAATATATCGAAATAAGTTTTTGACTCTTTCATAATAATTGGTCTCAAAAAGATAATATTTGAGGTAATTTTGAAAAAACATATTTTTTTATCTTCTTCAGAATGCTTTAATGTAGAAAAAGGGGATAATTTAAAATATTTAGTGATTACCTTGTTCATGTTGCTATCTAGAAAATCTGCATTTACATTCATTGTCTCATTCATTGGATTATTTAATATGAATGAAAAAGTCTTACAATTTTTAAATGAGACTTGGGGTAAATAAGAATTATTTGCAATAAGAGATTTTGTAAAAATACAAATTGGTTTATTTAAATTGTAATCAAAATAAGCTGTATTTAAATTTCCATGCATAAAACTCCATATTCCATTATCTCTTTTATAAGAAATATAACCTCTCTCAGATAAGTGAGAATTTTGTTTTTTATACTCATCCATGTTATCTAATTTGTGAAAAACAAAAAAAGAACCATAATCTTGATTTAATATCTCTGAAAAAATTAATTCTCTTGTTTCAAAAGGATCTAAAAAAATATTTATTTCCTTATTTTTTTCCCCTTTTTTATCGTAAATGATAACTTTGACGTGATCTACTTGAGGGTTATCAGGAAGGGTTTGAGTAGAAAAATTAGTTAACATAATTCTTGTGTCAAAACCATCACTTGTATTCCAATAAAAGAAATCGCTTACTGGACTATTTGGATCAATTGGTTTTAAAGAAATTGTAGGCTTGTAATTAATTAAGTTTCTTAGTCTATTGATTGTATTTGATGTAAGAATTTTTTTAATTTTATTTTTCACTATTAAACCAAAATATTTTTTTATTTTTTTGAAAAAAATTTCTTTCACCCCAGTAAAGATATTCGACTGGTGGATGAGTATGTTCAAGTGAGATAGACTTATTATCTAAACTTTTACTCAAATATATTGGTACACCCCCTTGTTTTCTAGATATAAAAATTAGCATATTCTCATTTAAATTATTTTTTAAGTTTTCTAATTTAAAGATGTTTATAGTGTTTGTATAAAAAGTAATTTCATCAAGTTTATTTTTATAATTATCATAAACTTCTAATAGAAATGGTTCTACAACAGGACTTGACTGAAGATTTATTAAATAAAAATAATTTTGTGCATTCTTTTGTAGCATTGGCGTGCAACTTACTAGTGAGATCTTTCTATCAAGGAACTCTCCTGGATACTCACCTTGATAAGAACTTGAAGTATTTGAATTAAAAATACTAATATTAGCTCTCCAATCTGGGTTAGCATTCATATAATCTAAATCTTTTAATAACTCAGTTTCGAATTTAGACTCAAAAGAGTAATTTAAGAAAACAGATTTATCTTGAAAATGATTAGGTAAATCAGATTTTTTTATCAATGTTGACTCATTTTTTTTAAGCCTAGTAAGTTGATGAAAAATCCATTTTTTTCCATCAGAATAGAATACGTTTACAAAGCAGTCTCGTAAATTATCTTTACACAATTTTTCATTAGATGGCATATTAAATATATCAAGAGATGAGTCATAATCATTATCTGGAAAATCTAAAAAAAAATAATAATTCATATTTATATACAGAATACCTTATCAATATTGCCCGATTGTGACAAATTAAAGAATTCATTATTAGTAATCTTTTTTAATTTAAATGAATTTTTTAAAAAAAATCTTGATTTAATAAATTTTTTAAAATCATCTGAATTAAGAATTTTTTGATTTTTATACAATTTAATTTTATAAATAAAAAAGTCTTCAAAATATGTAACTTTAGGAATTATTAAATTTATACCTAATGCTATAGCTTCAATTAATGCACTAGTCGAACCACTACATATTAAACATTTAGAATTTTCTAAAAGATAAGAAAATTTTTTATCTGTAACAACAAAATTGTTTGAATTTTTCAAATAAGAAACTGGATTAAATATAGGATGAGATTTTATGTAGATTTTTTTATTATTTCTTAAAAATCTACTTGCTAAATTTATAATTTCTAAGTCTAGATCTTTTATGCCAGAGAGTACCAAAACATAGTCAATTTTTTTATCGTTGAAATTTTTAGTTTTTAAATAATTTAAATATTCAAATCTTGTAGCTTCACCTATCTTTAATACAACATTATTATCAAATTCATTAATTAGTTTTTTATACACTTTACCAATTAAAGTAATTTGTTTAGGAACAACTCTAGATAAAAATTCTTGATTTGTTGGAAAAATACTTAACATTTCAGGGTAGTATGTAAAACCTTGATATCCAATAGAAGTTGATCTTGGAAAATATCTACTTAATCCGTAAAACCAACCTTTAGATGAAGGTTGGTTCTCAAACCAATTTATAGATTTAATTATACTAAACTTTTTAAATTTTAAATTTTTAAAAAAAAAATAATTCATGCAACCTATAAAACTTAATTCAAAATTTTTATTATTTTTAATTTCAAATTTTAAAATCTCAGAATAGTCAATATTATTAAATATGAATACTTTCTCATTTAATCTTTTATAATAGGTATGTAATAAAATGAATATTTTAAATATTTGATAAAAACTTATAAACTTTTCTTTAATAAAGTAATTATCGTCTCTAGCTACTTTAAAAAAATTCTTTATTTCTTTGATATTGAAAATATTTTTACAAATAAAGGTTGGAATAAATTGAAAATTATTATTTTCATTAATTAAATTTTTCACATATTTTCCATAATATCTATCATTATCTTCTCTGTTTAATATGTAATAACTGTCAATTAAAAATAATTTTCTTTTCATGTCTTTTTTTTTTAGAAATGAAGATAAAAATTTAAGAAATAAAAAATTTAATAATGTTTTTGTACTAGAAATAAATATTTTGGATTTATAAAAATGTTTTGTTTGAGAGATAATTTTAACGCTATTTATTTTCAAATTTCTTTTATTTTTTTCAATAATATTTTTAATTAAACTATTTTTTACGTAAATTATTTCTGGAACTTTATTATCATCTTTAAATTTTTTAATTGCTTCAATCAGAATAATAGCGCAATAAATATTATCATTTTGAATAAATTTAAAAGCAGGAGAGTTAACCCACCACTCTAAAGAAGAATTTTTTTTTGATAAAGTATCTATCGCTTTTACATATTCTTTTCTTGTAGAAATATATTTTTCTTTATAGATATTAGCGTAATAATTATTTTGATTTATCTTTAGAGTGTCGAAAATTTTATTTTCGTACATTATAAATGTTCAATCTCTATCAAAAATACAGTTATAAGATTTTTCAAAATCTGTTCCTTTGACTATATGTTCTACCTGTTTTTTCTCTCTCAGGCTAAAACCGTTATTTTTCATTATTTCATTAACTTTTTGACTTTGATCAATAAAATTTTCATTAATTTCTACTAACACACTTTTAAGTTTATTATTGCTCAACAGATCTCTTGCTCCGTCTAGTATTAAATGTTCAATACCATCAACATCTATTTTAATATATTTAGGGATATTGATATTAAATTCATTTATAAGTTCATCTAGTGACATTCCAAATGTTGAATAAGAATTCATTATCTTATTAGTTATATCGTTTCCTTCAAAGTCAAATTTTTCCCCAAAGGAGTTCAAAGCTCCTCCTTCATACAAAGAAGTTTCTTGCATTAAAAAAAATCCTTTTTTCTTATTCGTTAATCCTATGGGTAAAATGTTAATTTTTTCTTGAAAGTTATTTAAGCTTATGTTCCTTGATAATATTGAAAGATTTTGCATAGAGGGTTCGATAGACAAGACATTCGAATTTTTGTTTATAATACAATTATATATGGAGTAAATACCTACATTAGAACCTATATCCATAAATGTAAAAGGTTCTTTTTTATCAAAATTAGAAATCCAATTTAAAGTCTCTGGTTCTTTTTCATAAAATGTTCTTATTCTAAATTTAGTAATAATATTTGGCGTATAAAATTTGTATTTAGATCCATTTATATCTAAATGGCTTATGGATTTATTTCTAATTAACTCTACAAAATCAAACAAATAATTTCTTTTGGTAATTTTATATATCAAATTATCTATATAAATTATTAATGAGTAAAAAATCTTAAATAAAAATCGCAATTTAATATTATTTAAATACCGTAATATTTATCCCATGCCTTAGCGTGATTTACACCATGCATGGTTCCATTTGCGTTACATCCTTTACACGGACTAAAAGCTCTTTTTCCTTTTGATAAATTAATCCTTACCATTTTTAACCAATCAGAATTCCATATGTCTATCATCTTTTTTTCATTAAGATTTCCACTAATATCTTTCCTCTTCCAATCTTGAGTACACAAATAGATATTTCCGTTCCAATCAATCATCATTGAATAATGTGCGTAAAAACACATATTTGAGGGATTATCAGCCGTATTTTTATTTCCATAATCTAATACTCCCGCCCTATTAGTTAGCATTAAACCATAGCCCTCATCTTCTTTATACCATCTATCTCTAAGCACATATTTTTCTTTAGGCATTTTTGATTTTGAAAATAATTCTTCAAAATGTTTAACTTGATGGGGGCCATCATACATACTAACTACTAATTTGTTTACACCTGCATCAAAACATTTATCAATTATTTTTGGTTTTAAAGGATCTCCATTAGTTACTATTTCAACATTACACACAGGTGATAATATTTTTACCATGTCATATATGTTCTTAGCTAAAAGAGGTTCTCCATAACCTGCAAAAGCAACCGTGCCTTTAAAACCCACCTCAACTAATTCGTTTGCTAGCTTTTCAATTAAGCTAGTTTCCATTTTGAAGTATGTATCTGGTGCTATTTTGGGATCAGATTTAGGACAAAAAACACACTTTCTGTTACAAGCATCAATTGGACTAATTTCAATCCAATTAAATAAAGGTATGTTATTATAATATTGAACCTCTTCATCTATTAATTTTGATTTTCTCTTTAAACTGTAGTTTAGAGTCTCGACATATTGTTTATGCTTCATAACTTTAAAATAGCCATACAAAGCCCCTCTTTTTCATTTGTGTGTAATACAAAAGAGTCATTTTTTTGAATAAAGAAATTAATAGTTTTTGGTCGAAATATTTTTTTAAGATTTGCAAAAAACTCCTGTTTCTTCATTTCATATAAATGGTGTGGGTTAGTAATGTAAGGTTTATTATTTCTGACTCTAAGCATTGGAGATGAACATATAAAAGTGGAGTTTGATTTGAGTGAATTTTTGCATTTTTTTAACCACTTAATTGCTTGAGATTTTGATAAATGCTCAAGGGTTTCTAATGTTATTATAGCATCATATTTTTTTTTAAAGTTAAAATTTAAAATATTATTAACTTTAAAAGTAATATTTTTAGATTGATAATTAGCTTTTGCAAACAAAATAGCTTCTTTTGAGTAATCAATACCTATAACTCTTTTTGCTTTTTTAGCTAAAAGATTTGAGCCATAACCAGTGCCACAGGCTGCATCAATGATTTCCATATCACTATTAACGAATGTTGAAACAAACTGATATCTTATTAAATGTTTTGACACATCAAGATCATATTTTGCAAGCTTTTCTTTATCTAGATTGATTCTTTCCGGAGATAATTGGTTTACAATTTCATGAAAAGTAATATATGAAAAATATTTTTTGTTTTTAAAAACTATGATGACATTAATGTCTTTGGATTTCATTAAGTTATATGCATCAAATAAACTTTTTTTATAATCTATAGAAATTATCTTTTTTTTTTTTATATGAGAACTGTCTTTAAATATAAAATGATTATCTTTAGAAATTTGTCTTCTAAAATCTCCATCTGTGAAAATTTTGTATGAAGATTTATTTTTAATTAAACAAAAACCTAATTTAGTTTTATTAAAATTTGATAAAATTGTTGAAACTTTGATATTTTTCTCGGACTCATCTAAAACACAATTGACTCTTTTTGATAGTGAGACATAATTTGATACGAGCATTTTTTGAACTATACTTTAAGATATTCAAAAGATAAACATAATTAAAAATATGAATAATTTTTTGTTAAATGAGGGATATGACCAGAGTAATACTTTTTATGACAAGGGGTTTGGAACTTTCATTTACCAAGGAAAAAAAAAATATATTGACTTATGCTGTGGTGGTGGGAGTTTGTTGCTTGGTTATAATCATTCCTCAATAGCAAAATCCTTTAAGAAAATTTCAAAAATGAATATAGCAAATTTTGCTGCACCTAATAAGTATGCTGTTGAACTATCGAGAAATATAAAAAAGATTTTACCTCAATATAGTAAATTTGTAATGTGCAACTCTGGAGCAGAAGCAAATGTAAAAGCACTTAGGATTTGTAGAGCAGTAACAAAAAAAAAACTAATAATTATGATTTCAGGGAGTTGGCATGGATCAGTTGATCAATTACTTTTTAAAACTAGTAAGAATAATAAACTAGAAACATTATCAAATGGTTTAGATGAGAATTTGATAAATAATTTAGTAATAATACCTTATAATAATTATAAAGAGTCTATTAAATTATTAAACAAACACTTGAAAAATATTTGCTGTGTAATGTGCGAACCTATTCAGGGGGGCTTACCTGACGGAAGGGGTTCTAGCTATATTAAAAAAATAAGTGAATACTGTAATAAAAAAAATATTATTTTTTATTTAGACGAAATTATCTCGGGCTTAAGATTTGAAAAAGGAAGTTTTCAAAACTTACAAAATATAAAGTGCCAAATTTCAACTTTTGGAAAAAGTTTTGGTTCAGGAATGCCCATTGGATTTATAGGTATTTCAGATAAAATCTTGAAAATTATCAAAAGTAATAATTTGAAAATTATATATGGAGGTACGTTTTCTGCAAACTCATCTTCATCATTTATAGGAAATGAATTTCTGAAATATTTCCTTCTAAATAGAGATAAAATTATAAAAAAAATTAATGATATAACTTTGTACTTTGCGAATGAATTAAATGTTTTTTTTGAAAAAAATTCAATTGATGTAAGAGTTTATCACTACCAATCAATGGCCAGAATAATCTTTACCAAAGAGATGGTCATAAATAGGTTACAAAGAGACTTTCTTGAGGAAAAAAAGCACAATAAAATTTCTAAATTAATAAAAGATTTAAAAGTAAATGGTATTAAATATCCATCAAATGGCGTTTTACTTTTTAATTATTCAATGAATAAAAAACATATTGATTATGTTATCAATTGCATAAAACAAAGTATTGTTAAAAACTTTTAAAGTGAAAAGTTTTGTAATAACAGATTTTGAATGGACTTCGTGGAAGGGAAATTATTCAGGAAAAAATTTAGAAAAAGAAAAAAGACATAGATGGCAAAAAAAAGAGATAATACAAATCGGTGCTATAAAAGTTAACAAAAATTTTAAAATTGAAAAAAAATTAAATGTATATATAAAACCTGTATTTAATCCAGTGTTAAGTAATTACATACAAGATTTGACGGGTTTAAAACAGAGTCTAATTGACAAGAAAGGAATAAAATTTGAAATAGCTTATAAAATGTTTTTAAATTTCACAGAAAATAAATTAATAGTTTCAAATGGTGATGATGGTAATGTTTTAAAATTAAATTTAAAATATCATAATATTAAAAACAAATACTCAGATATTTTTAACATTAAAAGTATATTCAAAAATCGCTATAAGATTCCAAAAAATATTCTTCATAGTACTATTATTCACTCTCACTTTGGTTACAAACTTTATTCTAAAAAATTTCATAACCCAATTGAGGATTGTAAGAATATATTAAAAGTTATTAAAAAAACAAACTTTAACTTTAATTATATTAGAGGAATAAATAATTATTGATAAGTCCTTTCGTTTTAGAAAATTAGAAAAATATGAGTCAAAAAAAAAAATTTTGTTTTATTATTGAGACCCCATTGTCTAAAAGAGATGAAGAGAGATTTGGTTTAGATATAATATCAACAAAATTTCAGATAATCATATTAGACTTATCTTTAATCAGATTAAAAAAAAGAAGATTATTATATTTTAATAAAGATTTAGATGACTTGAAAAGTAAATATAAATATTACGAGGTAAAAAATTCTTATCAGTTATTTTCAATTATGAATGATCAAATAGAGTATTATGTTGAATATTCATCAGGTGAATATCTTGCATCTATAATTGCCTTACTTATTATAAAATATAGAAATAAAAAGGTAATTTTTACAACACATGGAATAACTCCTATACATTCAACAAGTTTAAAAAAACAATTAAAAAAAAGATTAATAATTAAATCAATTTCAAATATTAGATATTTAATTAATAGAATTTCTAGACTTCCTTTTAAACTTATAAACAAATTAAGTGTAGATATATTAGGGGTAAGTTGTTTGAAAGCTTCTGAGGAAATTATAATGACAAGAAATATTATCAGTAATTCAACAAAAAGAATTTTTAATCATAGCTTCGATTATGATCTTTATTTAAAATATAGAAACGAAATTAAAATTTCAGACGAATATATTTTATTTCTGTGTCAAGATTATACAAATCATCCTGATTTAAAAATTCAAGGAAGAAAACAAATTAACAAAAAAAGATATTATAATGATTTAAAAAAATTTTTTAGCGAATTAGAAAAATTGTTTAATAAGAAAGTTGTAATTTCTGTACACCCAAGGTCAAATCTCAACCATAATAAGTTATACTGGAGTAATTTCAATTTTAGTTATGAAAAAAGTTTATTTTTATGCTCAAGAGCATCAATTGTCTTAACACATCATTCAACTGCGGTAAGTTTTCCTATTATTTACAAAAAGCCAATCATCTTCTTCACCTCAAATTTAATTAATAGCAATTTTCAAGAACCAGTAAGGATCAAAGAAATGGCAGCTTCTTTAAATAAAAAAGTAGTTAATTTAGATGACTATGATACCGAAACAATACAAAGTTCATCATCAGTTAATAACTATTATTATGATCAGTATATATCAAATTATATAAAACATCCTAATTCAAAAGATATCAATTCATGGGAGTTAATGATTCAGGATTTAAATTGAGTAAAAAAATTTATATTGTTCATTGCATTGATGCTGAAGGTCCGCTAAATGAAGATTTCAAATCTACTTTAAAAAGAGCAAGTAATATATTTGATAAGCCTATCAAGAATTATAAAAATTTAGAAGATTTTATTAAAAATAATAAATCACTTTCAAAAAAAGAGTTAGAAGATTTTAAATTTATTTTTTCAAAACATATTCTTAATTATAACAAAAATTGGTCAGACATTTCAAAAATGGTTAATATTCTATTTTCAAAAGAATTTTTAGAAAAATATAAAGATAGTTTAGGTAATTATTGGGTATACAATTTTTTTATTCTTGATCATGTTTTTTATGACAAAAATCCGCGAAAAAGATCATTAGGTTTCCATAAAGTATATGAATACTATGAAAAAAAATTGAAAACAAATAACACTTTTGGTTTTCATTATCATCCTCATTCGCTGACAAATGAGGCCCATCATAGTGGGACCTCCTGGATTGATGAGCATAATAAATTAAACCAAATAATTTCAAGAAAAATAATCGATAAAGAATGGTTTCCTGCGGTTAATAGATGTGGTTTTCATGTTACTAAGCCTGATAGTCATTGGTTTTTGGAACAATATATTCCTTTTGACATATCTAACAATTCTTCTTTTGACAAAAATAAAAATATACAAAATGATATTTCTTTAGGAAATTACGGGGATTGGACAAGATCGACTAAAAGTTGGGTGCCCTATCATCCTTCCCATGAAGATTACCAGGTTGAAGGAAATTGTAAAAGATTAATTGCAAGGTGTCTTAATCTAAATACTAGATATAACAATTTTAATAAAAAAGAGGCCAAATATGCATTCAATGAAGCTAATAATGGTAAAAATATTCTATTAGGCATAACAAACCATGATCATAGGGATATGACTTATGATGTAGAAACAACACATAATATTTTAAAAAATTTATCTAAAAAATACCCGACAGTTAAGTTTATATATTCTAATGCTGTTGATGCATTTAGGAAAACAATGAGATTGAAAAAAAAAGACCATATAAAATTTAGAGTAAAATTTGACAGAGGAAATCTTTCCAAAAAACTTTATATTTATATTGAAAGTGATCAAAAAATTTTTGGATCACAACCATATTTTTGTTTCAAAGATAAGAAAAATAAATACTATCATGACAATTTGGTAACTCTAAAATCAGGTTTTAAATGGAGGTACTGTTTTTTTGAGGAAAATGTTGCACCTTTAAAAATAAAAAATATAGGATTTGCAGCAAATAATGACTTTGGAAGAACAACTGTTATAAATTTTGACGAAAATCTTAAAAGAAAAAATGTTTTTTTAAATTGATATCCCAAAGTCAGACTTTAATCACAGGAGTGTATAGAACAGGATCAGAATTTTTAACTTATTTGATAGATACGCATCCAGATATTATGGCTTCAATGTATAAAATTAATTTAATGAGATTTTATTATGGGAGATATGGTGAGTCAAATAATATTGATATATCTACTCTTATAGATGATTTATCTTACAGATTAAAAAGACGATATGATATTTCTATTGATAAAACAAAATATAAGACGGCTTTAAATAATAAATCATACGGCTTCATTTATGAATATCTTATGGTTGAACTATTTTTAAAAGGAAGTGGGAAAAAACACTGGGCCGAAAAAAATCAATTAGAGTGGAGAAATCTATCAAAATTTATTGATATAATGCCAAATGGAAAAGGTATTCATATTATAAGAGATCCGAGATCTGTATTTTTATCTTTTAAAAAAAATACAAATTCTAAAGAAATGGCCTCTGAATATGGGGCAGTATTCAACTGTTTAGACTCTATGAGTTATGCTTTAAACAGTCATACCAAAAATAGAAATATTCATGTTATTAATTATTCAGACCTTGTAGAGAGTCCATTATTTGAACTTGAGAAGATTTTTAATTTTTTGAATTTGGATATCAATAAAATAAATACAAAAGTAATTGAAAAAATTATTAATAAAAACATAAATAGCTCTTTCCAAAAAAATAATGAAAAATTTGATAAAAATAAAACAATTAATCGATGGAAAGATGAGTTAGAAGATAATGATATATCATTTATTGAACAAATATGTGGTAAAGAAATGGAAAAATTAGGTTTTCAGAAAATATCTAATAAAAATATAAATATAGAAAAATTTGCAAATAAAAAATTTCAACACAATATTTTATTAAAAAAAACCTTTGGTAACTTCTTAGAAACAGGCAAAGGTTTTCAGCAGTTTCCTTCTGATCCACTAGATCCACAAAATTGGTCTATTTAAAAAATTTTTTTATTGTTTCTGAAATTTTATCAATTTGATAATTTTTCAAATTAGTTGAACTTGGTAGATGCAAGCATTTACTATAAATTTTCTCTGTAATTGGGTAATTTTTTGTATCTAATTTTTTAATATGCTTTGCTTTATATATTGGGCTGATCATAGGTCTTGTTTCAATGTTATGTTTTACTAAAAAATTCAGTAATTTATTTCTTGTAACTTTATTTTTTAAAATGATTGTAAAAAACCAGTTTGCATTTTTTGAGGATTGATTAACATGTAAAATATTAAAATTTGTATTATCTTTTAATATGTTATAATACCTTTTGAATATATTTTGCCTTTTTTTAATTATATATCTAAGGTTATCTAATTGACCTAAACCTAGTCCAGCTTGCAAATTTGTCATTCTATAATTAAAGCCTAATGATATGTGTTTGTATTTTTTTTCTCTGGACATACCGTGGTCTCTCATTACTAATAGTTTATTATAGTATGAAAGGTTATTAGTAAGTATTGCCCCACCTTCTCCAGTAGTTATAATTTTATTTGCAAAAAAGCTAAGTACAGACATATCTCCAAAGGATCCTAACTTTTTATTGTTAAAAGTCCCCATAAATGCTTCTGCATTATCTTCAATTAGTTTTAATTTATATTTCCTTGAAATTTTGATTAACTCATTAATGTCTGCAGGCTGTCCAAATTGATTAACAAAAATAATAGCTTTTGTTCTTTTTGTTATAGATTTTACTATTTTTTTTGTATCAATATTTAAAGTAATTGGATCAATGTCCACTAATACTAATTTAGCTTTTGTTAGAAGTATCATATTAGCCGGTGAAATAAAAGATAAAGCAGGACAGATTACTTCATCACCCTCTTTTATATTTAATGCAGATAGTGATAAATGAATCGCTGTGGTACAACTTGATGTTGCAACGCAAAATTTTCTTCCATGTATTTTTGCTAATTTTTTTTCGAAATATTTAACAAACCTCCCTTGACTTGAGATCCAATTAGTATCTAAGCATTTAGATATGTATTTTTTTTCAATATTTGTTAAAAAAGGTTCGAAAACTGGAATAAATTCATTTTGATTTTTCATAAATTATTATAATGATTCTGTTTTAGGAAAGAATAAACTTTTATAAGTGAAACAATCCCATCATCAAGGCTATATTTTGGTTTCCAACCAGTTGACTCGATTTTTTTGTTACTAATAATATAGTTTCTTTGGTCTTTATCTTTATTGAACTCATTTATTTCAATAGCTAACTTTGGAATAAATTTTTTAATTTTGTTACATAATTCTAACTTGGATAAATTAGCACTACTTAAACCTACATTAAAAATATTACCATTATATTTTTTTGGGTTTGAAATAATTAATTCCATTAGAATTGCTATATCCATTACATGGATATAATTTCTTTTGAAGTGCGGCTCAAATAAGACTATGTAGTTATCTCTTAATGCTTTTAGAGTGAAATCATTCACGAGTAAATCTGTTCTCATTCTAAAAGACGGTCCAAAGACAGTCGCTAATCTTAATGAGACAGAGTTTTTTCTTTTTAAGATTTCATTCTCTGCTTTAACTTTTGTTATTCCATAATGGGAAATGGGTTTTAAAGGACTTTTTTCATCCAATGCTTTATCACCCTCGGAAATACCATACCCACTATTAGATACTGGCAATAAAATGAACTGATCGTTTGAGGAGAATTTTTTGATATTTTGTATTTGCTTAAAATTTACATCACTGGCTAATTTTTTATCAGTATCACAAGCAGGAGCACCAACTATAGCTGCTAGAGGAATAATTGTATCATTTGTTTCAACAGCTTTTTTTAGAATGCCAGTATCCCTTACATCAGCCTTAATCAAATTAAAATTTTTATAATTACAATGAAAAAATAGACTGTTCTGGTTATAACTAAAATTATCAAGAATAGTAACTTTATATCCTTTTTTTAAAAGATATTCACTTAACACAGAGCCAATGTAACCAGCACCACCAGTAATTAAAACATTATGTTTTTTCATCTACTATATTCAATATCTCCATAGTTATGGGTGTGTTTATTTTAATATCTATTGGTGATTTTTTTCCTAATAATTTGTAAAAGTACTTTGGTTCTAATCCTAAACCACCTGTTCTTTTTGTAAAAATATTTTGTTCTGAAAAAACATCATTTTTTTTAATATCTGCAATACTGACTATAAATTTTTTGAGTTTACTATAGTTCCCTTCTTCTGATTTAGATATTTTTTTTTCAAACAAACCTAATGATTGCTCTCCATCTCTTATCATTTGTATTAAAGATTTTAATTCCTCTGGATCTAAGGATGCTCTGTGATCAGGTCCAGGCAAAGATTTATCTATTGTGAAATGAGTTTCGTAAATTGAGGATCCTAATCCTATAGATACTAAGGCAGGTACAATGGAGTTAACATGATCAGAGTAACCAGAAATTAAATTAAATTTATTTTTAAAAGTGCTCAACACATTTAAATTTGTGTCCTCAATTGGAGCAGGGTAACTGCCAGTACATTGCATAATAATAATATCATTCATGCCCTGCTCTTTTATTGTTTTTAAACTCAATTCAATATCATTTATATTTGTCATAGCAGTTGATAGGATGATTGGAATTTTTTGTTTGGCTATATATCTTAAAAATGGAAGATTATTATTATCAGTCGATGCAACCTTAATTAGCTCAATCTTGTAATCTAAAAGCTTATTTAAACTTTTAATATCATATGCTGTTGATAGAAATAATATGTTTTTTTGTTTACAATATTTTATTATTTTATCATGCATTTCGTCATTAATCTCTTGAGATTTTAAAAGTTCATACCAAGATTGATCCTTGTCAGACCCTGTGGTTTCCAGGTGGTATTGTGCCTTAGGAGCTTTTTTTAAAATTATTTCATCGGCTAAAAAGGATTGAAATTTTACTGCATCTGCACCAGCATTAACTGCTTCGTCAATCAATTGATAAGCCAGCTCAATACTACCATTATGATTTACTCCTGCTTCAGCAATAACAAAAATAGGATTGCCAGGGCCTATTTTCCTTCCAGATTTCAAAACTATTTCATTCATATTGAAGACCTCAATATTTCTAGGCTAGCATGAACATCAATACAAGATGTATTTCTTAATTCTAATATTAAATTTTTATCTTTAATAAATTTTAAATACTCAAAAACATAAGAGTTTTTTTTTAGTGGTAGATGCTGATCATAAAACCTATCATTATCACTTATTTCAACCAAGATTATATTTTCAAATATTTTTTCTATTAATTCTTTTAAGTTAAACGAAAATTGTATTGAAGATAAATATGAATGGGCTAAATTTAAATTGAAAAAAATATCATAATTTTGAGAAATATTTAATAACTCATCAAATTCTTGAGGCTTTTGTAATATTAAATTTTCACTTGATGTTCTCGAACCCATAGTTTCTATGCAGATTTTAACATTTTTATTTTTAGAATATTCTAAAATTTCAAATAGTGAATTTAGAAAATTTTCAAATGCCGTAATATAGTCGGTTTTTACTTTTGAAAAATAAAAATCATAATTATTATTTAAACCAATATTAGGCTTAGGATCTGATTTAAAGCCAGGATGTATAGTATAAATATTAATATTATTATTAGAACAAAAATTAATTGAGTCTTTGATAAAAGAAATTGAGTCAAGTCTAATTTTTTTATTTGAAGATGCTAAATTAACAACGAAATCATTAGAATTTTTCTTTGGAGGAAAATAATTGTGGTTAATAATTTTTTTATTATTTAATGTCTTTAAAATTTTTTCAAAATTATTTTCATAAATATGATTTGATGATAACTCTACACCATCAATATCAAAATTTTCTTTATTTATTAAATCAATCACTTCAGAAAATTTAGTGTCTTTTAAACCGTAAAATGAAGTAGATAAAAAAATCATATTTTCTTCTTTAATTTTTTATAATCATTAATACTAAAAATATTTCTATTTTTATATCTAGCTGGTTTCAATGGCGGGAATATCATTGCCTTTATAAATCTTTCAATTTTGTCAATAGTCCACTTATCATCGATTCTACGATTATATGGAGCTCCTCTTTTGTATATGATATTTATATTATTTTTTTGTTTTTTTCCCTTAAACCCTGTTAATATTTTATCAATTATCTTATTAAAATTTTTTAATGACTCAAACATAACTCTGTAATAGGCAGTAGATTGCAAATCAAATTTTTCTAAATTAATTTTTTTTTGATACAATATATTTCCACTATCTATTCTCTTATCTAATAGATGGTAAGAAAAACCTAGATATTTTTCATTGTGTATCATTGACCAAGTAATACTACTGCATCCCTTATACGATGGAAGAATTGATGGGTGTATGTTAAAACCAGAATACTTAGATAATTTTATCACATCTTCTGGTATAATGTATTTATATGATACGGATACAATTAAATCTGGCCTAAAAGGTAAGTTTATCTTTGAAATTTTTTTAAAGGAAGACTTTATATTGTATTTTATACACAAATCTTTTAATGACGGTATGTAGTAATCAGAATTATGTGTATAAACATAAATATCAGAAACATCTATTCTTTTAAGTAAAAGCATAAGAGCTTTGCAACCGCTCCAATTAAATCCACATAAGATTACTTTAATTTTTTTAATACCCAACTTTGAGTTCCTTTTGAAGAAAAATCAAAATTTATAATTTCAACTTTATTCTTTTTAAGAAATTTAATTAAATTTTGTTTTTTTTCTGTATTGACATAAAAAATAAAATGACCTCCTCCACCAGTGCCTAATAATCTACCACCTAAAGCTCCATTATCTAATGCTTGGGCATAAATACTATTTATATATTTATTGGAAACAAATTTATTTTTTTGTTTTTTTAATTTCCAGGCCATATCAAAACATTTTCCAATTTCATTATAATTCTCTTTAAGTAAATGCTCTAAAATTTTAGATGCGATATTTTTAAATTTATTATTATATTTATAATCTATATTTTTTTGATTATATTCTTGAACAATATTTCCAGAATGTTTTGTTTTTAAGTTACAAAGTATTAGTCTTTCTCTAAACTCTTTTAAAATATTCTCATCAATACTAATTGGATATACAATATTATTTTTTCTACTAAATTCAATTTTACAAAGTCCACCAAATACAGTTCCATATTGGTCTTGCCAACCACCTTTTATTGAGAGATTCAATCTTTCAATCTCAAAAGCTAACTCTGAGATTTCATATTTATTTAACTCAAGTTGCTGTAGTCTAGCAAGAGAAGCTATAATTGAAGCAATAACAGCCGCAGAACCACCTAAACCTGAGCTGGGTTTAAAATCACATTTAATATGCATATCAAAACCAAATGGAGGTCTCATTCTTGTTATAGCTGCTGTAATTAGGGATAATTTTTTATTTTTATAATTTTTTAGAAATTCAAAATTTTTAAATATTTTAATTAGACCTAAATCTTCTGAATTTATAATTATCTTTGAGTCATTTCTTTTATTAATCAATACTCTTGCATATAAATTTGTGGTGATAAGCAAAGAGGAACCCTTGGTCTTCAAGAAATATCTTGAAAAATCAGTTCCACCTCCTGATAAGCTTATTCTTGCAGGTGACTGAGATCTTACTGAGTTAATTTCTAAGTTGATATCTCTAGGTGACTTAATGATTTCTACTAATTGTTTTTTTTGATTAACTACAGGGATTTGTCTAATTCTCGAGTCAAATAATTTTAATGCTTCTTCTCTTTTATATCCAACTTTTAAATATGAAAAATTCTTATTAATACAAATTGAACAGCTGTCTGTTAATTTACAACCATCAATAAGTTTCTTTCTTATATCACCATCAGTTAAAACTCCGACAACTATTTTTTTTTTATTGACTACAATTGATATACCTATTCCAGAATTTTTTAAATTTTGTAATACATCTTTCAAATTAGATGTTTCTTCAACTGTATATTTTTCAATATTAGACATCTTAATTTAGTTTATCCTTATTCTTAATAATAAGTTCAATGAATTTAAAGTCATCCTGTGTATCGATTTCAAAAGATCTAAGGTATGGTATCTCTAAAAATCCAATTTTACCTGAAATTCTACAATTCGAATTAATTAAATTGTTTTTTTTTGTGATATAAAAAGAGCCTGTTTCAATATAATTTTTATCAGTCTCTTGCTGTCTCATTTTTCTAGAATTTAAATTGTAAATTGGTTTTTGATTTATCCAAACTTTATGTGGAATATCTGATACTGTAAGAACACTGTCATATTTGTTCATCATTTTTAATCCTTTATTGATATCTTTAGAGAGTATTAATGGTGATGTTGGTTGAATAAAAACCAAAATATCAAAATCAATATTTTTAGAAAAATGCATTAATGCTTCCTCACTACTTGATAAATCACCAGAGATTTCAATAGGTCTTTTGATAGTGTTAGCTCCAAATTTTTGTGAAATAGAAATTATTTCCTCATCATCTGAGCTCACCCAAGTTTCACTTACGTTTGAATTTAAAGAAGCATTAATTGTGTAGTAAATTAACGGGTATCCATTGAGGATTTTAATATTTTTTCTAGGAACACCTTTACTACCACCTCTTGCTAAGATTATCGATACTATTTTCATTTCGTTTTTTTTGAAACAATTAATTTATTCTTTGATAAGTTAAAAATTTTATTGCAATACTTTAAACTTGAATGTTTGTGAGAGATAAAAATTATTGTTTTATTATAATTTCTTGAGAATATTTCTTCTACTACATTTTTTTCGGTATTTTTGTCTAAAGCACTAGTTCCTTCATCAATAAAAATCAGTTTAGGTTTATCCAATAACATTCTTATTAAAAGTATTCTTTGTTTCTCACCACCTGATATTTTTATACCCGATGAACCTACATTTGAATTTAGGGAAAGGTTTCTACCTTCAATCATACTATTAAGATTAAATTTGTAAAATAAATCATTTATTTTTTTTTGATATTTTTTATTATTTTTTTTGTCGAGTAAAATATTATTTAAGATACTATCATCAATTATAAATGCATCTTGTGATAAATATCCTAAATTTTTAAAATAATAATTTTCATTTATTAAATTAATTTTTTTGGAATTTACATATATATTTCCACTACTTGGTTTTATGATTCCTAATAATAAATTTAATAATGTAGACTTTCCTGAACCAGTTTTACCAACAATACCTATCTTATCATTCTTATTAATTTTAAAACTAAAATTGTCAATAATAACCTTGTCTTTTACCTTATAACTTACATTTTTAAACTCAATGGAGGAGAAACTATTTATATTTATATTTTTGAAATTTTCTTTATCTTCTTTTTCAATCTCCTGCATTTCTTTTTTAATTAAATTAAAACTAGGTATGAGAAATTTAATATTTGTAAAATTTTGAGTTAAAATATTAAACATAGGTATAAATCTTACTAAAACAACTCCAACAAATGCAAATATTTGAAGTGACTTGTCAATATTGCTTTCTGTTAAATCACTAAAATAAATTATTAGAAAGAGTGCTGAAATAGAGATTATTTCAAAATAAGATCTCGTAGATTTGAAGATAACTTGCGACTTTAATGAAATATTTTCAATTTTAATAACTGAATTTTTAAAAATGTTTATGAAAAAGTTGGACTTATTAAGTAATTTAATTTCCTTAATTGAACTAACAGTCTCATTAACATTTTTAAATAAGTTTTTTCTCTGATTCATTATTTCTTTGCCCCAGACTGTTAATCTGCCTCTGAAGATTGCAACATAAATTAGAGCAGATATTAAAATGTAAAAAGTTACAGAGAATGATAACAAAGGTTTAAGTGATATTGCTAATATACCTATGCCTAAAAGAACGACAAATTCTCTCATAAAAACCAAAAATAATAAAATAGCTTGACAGCATTTTGTGATTTCATCGACTAAATTTCTAGTAATTTCAGAGGGGTTTTTATTTATAAAAAAAGAATATGGTCTATTTATATAATTTAAAAAAAGTCTTTGGGAAATATCTATTTTTAATTTTGCAACTAAGTAATTTTCAAAAAAAATAATAAAAAGTAAAAAAAGATTTTTAATTAAAAATAAAAGCACTAGCAAACTTGTAAAAAAATATACGACAACTGAAAATTCATATTTACTCACATGAAAATAATTATTTATAAATTCAGAATAATCATCAAAATTAGTCAAAAAACCAATAAAAATTGGTATTGAACCTAATGACATTATTTCTAAAAATACTGATACAATCATTAGAAAAAATAGTAATAATATTAAATTAAAATGTTTAGAGCTTGTTATTGACTTAATACCAAAAATTATATTAAAAAGAGTTCTCAATTTTTTATTATTTCATAGAATAAATAATTTTCATTTTCAAAAATTATTTTTAATTAAACAACTATGCATAAAAATCTTGTAACATTCTTGAATATTTGATGTATTATGTGTATCAAAAGAAAAAACATTAATCTTTTTAAATTTTCTATCAAATTTATTACCAGTAAATAAATATGTATTATCATTACTAACGTTTTTACTCTCTAAAATTTTAAGAATACTTTTTGATTTGCCACTTGTTGAAAGCAAAATCAGGATAAATTCATTCTGTTTAAATGGATTTAACTCTCTTTTGAAGACTTCTTCATATGAATAATCGTTTGCAATTGCAGTAAGAGACGACTCATTTGAGCCCAAAACAAAGGACTTAAGTGGTGGCCTTTTTTTATTTTTCAATTTGCCGGTTATTTCTGAGGAAAAATGCATCGCATCTGCAAAGCTTCCACCATTTCCGCAGAAAATAAAAAATTTATTTTTATTTTTAATAAGATTAATTTTTTTTTCAAATTTTCTTATTATTTTTAAATTATCAGTATTATTTATAAAATTGTTATAAATATTAAAGGTATTCTTAGAATATATTTTATAAAAATTCATAAATTAATTACTTAGTTTTTTTCGAATTTCCATTTCTTTAGAAGTAATTATTTTTTCTGGTTTACCTAAAGCTTTCTCAGCTGTTCTAATTCTTACAACTAATCTATCCATACCTGAAATAGTTAAACTTGATTTATGGTCTGTTCCCCACATCTCATGATCTAGTGTTACATGTCTCTCTATTAATTTTGCTCCTAACGCTACAGCTATAACAGTCGGTTCTATGTTATATTCATGGCCTGAATATCCGACAGTACAATTATACCTATCTTTATAATATGGAATGAGTGAGAGGTTAAGATCCTCTATTGGAGATGGGTAAGTACTATTTGTGTGAAGTAAACAATAGTTGTTATTATACTTCGAAATAATATTTACTGCTTCATCAATTTCTTTAATTTCACTCATACCTGTGCTAAAAACCACGGGAATTTTACTTGAGGCACATTCTTTAATTAGTTCTAAATTAGTTATCATTGCAGATGGGATTTTGATGAATGGGATATTGTATTTAATTAAAAAATCTAGACTTTTAAGATCCCAGACAGATGCAGACCAATTAATAGGTGGATGCTTAGTATTACAATAATTATCAATCTCATTATATTGTTTTGATTCAAACTCGACTTTGTATTTATAATCTAAATAAGTCATTTTACCCCACGGGGTATCCCTCATAATTTTTTTTTGATGATCTGGAACACAAATATCTGGGGTTCTCTTTTGAAATTTTACACAATCCCATCCAATTGAATAAGCGGCATCAATTAATTTTTTTGCAATATTAATATCACCATTATGATTAATACCTATTTCGGCGATTAAATAAGCTTTATTTAAATTATTAAAATTTAACATCGGTTGCATACACTATATTATTAGTAGCTTGAAAAAAACTATAATTTAATTTAACTGATAATTGCTATTTAATATAATGATAATAAAAGTTTTTAAATTTATAAAATTAATCATAGACCAACGCCCAAAGTTAACATTCAATAAAGTCGAAAAAAATAAAGTTGTTATTTTTGATAAAATAGGATCTGAAAATATTTTACCCTTTTTCGATAAGAGTCAAGTTACAATATTAGAAACAAGATATAAAAAAATATACTTAATTTATTTATTTAAATGTATATTTAATATGAAATTTAACCAAGCATATTATTTTAGTTTACAAATTAAAGATATAAATCCTAAAATTGTAATAACATATATTGATAACAAAATTCTATTTTATCAATTGAAGAATATTATCAAAAATAATGAAATAAAATTTATCTCAATTCAAAATGGGACAAGAAGAAAAATAGCAGATTTATTTGGAGTGATTGAAAATTATAAGAATTTATCATCAGATTTTTATTTTGTATGGGGTAATGTTGTTGCAAACAATTTATCTAAGTATATTTCTTCAAATTTTGTAAAAATTGGTTCCTTAAAAAATAATAATTATAAAATTTCATACAATAAGGTAAAATTAAAAGAAATTAATTTCATATCAAATTTCAGAAAAAATAGTTTTTTTATAAATATGGGTGATGATTATTTTATTGAAAAAAAATTAATACCTTTATTACATGAATATTGTTTTTTAAAAAATTACACTTTAAATATTTTGTGTGCATCTAATTACGCTGAAGAAAAATCATTTTATAAAAATTTATTAAATAATCATAAAATGCTTATATTTTCAGATAAAGAAAATGCGGAAAGTAATTATAAAAAATTAGATCAAAGTTTATTAAATATTTTTATAGACTCAACTTTAGGCTATGAGTCATTTGCAAGAAAAAATAAAACATTAGCGTGTAGTTTGAGATTGCAAAAAAGAAATGAAAATTCTATGAGATTTTGTTGGCCAGAGCATGTTGAATTTGAAAATGAAATTTTTAATATTAAAGAAATAAGTAAAGATCATATTTTTAAAAAAATTGATTATTTATTAGAGTTAAAAGAAGAAGAATGGTTAAAAAATCGAAGAAAAATAGATGATGTTATTTTATATGACAAAGATAATTCTATATTAAAAAAAATAATAAGAGAAATAATTTAACGCTAATTATAAAACTGTTTATAGCAACCCATATTTTAAATGGGTTGCTATTAATTATTTTTTTGCGTTACATCATGCCTGGCATTCCACCACCCATGCCACCCATGCCGCCCATATCAGGCATCGCTGGAGCAGACGACTTATCCTCTGGTTTATCTGTAATCATTGCTTCTGTGGTAGTTAACAATGCTGCAACAGAAACAGCATCAATTAAAGCCGTTCTTACAACCTTAGTCGGATCGACAATTCCAGCTTTGACTAAGTCACAAAATTTACCAGTTTGTGCGTCAAAACCGTGTGAGTTATCTTTACTCTCTAAAATCTTACCAGCAATGACAGCGCCATCAAAACCTGAGTTTTGAGCAATTTGCTTTAATGGGGCTGAAAGAGCTTTTCTGACGATGTCTACTCCATATCTTTGATCATCATTATCAACTTTCAAGTTTTTTAAGACACTTGTAGCGTAGAGAAGAGCTGTACCACCACCAGGAAGTATTCCCTCTTCAACAGCAGCTCTTGTTGCATGCATGGCATCTTCTACTCGGTCTTTCTTTTCTTTCACTTCAACTTCAGAAGCTCCACCAACTTTGATAACAGCAACACCACCAGCAAGCTTTGCAAGTCTTTCTTGAAGCTTTTCTTTGTCATAATCAGAAGTTGTTTCATCAATTTGCTTTCTGATTTGATCACATCTAGCCTCAATATCTTTTTTCTTACCAGCTCCACCAACGATTGTTGAGTTTTCCTTGTCTACAACAACTCTTTTCGCCTTGCCTAGCATGTCCATAGTTACAGACTCAAGTTTAATACCTAAATCTTCACTAATAACTTGGCCACCTGTTAATATAGCTATGTCTTCTAGCATTGCTTTTCTTCTATCGCCAAATCCCGGCGCTTTAACAGCAGCTATTTTTAATCCACCTCTGAGTTTATTAACAACCAAAGTTGCGAGAGCCTCGCCCTCCACATCTTCAGATATTATAAGTAAAGGTTTTGTTGATTGAACAACTGACTCTAGCAATGGTAACATCGGTTGAAGACTAGCTAGCTTTTTTTCATGAAGAAGTATTAGACAATCTTCCATTTCTGCTTTCATTTTGTCTGCATTTGTGACGAAATATGGACTTAAATAACCTCTGTCAAACATCATACCCTCTACGACGTCTAATTCTGTGTCTAGACTTTTTGCCTCTTCAACAGTGATAACACCCTCTTTTCCAACTTTTTGCATTGCCTCAGATATCATTCCGCCAACTTCACCGTCACCGTTTGAAGCGATAGTGCCAACTTGTTGGACTTCTTTATCTGATTTTACAATTTTAGAGTTTTTTTGGAGTTCAGAAATAATAGCATCAGTTGCAGCATCCATTCCTCTTTTTAAATCCATTGGATTTAATCCAGCAGCCACAGCTTTCATTCCTTCGGTAGCTAATGCTTGACATAGCACTGTTGATGTTGTTGTTCCATCACCAGCAGAGTCATTTGTTTTGTTAGCTACTTCTTTTATCATTTGTGCACCCATATTTTCAAATTTATCGGCTAGTTCGATCTCTTTTGCAACCGTTACTCCATCTTTAGTTGTTCTCGGTGAACCAAAAGATTTATCAATTACAACATTTCTTCCCTTAGGTCCTAATGTTACTTTGACTGCATCTGCTAGTATATTAATGCCTTTTAGCATTTTTGCTCTAGCGTCTGTACCAAATTGAATTAATTTTGCTGACATTTTATAAAATACCTTTCAATTACTTCTCAATAATTCCCATGATGTCTGATTCCTTCATTATTAGAAGTTCTTTACCATCAATTTTTACTTCTGTACCAGACCATTTACCAAACAAAATTCGATCACCTTTTTTTACATCTAAGGCAACCACTTGTCCGTTTTCGTTTCTAGCACCACCACCCACAGAAATAACTTTTCCTTCCATAGGCTTTTCTTGAGCAGTATCAGGAATAATGATACCGCCTTTTGTTCGATCTTCTTGTTCAACTCTCTCGACCAAGACTCTATCGTGTAAGGGTTTTAAATTCATTTTTTCTACCTCTGTATATAAAATTTAGTCTTTAGCACTCACTTTTATAGAGTGCTAAACCATATATGTAAATGGTAAATAAATTTATGGTTTCAAGTTGATATAATCAAAAATCATTAAAAATATTGAAATTTTTCCCTAATTGAATGATTATCCTAATATGCAAAATAGCTCAAATTTTAGCACTTTAGAGACTATGTTCATATTTACCAATTTTTTTGAAAGATCGGCAATTAATTTTGTTTGAAAATAATCTTATTAAACAATTGGTGCTTATAGGAGGTGGGCATGCAAATGTACAAATTTTAAAGAAATTATGCATGAACAGAATAAAAGGATTGCATACAATTTTAATTAGTGAACATTTTGAAGCTACATACTCAGGAATGACACCTGGATATATTCATAGAGATTTTAGCATTGAAGAAATAAGCATTGACCTTCAAAGACTGTGCTTTAATGCAGGAGCAACTTTTATAAAAGATAAAGTAGTAAAGCTAGAAACTAACAATCAAAAAGTAGTATTACAAAATTTTCCAACAATTAACTATGATTTATTATCAATTAATACTGGTTCCATTTCAAATACAAAAGGAATAAAAATAGAAAAATTATCTAAATGTTTTTTTACAAAGCCCATTAGCTCACTTGTAAATAATTTGAGTCAGATTGATCAAATTATCAGTAATAAAAAAAATAGAATTTCAATTATTGGTGGAGGTGTAGCTTCTTATGAATTGGCTTTCAGCATATCTAGAAGATATGAAAATAATTTAGAAATAACTATTTTTGGGAAAAGTATTTTAAAAGAAAAAAATTTAAATGACAAAACAAAAAAAAAACTAAAAAAAATTTCATCCGATTTAGGTATTAAAGAATACTCAGGAGAAGTTGTTTCTATAACTAAAACTTATTTAGTCTTAGATAGTGGAGAAAAATTTGATAGTGATTTAAATTTAATTTCTTCTGGTGCTAATATTGAAACATGGCTTTCAGAGAGCAATCTAAAAAAAGATAAAAATGGATTTATAGTTGTAGATAATAATCTTCTGTCTATCAGTGATAAAAATATATTTGTTACAGGTGATGCCTGTACAGTAAAAGATAATTTAAGACCAAAATCAGGTGTAATGGCAGTCCGTCAGGGACAAGTTTTAAAAGAAAATGTTTTTTCGAAATTAACTGGTATGCCTCTAGATAAATTTAAGGCACAAAAAAACTGGTTATATTTAATTGGCACTTATAAAAATAAAGCATTATTAAACTATTTTTTCTTATCTTTTCATGGTCGATGGTGCTGGAAACTTAAAAAGTGGATTGATAGAGGATTTATTAATAAATTTAATTTTACTAATAATTCAAATATGTCTTTTAGAAATTTTGAATTAGAGAAACCAACTGAAATTAAAATGTATTGCCAGGGTTGTGGCTCTAAGGTATCAAAAAATACTTTAGTTAATTTTTTAAATGAGGAAAATCCACATAGTGACTTACCTGACTCATCAACAATAAATACTAATTCCTCATCTTTATTACAAAGTATAGATCACATTAAGTTATTTACATCACTTAACCCTTTTGATTTTGGAATTATTAGCTATCTGCATTCTCAAAACGATATTTTATCAAGTGGGGGTTCTGTAAAAACTATAAGTGTTTCACAGGCCCTACCGTTCTCTGATGGCATTATAGAAAGTTTTTTCATGGAATATTTTATGAAAGGTATTAAATCAGAAGCTATAAAAGATGGTTCAATGATTGCATCTGGCCACAGTTATCAATCAAAAGAACCTGGTATTACAATTACAATGAATGGCTCATTTGAAAAACAAATCACAAAAAGCCAAGCTCAAGAGAGTGAACTAATATATCTTTCAAAACCTTTAGGCACAGGATATCTCTTGGCTGCCTATTTTTATAATTCAGAACTTTTATCAAGTTTTGATTTTCAAAAATTAATGATATGGATGAAAAAGGGAAATAAAAAAATATCAGAAATATCAAAAAGTTTTAAAAGCAAAATTACAACAGATATAAGTGGTTTTGGATTAGCATCACATTTATCAGATATTTGTCAATCTTCAGGATTATCTGCTGAAATAAAACTCAATGAAGAAATACTTATCAATAAAAATATTGACATTTTAAATAAATTTAAAAGTACAGGTTTTAAAAATAATTATTCATCCTCAGCAAATAAAATTTCAATATCAGATAATAATAAATTCCAAAATATACTCTATGATCCCCAAACAAATGGACCACTTTTGATATCTATTGAGAAAGAAGATCAAATTAAATTTGAAAAAGAGTTTCAATCAGTAATTGGATTCAGTCCTATATTATTAGGACAGTTCAAAAAGTTCAAAAAAAAGTTAATTAATGTAATAAATTAGTTAACGTTTATTTTTTAAATTTTTTTTTGAATAAAGAAGTCATAACTACAAGAAAAACTATGAAACCTAGAGGGATTAAGTATTCTGGCTGAACTATAAGGGAAAAATTTAACTCTGTTTTGTTTAAAAATAATTCTTCTAATCCTTGACCAATACTACCAAAGATAAATGACCATGGGGCTAGTCCAAATAAAGTAGTAAAAAAAAACTTTTTATTGTTTGCGCCAAGACCTGCTAAAATGAGATTTTGTAAAAAAAAAGGAACTGCAGGAACAATACGAATTAATATCATTAATTCCAAATTATTTTTATTGAAATAGTTTTCTATATATGAGTATTTATTTAAAAATTTATTTTTAATAAGTTCCGAGAAAAAATTTTTTGCTATTATAAAAATTCCAAAAGCACCGAGTGTTCCGCCAATTAAAGATATAGTTCCGCCTATCCATGTTCCGAATAAGAAACCACTTATCATTGATAATAAAGAAGCAAATGGAAAATTACATAAAATTAATAAGCTATATGAAGCTAAAAATATAAATATCGATAATGAGTAGTTCTGAGATATGAAGCTTTGAATAAAGTCTAAATTAGAGAAAAAAGTTTCAAGTTGAAAAAAATCTTTATTTAGAAAATATATAATCCATAAAATTAAAAAAAATATTAATAAAAATAAAATTGATATTTTTTTTGATAATTTCACTAGATAAGTAGCATTTCTAGTGATGGTAAAATTGAATTTAGTTGAAATCCTAAAGATTGAATAGAGCCATTAAATATTAAAATACCTGTTACAAGTAAAATAAAACCAGTAATGAATTGAAAATAACGAATGTATTTATTCAAAAAACTAGTCATGATCAATATTTTACTCATCATTAATCCAACGATTATAAAAGGAACTGCTAAACCAATTGAGTAAAAAGACAACAATATAATTCCATTAACACTGTCCTTTATGGCAACAGCTAATACTGATCCTAAAATTGGTCCAATGCATGGACTCCACCCGAAAGCAAAGGCTACTCCTATTATAAAAGGGAATAGGTGATTATTTTGAAAATTTTGTAGATTAAATTTACGTTCAAAATCTAAATAAGGAATTTTAATTATTCCAATAAAATAGAGTCCTAAAATAACAATTAATATTCCAGATATGAAATTTAGTTGCTTTTTATAATCAAAAAAAATGTCACTCAAAAAATCAATAGAGGCACCCATTATTATAAAAACCAAAGAAAAACCTATTGTGAATAGTATTATATGAGGTAATAACTTTAGCGATTTCAATGCTGAAGAATTTTGAACATCTGCAAAAGATTTACCAACAATATATGATATAAATCCTGGAACTATTGGTAGAACACATGGCGATAGAAAACTTAAAATTCCTGCCAAAAAAGCAATAAAAAAATTTACATCACCTACCATTACTAATTTTCAATAATTTATAAATATCAAATATGAATAAAATTGCTATACATTAGATAAATGATTAAAAAAATTAATTTAGAGAATATTTTTGATGATTTAAAAGATTATAATAAATATTATCAAAAATATAATATTGGAAAAATATTTAATATTAATTCCATTAATAAAGATAGTTTCAAAAAAAGAAAATTTCCCCCCTATTTTTCCGTAACTCCAAACATCAAAGAGCCATATCCCATAGAATTAGATGACCTAATAAGACTACATTACCTCGTAATTAAAAGAAAAGTTTGTACAATTCTTGAATTTGGATTAGGGTATAGTACAGCAATTTTTGATAATGCTCTCGAAATTAATAAAATAAAATATTCCAAAAAAGTTAAGAATTTAAGAAGGTCAAATTTATTTGAATGTCATTCTGTAGATAATTACAAAATTTGGATCAATAGTTTTAAAAAAAGATTTACTACAAAAAATGTTCAACTTCACTTCTCTAAATTACAAACATCTACATTTAAAGATGTTATATGTACTTACTATTCTCAAATACCAAATATTAGTCCCGATCTAATATATGTTGATGGACCAGATCAATTTTCAGCTAAGGGGTCTATAAGAGGAATATCTACAAATCATCCTGATAGAATGCCTATGATAGGGGATATTCTTGCTATGGAAAATTTTTTATTACCAGGAACAATGATCATTGTTGATGGAAGGACATCAAACGCTAGATTTATGAAGAATAACTTTCAAAGAAATTGGATTTATCATCACTTTGTAAATTTTGATCAGCATGTTTTTGAATTAAATGAGGAGCCCTTGGGCATTCTTAATAGGAATCAAATAGATATATGCCTTGGAAAAGAGTATTACCAAAGATCTATAAGAAAAGCCCTAAAAAAAAACTGAATTAATATTAAATAAAAATGTTTGACAGAAAAATTCAATTATATACTCAAACATCTTTAATATTTATAGGTAATTTTATAAAAAAATTCTTAAATGCTAATCAAATAACCTTTATAGGATTTATATTTGGAGTGCTAATGTGCATATCAATACTTTATAATAATTATAATCTTGCAATAATTTTCTTATTACTTAATAGATCTTTTGATGGACTTGATGGTGTAGTGGCTAGACTATCTACACCAACACCATTAGGAGGTTTTTTGGATATTGTTTTTGATTTTATAATATATTCAGGTTTTGTATTAGCATTTGGATTAAGTAGTGATGATAATACGTTAGTATCAATGATATTAATTTTTTCATTTATTTGTACTGGCACTACTTTTTTAGCAAAATCTGCAATAAATTCCTCAATGAAACTTAGACTTAATGCAACAGAAATTCCTAAAAGTTTTTATTATTCTCAGGGAATTGTTGAAGGGTTTGAAACTACTATATATATGTTGCTTTGTTTAATATTCCCAAAATTATATATTTTTTTTTCTATAATATTTATAATCATGTGTTTAATTACTACATTTTCAAGAGTGGTTGTAACTTACAAAGAGCTTTCTTAAAATTTTAATCTATATTAACAGGATTTTTTATAGCGAAAGGCAAAGTTGTAATTAGGCTTTAGATATATTTTAAAATTTTGTTTGTCCAAAAAATCCTATATATATCTCCATAAATATCATAGAAATAATTAAAGTAAGAATAAAAAAAAATAATTTTATAAAAATTCTTGTGACTCTTCCACTTTCAAAGCGTGCATAATAAGCTTCAAATATATCGAGGTTATTAAAAAAATTTTTATTAACAAAACTTTTTAATAAAAAAAATAATTTTGCCAATGGCCTAACAACAATAAAATTTCCCATAACGGAAAATACTATTACAATAACTAAGCTTATGTTCATTACAAAGGACCAAATGATTAAAGATCCAATCCAATACCCTAAAAACAGCAACCTTTCTTTTTGTTGAGGGTGAATATAAGCTTGAAAAAAATTCATTTTATTTTAATCCATCTAAAGCCATTTCACTTGCGATATTGGATGCTAAAATTATATCTTTTTGCGATTTTTCTAAGATAAATTTTGTACGTGATTTTATTTTTTTTAAAAGGTCATCTACAATTTTGTCATCTGGTTCGAGATCTTCTTTAATACTAATTCTTGAACCTAATATAATTACACCACCAGCGTTGGCACAATAATCTGGACAATATAATATACCTTTGTTAAACAATGCTTTTTCTATATCTATATTATCCAGTTGATTATTTGCAGATCCAGTAATCATTGATATTTTATTATTCGCAAAATTTAAAAACTTGGCATTCAAATCGCCTCCTCCTGCACAAGGAGAGTAAATATCAATTTTTTCAAAGGATGTATCTTGGAGTTGACTACAAAATTTATAACCATCTCTCTCAATCAAATCTTTTTTATGTTCTAAGTCAGAAATTTCAATATTTGCTCCGTCTTTTTTACACAAAGAAGCAATTCTAGACCCAGTCTTACCATATCCTTTAATAAATATATTTTTATTTACTAATGAGTCTTGTCCAAATTTAAATTCTACACATCCTAACATTGAATAATAAACACCTAATGCGGTACTTAATCCGGAGTCAGAACCTATAGGGTTACAGACATGATCTGAATATTCTCTAAATCCTCTTAGGTCCTCATCAATTGTTCCCATATCTCCAGCTGTTATATAATTACCATTAAGTTTGTTTAAAACTTCTCCGAATAAACTATATGCATCTTTTTTATTTATTTTAGAGTGAATAGTAGCTTTCCCACCACCAAAAGGAAGTTCAGCCAAAGAATTCTTATACGTCATTGCTTCAGCTAATTTTAAAACATCTTCTTCTTGCTTATTTAAATCCTTATAATTGAAATATCTGCATCCACCCAAAGCAGGGCCTCTTTTAGTATTGTGAATAGCAATTACTGAGTAGAAATTAAATTTATCCTCCTCAGCATAGACTACTCTTTCAAATCCCTCTTTTGGTTTATCTTTAATATTTAAAGTCATTACTACTTATATAGTCAATTAATTTAAGGTCTCCCTCTAAAAAATCATATTCACGAATATCCTTAATTTCAATCCATTTTAGCTCTTTATGAAAATTATTTAAAACCTTACCACTAAAATTATTAACTAAATAAAAAAATATAAGTACCCTTTTATTCAAGTCTTTATAATTAAAATTATAACTGATCAGCTCCTCAAAATTAATAATATTAATTGATAGCTCTTCATTAATTTCCCTAATTAAAGCCTCCTCATTAGTCTCATCATTTTTGATTTTACCCCCAGGAAATTCCCATTTTAATGGATGATCCTTAAAGTTTGGTCTTTGACATATCAAAAGTTTATCATTTTGTAGGATTAAACCTGCTACAACTTTTGTTTTTTTAATTTTCATATTTTGTTTTAGCAATATAAATACCTATCAAAATTAATGCACTTCCAAAAAATTGTATCAAAGTTAATTTTTCTTGGAAAAAAAAATACGCCAACAGGGTCGCAGCAATTGGTTGTATCAAAAGACTTAAAGATGATAAGGAAGCAGATAAAAATGCTAGAGAGTAAGCTATAAAAGATTGTCCAATGAATTGGCATACAAAACCTAATAAAAATAGAATTGCTATTGCGTAAAAAGATTTTGGCACTAAAATTTGCTCAAAAAATATCGCGACCAAAAGTAAAATAATTGAACTTATACATCCTGAAAAAAACATAATCGTACTTGAATTTAAATCTTTTCTTAATTGGCTAATAGTAAGAATATAAAAACCATACCAAATTGCTGTTAGAACACCTAAAAGATCTCCCAAAAATTGTGATTTATAAAATTGAAAGCTCTCACCTAATAACAAGGTCATACCGCTCATCGAAATAAATATGGCAATAAAAAAAAACTTAGAAAATTTTTCTTTAAGAAATATTAATGAAAATAAAATTACTACAATTGGAGCTAAATTAGATAAAAATGTTGCCTTAGAAACTGTGGTAAGTTTGATAGACAAATGCCAACAAATTAAATCTAATGAAAAAAAGACACCCGAGATAAAAATAATTAAAAATTTATTTTTAAAAACAGGAAAGTTTACTTTTTCAATAATTTTCAGTGACCCAAACATTAAAAAAAAAGGAAGGCTCACGAATACCCTAAAAAAAGCAGTCATTATAGGATCAACCTCTGATAGTCGAACAAATATAGGAGAAAAAGCAATACTTACTGCGCCAATAACTAAGATTAGAAAAGGATTGATCTTAAGATTAAGCAAAAACTTCTTCGGATTTTTCTTTTTCTATAATTGGAAAATGGATGATTGCAGAAAATAAAGAAATTACTATCGCCATTATCCAAGCTATATCGAGTGAGCCATAAATATCTATAACTAAACCACCAATAAAAGAACCAAGAAATGCTCCTGCTTGATGGGAAACCATTACAATTCCAAATAAGGTCGAAAGGTATCTTGTGCCAAATCTATTTGACACAATTCCTGAAGTCGGTGGGACTGTTGATAGCCATAAAAGACCAATACAACAACTAAAGGCTATAATTGTGAAATTGTTAGTAGGCAAAATTAATAATAAAAAAATTACTATGCTTCTTACAAAATAAATAAATGATAATATATATTTTTTTTTAACGATGCCTGAAACCTTTCCTGAAATTAAAGTACCAATCATATTAAATAATCCAATTAAAGTAAGACCTGTTGCAGCTATTGTAGTTTCTAAACCTTTAATTTTTGCAAAAACTGGAAGATAGTTTGAAATTAAAGCAACATGTAAGCCACAAACAAAAAAACCTAAAATAAGATAGTTATAACTTTTATCCTTAAAGGCTTTTTTTATGACATCTGATATTTTTCTTTTTGTAAATTCTTTCTTATCTTTTTTTTGTGGCTTAGGCAAAAGGAATATAAGTGATAGAGGAATGATGAACAGAAAAAACATAGATGTAATTTGAAAAGAAAAACTCCATTTAAAGGTTGTGACTAAAAATTGGTTAACAGGTGTAAATATAAACATCCCTGTTGCAGCAAGGGACATAAGTATTCCTGTAACTGTGCTTTGTGTTTTATCATCCTCAAAATATTTTGAGACTCCACCAATTATAACTGGTACAGAAATAACACCAGCTGAAATACCCCCAATTATGCCAATACCAAATAAAAAATGTAAAGGATGTATCGCTGAAGAAGCAACATAGAAACTAAGAGATACACCAAAGAAGCCAAAACAAAGAGTTTTTACATAGCCCTTTTGTTCAGCAAATGCACCAGCAATGGGTGACATTGCTCCCCAAAGCAAATTAAAAAGACCATATGTTAAACCTATTATCGATGCACTAAAAACTGTAGAGCTTAAAAGATCTGGAACATATATCCCTAGAGACATTCTAAATCCGTTTCCTACTGATAGTATTAATCCAGCAACTAAAACTAATAGAATTGTTCTCATTTACTTAAAATATATGAATCAAATCAAAAAAATATGTTTATTTTTGAAGTTAAATATCTATTATACGCCGTCATGGGTTATCCTAAAAAACACAGAGGCAGAAGAAAAATCGGTTCACGAAAAAGAAGAGCTAAAAGAAGAGCTAAAAAGAAATAGTATTTTCAATTATTATAATTTATTCCTGATATTTTATGGTTGTTTTAAACAGAAGAAAATTTATATCATTAATAATTGGTGGATGTTTTGTTGGATATAATCCCCTGGTTGCTATGGAAAAATTAATTCTTACAGATGAGGAATGGAAATTAAGATTATCAGATGAAGAGTATTACGTCTTAAGACAACATGGAACTGAAAGACCTGGTATTAGTGTGCTTAATAATGAAAAGAGAAAAGGTACTTACCATTGTGCAGGATGTAAATTACCCCTATTCTCATCGGATATGAAATATGATAGCGGAACTGGCTGGCCTTCATTTTTTGATTATCTTCCTAATGCTTTAGGTTTTAAAACAGATTTTAAACTGGTGTTTCCACGAAAAGAATATCATTGTGCTAAATGTGGCGGACATCACGGACACGTCTTCAAAGATGGCCCGGAACCTACTGGTTTAAGATACTGTAATAACGGTGTAGCTTTAAACTTTATTCCAGATTAATTTTTTTTTATAAGTAAATATGTTAAAGAAATAGCAAGTGCTATCTTTAAAAGTTCACTGTAAATAAAAGGATATAAGCCTGCATTTATAGATTTCTCTAATCCTATGAAGCTAGATAAGTGGGCAATACCACAAACAAAAATAATTATCGCGCCTATAAAAATAGATAAAATGATTTTTATTAAATTTTTACTAAAAAGATTTTTTGAAAAATACGCTATTACAAAAGAAGATAAAATCATTCCATAAAGAAATCCAAATGTTGGGGACATGACATAACCAAAACCTCCACCTGCAGCAAAGATGGGAAGGCCAATAAGTCCCAGAGTCACATATGATACAGTTGCATAAAATCCAACCATACCCATTGAGGCAGCAATAAAATATACAACAAATGTTTGTAATGTCATCGGCACAGGATAGAAGGGTATACTGATTTTACTAGAAACTGATAAGAGAATAATTCCTAAAAGAAAAAATACTATCTTTGATAAATTACTTTGTGCGTACTGACTTAAAATTGTTATATTTTTATTTTCCATATTAATTATTTATAATTTTGGAGTGATTTGTGCAATAATTATAATTGGCCTCTAATCAATTCTTTTAGTTTCAATAAATCCTTATTAAATAATCTAATACCCTCAGCTAGTTTAAAAGATGCCATCTGATTTTCATTTAAATGCCAACGAAATGAGCTCTCATTCACATTAATTCTCTCAATATCCAATGAAGATGAGCTTTCTTTTGACAATTTAAGTTTAATTTCACCATCATTTTGACTTAACTCTTCTAAAAGAGTCGGGCTGATTGTTAATTTATCACATCCAGCTAAATTAATTATTTCATCCTTATTTCTAAATGATGCTGCCATAACAATAGTGTTATAATTAAATTTTTTAAAATAATTAAAGATCTTCTCTACACTCTCAACACCTGGGTCATTTGATGAGTCATAATCTTTTTGTGAATTTGATTTAAACCAATCAAGTATCCTTCCCACAAATGGTGAAATTAAAAATGCTCCTGCTTCAGCACAAGCTATTGCTTGTGTTAAAGAAAAAATGAGTGTGCAATTACAAGATATTCCCTCTGCCTCTAATTTTTTTACTGCTTGTATTCCTTCCCATGTGCCTGCAATTTTAATTAATATTCTATTCTTGGGGACACCTGATTGCTCATAGCTATTGATTATTTGCTTTGCCTTTTCAACAGTAGCTTCAGTATTAAATGATAAATCAGAGTCGACCTCGGTAGAAACATATCCTGGCACAATTTTGGTTAATTCTATACCAAAAGAAATAGTTAGTTGATCAGCAATGTAATTAACTTGATCGTCAGTTTGAGAAAATTTTCTACTTTTTGAATTACTTATTACTTCATCAACTAGTTTTTTGTATTTGTTTGATTGAACAGCTTTAAATATTAGAGATGGATTGGTAGTACAGTCATCTGGGTTAAATTTTTGAATACTGTCAATATCTCCTGTGTCTGCAACAACTGATGAAAATTTTTTAAGACTATCTAATTGAGATACCATGAAAATAAATATTCTTTCTTAACGATTATTTAAGCTATATATTAATTGAAGTTCTTATGCAAAAAAAAATAATTATTTGTGGATTAGCAGATATCCAAGAGTGTGTTGATAAATTTAGCCCAGATAAAATGCTTACTATTATTAATAAAAATTTTGAGCCTGAAACCCCATCAGGTATGGATAAAAATAGACACTTGAAAATGTTAATTGATGATATTTCTGAGCCAAGAGAGGGATTTATATTACCTGAAAAACATCATACTCAAGCATTATTAGATTTCACAGATGATTGGGATAAAACTAAACCTATTTTAGTCCATTGTCATATGGGTATAAGTCGATCTACTGCAACAAGTTTAGGCATAGCGGCAAAATATTCCCCTGAAAATATTGAGCTTATAATTGAAAACTTAAAAGAAATCGCACCACACGCCAGCCCTAATAAGATTATGATGAGATATTATGATGAAATATTGGGTTTAGATAACAGACTATATGGGTCAGTTCCATACTTCGACCCTGAGCCAATAGAAGAAAGTAGAATAGTAGAGTTAAATTTTTAGGATAATTAAATGAAACATAGTTGTGAAGTATGTAAAAAAAAGATTGAGGAGCCTTTATATTGGGCTGATCCTAATTTTTATGATATTCCAAAAAAAGTATTTTTTTGTGATGCCAAATGTTCACTAATTTATTACAAGAAAATTAAAAAATTATTTAAAAATCAATAAATTCAATACATTTAGCTGTGCAAATTTTGCACAGCTAAGTTCTATTATCTGCAATTTGACTTTAGAAAAAAAATTAGTATAAAGCACCAATCAAAAACTAGCTCCATCCTTATTCCTATCCTTACTTATTCCTCCGGGGCTAGTTTTTATAATATCTCAAAATTACAAATTAAACTTAAACTTTATTATAATATTTATTTGATATAATTTTTTAATATGAGTGATCATTATATTTTCTGGGATCTCGAAACAACAGGTCGTAATGATAAATTTAATCAAATAACACAAGTTGGTGCTGTGTTAACTAATAATAAATTTGAAGTTAAAGACAAATTAGAAATACATAGTAAGTTAAGAGAGGGAAAATGGTTCGAGCCAGGTGCTTTAATAACAACTGGGGTAGATCCAACTAGTTTAATACAAAATAATTACCCAAATTATTATGAAGCTAGTGCTCAATTGTATGAAACATTTCAACAATGGTCATCCTCATCAGCTATTTTTGTAGGTTTCAATAATATAAATTTTGATGAACCCTTTTTACGACAGGCACTTTATCAAAACTTATTACCTGAAATTTATATGACTGTGACTAACAATAATGTACGTATGGATGTTTTTGATATATTAAGGTTAGTTTCAGTTTATAGCCCTGAACATATTAAATTTAATACTGATGATCAAGGGTATCCGATACTTAAATTAGATGAAATTTCTAAACTAAATAATATATCAATAAATTATGACGCAGGTCCTCATGATGCTGTTTTTGATAGCTTAATTACATTGGAACTTAATAAGATATTAAATATAAGGTGTCGAAATATTTGGAACTCTGCATATGAATTTCGACATAGAGACACTCCTAAGAGATTCATGCTAGATAATTTAGTTTTTACAAACACGACCTTTTGGGGAAGAAGACCCACAATCAAAGCTCAAACTTTAATTGGAGGCATTCCATCAAGAAATCATCACTATTTAGTTTATAATTTGCTTTTTGATCCAGTTAAAATCATAGAATTAGAAGATAAAGATTTAATTAAGAAAATGAATGATGGGGCTAAAAGAATTTGTGAAGTTTTTGATGGGTCAAAATCAAAAACACTTTTAAATGAAAGTTATTCATTCAAAGATAATAAATATGCTGAAATAGGTGTAGATGAACTTAGAAAAAGAGCAAATTTTATTAAAAAAAATGAGGAATTTTGCTCTCGTCTAATTAAACTTCACCTCTCAAATCAAAAAGAATGGCCTGAACCATTTAATGTTGAGGATAGAATATTTGAGAGTTTCCCATCGCATCAAGATAAAAAGTTAATGATTGATTTTCATATCGCACCGAACGATAAGAAATATGAAATTGCAAAACAATTCAAAGATGACCGATATAAAGAAATAGCTGTGCGAATTTTATATGAAATAGCACCCCACACCCTGCCTGAAAATGACAAAAGAAATTATGAATTTGAAATTAAAGAGCGTTTTAATGATGATGATAAATCTAAATGGAATTCTAAAAATAAAATTCTCTCTAGTTTAGATACCGACCTAGATAAAATGATTAAAGATGAAGATGAAAAAATTCAGTTTAAACAAAAAGTTATAACATTCTTAAATAATGAGTCAGCAAAATGGAATTGAGATTAATTTTTAGTTAGATATTTTTTGATAAATTGTCCGTAATCAGATTTAATTAATTTTTCTGCAATATCATTTAGATTGCTTTTGTTTATAAATCCTTGTTCGTACGAGGCTATTTCATAAGAGCCAATTTTTACATCATTATTTTGCTCATATAATTTTACTTTATGTGCTGCCTCTAGTAAAGCATTTGCATTTCCAGTATCGTGCCAAACAATTGACTCATCTAGAATTTCTAAAGCAAGTTTTTTTTCTAATAAATATATTTTAATTAAATCAGTTATTTCTAATTCGCCTCTGTTTGATGATTTGAGAGTTTTTGCAAATTTTGAAGCCTCAGAGTCAAAAAAATATAAACCAGGAATGATCAAATTACTTTTTGGCTTTGAAGGTTTTTCCTCAATACCAACAATATTTTTATTGTTATCCAATTCAATAACACCAAATTTTTCTGGATCTGGAACTGGCAATCCAAATACACATCCACCGTTCTCTTGCATCTTCAGAAGAGCAGAATTTGCATAATCAAGATAATTTTTTCCAAGAAAAACATTATCACTTAAAGCTAAAACTGATGGACTGCCATCTAAATATTTTTCAGCAATAAAGTAAGCATCTGCAATCCCCCTTTGAATTTTTTGGATTTCATACGAAAAATTTAGACCAACCTCTGAACCTGTTCCAAATGTTTTTTTGAATATTGAAAGGTCGTCCTCTTTGACAATAAATAATATATCGTTAATTCCTAATCTTACTAAAGTTTCAATTGGGTAATAAATCATGGGTTTATCATAAAGAGGTAATAAAGGTTTTGACGTAGGTATTGTTGCGGGCATTAATCTTGTACCCTTACCAGCAGCAAGAATAATACCTTTAGTTTTCATATCCAGCCAAATGACTTAACAAGAAATACTATTGGAATAATCATACATATAAATGTAATTAAAATTATATTTAGTTTTGTGCTATCTCTAACAGAGCTTATAAGGTCTCTATGAGAAATAAAATTTATTAATTTATTTTGATCATCTACTACTGGTAAATGTCTTATGTTATTTTCCCCCATAATTTTTATTGCAATTTCTGAGGAGGTTTTTAAGTCTACAGTTATAATTTCTGATGTCATAATATCTGATGCTGTGACTAAATCTGGATCTCTACCATCTTTGACACATTTTCTGACTATGTCTCTTTCTGAAACAACACCAAGTAATGTTTTTTGTTCATTCAATATAGGAACGGCACCTATATTTTTTATATCCATACTATCTGCTATTTCGCTTACTATAGACTCTGGACCAAAAGATATATATTCATCATTAAGCCTAATCTTTTTAATGTCCTTAATACTTGGCATTAACCCATTATATAGGTATAGGAGGATTTAAATAAATTAAGCGTATTGAAGCACTTTTAAGTCTTCAAAAACTATAATTTTTCGCATATTGTTGATTAAAATAATGTTTAGATTTTTTAACTCAAAAAAATGGTTTTTATGGGCGTGGGCTGGCTCAGCAGCTATATTGGGTAGTCTTTGGGTTCAAGTAGAAATTGATGTTAGGATCAATGAGTGGTTTGGTACTTTTTATGACATGATTCAAAAAGCTCTTGCTGAACCAAATTCAATTACGATTGAAGAATACTGGGCAGGCTTACTTTCTTTTATAACGCTTGCTGGAATATATGTTGCAATTGCCGTTTTGGTAAGTTTTTTTACTGCACATTTTCTATTTAGGTGGAGAACTGCAATGGTTGAGTGGTATCACAGTGTTTATAACTACGCGCGCACTATTGAAGGTGCTGCTCAGAGAGTGCAAGAGGACACCATTAAGTTTGGTAGAATTATGGAGGGATTAGGAACAAGTTTAATAGAGTCTGTTATGATAATTGTTCAATTTTTACCAATTTTGTTAGGTTTAAGCGCTGGGATTCCAATATTCTTTTTTGGAGATTGGGAGTATGGTTTAGTTGTTGGTGCTTTAATTTGGTCAGTTGGTGGAACAGTTTTTTTAATTCTTCTTGGAATAATTCTACGCCTTGTAGGTGTAGAATATGATTTACAAAAACAAGAAGCGGCTTATCGTAAAGTTTTAGTCATTGCTGAGGATGATGAAACCGTTCGCCCTAAGACGATAGAAGAACTATTTGATGACGTAAGAAAAATTCATTTTTTATCATATATAAGATACTTATATTTTAATATTGGCAGAATAGCATACCTACAAGCTAATGTTTTAAGTGCTTATGTATTTTTAGCACCTGCTATTGTAGCTGGAATTATCACTCTTGGTGTTATGCAACAAATTATTCGTGCTTTTGGAAGGGTTGAGGGATCTATGCAATATTTATTAAAGTCCTGGCCAACGATTATTGAGTTAGCGAGTGTATATAAAAGACTTAGAGAATTTGAAAGAAGACTTAAAGCTACTGCAGATACTGCCAAGGTGTCTGAATAAATATCTTTGACATCACGTAAACAGAGCTCAAAGTAATTAGAATAATAATTATCCATACCCACCTATTTTTCTTGTCATAGTTTTCGCCATTCTTATTAGGATCAACCATAATAATTAAATATAATATTAAATAATCAAAATCAATTAGGCTTTTTTGAAATATCTTGTTCTATTAACAACGGTATAATTTTTAAAAAGCTTCTGAGCAAGTAAATTACTTTTTTCTACACCATTTATAATAAGGTCGAGTTTTTGATCTTTAGCTATTTCCTCTAGTTTGTTCATTAAAGATCTTGCAACACCAATTTTTCTAAAATCTGGCAAAACGTAAAGTACATCTAATAAAATATTTTTCTCAAAATAAGTCTCATTAATTTTTGCAACAACAATACCCATAAATTTGTCTGCATTTTTTGCCGCAAATGCAAAATAATCATCTTGAAATATATTCGACCAAAATAGGTTGAAATTAACCTCTTCAAATTGAAAAGAATTTGATGACGCACTCTCATTTATAATTTCTTTCCAGCTCTTAAGATGAATTTCTTTTGGTTTTTCTATTGTAAACATTCGCCTATCAATTTAACAATTAATTTTGTTTATTTACACGAATAATTAATTATAGACTTGATCTTGATAGGATAAGCCTTATTTCTATAATAAAATATTTATGTATGAAAATTTAAAAAAATATATCGAGTCTATTAAAGCAAGAGATCCTGCTGCAACTTCGTTATTGCTCGTAATTTTAACTTACCCTGGGGTTAAAGCGTTGTTTTTTCACAGAATAGCAAATTTCATTTGGGGGCTTAATTTAAAAATTTTAGGAAGAATGATTTCCCAATTATCAAGATTTTTAACTGGAATAGAAATTCATCCTGCTGCAAAAATAGGGAAGAATTTTTTTATAGATCATGGAATGGGTGTTGTAATTGGAGAGACTGCTGAAATTGGAAATAATGTCACTATTTATCACGGTGTGACATTGGGTGGAATATCACCTGCTATCAAAGCTTCAGAACAAGTTGGTTTAAAAAGACACCCTACTCTTGAAGATGATGTCATCGTAGGATCTGGTGCACAGATATTAGGTCCTGTTTTAATAAAGAGTTGTGCACGAATTGGCTCAAATGCAGTTGTTACAAAAGACGTACCTAAAGGTGGAATAATGGTTGGCGTCCCTGCTAAAAATATTAATTCAGGTAACAAAAAAACAGACTCTTCATTTAAACCATACGCTGTGACTAAAAAATAAAATAATTTAATTCAAATTAATTCAATCCGACTCATGAGTTCATCAGATATGAAAATGTCCTTATTAACATTTTCATTAAATTTACTCAAACGTTTTGAGCCAGGAAGCCTTGATCCCTCTTGAGTTTTGATAGAATTAACAAGTTCTTCTAAATATGAATCATAATCTGAATTAAATTTTTTTGGATTAATAGCTATAAAAAATTGACCTGTGGATGGAGGACCTCCATCCTCACCTGCAAATGAAGAGGCTCTTGTCCCTAAATTTCCTCCTGCAACACAAGAAGCTAATATTTCAACCATTAAACCCGCACCAAAACCTTTATATCCTCCTGTGGGAGCCATAGTCCCTTTAAGAGCATCTTTAGCGTTTGTTGTAACATTGCCATCTTTATCGAATGCCCATCCCTCAGGAATTGGTTCATCTAGTTTTGCTCTTACAGAAATTTCACTTTTTGCAACCACACTGGCTGATTGATCAATAATAATTAAAACCTCTCCATTTTGAGGAGCGGCTATTGAATAAGGATTAGTTCCTATCACTGGCTTAGTGCTTCCAATAGGAGCAATGGAAGCTGGTGCATTAGTGAAACCTATTCCAATTAAATTTTTCTCTGCAATTCTTTTGGTATGAAAGCCAAGAACTCCGCAATTATATGAATTGTTAACAGACATACATGATATACCCTCATTTTTACTCATTTCACATAAAAGCTTAAGTCCCATATTAATAGCAGTGTGAGCAAAACCATTATCTGCATTTACCTTGATTGACGAGCTAGAAATTTGCTCCAGTTTTGGTGAGGCATTGCCGTTAATCTTACCTATTCTTAAATGATTGCAATATACGGGTAAATAGTGAAAACCATGACTTTTTATTCCACTGAACTCTGCGTCAAGTATTCCATCAATAATTCCTAGGCTATTTTCCTTAATACATCCTGATTTTATTAGCTTTTTAGAGGCGAGGCTTTGAGCTTGAGATTTATTTAAATAAGGCATTTATAAAATTAGATAGGTTTATTATTTGTAATCAAGTTAATTAAAAAAAGTACGACAAATAAACATTATAAATAATTTGCATGATATGGAACTAAATGTTTAACTGTTACATAGATATATCTAAAAAGGAGGAAATATGTCAATATTTCGTATATTTACTACTATTTTCCTTGCATTAGGGATAACATCTATCTCTAGTAGTGCTAAGGCAAGTTGTGGTGATGTAACAATTGCAGAGATGAACTGGGCTTCTGCTCAGGTTATTGCTCACATCGATGCGACCATACTCGAGTATGGCTATGGATGTGATGTTGAATTAATTCCTGGTGATACAATGCCTACATCTACATCTCTTATTGAGAAAGGTGAGCCATCAATCGCTCCTGAGCTGTGGTCTCAAAACCTAAAGCAAGTTTTAGATCCAGCTGAAGCTGAAGGTCTTATCAAAAACGTAGGTAAAGTATTTGAAAATGGTGGAGAAGAAGGTTTTTTTATCCCAACTTACATTGCAGAAGCTAATGGTATCGTCACTATTGAAGATGCTCTTGCAAGACCTGATTTATTCCCACACCCTGAAGACTCAAGCGTAGCTGGTTTCTACGGTTGTCCTGCAGGTTGGAACTGTCAGATCACCACTACACAAATGTTTAAAGCTTATGGTATGGCTGATGCTGGTTTTGAATTTATTGATCCAGGTTCAGGTGGAGCTCTTGCAGGTGCGATGGGTGAAGCATACAATAAAGGTGAAGGTTGGATGGGCTACTACTGGGGTCCAACAGCTATCCTTGGTAAGTATGACATGACTAAGCTTGATGAAGGCGTTGATCATAATTATGAAACTTGGATTTCTGAGATCAATGACTTAGAAGTAGCAGCTCCAGGTAAAAATAGATATCCTGCATCTACTGTTGAAACCTATGTTGGTTCAGACATGCTCGATAATTATGTGGTAATGAACTATCTTGAAAAGAGAAGTTTTCCAAATACATTATTATCACAAATGTTAGCATGGAAAGATGGCGAACAAGCTGAAGCTTCAGAGGCTGCTGAACACTTCTTATTAGAAAATGAAGATGTTTGGAAGAACTGGACTTCTGCAGATGCCAGAATAGCTATTAAAAAAGAACTAGGAATGATGTAAATCATTTAAATTTAACCCCCCTTAATTATTTAAGGGGGGTTTTTTTAATAACAAATACCTTTTATTTTAATGTCTAATTTTTTCACTGAGTTTCCTGAAATGCCTAAAGCCACTTATCGTGGTATGAAAAAGGCAATTGATGCTGGATATAAAGATTTTGCAAGAGAATGGGGAGATACAATTGATGCTATTTTCAACCCATTATTAAAATTATTAGTTTTTTTTGAAGATTTATTAATTGCCACACCATGGCCCATTTTCATGATTGTCTTAATGGCTCTCACCTATTGGGGAAGTAGAAGTATAAAATTATGTGTTTCTACTTTTCTAGCTTTTGTATTTATTGGTTACTTCCAAATGTGGGAGGAAACTATGAGCACGATAGCTATTATTCTCACATCTGTGATTATGGCTGTAGTAATTGGTCTTCCAACAGGTATCGCAATGTCTCGTTCTGATCGCACTGAAAAAATAGTCACTCCAATATTAGACGTTATGCAAACAATGCCCCCATTTGTTTACCTTATTCCTATTGTTATGCTAATGGGTATTGGAAAAATACCTGGCCTTATATCTGTTGTTATCTATGCTATACCTCCTCTCATAAGACTAACTAACCTTGGAATAAGAGAAGTAGATCAAGAAGCACTTGAAGCAGCTGATGCTTTTGGAGCAACAAAAAGGCAAAAATTATTTGAAGTTCAGCTTCCCTTGGCCTTACCAACTATTTTTGCAGGAATTAATCAAACGATTATGATGGCACTTGCTATGGTTATAATTGCTTCGATGATTGGCGTCAAAGGACTAGGTCAACCTGTGCTACAATCAATTTATAATCAATACTTTACTAAAGGAGTATTATATGGGTTGGCAATTGTAATCGTTGCGATTGTTTTCGATCGAGTCTCTCAATCATATGGAAAGCGTATTCAAAAGCATCGCTCTGGAAAACTTATCTAATGCCTGAGGCAAAGATTAAAATTAAAAACCTATATAAAATTTTTGGTAAAAACCCAACATCGGCTATGGAACATGTCAAAAATGGAGTTGGTAAGAATGAGCTTTTAGAAAAACATAATCATGTTTTAGGTCTTAAAGATATAAACTTAGACATAGAGGAAAAATCAATTCAAGTAGTAATGGGTTTATCTGGCTCTGGTAAGTCTACTTTAATTCGTCACATAAATCGTTTAATTGAGCCGACTGATGGAAGCGTGACCATTGATGGCTCAGAAGTTTTAAAAATGAATGAAGAAGAACTAAGAAATTTTAGAAGAAGTAAAACTGCTATGGTTTTTCAAAGATTTGCCTTACTTCCTCATAAAACCGTTTTGCAAAATACTATTTTTGGACTACACATCCAAAATATCAATGAAGAGGAAGCCAAAAAAAAGGCTCTTAGATGGATTGAAAGAGTAGGTTTGTCTGGATATGAAGATAAATATCCTCAACACCTATCAGGAGGAATGCAACAACGTGTTGGATTAGCTAGAGCTTTAACTAACGATGGAGACATACTTTTAATGGATGAAGCTTTTAGTGCTCTTGATCCTTTAATTCGAAAAGATATGCAAGATATTCTATTGGAACTTCAAGATGAATTACATAAAACTGTTGTATTTATTACTCATGACCTTGATGAAGCTCTTAAGATTGGTGATCGTATCGCTATCCTAAAAGATGGCATAATGGATCAAGAAGGTATTCCTGCTGAGATATTACTTAATCCACAAACTAAGTATGTTAAAGACTTTGTTGAAGATGTTAATAGGGCTAGAGTGATTAAAGCCAAACATATAATGGACAAGCTTAATGGACAAGATATTAGTAAAGCAATGCCCGTTAACCAAGATGAATTTATTGATAGATTTATCGATAAAGTTATTTCTGAAAAACCAGAAGATCTTGTAATTCAAGATAAAGATAAAAATAATGTTGGTTTCTTATCTACGAAAAAACTCTCTGAGATCTTAAAAAGATAATTTATGAAAAAGTCGAACTTTATTGCTGGCCATTGGGTCGAGGGTACTGGTTCAATCAAAAATATTAATCCTTCAGATACAGCTGATGTAATATCTGAGTATACCTCAGCCACTGGTGAGCAATTTGAACAAGCAGTTGAGTCAGCAATTATTGCACAAAAGGAATGGGAAGAAGTAGGTATTGAAAAAAAATCACAAATATTAATTCGAATTGGAGACGAGTTAATACAAAAATCTGAGGAATTGGGAGAATTATTGTCTCAAGAAGAGGGTAAACCATTGGCTGAAGGGATTGGTGAGGTTGCAAGAGCAGGTCAACAATTTCAATATTATGGCTCAGAATGCTTAAGGTTATATGGAGAAAAAATACCATCGACTAGACCTGGTTTTCAGGTTGAAATATCTAGAGAACCTCTTGGGGTGGTTGGAATTATATCACCTTGGAATTTTCCAATAGCTATACCTGCATGGAAAGCAGCCCCTGCAATGATGTGTGGTAATGCTGTAATTTTAAAACCTGCTTCTTTAACAATTGGTAGCGCGGTAGCTTTGACTGAGATAATTTCCAAACAAGATATTCCCAAAGGTCTTTTTAATTTAGTCTTAGGATCTGGAAGTGATGTTGGTCACAAAATTGCAGTTCACCCTGAAATAGCAGCCATAAGTTTTACTGGTTCAGTTCAGACTGGAAGACAACTTTATAAAGACGCATCATCAACTATGAAAAAAATGCAAATGGAAATGGGCTCTAAAAATCCTTTGATTATAATGGATGATGCAGATTTAAAAACTGCTATCACTTGTGCTGTAAATGGAGCTTATGGTGGAACAGGGCAAAAATGCACAGCTTCTTCAAGACTAATAGTTCATGAAAATATTTATAAAAAATTTATAGATGGCTTGGTGGAAAATATAAAAAATTTAAAGGTGGGACACGCTTTAGATGAGGGAACGCAAATGGGACCTGTTTCAAGTCAATCTCAATTTGATTCAAACTTAAAGTATGTCGATATAGGTAAAGGTGAGGCTAAATTAGCTTTTGGAGGTAGCCCTATGAACATGAGAACACCAGGATATTTTATGGAACCGACCTTATTTATTGACGGAGATAACAAGTCTCGTATAAATCAGGAAGAAATGTTTGGACCCATTGCATGTGTTATTCCATCAAAAGACTTAGATCACGCTTTAGAAATAGCAAATGAAACAGAATTTGGGTTATCCAGTGGGATCATTACTCAATCTCTAGCAAAAGCTGAGTTTTTTAAACAAAATATTAAATCTGGTGTAGCGACAATCAATTTACCAACTGCTGGTTTAGATTATCATGTACCTTTTGGAGGAAGAAAAGCGTCAAGTTTTGGTCCTCGCGAACAAGGAACATATGCTAGAGAATTTTACTCGCAGGTAAAAACTTCCTACATTAATTCTGGACCAGTATAATTTTCAAATGAATTTTCGAGTTGACAATCTTCAGTATTGTAACTGGTCAAGGAAAATATTTGAAATCAATCATCAAGCGAAATTGGATGCTGTTCACGCAACTATTTGTTATCACGAGGATTTTGATGAAGTTCTCACTAACATAAAAAAGTGGAATACATATTTTAAAAAAAATAAAGATTTAATCTTTCAAGGGAAAAGTTCGAGAGATATAGTTAAAGCTAAACTCGAAAATAAAACTGCTATTTTTTATGGATTACAGAACTGCTCTCCTATCGAAGATAATATAGATTACGTTGAGTCTTTAAAAGAATTAGGAGTTCTATTTATGCAACTGACTTATAATAACCAATCATTACTTGCCACAGGTTGTTACGAGAAACATGATAGTGGCATTACTAGAATGGGGAAAGAGGTTATCAAAGAAATGAATCGAGTAAATATGATAATTGACATGTCACACTCAGCAGAATTTTCGACATTAGAGGCTATTGATATTTCGGAGCATCCAATTGTTGTAAGTCATGCCAATCCTATTTTCTGGCACAAGGGGCTTAGAAATAAATCAGATAACATACTTAAAGCATTGAACGATAGTAAAGGAATGATTGGTTTCTCCCTATATCCACATCATCTTAAAGATGCATCACAATGTACTCTTAAATCATTTTGTGAGATGATTGCAGAAAGTACAAAAAGAATATCTATTAAACAAATAGGTATTGGCTCAGATCTTTGTATTCATCACCCTGACAGTATAGTCGAATGGATGAGAAATGGCACCTGGACGAAAACAAAAGATTTTGGTGAGGGAACACCAGATAATGCAGGTTTTCCTCCTCAGCCATCCTGGTTTGAGGATGCTAGAGGATTTGAAAATCTTCACAGAGGTTTAAGAGACGTTGGCTTTAGTGAAGAAGAGACACACGACATCTTAGGAAATAATTGGTACAATTTTTATAGAAAGTTTGATTAATGCAAATTGATTTAAGAAAACCAGAGTTGGTTATGAAATTAGATCGGCTAGGATCCTTTCATCAATCTAAACTTTCTTTTCTTAGAAGTTTTATAAGAGAGTTCAAGAGTTGGGAATTTACAACTGAAAAATTTGCTCTAGACAAACAAGGATTTGGTCATATCGTTTATGTAGTAAATAACGGCCAAAAACAATACTCTCTCATTTGTTTTTCTAATCATATTGAGGATAGCGAGAGATCTGATCGAGTGATAGCCACAAAGTGGGATGCTTCATTTGTTTTATTTGATGGAGTTCCAAATGAAGAGGATATTGAAAGACTCAATAATAATGTACCTCTTCAAGAACAAGGAAGAGTAAGTGAAAAAGAGCTTTGTCTATCTCGAGCTAATAAATCAGTTCGTGTCTTTGAACATGTAGTAGATAAACTATCTAAAGGAGAGCAACCTAATACTAAACTCCTATATGACGTAGGTTATCTTTATAGAACTACCGCTGTTTATGGTTCAGGAAAATTTGGATTAGCTGACCGAATTAAAATTCAAAATCGAGAGGAACTTAAGGGGCCATTTAGGTTAGAAATGATGCTTGTGTATCTTGCAAGACAATTCACTTTTGATGTAGTAAATCATGTTGCTTACTCTCGTTCACCAAATAAAGCGGTGAAGTTGAAAGGAGATATTGCTAGAAATTTAGGTATTGGCAATTCTACAGGATTGGGAATGGCTCCATTTATAGTTAATCATCCAGCTTTATTAAATCAATGGATCATTGCAAAAGAAAAAGCATTAAAAGCAATTCGCTCAATTTCTTCAGTAAGCCAAAAAGATAAAGATATTTTACAATCTTATCTATCTATAATTCGGGAGAATATTAAATTTTGGAAAACAGAAAGTGATTTCCAAAAGAAAAAGAATAATCAACTTTTAAAAGATTTAAGTATTTTTCAAAAATTTTACTCATCATTTCCTCTAAATAAATTTTTTTGGAATTCTATATATGAATGGACAGAAGCTAATACTCAATCTGAATGCTGTGAATTTATCATTTCGTTAATGATGGAGGTCTATCCTGATATAGTGGAACCTTTAAGTTTTGAAATGTCAATAAACGAAGATGAGTACTTTGATATTGACACATCAAGAACTATTAAAGAGGTGTGTCAGTTAATAGAGGATCAATATACTTGGCTTCTAGATATTAATTTTGATGATAAAGAAAATATTTTAAATTTTTGGTATTACTCAAAAAACAAACAAGAACCTCGGATGTCAGATAGATTCACTGAAGAGGGTTCAGATTTAGAACTACCCTTGGCTATTGCGAGAGATGTAAGTGCACTTTATGACGATCTAAAATCATGTAACTTAGAGAAAGACCTAGGGTATTATTTGTTAAAAAACCAAGAATACCGTCACATATTAAGAAGAGTATTAATATGCGAGAAACTTCCCTATTCTGAAATACAAGATAACACTACTTCAAAAACTTTAATACCTGTAGATATGATTCGATTAAAACTATCATTTTTTGGTGCAACTCGCTTTGACCCTCGTTCTGATCGATGGGTAAGAATTACGATGTATCAAGGTGCTCCATTAATGAGAGAAATAAGTAAATCTGATGATACTTGGTCTTATAAAAAGATAGCTTAATGCATTCTTTATATGAAATCGAAACAACAATTAAAAGATCATCACGTGCTGAAGGATTAAGCTGGGGTGTTTCTGAAGAAGCTGGAAAAGCAGTCAGATTACTAGAACAATCAGAATTTCAAGGATTAGAGAGTTTTAGGAGACTCATTGACTTAGGGCTTAATAACCTTAATAAACTTTTGGATGTGGATCAATCTAATACAAGAAATCTTTGTCCCATACATTTTGGAATTTTCTTTCTTGATCAATCCCATAATAAAGAATTACACCGTACTTATAATTTTAAAAATATAAATGAGCCTCTGTTAATTGTTCCTTTCTTATCCAAGTCAGCAAAAAAAAACCTACTATATTTTCATTTAAAATCGCCAGATTTAAATTTTACTATAAGTCCTGGGGGAATTTATTTTATAAATGAAAATTTTTTTCCTAAGAATTTAACAGACTTTTCTCTAACAATATCAACAAATAGAAAAAGTAAATATACCCAAAGTTCTTGGGACTATCTTTATAAACTATCACTAGATACTTTTGTTGAAGAAACAGAAGAAAAAAAAATTTCAGGAGCTGGTGCTGGTTTGACAGATAATGACTAGTAGTAAAATTATTGGAATTACAGTTATTAGTCTAATTTACCTTTTTACAATTTTTTTAAGTCAACCCTTGAGTTACATTTTAAATTTATCATCTTTACCGATAAGCTTACTTTGTCTAATCTCAGGAATATTATTTTTTAATTTATTTCAATTTTCTGAGAGGGTTCAAAAGGGACGGGACTTTATTAAGAAAAATATTCTCCAATTGGCTATAGTATTACTCGGAATAAAAATAAGTTTTGCTCAACTTGCCAATGTTAGTATTCAATCAATAAGTATAATAATTATTGTATTTTTATTGATATTCTTGACATATTTAGTTCTTTCAAAGTTATTGCCACTTCAGAAAGAACTATCAAAATTACTCGCTATTGGTACGTCAATTTGTGGTGTAACTGCAATAATGGCCACCTCAAGTGTTTTAAAATCTAAAGATAATGATGTTGGTATAGCAATATTGATAGTTATCATTTGGGGTAGCCTAGCAGTGCTTATTTATCCTTTTTTTATAGAGTGGTATTTCATATCAGATATTGCAAAGGGTATCTTTTTAGGAGTTGGGATCCATGATACTAGTCAGGTATTAGCTGCAGCAATGGTATATAGTGACTTATACCATAATGATAAGGTTCTTGAAATTGCTACTATCACTAAACTTCTTAGAAATTTATTTCTTGTATTATTGATTCCATCATTATTGATTTTAAAAAATAGAAAAGAAAATGAGACTCTTAAGAATTTTCAGATATTAAAAAGTATTAAAAGTTCAATACCTTTATTCGTAATAGGTTTTATTTTTTTAATAATTATTCGAACAATGATAGATGTCTTTTATTCAAACTCCTATACATGGGAAAACACCATAGTTATCATAGAAAATATAATTACTATCCTATTTGGTTTAGCATTAACCGCACTTGGTGCTTCTATCAATTTAAAAAAAATTTTCAATCAAGGCTTTATTCCTATAATTATTGGAATGATGTATAGTCTTGTTACTTTTTTTACTTTATGTATATTAGTTTATTTACTAGGTCTTAATCTTTAATTAATTCTTTAAAAGTTTTAACTTACTTCTTACTACTTCATCATGAGGAAGTACTCTTTCTAGATCTTTATATGTATAATAGGCTTCACTTTTTTTATTTTGTTTTTCATAGATAAAAGCTAATACTCTTAATGCATCAAAATGTCTTGGCTCCAAAGACAAAACACTTAAAAGATCTAAACGTGCTTCGTTGATTTCTCCTTGGTAATAATGAATTATTGCTCTTTGATAATAGGCGTCCATAAAGTCATTTTGCTCATTTATTATTATAGAAAGAATATCCTCAGCATCTTGGTACTGTTTGAATTTTATTAATTGCCCGATATTATTCATTTTTTGTTGTATTTCCTCACTCCTTGATAGTTTCCAAATTCGCATTATGGCTCCCTTTACTTCTTTTTGAGACTCATCATCTAATGGCTCTTGAAGTAACTCTAAGAGATAGTCCACTCGATCAGAATTACTTGAATAAGAATGAAATATTGGAATATGACATGTAAGAAATATTATAAAAATAAAAAAATATCGTTTGCTTTGTATCAAGAATACATATTAACTAAGCCAGAAATTTTATGAACCATTTAATTGCAAAAAGTGCACGACTTCGCTCCACACCATATACTAAAAGGATAGAAGAGTATGGGGTACAATCATATACAGTTTATAATCATATGCTTTTACCTGCTTCATTTAAAGGCATAGAAGAAGACAGTCGACATCTTAAAAATAATGTTCAACTTTGGGATGTATCAGGAGAGAGACAAGTTCAAATTCAGGGCCCTGACGCAGCAAAACTTACACAATTAATTACTTGTAGAGATTTATCTGAGGCTAAAGATTATCTTTGTTATTATGCACCAATTGTTGATAACAAAGGTAAGATTATCAATGATCCACTGATAATGAAAGTTGGGGAAAGCACATGGTGGCTTTCCATAGCAGATACTGATGTACTTCTCTATGCTAAAGGAATTGCAATAGGTATGAATCTTGATGTAGAAATTACTGAACCCAACGTAAACATTCTTGCAGTTCAAGGGCCAAAATCATTTGAACTGATGTCAAGGGTATTTAAGGACATAGATAAGTTAAAATTTTTCAACTTTAAAAGATTTGATTTTCAAAATCATAAATTTTTAATCGCCAGATCAGGTTGGTCCAAACAAGGTGGATTTGAAATTTATGTAGATAATGATGAAATCGGTCTTAATCTTTATGATACCCTTATGTCTAAGGGAAAAGATTTAGATGTAAGACCAGGTTGTCCAAATTTAATAGAAAGAATAGAGGGTGGTTTATTATCTTTTGGAAATGATATGAATATGAATGACAGTCCACTGGAGTGTGGTTTGGGTTCTTTTGTTTCTTTCAATCCCAAAATAGATTATTTAGGAAAAGCTGAATTAGAAAAACAGCACAAAGAGGGAGTCAAGAGATCTTTAGTTGGTTTAAAATTTAAACTGGATAAAATTGAAATTACAAAAGCACTATCTTTAAAAATAGGTAATAACAGAATAGGTGAGTTAAGAGCTGCATGCTTTAGTCCAGATTTTGGCTGTTGTCTTGGAATAGCCATGGTGCAAACCCAATATCAAACTTTAGAAAAAAAACAGGTACTTCTTCTTGATGGTCAAGAGATTGAGTCTGAAATGACAAAGCTCCCCTTCAATAAATAATAATTGCTTTTTTAAACTAAAAGTTTAAAAAATCTCCGGTGTTGAACGTCATATATAGCTCTTGGGCTCTATTTACAGGTTTTGGATTTATTATGCTTGCACATTCTTTGCAAGGAACCTTGTTAAATATTAATGCCGTATTATTTAACTTTTCCGATTTTGAAATTGGATATGTCTTTACAGGTTATTTTATAGGTTATTTAGCAAGCTCATATATTTGTCCCAAAATTATCAAAAATGTGGGACATATAAGAGTATTTGCAGCATTCGCATCAATCGCTTCCATTACGATTTTATTTCATTGGATTTATGCTCACCCATATTTTTGGTTTTTTTTAAGACTACTCACGGGGTTTTCATTGGCAGCAATATATATCGTTTGTGAAAGTTGGCTAAATGATCGTGCTGATAATAGAACAAGGGGGAAGCTCATTGGATTTTACATGGTGATATTATACTTATCAACTAGTGGGGGTGGTTTGCTAATAAATCTAAAAGAGACTACTGAGGCACACTTATATATTCTAACATCTTTATTAATTTCTTTTGCTTTAGTTCCAATTTTGCTTACTAAAAAATCAGCACCAGAATTTTCTACACCTAAGTTCATATCTTTAAAAAATCTATATAAAAATTCTCCCATGTCTTTTATCGGTTCTTTTGGTATTGGAATGATATATGGAGCATCATTTGGATTAATTGCAGTTTTTGGAGCTAAGTCAGGCTTAAGCATTTTTCAAATTTCTATACTTGTTTTTGTAAATACTTTCATTGGAGCTTTATTTCAGTATCCGGTTGGTAAATTATCGGATGGGTTTGATAGAAGAATAATTTTACTGATATTAAATATCATTGCTTTGATTTCATCTATTTGTGTAATTATTTTCGGATCTTTTTCATTTAATATTCTTTTATTATTTGTTGGAATACATTCAGCTGTATCTCTTCCTTACTATGCAGTTGTTATTTCTCACCTAAATGATTTTTTAGAAAAGGATGAGGTTGTTTCTGCTAGCTCAACTCTGACATTAGTTAATGCATTAGGTTTAGTTTTAGGGCCAATTATCGTCTCTGGATTTATGTCTTATTTTGATGCCTATGGATTGTTTTATTATTGTGCAATAGTTTATGTTTTTCTGGCACTATTTACCTATCAAAGAGTAAGAGTTGGAAGAACTAGTGATATTTATGATGATAATACACCATCAATGGTTGTGCCTCGCACCGCTTCCGCAATTGGAATGCAAACTGCTACTGAACAAATGATTAGTAAAATTGAAGAAAAAGAGTAATTTTTTAATTGATGGATTTCGAAGCCAAGATAGCTGAATTAGGACTTTTAATACCAAAACCTGCTAAACCTGCAGGGAGTTATAAACCCTGCGTTATTGTTGATAATATTGCATATATATCTGGTCAAGGCCCATTACTTGAGGATGGGTCTTTTGCAAAAGGAAAAGTTGGGGCTGATGTTGATTTAGAGACAGCTCAAAATCACGCTAGGCTATGTGGATTAGCTATCTTATCTGCTTTAAAAAATGAAATAGGATCAATTAATCAAGTAGATCAATTAATAAAACTGACAGGTTTTGTAAATTGTATTGAGAGCTTCACACAGCAACCTTTAGTAATCAATGGTTGCTCGAATATGATGAAAGATATTTTTGGCGAGACTGGTGTTCATGCTCGAGCTGCAGTAGGAGTTAATTCTTTACCTTTAGGTTTTACGGTAGAAATTGAGGCAATTTTTAAAATCAAGAATTAATTTCTTAATTGACAATTAATTAAATTTAGCAAAATATTTAATTATAAATATTTAGGGTTTGAATTATGGATTTTCAATTTGAAAACAACACTATTAAGATAATTCATCAAAATAAGACATTTCATTTGCATCCTATTTGGTTAAGAGAAAGACTACCAGGTGAAAATTATTTTGATTTAGATACTAATCAAAGATTATATGAACCATCCTCAATAGACCTAAAATTGAAAATTACAAGTTGCAAATTATCAGATCACAAACTTGATGTTGAATTTAATGATGGGGCAAAAGGTCAATATCGTTTAAATGATCTTTTGATAGAAATGGATGAAGAAAAAAATAAAAGAGGACCCTTGCCAAAAAGAATTTTGTGGAATTCTCAACTAGAAGTTATACCTCAGGCTATTTTTGAAGTAGATATGGTTGAAAAAGAGTCTATGTATAATCTTCTTATGGATTTTTATAAATATGGATTTGTTATTATTAAAAATGTACCAACTGAAAGTAAGTATTTATTAAAATTTGTAAATTCAATAGGCCCAGTTAAGGTCACAAATTTTGGAGAATTTTTTGATGTAATGTCTAAACCAAATCCAAATGACCTAGCCTATAAACCTATTGCATTACCACCTCATACCGATAACCCTTACAGAAAACCAGAAGCACCTGGAATACAGTTTTTGCACTGTTTAAAAAACGAAGTAAGTGGTGGTTTTTCTACTCTTGTTGATGGTTTTTCAGTTGCAGAATATATTAAATTAAATGAGCCAGAAGCATTTGAGTCTTTAACCAAAACAAATCTACGTTACCGATTTCAAGATAAAGATATAATTTTAGAAAATTGGGGAGAGTTAATTGAATTAGACAAGGATGGCGACTATAAGCAAGTCAGGTATAGTACCAGAGTTGATTACGTGCCACCTTTAGAAAATAAAAAATTAGAGAGTTTTTACAAAGCGAGAAAATTATTAGGAGATTTATACACTTCATCTGACTTCGAGATTAAATTTAAGCTATCACCAGGAGATGTAATGATGTTTGATAATCACAGACTTCTCCATGGAAGAACCTCTTATGACTCGAGTGAGGGAGCTAGACACTTACAAGGTTGTTATCTAGAGTTTGACTCGACCGATGGAAAATTGAGATATTTACATGAAAAATATCATATAAGTGAGACAAATTTATGACTGAGAAAAATGTAAAATTTAAACATATGAAAGATGGAGATAAAGAAGATTATCTATTGCTCCAAAAATATGAAGAAAAGTATGTGTCTTTGACATACGAAAGAATAATCGAAGAACTTACAAGACAAGGAAAAAATACTATGGAGGGTTACAAGATAACAAGATTAGATCATGGTCTACAATCAGCTACTAGAGCTTATAATGATGGAGCTGACATTGATTGGATTGTTGGTGCCTTACTTCATGATATTGGAGATGGGCTTGCCCCTCAAAATCACGATAGGTTTTCTGCTGAAGTTGTAAGACCTTATGTAAGAGATGAAATAACATGGGTGATTGAGCATCATGGAATTTTTCAAATGATCTACTATGCTCATCATTATGGATGGGATAAAAATGCTAGAGATAAATTTAAAGATAATATTTATTTCCAAACTTGCTCAGATTTCTGTGAAAGATGGGATCAAAAATCTTTTGATCCCGAATATGAAAATAAAGATCTAGATTTCTTTAAACCTTTGATTAAAGAGGTATTTAGCAGACCTCCCTACAAAGATGAATACATCAAAAAAAATGAAGTTTTAGGTTTACCAAAGGTTTAAATCTATAAATCCAGATAATTTAAAGTAAGTATATATTGTCATGAGAATTTTCTTGATAGCTTTGAGTATTTTACTCACAAGCATAGGGAGCATTATGGCGAAAAACTTATATGACTTTAGTATTCAAGATATTGATGGAAACATAGTTAATCTTGACAAATTTAAAGGTAAACCCATTCTTCTGGTTAATACTGCTAGTAGATGTGGTTTCACAAAACAATACGCTAATCTATCCAATCTTCATCGTGAGTATTTTGAAAAGAATTTAGTAATTATTGGAACTCCTTCTGATAGTTTTCATCAAGAGCTAAGAAATAATGAGGAAGTTAAAGAATTTTGTTTAGTTAATTATGAAACCAAATTTATTATATCAGAAATTATCAGTGTTGTTGGTGAAAATGCCCATCCAATATACAGTTGGATGACATCAGAGTATAATGAAACTCCTAAATGGAATTTTTATAAGTATCTCTTTGATGCAGAAGGTCAATTAGTTAAAAGTTGGTCCTCTATGACCAAACCTGACAGTTCAAAAATTACAAGTTTAATTGATGAGTTAATATAAAAAAAGGGGCACATAATGTGCCCCTTTTTTAGGAGTACTATAAATAAGATTATTTAAATTCTGGGTAAGCTTCTGTTGTCAATTCAGCTTTATCAAGACCTGAAGCTTCCGTCTCTTCAGACACTCTTAAGCCAATTGTTCCTTTTAGAATGTAAAAGAAAACGCCACTTAAAGGCACAACCAATACACCAGCAGCCACGATACCGATCAATTGGACCAAGAAATCTCCACTTCCAAAGATACCTACAGCCAAAGTTCCCCATATACCTGCAACTAAGTGAGCAGAAATCGCTCCCACAACATCATCGATTTTCATTTTATCGAGCATCGGGATAGCAATTGTACAAAGGATACCACCAATAGCACCAACAATCATAGATAAGAAATGGTTACTTAAATCAGGACCAGCTGTAATTGCAACAAGACCAGCAATGGCACCATTTAACGCAATTGATAAATCAATCTTCTTATACATAAGCTGCGATAGAATTATTGCTGCTACAACACCGCCGCATGCAGCGATATTGGTATTAACGACCACAATTGACATAGCAGAAGCATCAGCAGCACTTCCAAGAGCTAGCTGTGACCCACCATTAAATCCAAACCATCCAAACCAAAGGATAAAAGTGCCTAGACAAGCTAAAGGCATATTTGCACCTGCGATTGGAGTTATTTTTCCATCAGAACCATATTTGCCAGCTCTAGGACCAAGGATTAAACATCCGGTTAAAGCTGCCCATCCACCAACTGAGTGAACAATTGTCGAACCAGCAAAATCAGAAAAGCCCATTTCAGTTAGCCATCCGCCGCCCCAAGTCCATGAACCATATATTGGGTAAATAATTCCTGTCATAAAAGCAGCAAATATAATAAATGGCCATACTTTTATTCTTTCAGCACATGCGCCAGATACAATCGAAATAGCTGTTGCACAGAAAACCATTTGGAAAAACCAATCTGATGCTAAAGAGTATCCACCCTCTTCTGTAGCAACTGTCAAATCATCAGCTGTATCATAAAACGCACCACTTAGTGAGCCTATCCAACCTGAGACATCTACATACATTAAGCTGTAACCTATTAGATAAAACATTATTCCGGCTACTGAATATAAAGCTATATTCTTAAGTAAAATTGCTGATGTGTTTTTTTTACGAACAAATCCTGCTTCTAACATGGAAAAACCTAATGCCATGAACATCACTAAGACTCCACTAAAAACAAATAAAAATGTATTGAATACAAAAGCTGTTTCAGCGGAAACCTCTGCACTTGCAACTCCAGAGAGAAGCAAAGTAGGGATTAAAAAAGTTAATATTTTTTTCATACGATCTCCTTATTTAATTGCCTCAGCGCCTCGTTCTCCTGTACGTATTCGGACAACATCTTGCACCTCAGTTACAAATATTTTACCATCACCAATTTTCCCTGATTTTACTGCTTCAGAAACTGTAGTAATGACTTTTTCGACGTCTGCAGAGTCCACTAAAATCTCAGCTCGAGATTTAGGAAGAAAATGTACCTCATATTCTGCGCCTCGGTACAGTTCGGTATGACCCTTTTGGCGCCCATATCCTTTGGCCTCAACAATAGTTAAACCTTGAATATCGACACCTGTTAGTGCCTGTCTCAAAGCTTCAACCTTGTCGGGCTTGATAATAGCTGTTATTAGTTTCATAAATACCTCTCTATATTTTGAGTAATACATGACTTATAGTTACAGATTCACAAAAAAAATAATGCTAAGAAGTTAATTTAACTATGCATCCAGTGAATATCTAAAGATAGGGCAATAGAATCAATGTCCATTAGTATTTGAGTCAAAGAAATTATTTGCGCTTCTATTAAAAATCAAAGGGTCTACTTCCAGTCAACTTGAAAAATAGCTTCATTTCTTCGTATATTAGGCATTGTAAAGGGGCCATCATAAGTAGCTTTAATAGCGGGTCCAATTACTTCAATATTATCAGTAATTAACTCACTTTTTAAAACATCTCGATGTTTATAAAAATTTTTATCGGAAGCAAAACCAGAATATCTAATTACTGCAAAGTAACCTGGCTCAATTGAAGAAATTTTTACTGAATTATCTAATGGCAAAGGTATTTCATTCGGTTTGTATTTATCCGGTAAGTAAAATTGCATGACGTACTCATTTTCAATTTGAGTAACATTCACAGGTGTGGTCATAGCAATTTTTTCACTTTGTTTATTTTTGCCAGAAATATAATTAAAGAGCTTTCGAAATCCATTATTTTGATTAGTGTATTGGGTTTGAACTACTAAGCGCTCCTCATAAAATCTAATTTCATATGAATCTGTCTGATGAACTACTTTATAAGGTGATTCACTATAGGCCATTAATTCTTGTACCACGAGTAACATGAATAGAAAGTATTTAATCATTAAAAATTTGAATTTCATTTTTAAAGACTCCCCATAATCTATCATCTATAGGTATCCATCCTTTGACAGAGGATTTATTGCCCTCAGGTATACTGATTTTTACCATTGTTTCTTTTACCTCTAACAAGTTTACAATTTTTGGTGCTTGTATTACTCCTTTTTGAATAGTCATCCAAGACTCAGGGTCATAAGATTTCAATGCATAAAGTTCAATATCCTCTAATATAAGCAAAGTTCTTTTTTTAGATAACTGATTGTGAGCAATCCAACCTTGTATTCCATTAAATAATTCAATGCGGTACCAATCCGTATAAGAACTCCAACTATTTCTAAACTCTTCAATAATCTTTACAGGCATATTTTCCTGTGTAAGGAGAAATTTCTCTGTTTGTTTACTCAAATCTTGATTGTCGGGATAATGACGTAACCATGACTTATCATGAGCTAGGGATTTATAATATGGAATATGTTTATCAGAATAAGTAGTATATGGGAGCATCAGAAACAAAAGCACTAGCCTGATGATAAATTTTATCTTTGTGAATTTTGCCAATTTGGATGGGTATAAGGTTGTAGATTTGATGGTGCTAAAAGAGGTTTTCCTAAGATATGATCTGAGGCTTTCTCACCAGTCATTATTGATGGTGCATTAAGGTTACCATTACATATTTGAGGAAAAATTGATGAATCTGCAAGGTATAAATTTGAAAAACCTTTTACTTTACAATCGTTTAGAACGACAGAAGAGGGATCATCTTCTTTTCCAATCTTGCAGGTACCACATGGATGGTAAGCACTTTCACAATTATTTTTTATAAATTCGTCAAGAGCTTCATCCGAAACAACGTCATCACCAGGTTGAATTTCATCTCCTTTAAAAGGAACTAGGGCCTCTTGGTTCAATATCTCTCTGCTAAGTCTAAGTGATTTTCTAAAGTTTGGAAAATCATCCTCATGAGACATGTAATTGAATTTTATAGTTGGTGAGTCAAATGGGTTGCTAGATTTTAATTTTACAAAACCTCTTGATTTTGAACGCATTGGCCCTACATGCAATTGAAAACCATGACCCTCGCTAGGTGCTTTTCCGTCATATCTAATAGCGACTGGAAGAAAATGAAATTGTATATCTGGATATGGTATGTTTTTATCAGAACGAATAAAACCAAGAGTTTCAAATTGGTTTGTTGCACCTGGCCCACTTTTAAAAAACATCCATTGCATGCCGATAAGTAATTTAGAAAAAGGATTTAAATATTTATTAAGCGTTACTGGTTGTAAACATTTAACTTGAAAATAAACTTCTAAATGGTCTTGTAAGTTTTTACCAACACCTGGTAAATTTTTAATAACCTTAATCCCCAAACTATTTAAATCATTGCCCTCTCCAATACCCGATCTTTGAAGAATTGTTGGACTATTGATAGCGCCAGCTGATAAAACAACACCAATATTTGCACTAAAGGTTTTTTTTTGGCCCTGATGAAATACTTCAACTCCATTAGCTTTGTCTTCATGAAAAATTATTTTATCTACTAGGACCTTTGTTATAAGTTGTACATTTTTTTTTGCTAACGCAGGCTTTAAATAAGCTTTTGCTGTTGAAAAACGTGAGCCTTTCCAAACAGTCATATCAGCTGGTCCAAAACCCTCCTGTCGAAAGCCATTGTAGTCATCAGTGTAGGTGTATCCCGCCTGCTCGGTAGCTTTTACAAAAGCATTATGTAATGGGTTATCTCTTTTGCCATGAGTTATATTTAAAGGACCTGATTTTCCTCTAAACTCTGAATTGCCTCCATGGCTTGCTTCCATTCTTTGAAAATATGGAAGGACATCGGGATAATCCCAACCTTTTGCACCACTTTCTGCCCATTGATTATAATCACCAGCATTACCCCTAACATAAATCATTCCGTTAATTGACGAAGACCCTCCTATAACTTTACCTCTAGGGCAAACGAGAGACCTACCATTTAAAGAAGGCTCGGGTTCTGCTTTATAGCCCCAATCGAATTTATTCATATTCATTGGGTATGAGAGTGCTGCAGGCATTTGTATAAAAGGACTATTGTCATTGCCGCCAAATTCTAATACTAGAATTTTTAATTGAGGGTTTTCCCCAAGTCTGTATGCAATTGTAGATCCTGCTGATCCAGAACCAATTACGATATAATCAGGTTTTTCAAACATAGATTAGTTCAATTTCTTCCTCTACTACCATGTTTTAAATAAACATTTTTTGCAAGTATTTTATGTTCTTGTGATTTGCGAATATCAAAAATTTTTTTTCTAGCATACTGAGCAGTTTCTTTAACATTAATTATTTCTTTTTGAAACTCATTATCGAACAAATTTACGTTCAAACTTTTTTTTGGGGGATTATGAAAAAAAGCAGGTGGGAAATTTTTTACTTCAGGAATTTGTGACTTAATAAATTTACCGAGAGGATCTTGATCCATAGCTTGCTTATAAGGATTATACATTCTAATAGTATTGATACCAGTTGTACCTGATTGCATTTGTATTTGACTGTAATGAATTCCAGGTTCAAAGTCTGTAAACAATGCTGCCAAGCGTGGAGCAAAGTATCTCCAATCAAGCCATAAGTTATAAGAAGCAAATGAAGCTAACATTGCTCTCATTCTAAAATTGATCCATCCATGATTTCTTAAATAAATCATACATGCATCAATAAAATGAACTCCGGTCTTACCTTCAATCCAAGCCTCTAATTTCTCTTCATCTTTATCACGTATTTGATCATACACAGGAATAAAGCTTGCATGTTCAATTGATGGCTGATCTTCTAATTTTTGAATAAAATGTGATCTCCAATGTAACCTAGATAAAAATGAATTTATAGATTTAGCAAAATTTTTATTGGTATGCTTTATTAGATCTCTTTTTTTTGTAGCCTCTTGAAAAACTGCGCGGTGTGAAATTGTACCGTATGTCAAATGAGTTGATAATCTTGAGCAGCTTTTTTCAGCAGTTATTGGGCTAGACATCTCAAATTGATAATTTTCACCTCTTTTATTCAAGAAAGACTGAAGTAATTTATCTGCTTCGACAGATCCACCCTTTTGCCTATATGGACATGGTGTTGAGTCATAAAAAAATTTTGGTAATTCATGGTTTGTTAATTCTAAATTAACTGATTGTTTTATGACGGGCAAATTAGACTTTTTAATAATCTCGTTTCTAAAATTTTTTGCCCATTGGTTTCTATCATGTTGTCCTCTTTTAACTCCTGGGTAAGAACACTCAATCCAATCAATTTTATTTTGAAAAAAAAATTTTTTTAATTTTTTATCTCTTTGGTAAGTCCATTGAATGCCTGTTTCTTGTTCGCTAATTACGCTTGAAAAGCTATATTTATCTTTTAAAAACTTGAATATTTCAATCGCGTCACCAAAAAAGATATTTAAATATAAATTATTTTTTAATAATTGTCGTTTAAGCTCATTTACACTCTCTAATGTAAATTGCCATTGCCTTAAAGACATATCTTTTTGCTTCCACAGCTCGGGTTCTATAATGTAAATTAATATAGATCTTTTATTTTCATCAATAAGAATTTCATTGTCTTTAAATCTTAAATTCTTCTTAAACCAGACGATCCTATTTGACATCTGTTACTAGTCTTTAATTTTGAAGCCTTTTGAAAAAATATAAATAATTGCAGAAATATTTAGAATTAAAAAAGTAAATATCATAATCAAACTTGTTGTAATACTTACATCAGCCATTTCATAAAAACTCCACCGAAAACCACTTACTAAGTAAAGAACTGGATTTACCAAGGAAACGTTCTGCCAAAACTCTGGTAACCAGTTGATTGAATATAGTGAGCCACCAAGAAATACAAGTGGAGATAAAATTAGTGTAGGAAATATTGATAGCTCCTCCCAATTTGATGACAACATCCCTATGAGAAAACCAAGTAAGCTAAAAGTTAAAGATGTTAAGACGAGCATTAAAATCATTGTAAAAGGATGCATAATATATATTTCCACAAAAAATAACCCTGTTGCTAATATTAAGCTTCCTAAAATTATTGATTTTGTAGTTGCAGCACCAACAAAACCAATAACAATCTCTGTTGTTGATAGTGGGGCAGCATATATTTCATTTATAGTTCCAAGAAACTTTGGAAAAAAAATACCTGAGGAAGCGTTTGAAACACTTTGTGTAAGTAAAGCTAACATTATCATACCAGGCACTATGAAAGAACCATAAGAGATATCTTCTATCACAGGGATGCGACTCCCTATTGCAGCACCGAAGACAACAAAATAAAGAGAGGATGATATAACAGGAGAAAATATACTTTGAACAGTTGTTCTTCTCATTCGATCCATCTCATGCAAATAAATTGCCATTATGCCTGTCCAGTTCATACACTCTCCTCCAAAAGTTTTTCAAATATCGTCTCTAGAGATGTCTGGGAGGAATTTAAATCTTTTAATTTTAGACCTGCCGACTTTATGTCTTGAAGAAGTGCTGTGATACCAGTCGAAGATCCGTGGGAGTCATATGAATATGTTAAAGAGTTATTACTATTCATTTTTAAGTTGTACGACTCTAAAGTAGATGGGATTTGACTAAAAGGCTCTTGAAATTCTATAGTTAAATTCTTTTGGCCCATTTTTCTCATTAAATCATTCTTATTATCAGTAATTATGATTTCGCCGTTATTGATTACAGATACTCGATCAGAAATAGCCTCAGCTTCTTCAATATAATGAGTTGTAAGGATGATTGTCACACCATTTTCTTTGAGTTCTTTCACTGCTCTCCACATATCTCTTCGCAAATTAATATCAACACCTGCAGTAGGCTCGTCTAGAAAAAGTATTTTTGGTTCATGACTCAATGCTTTTGCAATTAATGCTCTTTTCTTCATACCTCCAGAAAGCTCACGAAGCTTACTATCCTTTTTATCCCAAAGACTAAGATCTTTAAGAATTTTTTCTATGTACGCAGGATCTTTTTTCTTACCATATAGGCCTCTGGTGTAAGAGACATTTTGAAAAACTTTTTCAAAGGCTTCTAAATGGAGTTCTTGGGGCACAAGACCAATCATCGATCGAGTTTTTCGGTAATCTTTAACAACATCAGATCCATCAACTGAAATGGTTCCTGATGTAGGTAAGACTATTCCACATATGGCATTAATAAGTGTTGTTTTCCCAGCACCATTTGGGCCAAGAAGTGCAAGAATTTCACCTCTTTGAATTTCTAAATTAACTCCTTTAAGAGCTTCTAAACCACCTTGAAAAGTTTTTTTTAGATTATCGATTTTAATTAAGATATCTGCTGACATAATTAGATTGCGTACAGTATATTATAAGCAAATAACATCAAGATAGTTTATCAGTAATCTTATTTTTTTTACTTTTTTCAATCAAGTATGTGCTAATTAAAACAGCAATAAGGGCAACAATAATTTTATAAGTTATTTTTTCATTTAAAAAAAGATATCCAAATATCAAACCAAAAATTGGAATGATGTAGGCAACTTGTGATTGAAAAACTAAGCCATTATTTTTAAGAATATAAAATCTCATTAACCAAGCTATCGCGGTCGCAACGATACCAAGATACAAAAGAGAAATTGTAGCATTAAGAGACGGTCTCAATTCTGTTGGATTTTCAAAAATGAACATAATTGGTAATAAAAGAATAACTGCCCAAATTAAAATACTTGATGTAAGTACTTCATTTTTAATATGTTTTAGTTTGAGTGAAAATAGTCCACCTATGGTGTAACAAACTGGACCCAAGATTACCATAAATGCATAAAAGATATTTGACTGATTAATTAGAATATTATCTGAAAATAAATAAACGATACCAAGAAAGCCTATTAATATTCCAACAAATTTTAAAAGATTAATTTTTTCATTTTGAATAAATAAATGTCCTAAGATTGTTGCTGCAATGGGTGCCGTGGACATCAAGATTGCTGCTAGATTACTCTGAACTTTTAATATACCGAATGAAATAAAAAAAAAGGGGAGAACTAAATTCACAAATCCTATAGTTGCGTACCATAACCAATTTTCTCCAAATGCTTCAATTGAAATTTTTCTTATCCAACAGTAAATAAGCATTACTATTGCAGCAAAAAAAATTCTACCAAAGGCAAGTGCCATTGGTGTATAACTTTCTGAAGCAATTTTGATGTTAAAGAACGCACTTCCCCATATACCAGCTAATAAAAATAAAAGTAAAAAATCTTTAAAGGATGCTTTGTGCATTATATGAGAGTAAACTGAACACGTTTATTCATTTTTCCTTTACTCTCATACTTCATAAATTTAAATTCGCCAATTTCATTTGTATTAGCCACGTGAGTTCCCCCACACGGTTGTAAATCAATATCTCCTATTTTAACAAGGCGAATTTTATCATTTGTTCTTGGCGGCTTAACTGACAAGGTTCGCACTAGCTCAGGTTTTTGATCTAGCTCATCATTTGTTATCCACTGATAAGAAATAGAATGAGATTGTTGAATAAATTCATTAATGATTTTATTTAAAGTTTCAAATTCAAAAGTTTCTTCACCTAAATCAAAGTCAATCCTACTTTTTTCTAAACCAATTGATCCTCCTGTAACATAATAAGGTAGTGCTGCACACATTAAGTGCATCGTGGTGTGCATTTTCATTAAGCGATATCGATGATCCCAATCAATATGGCCTTTTATTTGCCCAGATAGATTTAGATTTTCTGAGTCAACAACATGGGCAATACCTAACTCATGTTTAACTGTGTTGATAACATTGAATTTTTTATCATTAATTTCAAGTACTCCCTTATCTCCGGGTTGCCCACCACTTTGAGCATAAAAAGAACTATCTTGAGTAATTATTTTGTCACCCTCGACTAATAAAATTTTTTCTTCAAAACTCTTTGTATAACTATCTTTGAGATAAATCATTTTTTTGCTTTCTCTATCATAAAATCAACACAAGACTCAATACCTCCTTGAGTGTTGCTTTGTTTTTCACATTCCTCATAGTATTCATGGTATTCAAATGTCGAAGTAATATATAGGCCCAAACCTATAATGCCAAAGACTGCAATACTATATAATATTTTTTTACCCATCTTAAATTAATCTGTCTTGGAAACCTATCAATTGATTGTTAACAATGATATCTGATTTTTTAATAGGTCTAAGCAGTTCTATACCTTCTAAGCTTATACATCTACTTAGTGCAACATAAAGTTGTCCTGGGGCAAAAGAGCCCTGACTCATATCTATAATTACTCTTTCAAATGTTTGTCCTTGACTTTTATGAATTGTGATTGCCCAAGCCAATCTCATTGGATACTGTTTGAAAGATCCTGTTATTTCCTCTTGAACTTCTTGTTGATCATCATCATATGTATATTGAATACGATCCCATTTTTCTTTTTTAACCTCATATATTTTATTATTGATTTTTACTTTTATTTTTTTTTGAGCGATATCATGAATTATACCAATAGATCCATTAACCCACCTTTTTTCAGGATCATTTTTAATCATAATTACTTGAGCTCCTTTTTTTAATTTTAAGATTTCATCAGTGGGAAATAATTCTTTATAAAATTGACCAGTAGCTTGTCCCCTGTAAGAAAACTCCTCCTGATTTAACTGGCTTAAATATTTTTGATTAATGCTACTCGCTCGAGCATTAGTTGTAGTAAGTATGATTTTACCTTCATCCATCTCAATGTGATCAGTTAAAGAGTCGTTTATATTCTCAATCTGCGTGTGAGTAATTGAGCCATCTCTAACAGAGTTAAGCAAATGAATAAAATGGTCGTCTTTTTGACGATAAATATTATGTAATTCAAGCGTTTTAAATTGGGCATCCTGGAAAATATTTGAATGAAAGAAGAAATGACCTTTAGGATAAATGCGCTGTAGAAGTCCTGACTCATCCATATTCACAACTGGTGGTAGTTGAAATAAATCCCCAAAAACAATTAACTGAACTCCGCCAAATGGTTGTGTAAGTTTTTTTCTGTGAACACGAAGGCTATAATCGATCGCATCAAAAACATCAGCACGAACCATAGATATCTCATCAATAATTAATGTTTCCAAATTTTGAAGAATTTCGATTTGTCTTACTTTTTTTATATGTCGTGTTTGAATAACTTTAGGTGGAAAACCAAAAAATGAATGAATAGTTTGTCCTTTAACTCGAATTGCCGCAACTCCTGTTGGAGCAAGAACAACTGTATTCTTCTTTGTTATAGATCGAAAGTAAGCCAATAGTGTAGACTTACCACTACCTGCTTTACCAGTAATATAAAAATGATCTTTTGTGCTTTCTAGTTGCTGAATAATATTTTCAAATTCTTCACTGAGCTCAAAATCCTCAGGTAGTAAACTATTATAATTTCGCTTATAGCTCATCTATAATATTGTTTAACATGTGAAAACATTCTTTCACTGTGCCTTTTTGAATTTGAATTCTAGAAAGTTTTGGATTGAAATTTAATTTTTCGATATAAATATTTTTTTTAAAATATAATCCGATAAAAACTAAACCTACAGGTTTTAATTTAGTACCACCGTTTGGACCAGCTACACCTGTTGTTGAAAATGTTAGCTGACTTTTGGAAATCTTGTGTAAATGTAAACACATTTGAGCACATACTTGACGGCTGACCGCACCGTACCTTTTGATAGTACTTGGTTTGACTTTGAGATTTTTAATTTTTGAGTCATTTGAATATGTTATCAATCCAGTTTTATAAATTTTAGATATACCAGACACAGCTGTAAATTCTGCTGCAAGCAAACCACCTGTACAGGACTCTGCTGTTGAAACTGATATGTTTTTATCGAGTAAATATTTGATTGTTTTCGAAACGACGCTCATAAGCTAGTTATACTTATTATAAGGACGAAGAAATAACAATGATGCTTATTGGTATAAAAAAAATGCATAATTAATCCCCATATTTCACAATAAATGTGGATAAATTAACAAAATTTGTCTATACATATGCAAATATTGCATATTACTATGAAATCCTATAACCTAATTAAAGGAATCATGGAGGTTTATATGGCAGATATGTTTACAGGACACTACCCCTTTATAGTTATGATTATTTGGTTCATAGCAGGTTTCATCGGATCAAAAATGTGATTGTGATGAGGGCAGTCCACGCTGCCCTCTCCCTACTCTAAAAGATGACATTATTACCCTTGCTGAAGCATTTGTGAGGGAATAATGTATCTTTATTTAAATCAGGAGAGAGAATGAATAAGCCAAATAATCTAGAACCGTTGTGGATGCCTTTCACTCCTAACAAAGTATTTAAGAAAGACCCAAGAATTATTGTCGGTGCTAAAGATATGCATTTTATTAGTGACGATAATCGAGAAATTTTAGATGGCACTGCAGGGCTATGGTGTGTAAACGCCGGTCATGGTAGAAAAAAAATTCAAGAAGCAGTAAATAAACAAATTGAAAATCTTGATTACTCTCCACCTTTTCAATTTGGACATCCAAAACAATTTGAACTAGCTAATCGTTTAGCAGAAATTTTTCCTGAAGGAATGAATCATGTTTTCTTTTCTAATTCAGGATCTGAAGCAGTTGATAGTGCATTAAAAATTGCACTAGCTTATCAACGTGCACGTGGACATTCATCTAAAACTAGATTAATAGGTCGCGAAAGAGGTTATCATGGTGTGGGTTTTGGAGGAATAAGTGTAGGTGGTATGGTAAAAAATAGAATGTACTTCGGATCAATGCTAAACGGTGTTGACCATTTACGCCATACCCACAATTTAAAATTAAATGCTTTTTCAAAAGGTGAACCTGAACATGGAGCAGAACTTGCCGATGATTTAGAGCGTCTTGTTCAATTGCATGATGCATCGACTATTGCAGCTGTAATTGTTGAGCCAATTGCTGGATCAACTGGTGCGCTGCCTCCGCCTAAAGGATACTTAAAAAGATTAAGAGAGCTCTGCACAAAACATGACATTTTATTAATTTTTGATGAAGTCGTAACTGCTTTTGGCCGTATGGGAAAAGCAACTGGCTCTGAGTTTTTTGGTGTAACACCAGATATTATTTCATGTGCAAAAGGCATTACAAATGCCACCATCCCTATGGGTGCAACCATAGTTCAAGACTTTATTTATGAATCAATGATGGAAAATGCAGATGCTCCAATAGAATTATTTCATGGATATACTTACTCTGGTCATCCTGTTGCTTGCGCTGCAGCCTTAGCAACACTAGATATTTATCAGGAAGAGGGATTATTTGATAATGCTGCTCATATGGCTCCTATTATTGAAGAAGCCGCTCATAGCCTGAAGGGAACAAAACATATAATCGATATTAGAAATTTAGGAGTGATTGCAGCACTAGAATTAGAGCCTAAAGGTAACGCAGTTGGTGCAAGAGGGTTTGAAACCATGAAAAAAGCTTGGGATCTTGGCTTAATGGTAAGAGCTAACGGAGATACGCTTGCTTTTTCTCCACCTTTAATAATTAACGAAAATCAGGTCGATGAAATGTTTACAAAAGTAAAAAAAGCCCTGGAACAAGTAGACTAAAAACGTTCCCCACTTCAACCTTACGCTGACTCGAAAATGCAACTTTGTATGTGTAATTTCACATTTACTTACCAATCTTTATATCAAGACTTCCTGAAAAAATGATTTTATAAAAAGACATAAAAAAAATAGAGGTTTTATTTCGAACTATGTCAGCAAAAATTATTACTTGACTAATAAATGTTATATTATTACAAATTTTGATTACAGTATTTTGAAACAGTTAATAATGAAAACAAATCAACTTATAAAAAAGGTATCTTAATTGGATAATCTTCATCAAGTGCCAGTAACAGTCTTAACAGGATTTCTTGGAGCAGGAAAAACAACTCTTTTAAATCGAATTTTAACAGAACAACACGGAAAAAAATATGCTGTAATTGTTAATGAGTTTGGTGAACAAGGGATTGATAATGATCTTGTTGTTGATGCTGATGAGGAAGTTTTTGAGATGAATAATGGTTGCATTTGTTGCACTGTTAGAGGTGATTTAATCCGTATTTTAAGTGGACTTATGAAACGGGCCGACAAACTAGACGCAATAATAGTAGAGACCACAGGATTAGCTGACCCTGCCCCCGTTGCTCAAACATTTTTTGTTGATCAAGACGTTGCTGATCGAACAAAGTTAGATGCGATTGTTACAGTTGCAGATGCTGTACATTTAAGTTCACAATTAACAGATCATCATGAAGCAGAGGAACAAATTGCATTCGCAGATGTGGTATTGTTAAACAAAATGGATCTTGTAGATGAGGGCGGATTAAAGACTGTTAAAGAAAGAATAAAAAAGATTAATCCTTTTGCAAAAATTATTAATACAACAAAATGTGGTGCTCCTTTAAGTGAGATTCTTGATTTAGATGCATTTAGTTTAAAACGAGTTTTAGATGTAGAACCTGATTTTCTCACATCAGATCATGACCATGAGCATGATGATGACGTAACAAGTTTATCTTTTGTCTCTAAAACACCTCTAGATATGGAAAAATTTCAAAACTGGTTTAGCAAATTATTACAAACAAAGGGTCAGGATATATTAAGATCTAAGGGTATTCTTGACTTTAAAGGAGAGAGTGATCGATACGTATTCCAAGGTGTACATATGTTGATGGATGCATCAAAAATGGATAAATGGCCAGAGGGGAAAGACCGTAGCTCTCGTATTGTTTTTATTGGCAGAAATCTTGAAAGTATGAATTTAAGAGAAGGATTTGAAAACTGTAAATCAGCATGAATGCTGATGCTAAAAACTTCCAAGAATTAAATAAAACTAAATTTGAACAAAGAGGAACTGTATTTAATTTTGGAATCCCAATCACTAATGCTGTCTCAATAGGAAATTCTATAGCAGTTGGTTTTGGAGATGGTAGTGTGAGAATATTTAACTCTGAACAAAGTTCTGAGCCGATAAAAGCTCACAAAAGTATTGTTTTATGCATGTCCAAAGATGGTAATAATATTTTAACTGGTGGAGATGATGGTCGGTTTTTAAAAATCTCTCTTAATGGTGAGGTTAAGGAAATTGGGAACTTTGGATCTCGTTGGGTAGATAATGTAACTGCGAGTAATGGGAGTTTAGTTTGTTCATCTGGAAAGGTTGTATATCTCTGGGCACCGGATAAAAAAGTGCCAAAATTATTTGAACATGATAGTACCATTGGGGGAGTTGCATTCGATAAAAAAGGAAGAAGAATGGCAGTTTCTCGATATGGAGGAGTAACTCTTTGGAAGAAAGATTACAGTAATAAATGGAAATCATCAGACTTGATTTGGAAAGGCTCTCACAACAAAGTAATTTTTAGTCCTGATGGAAAATACTTGGTGACATCTATGCAAGAAAACCGCTTACATTTTTGGCGTTTAAAAGATAAATATGCTGCAGGAATGTCAGGATATGTAACAAAAGTTAAAAGTTTTGCTTTTGCTCATGACTCAAAATATTTAGCAACTTCAGGGGCTGAATATACGGTTTGTTGGCCATTTGATGGAGATGGACCAGAGGGTCGTGAACCTATTTGTTTTCCATATTTAGGAAAAAAACTAGTCAAATTAGTAGAGCCATTTCCTAATGAAAATGCAATTTTTACTGGATTTAGTGATGGCTCAGTTTTTTTGTCTCAAATTGAAAATTTAGATAATACAATTATTATTCGGAGTTCTACTAGCTCTGAAGTCTCAGCTATAGCAGTAACTAGTGATCGTTCAAATTTATTGATAGGTGATATGGGTGGAAATATTTTGTGGACATCGATATGGGGCGATGAGGAAAATAATTAATGTTTAACAAAAAAAAACCAAATGCAGAAGCTATAAGAAATTTAAAAAAATTATTAACAAAGAAATTTAAATTGACAGAAAATACAATTTTAAATGTTGCAGAACTAAATTGTCATGAACCCGATTGTCCACCTACAGAAACTGTAATTACAGCTAGAAAAAAAGACAAATTAACAAAAATTTGGCGTGTACATAAACCTATAGATGAAATATTAGAGTCTGATATTAATTCACTAGATTAATTCCTAGATTTAATTATTTGTAAAAAATATGTATCATTAAACTAGTGCTAGCAGAAAACAATAGAGATGGTTAATCAAGGTATGTAACTAAAAATTCATAATACATTTCTTTAAAACTTAGCAATGATACATTAAGACTTAAAAAATGCAAAAATACATATCTGAATTTATAGGCACATTTATTTTATTAGTATCAATTGTTGGATCTGGCATAGCAGGACAGCAATATACGAATGATCAAATGGTAATTTTATTTAGTCATGCTGTTGTCATAGGTTTCACACTAATTTTTATAATTAGAATATTTGCAAATTTTTCTGGAGCTCATTTTAATCCTATTGTTTCAATTATATTTTTCTTACAAAAAGAATTAAGTTCTAGGGATTTATTTCTTTATATACTAATACAAATCATTGCAGCTGTACTAGGCACACTTTTTGCTAATTATATTTTTGGATTAAATGTAATTGAAATTTCTTCAAATATAAGAAGTGGAGCAAATATATATATTTCCGAAATTTTTGCTGCAACTGGATTATTATTGGTCATACTTTTATCTAGAGCAGATGGTAAAAATGTAGTTTCATTTAATGTTGGTATTTATATTACAGCAGCTCTTATATTTACATCATCTACAAGTTTTGCAAATCCGGCTGTAACAATTGCTAGAATGTTTACTGAGTCATTTACGGGTATTAATCCCTCGACCGTAATATTTTTTATTACTTGTCAAGTTATTGGAATGTTTGCTGCCTACATTTTGTATAATCAGTTCTTTAAAAGTAAATAATTTCAAGGATTTTGTAAATTATTAACAGAGACAATTCGTATTGTTGACTTACTTACAGGTTAAATTTTAATAACTTCAATATTAATTAAGTAGGAGAGAAAAATGAGCGAAGCCAAATGTCCCGTTGCTCACGGAGCTAATTCAAATATGGAGAAGTCATCAACTGATTGGTGGCCTAAAAATTTAAATCTAGATATTCTCCATCAACATGATCAAAAAACAAAACCGTTTAATGGCACGTATAATTACAGAGAAGAAGTAAAAAAATTAGATTTTAAAGCATTAGAAGCTGATATGCATAAATTAATGAAAGAAAGTCAGGATTGGTGGCCAGCTGATTGGGGGACATACGCAGGATTAATGGTTAGGCTTGCTTGGCACTCTGCTGGTACTTATAGAACTGCTGATGGGAGAGGTGGCGGTGGAACCGGTGATCATCGATTTGCTCCTTTAAATTCTTGGCCTGATAATACTAACCTAGATAAAGCTAGAAGACTTTTATGGCCGATTAAGAAAAAATATGGCAACAAGATTAGCTGGGCTGATCTTATGATCTTAGCTGGAAACATTGGCTATGAATCAACAGGATTTAAAACATTTGGTTTTTCATATGGGCGTGAGGATATTTGGCACCCAAACAAAGATATATACTGGGGACCAGAAACAGAAGCATTAGCATCTGATAGACACTCAGATAAAGAAGATGCCTCTTCCTTAGAAAGTCCACTCGCTGCAAATCACATGGCCTTAATCTATGTGAACCCAGAGGGATTTGAAGGTAACCCTGACCCATTAAAAACAGCTCAGCATATTAGAGAGACATTTGCAAGAATGGCTATGAACGATGAAGAGACTGTTGCTCTTACTGCAGGAGGTCACACTATAGGTAAAACGCACGGTAATGGTAATGCTGATAATCTTGAGGCAGAACCTGAAGGGGCAGCAATTAACGAACAAGGCCTTGGTTGGATGAATAATACTTCCAGAGGAGTTGGAAGAGATACGGTGACATCTGGAATTGAAGGTGCATGGACTACTGAGCCAACAAAATTTGATAATGGATATTTTGACATGCTCTTTAAATATGAATGGGAACTTAAAAAAAGCCCTGCCGGAGCTTGGCAATATGAACCTGTCAACATTAAAGAAGAAGATAAGCCTGTAGACGTAGAAGATCCGTCAATTAGATATAACCCAATTATGACAGATGCTGATATGGCAATGATCAAAGATCCAATTTATTTAGAAATATCCAAAAAGTTTCATAATGATCATGAGTATTTTTGTGATGCTTTTGCTAGAGCTTGGTTCAAACTCACCCATAGAGATATGGGTCCAAGATCTAGATACATAGGACACGACCTTCCAAACGAGGATTTGATCTGGCAAGATCCAGTTCCTGCTGGAACACCTAGTTTTGATGTGGAACAACTCAAAGAAAAAATCAGAAACTCTGAATTAACTGTTCAAGAACTAGTCTCAACTGCATGGGATAGTGCGAGGACATTTAGAGGGTCGGATTTAAGAGGGGGAGCTAATGGAGCGAGAATTAGATTTTCACCTCAAAAAGATTGGAAAGGTAATGAGCCTCAAAAATTATCAAAAGTATTAGATATATTAGAACCCCTTGCAAAAGAAGCAGGCGCTAGCATTGCAGACACAATTGTCTTAGCTGGAAATGTTGGTCTAGAAAAAGCAATTGAAGCTGCGGGCTTTAAAGTACCTGTTCCTTTCAATCCAGGAAGAGGTGATGCCTCTGAGGATATGACTGACTCTGAGTCATTTTCTCAATTAGAACCCATACATGACGGTTTTAGAAATTGGCAAAAAGATAATTATGAAGTAAGAGGAGAAGAGTTGTTGCTTGATAGAGCTCATTTACTTGGTCTTACTGCAGTTGAAATGACTGTACTTGTTGGAGGTATGAGGGCTCTGGGCGCTAACTATGGTGAGAATAAACATGGTGTTTTTACTGACCAGGTGGGTGCTCTTACAACTGACTTTTTTGTTAACTTACTTGATATGAGTAATAAGTGGAAAGCGTCTAATGGGCATTATGAGATTATTGATCGAAAAACAAATAATATTAAATGGACGGCAACCTCAACGGATCTTGTATTTGGATCGAACTCTATACTTAGATCTTATGCTGAAGTGTATGCACAAGATGATAACAAGGAAAAGTTTGTAATTGATTTTGTTAAAGCTTGGAACAAAGTAATGAATGCCGATAGATTTGAATTGAACAATAATTAATTAATGTTCAATTATGGTAATATCCAACTTAAAGTTTGTGGTATTACAGATCAAAAATCTTTAGAAGTAATTCAAAAGTACTCTGTAAGTAGGGTGGGCCTTGTAAGTGATTTCTTATATGGCCCAAATACACTTAGCACTAAAGAAATTCAAGAACTGACTATTTCATCCTACGATTTAAAATTAAATCCAATTTTATTGATTGGAAATATAAAGATGCAAGAAGTAATTAGTATCGTAAATGATGTAGCAATAAAAGAGGTTTGCATATCTAATCAATATAAAAATGAAGAAATTGAATTGCTGAATAATAAAACAGATGCAAAAATTTCAATTTCGGTAAATTATGAGAATTTTGACTATAATTTCTTTGAAGAGATTTTAAATAATATAAGTAGTTTTTATTACGATTTAAATATTTACAGAAAAGATACTATTGAAAAAAAATCTCTTGTGGAATGTGAAAAACAAATCAATCAATTAAAGATCTTTGCAAAACCTCTCTACCTTGGTGGGGGAATAAATATAGATAACATAAAAGAGGCAATTAAAACAATATCTCCTCATGGAATTGATATTTCAACAGGTTTAAAACAATCTAATAGTGTGGATGAGGAAAAGCTTAAAAAAATCCTTGATAATCTTGGGTTTGACGAGATTTCTTAATAATAAATCGTTCATCTAAATTATTTATGAGTCTTTTGTAAGTATATTGGGTCTTTAAATCAATAAAATTAGGATTGAGGTCTAAAACAGGCTGTATAACAAAATCTCTTAAATGTGAGGAAGAATGAGGAATTGATATTAAATGATTTTTAACTTTCAAGTTTTCGAATTGAATAAGATCTAAATCAATTCTTCTTGGCCCATTCTCTAAAATTTTATTTTTTTTAATCAGCTTTTCTACAGCGTTTATTTTTATAAATAGATCATTAAAAAATAAATTAGTGAGAAATAAAAAGGCAGCATTATGAAAATATTTTTGGGTGGTTAAACCAAAGGGCTTGGTAAAATAAACCCTACTTACCTTTTTAACATAACCAAATTTATTCATTAAATTTAATGCATTGTTAAAATTACTTCTCCAATTGCCTATATTTGATCCGATAGCAATATATGATTTATATCGATACGCTAACTTTTTTTGCATTGTATTTTTTAGCAATCTCAATTTTATTTATTTCTAATTTTTCTATTTGAATTGGAAACTTATCATCTAATTGTTTTTTAAGGTCTGTTATTAATTTTTCCAATGTTTTATATTGAGAAGCTGAAACAAATTTAATTATTTCATTTTTAATATCTGAATAGCTTGTAACATTTTCAATATTGTCAAGATCTTGATTATGATCAATGTCTAACTGACATTTTATACTTATTAATATAGTTTGGGGTTTTAACCTTTCTTCTTCGAACACCCCAATAATTGTGTCGACTTTTAGCTCTTCTATTTCGATAAAAAATTTCATTTATTTAATGCTTTCAAAACTTTTATCATTTGATTTGTCTCTTTGACATCATGAATTCTATATGTATGAACATTTTGTTCGAGAGCATGCGCTACAGAAGCTAAAGATCCTCCAATCCTTTCATCGGCTTTTGATGGATCAATATAGTTTATCCAACTTTTTCGTGAGGATCCCAATAATACTTGGATATTTGCACTACTGAATTTCTTCAAAGATTTCATTAATTGTAAATTTTGATTTAGTGTTTTGCCAAATCCTATACCAGGATCAAACCATACCTTTTTGAGATTAATCTTCATTTTATTAAGTATTTTCAATCTTTTTTTAATAAAATAATCAAATTCTCTTACCATATTTACTCTGGAGTTAAGTTTTTTTTGCATTTCCTTTGGCGTTCCTCTTTTGTGCATTAAGAAAAGACCTGCGTTATATTTCTTTATAAGTTTAAATAGCTCTTCTGACCCTCCATTAATATCATTAATAATATGGGCACCTTTTTTTAGTGCATACTCTTGGGACTCAATTTTATACGAGTCCACAGAGACAAGGTATTTCTTATAGTTTAAATATGGTAAGATTTTGGATAAACGATTTATTTCTTCAATATATGTAATTGGCTCGCTATTTGGTCTAGTGCTTTCAGCACCAATATCAATAATTTGTGCACCATCTTTAACCATTGCATTTATATGTTTCAATGCAGTAGATCGTGAAAATGTTTTTCCTCCATCACTAAATGAGTCAGGTGTAAAATTACATATACCGACTAATAAAGGCTTTTTCAAAGCAAAGGAATGTTGATTAAATTTCATAATAATTCCTTTTTATCATAGTTTCATAATCTTTTTTTAATTTTTGAAAATATTTTGTAGACGCTCTCTTCCATAAAATACTTTGAATTTTTTTTATTGAGGTAATACCTCTACCAGAGCCAATCGATAATATCTCACTGTACTCTTTTAGATCCTCTAATAAAATTTTTCTTTTAATAAATTTCGATTTTGATATTTCTTCAATAAGCTTCAAAGTATTTCCATGATAATACCCAGTTTTAGGAATATAAATTTTATCTCCTTTTACGAAAACTAAATTTGTGACTGCTCCTTCTGTAATTTCATTATCTCTTAGTAATATAATTTCATTTTCAGAGTAATTTATTTCACTCATGAATTTTAATAATTTTTTGTAAAATAAGTTTTTATTTTTAAAGTCTCTTCTTTTGTATTTTTTTATAAATCCAATGACACTATCTTTAGTTGTTGTTCTCTTTCTAAACGAAATTGATAATGTTGTTCCATTAGTTGCTATTCTCAACAAGTGATTGAAATTTTTGATTTTCTTTAAATCCTCTCCCACTAAACTTCTGATAATGTTTAAATCTATTTTGGTAGCAAATTTATAATCCCGACATGTTGTGTTAAAAGTCCTCAAATATTTATTTAAACCTATTAACCTAGGTGTTTTTCCAATCATAGGTATGGATGTAAAAACACCTTTTTGACCCCACAGTGGCTTAAATTGTGAGGTGTAATATGAATTATTTTTTATATTGAATGATTTTTCGAATAAATTGTTTGCCATTTGGAGTCAAAAACGAGTCTGGGTGAAATTGTAAACCACAAATATCATATTTATGACTTTCCAAACACATTGCAACATTAGTTTCTTCACATCTCATTGTAATATGCATTGAAGAGGAATTAAATGGCTCTTTTAGTTTTAAAGAATGGTATCTACCTACTTGATATAAAGCATTATTAGGAAATCTTAAACTTTTTGAATTCGTTCTAATATAAGTCTGATAACCATGAAATATTTTTTCTTGCTTAGAAATAGTTCCACCCTCTCCATTAGCAATAAGTTGAAAACCAAGACAAATACCAATTATTTTTTTCTTTGATTTATAATTATTATAAATATCAAGTGATACTGGGTAATCTGAGGGCTTCCCTGGTCCTGGAGAAAAAATAATGATGTCAGATTTTTTTATGGATTTTTCTTTAATGTCATAAAAATTTTTTACTTCTAAATTACCAAATCCTGACAACAAATGTGCGAGGTTATAAGTAAAGGAGTCTTCGTGGTCAATTAAAAGTAAATTCATTTTAATAAATCCAATAACGATTTAGCTTTTAAGTAATTTTCATGGTATTCATTTTTTGCAGTACTATCTAAAATCACGCCACTAGCAGCAAATACCTCATTATTTTTTTGAAAATTTAAAATAGATCTAATTATTATGTTAAAACTCATATCCTGTTTAGAGCGATAGTAACCAAAAGAACCAGTATAAATTCTTCTTGGTTCTTTCTCCTCTTTATTGAGTAATTTTAAAGTATTAATTTTTGGACAACCTATAACTGAGCCACCGGGCATCATCGCCTTAATCACTGCAGATAACCTTACATTATCAAGAAGTGTTCCTGAAATTTCAGAGACATTGTGGAAAATATATTGGTATTTTTGAACAAATTTTAAATTTTGAATTTTGACAGTGTTTGCCTTAGTTATACGACTTAAATCATTTCTTTCTAAGTCAACAATCATATTATGTTCTTTGTCCTCTTTTTGATTATTTTCAAAAAACTTTCTAGCCTCTTTTGTTGATTTTACCTTATCTCTACTTACTGTTCCTGCTATTGGGGAGGTGATGATTTTTTTTCCTTTTACCTTAAAAAGGTTTTCAGGAGAGCAACTAATTATATTAAAATCATTTGTTCTAATACAAAAAGACTCTGGACTAAGATTTTTCTTCATCAAATTGAAAAATAAATTCACTACATCTAAATCTTTTTTGTTCGAATATTTTTGAGCAATTTTTATTTGATAGGTTTCACCAGCCCTTATATTTTTTTTAAATTTATTAAAGATTTTTTCATATACTTGGACGTTTGGACTTACAGATATTTTATTGCTATTTGAAAAAGTAGTTTTATTTAAAGCTTTAAGGTCTTTTAGTAATTTTGATTTAGATTTGGTTACAATTTTAACTTGTTTATCTAAGATTATTTTAGTTTGTGGTCGAAAAAAAACTCCCTCAGGAAAAGATGAATTATCTTTGTTTACTTTTAAATTAATATTCTTACAAAGTAATTCATAACCGAAGAAGCCAATATAACAATCATAGGGTTTATTTGATTTAAATCGCTCTAATTTATTTAAAAACTTATCTAAATTACCTATATTTAAATTAACTTTTTCAGCAAAATCCGTATATATTTCGAAATTATTTTTATCTGAGTTTCTATAAATTATTAATTCTTTATCAGAATTTAATAAAACACTGAGTATTTCAGAATTATTCATAAGCAAATTTTAGTTATAAAGATTATTTATTCAACTGAAGCGATTGCTACAATTTCACATTCATTTATGAAAAATGCACCCTAACCAATGGGGTGCATCGGGCCTATTTGAAGCGACCAACCTTTAAAATATAAAAAATCTTCTACTCGTCGTAATTTATTTTATTTAAAATATTAATAACAGCTTTTCGATTTTCAGCTATTTTTAATAAATCAATATTGTCAAACTCAGCACCTCCTGCTAATTCATTAACACCATCTGATAAAGGTACTTCGGGTGAAACAGGAAATTCATTATTGTCATTTGCGTATATGCGCTGGGCTTTTTGACTAACTAAGAAATCCAAAAGTTTTTCAGATTTTTCTCTATGACTTTCTTTAAGTAAAGCTATACCGGAAATATTAACATGAGTTCCTCTATCCTTTTGGTTAGGAAAAACAATTGTTGCTTTCTCGAGCCATATCTTTTGTTCTTCATTATTAAGCATCTTAAAATAATAATAATGATTGCCGATACTTAGATCACAAACTCCTGCATATATAGCTTTGACTTGGTCTCTGTCGTTACCCTGAGGTTTTCTAGCTAAATTTGCTTTTAAATTAATCAAATAATTCTCTAACCACTCCTCACCATGATGAGCCATCAAAGATGCGAACAATGAGACATTATATGGGTGAAAACCTGATCTTGTGCATATTCTTCCTTTATATTTTTCAGATACTAAATCCTCATAAGTAATATCATTAAGACCTAAATCTTTATTCACGTATATAATTCTTGCTCTTTGAGTAAGACCTATCCAGTTATCACTTTGGAGATGAGAGGGCACAGCAGAAGAATAATTAATTTTAATAGACGCTCCTGCTTCAGATACATCAATTAGTCTTGATATATCTGATGCTAAGAATACGTCGGCTACAGGCTTATCTTTTTCTAAAATAATTTTTTGAACTAAGCCTTTTTTGGAATATATCCATTCAACATCAATACCAGTTTGACTCTCAAATTCATTTAAAAGAGGCTCAATTAACATTGGTTGTCTTTCTGAATAAATTTTTAATACATCATCCGCATATGCACCACTAAAACCAATAAAGAAATTAATTACTAAAATCTTTATTAAAAAAGAAATTAAATTTTTCATATGATGTAATTAATCTCAAATTGAAAAATTATAAATTCAAAAAAAAATCAACCTTACAAATGAATAAAAAAAAACTACTTCTGAAACAAACTACAGATTAAAAATTTACTTTTTTTTTAAATTAATAACTAGTGAGTATTCTTCAAGAAGCGATAAGCAAGCAGGTATAGGGAGATCTTTGTGAAGTTCTTTACAATCATCATAATCGTAGATTTGGTTTTCTTCTTGATTGTAAACATGTATATGATTACTTGTATTGGTGTCATAAAATGATTGTTTATCAACAACAATTTGCTTTAAATATCCTTTATCAACTAAAGTATTCAGATTTTCATATAGTGTTGTTAAAGAAAAATAACTTCTGTTATCTTTCAAAGTTTCATTCATTTGATTAATTGAAAAGTGTTTGTCTTTACCATCAAAAATTGATTTTAGGAGAACCACTCTTTGTTTAGTTTGTCTCCATCCACACTTCTCTAGAACAACATCAATCTCTTTTTTACTAGCATCTGATAAATTCATTGAGTTCAAAATAGGCTAAAAATGCTTATTATTCAATAGCATCTGGCATATTATATTAAGACAAAAGAGCACTAGATAGAATGTAATATATTCCATTAAACGATGAGTTAATAGGTAAATCAAGTTTTATTTAAGTTAGCTGACAAACTAGGAGAATTCTCATTAACCTTTTTTTGAGAATTTAATTGATACATAACATTCACTCTTTCAATAAATGATATGGGATAATACTTCTCTTCGACGATTCTTTTTATTTTGTGATTACAAACCTTGTTTTTAGTTTTTCTCATAAGGCATATAAAATGCCTATATGAGAAAATTGTAAATTAGTTTTTTTTTTGACTTTAAGTTTCTTAGATTATTGAAATTATCTGAAACTTATTTCAAAATTCCTTAGTGACAATCTTTAATAGAATTTGCAATTCCATTAATTAGTTCAACATACATTGTAGGTCCTGCATCTATGAAAGCTCCCAAAGGATCCATAACACCAGTAGAGATATTCATATCGTTGCCGAGTGTCTCAATTATCTTTGGATTATATTGAGGCTCAGAGAAGATACACTTAATACCCTTATCACTAATTAAATCTTGTATATCAGCTATTTGTTTAGCACCAGGTAGGACGTCAGGATTTAAAGTTAACGCTCCTGCAGATTTCACACCAAATCTTGTTTCAAAATATTGGTAGGCATCATGGAATACAATGTAACTAATGTCTTTAGATAATTCTTTTTCAACATTATTAATCAGATTATCTAGCTCCAAAGTAGCTCCAGCTGCATTTACTGAATATTGCCTTTGACCCTCTGGATCAATTTTTATTAATTCATCACGGATAATTTTAACCATCTCTTTGGCGTTCTCTGGGTCCAACCATATGTGAGCATCAAACTCTCCGTGATTGTGACCGTCGTGATGTCCTGCATGATCGTCATGTTCGTCGTCATGGCCATCATGATCATCGTGATCGTCATGGTCATCATCTTTGTGACCATCGTGATCGTCATGGTCATCGTGTCCTTCATGTTCGTCGTCATGGCCATCATGATCATCGTGATCGTCATGATCGTCATGGTCGTCGTGATCATCAAAAATATTTTCTTCTCTAAATTTTAGTTTTTCAATAGACTCGGAGTCAATAAATGCAATTTTTTTTGTGTCTTTTGCTAGAGAATTTAAAGGTTTTTCCATAAATGCCTCCAAATCCTCTCCAATCCAAAAAACAATATCTGCCTCTTCAATCATTTTTGCATGTGATGGTTTAAAGACAAAAGTGTGAGGATTATTTGTGCCTTCAATAATTAATTGTGGTTCTCCTCTTGTTTCCATAATTCTAGATATTAATGAATGTAATGGCTTTATTGTGGTTACTACTTTGATGTCTGTGCTTACGTCTGCGTGAGCAGAAAAACTACTAAATAAAATAGAAAGTCCAAAAATAATTGATTTTTGAAAGAAATTCATGTCTATTACCTACCTCTAAGTGTTATATTATTACATATGTGATATTATAACCATAAAAATATGTCAATATTAAAAAATGAATAATTATTTAGTTGAATTAAATAACTGTGGAGTTTTAAGAAACCATAAATGGTTAGTTAGAGGTGTCTCATTAAAAGTTTCCCAAGGAGAAATTGTAACATTGATTGGGCCTAACGGATCTGGCAAATCAACAACTGCAAAAATGTCATTGGATATTTTAAAACCTGACGAAGGTACAAATAATATCAAAAAAGGAATTCGAATTTCATATGTGCCACAAAAAATTTCAATTGATTGGTCTCTCCCGTTAAGGGCTATAGATTTTGTTAATTTAGTAAAAAAACATAAGACCAGTGAGATTAATGATGCCCTCAGTATCACTGGAATCAAACATCTTATTTATGAAGATGTTAGAAATTTGTCTGGAGGAGAATTTCAAAGATTACTCATGGCTCGCGCAATAGCTAAAGAACCTCATTTTCTGGTTTTAGATGAGCCTGTGCAAGGAGTAGACTATCCTGGAGAAATTGCTTTATATAAGACTATCCAAGAAATTGTAAAAAAAATAAACTGCGGAATATTACTTATTTCACATAACTTACATGTGGTGATGTCACAAACTGATTACGTTATTTGTCTTAATGGGCATGTTTGTTGTTCTGGAGCTCCCAACACTGTCATAAAGGAGCCAGAATATATTAAATTATTTGGAAAGAATATTGATCCCACCTTAGCTTTTTATCAACATGACCACGATCACGAACACTTACCTGATGGGAGCATTGATGACTCGGGGAGAGACTCATAATGTTTGATGATTTTATTGTAAGAGCTTTTGCAGCAGGAATTGGTTTGGCATTAGTTACAGGCCCTTTAGGATGCTTTATTGTTTGGAGAAGACTTTCATATTTTGGTGATACAATAGCACACTCAGCATTATTGGGGGTTACTATAGCTTATGCTATGAATTTCAATTTAATCATAGCCGTGTTTGTTGTTTCATGCTTGCTTGCTATATCTTTACTTTTTTTACAAAGGAGAACAAGTCTTCCAGATGATGCTTTATTAGGTCTGTTAGCTCACTCTGTGTTAGCGATAGGATTGGTTCTTTTAGGTATACTTTCATTTATTAGAATTGACCTTATGGGTTTACTTTTTGGAGACATTTTGTCAGTTAATTTCACTGATGTTTTATTTGTTTGGATTGGTGGGGGTGTTGTTTTAACTACATTAATTTTAATTTGGAGGCCATTATTTGCTGGAACAGTCAACTTAGAATTAGCCAAAGCAGAAGGGTTAAATCCTGATCTAGCTACTACAATCTTTACTTTGCTAATAGCTAGTGTCATTGCAATATCTATAAAAATTGTTGGGATATTATTAATTACTGGTCTTCTAATCATTCCCGCAGCTGCCTCAAGAAATTTATCCTCCACACCAATACAAATGGCTATTATCTCTTCAATAATTGGAGTTTGTTCAGTAGTTATTGGTCTGCAAACTTCAATGATATGGAATACTTCTACAGGCCCAACAATTCTAGTAATAACATTAGGTGTCTTTATACTCACGTTACTGCCACTGAAAAAATTGCTAATTTCGAAAAAAAAAATTAGAATTGTCAGATAAAAGATGAGTTCTACACATACACACTCTAAAAAAAGTCAAAGTTTAACCAAAAATCAAAGAATTGTTCTTGATCTCTTACAAAACAGTGGCGAACCTTTGAAGGCATACTTTATATTAGATAGTCTGAAGAAAGAGGGCTTAAACTCACCTCTTCAAGTTTACAGAGCTTTAGATAAATTGGTTGAATTAGGAAAAATTCACAAAATCGAGAGTATTAACTCTTTTATAATATGTAACAACTCAAATTGTGCAAAGAACACTGCTTTTACAATTTGCGAGAGATGTGGAAAAGTAAAAGAGATTAAAAATAGAGATTTAACGGGTGGTGTCAGCGATCTGGTTAAGGATAATCAATTAGAAATTACAAGATATAACCTTGAATTTTATGTTTTGTGTAAGTCTTGCAAAATAAATTAATCAAAAACTAATCTCCAAATATATCGCTATTTTATTGCATTTTTGACTATTGACATAAATAAAGACCTATATATATTGTCCGACTTATTATGTACGCAGTTCTTAAATCAGTTGGTAAGCAATTCAAAGTATCACCAGGAGATGTTTTAAAGATTGATAAAATAGAGGGTAAAGTTGGTGATACCATATCTTTCAAAGATATCGTTGCAGTTGGAAATGGCGACAAGTTTGAACTTGGATCTCCAGCTGTAAAAGGTGCAGAGGTTTCTGCAAAACTACTGTATCAGACCAGGGACCATAAGATTAGAGTTTTTAGAAAGAATAGAAGAAAACATTTTCAAAGAACTAAAGGTCATCGTCAATATATCTCTATATTAAAGGTCATGGCAATCAAGTCCGCCATTGGAGAAGAAAGCTTTAAAGAGCCAGTTAAAAAAGCTGCGCCAAAAGCAGAAACTCCAAAAAAGGTTGAAAAAAAGGCTGATACTCCAAATAAAACTGAAGTAAAAGCAACAGAAACAAAAAAAGTTGAAACTAAAGCTGAAAAACCTAAAAAGGTCGAGGCTAAAGAAAAAAAGACTGTGAAAAAACAAACAACTGAGGTAAAAAAGTAGAAATATGGCAACGAAAAAAGCAGGTGGAAGTTCCAAAAACGGAAGAGACTCGGCTGGTAGAAGGCTTGGAGTTAAAAAGTTTGGTGGAGAACACGTAATTCCTGGAAACATTATTGTTCGTCAGCGCGGTACAAAATTTTACCCGGGCGAAAATGTTGGGATTGGAAAAGATCATACTCTTTTCTCCTTAGTTGAAGGCAAAGTTCTGTTTAAAAAATCTCGAAACAGACAGTTTGTTTGCGTTAACTAAACCCACTTAAAAAAAACTTCAAATTAAACTGTTATGGCATTTATAGATAAAGCAAAAATATATATTAAATCTGGAAATGGTGGGCACGGCGCTCTTAGTTTTCGAAGAGAAAAATTTGTAGAGTACGGAGGCCCTAATGGTGGAAATGGTGGAAAAGGTGGTGATGTTATTTTTCGAGGGAATAAAGGAATCAACACTCTCCAACGATATCGTTTTAACCAACATCATAATGCGCAAAATGGTATGGGTGGTGCTGGTCAATTAAAAACTGGCGCAAGTGGTAAAGATCTTATTTTAGACGTCCCTTGTGGAACTGAGATATACACCGAAGACATGAGTATTAAAATTCATGAGATTTTAAAAGATGATGAAACTTATCATTTTTTAAGAGGAGGTCAGGGAGGCAAAGGCAATGCGCACTTTAAAAGTTCTACTAATAGAGCACCTCGTAAGTTCCAACAAGGAGAAAAAGGACAAGAATCAACTGTCAGATTAAAGCTAAAAATATTAGCTGACGTTGGTTTGGTGGGAATGCCAAATGCAGGTAAATCTTCAATATTAAATTTTGTAACAAATGCAAAGTCAAAAGTTGCTGATTATGCGTTTACAACACTACATCCACACATCGGAATGGTTCAAAAGGAAGATCTTGAATTTGTATTAGCAGATATACCTGGACTCATAGAACATGCGAGTGATGGGAAAGGACTGGGTCATGATTTCTTATCCCATGTTGAAAGGTGTAAAATTTTAATTCACGTCGTAGATATCACTGAAGAAAAACCTTTTGAAAATTATAAAGTTATTCGACAAGAACTTTTAAATTATGGAGGCAAAATAGAACAAAAAAAAGAAATTATTGCACTAAATAAGATTGAAATTGCTGATCAGAAAAGGGTTGAGGAAATTAAAAAAGAATTTGAGACTTCTTTAGATCAAGAGGTTAAATTGATTTCAGCTGCAACAGGACATCAATTAGATCAATTAACAAATTTATGTTTAGAATATTTACAAGATGAATAAAAAATTTTTAGAGTTAGCAAAAAAATCAAAAGTTATTGTCATTAAAGTTGGCTCAAATATTTTGGTTAACGAAAAGCATGTGCTGAGGAGAAAATGGCTAAACTCCCTCATCGAAGATGTTAAAGAACTCCAAAAGAGAGGGTCTAAGATAATCATTGTCTCATCTGGTGCAATCGCTTTAGGTAGGAATATACTCTCAAAAAAAAAGTTGACTAATTTGCATGAAAAGCAGGCTGCTGCATCAATAGGTCAAATACAACTCTCTCAACAATGGCAAAAAGCTTTTGCAAAATTAAATATTCAAAGTTCTCAGATTTTAATAACAGCTGAAGATTTAAACGAAAGAAGAAAATATTTGAACATCAGAAATACAATTTACTCTCTCATGGATTTAAATGTTGTTCCAATAATTAATGAAAATGATACTACCTCGACAGAAGAAATTCGTTTTGGAGATAATGATAAACTTTCTGCTATGATCGCAAATGCCCTCTCAGCTGAGTTATTAATTTTATTATCTGATGTGAATGGTCTGTATACTGCAAATCCTAAAAAGTCATTACAAGCTAAACTGATTACATCTGTTGAAGAGGTTGATCAACAAATAGAGAAATATATTGATAAAGATTTAAGTGAGTTTGGTTCTGGTGGGATGTTGGCAAAAATCAATGCTGCAAAACTCTGTATTCAATCGGGATCCACCATGATCATATCAAATGGTTTGGTGAATAATCCTTTGAGCAAGATTGATCCTCAATCTTCAACATGGTTTCATCCTTCCAAAAATATTCTGACAAGTCGCCAGCAATGGATTTGGAATAGACCAATACAAAAAGCAATTGTCCATATTGATGAAGGGGCCTCAAAAGCACTCAAGAAAAATTCAAGTCTGTTGGCAATCGGTGTAAAGTCAATTGATGGAAAGTTTTATCGTGGTGATACTGTTTCGATCCATTACAATAAAAAAGAGTTAGCTAGAGGCATGATTAATTATGATTTTCAGGAAATGGATAAAATAAAAGGTAAAAAATCATCAAAATTCAGTGAAATTCTTGGTTTTGTGCGAGAGGATGAAATTATTCACAAAGATAACTTGGTGAGATCAAGATGAGCGACTATTTTCAAGAAATTTTAAACCATTCGAAGAGGGCATCGAGTGCTATGTCCAAACTATCTGCAGAGGATAGAAGTAGAATTTTAATGAATATTAGTGGTTTTCTATTATCTAATAAAAATGAAATTCTAAAAGCTAATCAAGCAGATGTAGAGAGAGCTAAATCAAATAATATTTCTGCACCTATGATTAATAGATTAGTTTTGACTTCAGAGAAAATAGATCAACTTTCTCGTGACGTTGAGAAAATAGCTCAAATGCAAGATCCCCTTGATCAAACTTTAGAAAGTTGGACCAATGCCACTAATGGGTTACAATTTACAAAAGTTTCAGTGCCTATTGGTGTGATTGGTATTATTTATGAGTCTCGACCTAATGTCACAATAGATGCTGCATGTCTTTGCCTTAGATCTGGAAATATTTCTATTCTTAGAGGAGGCTCTGAGTGTATCGAAACTAATAAAAAACTTTATGAGTGCATTCAAGAGGCTTTAAAAGATTTAAATTTTGATACTCATCTTGTCTGTTTCATTCAAAATACTGATCGTAGTTTTGTTGAAGAGTTGTTAAAAGCTGAAGGAGAAATAGATGTGATTATTCCTCGTGGGGGAAAATCGTTAATTGAAACAATTTCTAAAAATTCGAAAGTTCCTACAATTAAACATTTGGAAGGTTTGTGTCATACTTTTTGGGATGAAGGATATGACAAAGATAAAGCCACTGAGGTCATCGTAAATGCCAAGCTGAGAAGACCAGAGATTTGTGGTGCAACAGAGACTTTACTTATACACTCAAATAATTCAGCAGAAGATATTTCATCTGTTTTAGATAATTTAAAATCACAAGGATGTGAAATTATTGGATGTAGTCGCATCAAAGATATTTATGCTATTGATCGAGATGCAACAGAAGAAGATTGGTCAACTGAATATCTAGATAAGAAAATTACAGTAAAACTAGTTGATAATGTTGAAGAATGTGTAGAGCATATAAACAAATATTCTAGTGGACATACCGAGAGTTGTTTAAGTAACAATCAACAATCTATAGAGTATTTCTTTCAAAACTGTAAAAGTGCCATTTTAATGAATAATGCTTCCACTCAATTTGCTGATGGTGGAGAATTCGGATTTGGAGCAGAAATAGGTATTTCTACTGACAAGCTTCATGTGAGAGGGCCAGTAGGAGCAAAACACCTAACAACATTTAAATATCAAGTAATAGGCAATCACACCACAAGGCCTTAATGGAATTCCGTAATAATTTTCAAGAATTAAAATCTCAGATCGAATATCTTAGCTCTTTGAACAAAGAGGATGTTACTCATATAATCAAATCTTCAATTTATGAGTTAGAGAGTTTAAAAGTTTTCAATGAAGAAGAATTAAATGAAATTAATAAAGTAACTCTTATAAGTGAGCCCTTTAATAACCTTTTCTTTAAATATAACAAAGAGCGTTTGATTAACAAAGGCGTAGTTTACATAGAGGAAGAAAATGATTTGCAATTTATTATATCTTTATTTTATTTTTTTAATCAAAGAGTGCCAATTTTATTTCAAACAAATTCAAAATTACAACTACAATGTATAAATATTCTAAACAAATTCCTCGAAGAAAATGGTGTCTCTAAAAAATTTTTGAGGAAAATAGATGAATAGAAAGATTGGACTGTATGGTGGATTTTTTAATCCCTTACACGAGGGACACGTTCATGTAATAGAAAGTTCAATAAAAAGTTTAAATCTGAAAAAACTATTTGTCCTTCCCACTTATCAAAATCCTCTTAAGGCTAATCAAAATTTAAATTCAATAAATTCTCAATTATCAAATATCCGATCAAAAATTAAAGAGCCGTTAGTAAAAGTTTCTGACTTTGAACATCGTTATAAAATGAAATGTACCTATGATGTGTTGCAAAAAATTAAGACTAAATGTGACCTTAGCTCTTTTTATTTAATTATAGGTCTTGATCAGCTTGGTCATTTTCACGAATGGAAAGAATATGAGTGGATTTTAAAAAATATTAGTATTTGCGTTATTTATAGACCGAGATATGATGATTTTATTGAAAATTCAACAGTCCAAAAACAATTCTCCCATTTATTTATGCCTGATTTAAATAGTTTTATTAACTGCTCTACTCCTTGTTTCCATATTCTTGATAATACAGGTGTAGAGATGTCATCTAGTGAGTTACGAAATTCTTAATCACGATAAAGACCCCTCTGTTAAGGCTATAGTCGACAGTCTTGAAGACAATAAGGCTGAAAACATCTCAGTTATTTCTCTTAAAGGAAAGGCAGAATTTGCTGAATTCATGATCGTTGCATCCGGGCGATCAAATAAGCATGTGGACTCAGTTTCAGATAAGGTTTACCGATACCTTAAGAAAAATAAACTTTATTGCAATAAACCAGAAGGAAAGCCCCTTTGCGACTGGACGGTCATTGATGCTGGACATGTTTTAGTGCATATTTTTAGAAATGAAGTTAGAGAAATATACGATTTGGAAAAACTATGGTCTGAAGACTTCAACACGATCAATACTGCCTCTTAAGAAGTCAAATATGCTCAAAATATTTTTTATTTTAATTTTAATCTTTAATGTGAATATCAGTTTTTCTGATACTAAAGAAACTTATAAACAATTAAGTATTTTCAATGAAGTATATAACCGAGTAAAAAATCAATATGTTGAAGAGGTAACTGATAAAGAGTTAATAGAAAAAGCTTTGAATGGAATGCTACAGGCTCTAGATCCTCACTCAAGTTTTATGAGTGAAGAAATTTATAAAGAAATGCAGATGGACACGTCAGGTTCTTTTGGTGGATTAGGAATCGAAATCACAACAGATAAAGGGTTCATAAAAGTGGTTTCTCCAATTGACGATACCCCTGCTTATAAAGCTGGAATTTTAGCTGGAGATTATATAACGCATTTAGACGGCACATCAGTAGTTGATATGACTTTAAAGGAAGCAATTGATATTATGAAAGGTGAACCAGGGACCACTATAACTTTAACAATTTTTAGATCTTCCGAAGAACCATTCGATGTCGATATTAAAAGAGATATAATTAAAGTTGCATCTGTTAAACATCGTCTAATTAACGATGTGGGATATATAAGAATAATTCAATTTAATGAGCAAACAACAACAGGATTGAAAAAAAGTATAAAAGAGCTTGAAGACGGTACTGATCCTCCAATTGGTTATGTCCTTGATTTAAGAAATAATCCAGGAGGATTATTAAATGAGTCTGTGTCAGTTACAGATATGTTCCTTGATAAAGGAGAAATAGTTTCAATCAGAGGAAGAGAAAAGAAAGATGTTCAAGTTTACTCTGCTAAAAAAGGGGATCTAATTAATGGAAAACCATTAATTATATTAATCAATGAGGGTTCTGCTTCGGCGTCTGAAATTGTTGCTGGTGCATTACAAGATCATGATAGGGCAGTAATTATGGGTATAAAGTCATTTGGAAAAGGTTCTGTGCAAACCATTATACCTATTGACAGCGGTGCAATCAGACTCACCATCGCAAAGTATTACACTCCAAGTGGAGACTCAATACAAGCAGTTGGTATTGAGCCAGATGTTGTAGTGCCTAGAGCTGAATTAAATGTGATTGATAATAACTTTACGTTTAGAGAGTCAGATTATCGAGAAGCTTTAGATAACGAGACAAATGAAGAAAGTGAGGAGGAAGAGTCCACTGATGATATTCTTGAAAGAGATTATCAGCTATCTCGTGCCATTGATGCAGTCAAAACCATAGCTGTATTAAATTAATGAAAATAAACCCCAAAGATTATCGACCAAATGTTGGTATGATGATTATTAATCAAAATAAAGAAATATTTGTTGGAAAAAGAATAGACCACCCTTCAGAATTTTGGCAAATGCCACAAGGTGGGATTGATCCTAAAGAAAAATCAGAAGTGGCAGCTCTTAGAGAAATGGAAGAAGAGGTTGGTATTAAAAAAAATAAAGTAAAATTAATCTCACAGAGCAAAGACTGGTATTACTATTCTTTACCTAAAGACTTATCAAAAACTCTTTGGAAAGGTAAATACAAAGGTCAGCGTCAAAAATGGTTCTTGTATGAATTTAAAGGCAGTGAGAAAGATATAAATATTGAAACATCTAAACCTGAATTTTCTGATTATAAATGGGTTAAACCAGATTTTTTAGTTCCCAACATAGTTCCTTTTAAAAAAGCAATTTACGAAAAGTTATTAAAAGAATTTAAAGACTATTTATAAGGCGGATTATTTACCACTTGTTCAAACGTACCCAGAGCAGTTTCATTGCCCTCTAGTTCTTGATAGGTTTTAGATTGTTGGTAGTTAGAGCTATTAACATCAGACAATGGCTCTATTTGATCTACTAAGACCTCACAAACCTTTTCTTTAAGCATAACCAAACCACCTGACACAAAGAAACTCTCATCGACTTTATTTGAAGACATAATTGCCATTTGACCAGGTCGCAAAGAACTGATGAACGGAGAATGATTAGGCATTGCAGCAAAATCACCCTCTGCTCCTGGCAAAACTGCCATTTCAACTTCTTTTTCAAAAATCACTTTTTGAGGGGATACGACCTTCAAATTAATCATAACTACTTCGTTGCTTCCTCAGCCATTTTTTTAGCTTTTTCTAATGCTTCTTCAATTGTTCCAACCAAATAGAAAGCTGCTTCAGGAATATGATCGTAGTCACCTTTGACCAATCCATCAAAACCTTTGATGGTATCCTCTAAAGAAACAAACTTACCTGGTGAGCCAGTAAACACCTCTGCAACATGGAAAGGTTGACTTAAGAAACGTTGAATTTTTCTAGCTCTTGATACAACGAGCTTATCTTCTTCAGATAATTCATCCATACCTAGGATTGCAATAATGTCTTGTAAACTTTTGTATGTTTGAAGAGTTTTTTGAACATCTCTTGCAACTTGATAATGCTTCTCACCCAGAGTTCTTGGCTCTAAGATTCTAGAAGTGGAGTCTAAAGGATCCACTGCAGGATAAATACCAAGTTCTGCAATTGATCTGTTTAACACAGTAGTTGCATCTAAGTGAGAAAATGATGTTGCAGGTGCAGGGTCAGTTAAATCGTCAGCAGGAACATAAATTGCTTGCACAGAAGTAATTGATCCTTTGTTGGTAGTAGTAATTCTTTCCTGAAGTGCGCCCATATCTGTAGCCAAGGTAGGTTGATATCCCACAGCTGATGGAATACGTCCTAGTAAAGCCGAAACCTCTGATCCAGCTTGTGTAAACCGGAAGATGTTGTCAACAAAGAATAAGACGTCTTGATTTTCTTCATCTCTAAAATATTCAGCTTGTGTTAAACCTGATAAAGCAACTCTTGCTCTAGCTCCTGGAGGTTCATTCATTTGACCGTAAACTAGAGACACTTTTGAAGTATCGCCCTCAAGATTGATAACACCTGACTCAATCATTTCATGGTAAAGATCGTTCCCTTCACGAGTTCTTTCTCCCACTCCAGCAAAAACAGAGTATCCACCATGGGCTTTAGCTACGTTGTTAATTAATTCCATGATTAAAACAGTTTTTCCAACACCAGCACCACCAAAAAGACCAATTTTTCCACCCTTAGAGTAAGGTGCTAAAAGATCGATAACTTTAATACCTGTAACAAGAACTTCGGTTTCGGTTGATTGATCAACAAAATCAGGAGCTGCTCTGTGAATAGGAAGAGATTTTTTTGATTCAATTGGACCTCGCTCGTCAATAGGTTCACCGATGATGTTCATAATTCGACCTAACGTTTCTGGTCCGACTGGCACAGAAATAGGATCACCATTGTCTTGAACTTCTTGGCCTCTTTGAAGACCCTCCGTTGCGTCCATAGCAATAGTTCGAACAGTATTTTCACCGAGGTGCTGCGCTACTTCTAAAATTAAATCTTGATCACCTACTTTCGTAGATAATGCATTTAAAATTGGGGGTAATTCTCCTTCAAAGGCGACGTCAACTACAGCCCCTAATACCTGTGTGACTTTTCCTGCCTTATTACTTGCCATTTGATGCTCCTTTCCTAAACAGCTTCTGCTCCAGAAATAATTTCGATAAGTTCTTTTGTGATGAATGCTTGTCTTGTTCGGTTATATGTTAGTGTTAACCGATCAATCATGTCTCCCGCATTTCTTGTTGCGTTGTCCATGGAAGTCATTCTTGCTGCATGCTCAGACGCAGAACTTTCAAGAACACTTCTATAAATTTGTGTTAAAAAATTTCTTGGAACCAGATACTCTAAAAGTTCATTTTTATCAGGTTCAAATTCAAAAATAGCATTATTGGCTTCACTATCATCTTCACTAGTTTCCTCATTACTTAAAGGTATCAACGATTGATATGTAGGCTCTTGTGAAATCGCAGAAACAAACTTATTAAATAGAATAGAAACTTCATCTATCTCATTATTTTCGAATAGTTCCATAATTTTATTTTTTATTTCCTCTGAAACCTGAAGTTGTCTATCATTAGAATTTAAATCTTCAAAACTAGCCACAATATCTAAGTCTGTTTTTTTATAGAAACTGGATGCTTTTTTGCCAACAGTCATTATTTTGACAGACTTACCTTGTCCTTGTTGATCACTAATCCATTTTTTTGCGTTTCTAAAAAGATTTGAGTTGAAACCTCCACATAGACCACGGTCAGAGGAGTTAATTATTAAAAGACTAATTTTTGAATTTTCTCTACCAGTTAAGATTTCTGGTAAATCAGAGCTATTTTTAGTATTTCCTGCCAAAGATGAAAGAATGAAACTTAAACTATCTGCGTAGACTCTAGATGACTCAGCTAATTCTTGAGCTCGGCGCAGCTTACTCGCAGCAACCATCTTCATCGCAGATGTAATTTTTCGAGTGGATTTTACACTGGAAATTCTATTCTTTAATTCTTTTAAATTTGGCATTAACTATAATTAGCTGTAAATTTTTCTAAATAATCCTCGATTTTTTTATCAGACTCATCGCTAAAATTACCCGTGTTATTAATTTCGTCAAAAATATCTGAATGATCGGCACGAAGTCCTTCAAGAAACTTAACTTGAAAATCTGTGATTTTGGATATTTCAATTTTATCCAAGAAACCTCTAACACCTGAGTACAAACTTAAAACTTGATCAGCTACAGACATCGGAACGTATTGATCTTGTTTTAATAGTTCAGTTAGTCTTTCCCCTCTTGCAAGTAATTGTTTGGTAGAGGCGTCAAGGTCTGATGCAAATTGAGAGAAAGCGGCCATCTCACGATATTGAGCTAACTCTAACTTGATTTTACCAGCAACCTTTTTCATAGCTTTAGTTTGTGCTGCAGAACCCACACGACTCACAGATAAACCAACATTAATCGCTGGTCTAATACCTGAAAAAAACAATTCTGTCTCTAAGAAAATTTGACCATCTGTAATTGAAATCACATTAGTTGGAATAAAAGCAGATACATCACCAGCTTGAGTTTCAATAACAGGAAGTGCTGTTAAACTACCTCCACCATTTTCGTCATTCATTTTAGCTGCTCTTTCTAGAAGACGTGAGTGAAGATAAAAAACATCACCAGGAAACGCTTCACGTCCTGGGGGTCTTCTTAGTAATAAAGACATTTGTCTATATGCAACAGCTTGTTTTGATAAGTCATCATAAACGATTAGGCCGTGCATTCCATTGTCACGGAAAAACTCACCCATAGAACAACCTGCATACGGAGCTAAAAATTGGAGTGGTGCTGGATCAGAAGCTGAAGCTGCAACCACGATGGTGTATTCCATAGCTCCATTTTCCTCAAGAGTTTTCACGACTTGAGCAACTGTTGATCTCTTTTGCCCAATAGCTACATAGATACAATATAATTTTTTTGATTCATCATCAGACTGGTTGATTTCTTTTTGATTAATTATGGTATCAATAGCAACAGCTGTTTTGCCAGTTTGTCTATCACCAATAATCAATTCACGTTGTCCTCGACCAATGGGGACTAGTGAGTCAAGGGCTTTGAGCCCTGTCTGCATTGGTTCGCTTACACTTTGTCTAGGAATAATACCAGGTGCTTTAACTTCTATTCTACTAGACTCACTACTTTGGATAGGACCTTTACCATCAATTGGATTTCCGAGAGCGTCGACAACTCTTCCTAACAAGCCTTTACCAACAGGTACCTCTACAATCTTTTGCGTTCTTTTAACAGTATCGCCTTCTTTAATACCTCTATCATCACCAAAAATAACAATACCAACATTGTCCTCTTCGAGGTTAAGTGCCATTCCTTGGACACCACCAGTAAATTCTACCATTTCACCTGCTTGGACATTGTCCAAACCATAAACTTGAGCAACTCCATCACCAACTTTTAGGACAGTTCCTACTTCTGAAATATCTGCTTGGCTTTCAAAGTTATTAATCTGATCTCTGATGATAGAAGAGATCTCCGATGCTTTTATTGACATTAAATGTCTCCTTTCACGTTGTTGGTAAATTTAGAAACTTGATTAAGAATACTAAGATCGATCATCTTTGATCCAATCACTACAGTCATTCCTCCTAGTAAAGAATTATTTACGTGGAACTCTAGATTAATTTTGGAACCATATTGGTTGTGTAATAAATCCTGAATACTATTTTTTATTTCATCATTAATGGCATGAGATGTTGTTACTTTAGCTTTTTGATATCCCCTTTTTTCAAAAAGGACATCCTGAAAATCAGATAAAACATTTTCAAATAAATTAAGTCTTTTATTTTTTTTAAGTGTGTTGACGAGGCCAGATAAAATTTTTTCAGATGGCAATCCTTGGATTATTTTTAATAGGATATTTGATTTTAATTCATTTTTGGTCAGAGGTGATTTTAAAAGTGAAGATAACTCTTGGCTGTCAGTCATGGTCTCAGATAAACTTTGAGCATCTTTTAGTAAGGCATCTAATTCTTCGTTTTTAACTGAGTCAAACAAGGCAGTGGAATACCTTTTAGATGCGATTTTATTGGTCATTTTGTATAGTTAACCTCAATTTTTTATCACATCACTAGACTAACCGGCATCATACAAATGACGCATCAAGCAATTGATAGTGGATCAATATCAATATTTAGAAAACGCCTGTATTTAGCGGGTATTTTTGACATCAAGATGTCTATTTTTTTTCTCAAAGCTTTATATGTCCTCTCTTTAAAATAAAAATTCTCATGAAAGTGCCTCATTTTATAAGGAATCAATGAAGGAACAGGTCCTAAAATATCAAGTCTACTCTGTTTGGATATATCAAGAATTTCTTGGCAAGCCTCTCTTATTGCTGAGACATTAGGGTGGATTAATTGAATTTGAACAATTTTGTAAAATGGAGGAAGATTATTTTCTTCTCTTCTTTGAAGTTCTAATTTTATAAATTGATCTCTGCTTTGGTTCTTAAGAGAATTGTAAATCGAATGCTTAGGATTGTAAGTTTGAATTAAGACCTTACCCCTGTTACCTTCTCTTCCAGATCTTCCTGCTACTTGTTGCAAAAGTTGGTATGTTTTTTCCATAGCTCTGAAGTCAGGACTATACAGACTTGAGTCTGCATCAATAATATTTACTAATTTTAAATTTGGAAAATGAAAAGACTTACCAATTATTTGTGAGCCAATCAACAGACTAGTCTCTAAATTAAATACATTTTCAATGATCTCTTTTTTATTTTTTTTTGATTTTAGGGTGTCACTGGAAAATAATTGATTTGAATATCCTGGAAAAAGTCGTGTAACTTCCTCTTGAAGTCTTTCTAACCCTATACCAATCGATATGAATTTTTCAGATGAACACATTTTACATATTTGGTTAGGCTCAAAATAATTTGAACAATGATGACAAATGAGTCTATCAATTTTTTTGTGATAAACTAAATTTACTGCACAATTTTGACACTGTATTGGTGTATGACAACTTACACATATTTTAGATGGAGCATAGCCGCGTCTATTAAGAAAAAATAAAACTTGTCCTTTTTGTTTTAAGATCTTATTAGTTTCATCAAATACTTGTTTTGATATCCAAGCCCTAGAGCTAGGTTTTGATTTATTCATGTCAACAATTTCAACTAATGGTAATTGAGTTTTATGAAATTGATTGGAAAGATGATGAATATGAAATTTTCTCTGATTAGAATTATGAAGGCTCTCTAATGATGGGGATGCACTTATCAATAGACATAAAGCTTTTGAACATTTTGCTTTATATATGGCCATATCTCTTGCTTGATATTTTGGGCCATCTTCTTGTTTATAAGATGAGTCGTGCTCTTCATCGCAAATAATTAATTTTAAATTCTTGAAAGGAAGTAAAACTGATGACCTTGCTCCAACTAAAACACATGGTTCACCCGATAAAAGAGATCTGATTATTCTAGCTTTTTGAATTTTTGATTGTTTGGAGTGCCAAATAAAGGGCCTACAACCAAAATATTTAAAAAATCTTCTAGACCATTCTTCAGTTAGAGCTATCTCTGGTAAAAGTATTAAAGATTGATTTCCTCTTACTAAATTTGACTCAACAGCTTTTAAATACAACTCTGTTTTACCCGAACCTGTAACACCATCTATAAGGTGTACTTGAAAATCATTATTTTTATTTATTTGAAGTGATTTAAAAATATTTTCTTGATCAGGGTTTAAAGAAATATTTTGCGCCATTCCATCAAAAATAAAACTATCTGTAGTTTGAGAAATTTTTTTTTCTTCTAATAATTTCTGCCAATCTTTTTTTGATAGATTGTATTTATCAATGAGATTTTTTTGAGTTTCATAAATTTTATTTTCAAAAAGATAATAATTTTTTAATTGTGTATTAGGAAATTGTTGTATTGCCATCTTCAAAACCATACCTAAATCTATGAAGCAGTGTATTGACACATACTTGTAAAAATCAATATTTTCTGTGCAAACAGCAAATTGATAATAATTACTTATTGAAAGTACTTTTTTGAGATCAAATTTTAAATCTTTAATGTTTGTTTGAGATATAATGACTCCTGCTGATTTTCTTTTTCTTAAAGGAATTTCAACGATAGAGCCTACCTCAATAGAATGCGAGTATTTATAAGTCAGGCTCTCATTTATTTGCCCTATCGGCATAACTTGGTAGTAATAATCCATTTTAAATTTTGATTCTAATTTATAATATAATGTAATGAATTTTATTGAACTGTTAGAACAGTTAAAAATAGATAAATCCTCAATTCAAGACTTTGATAAATGGGCTACTTATTTAAAAGACATAAAAGGCCACTCGGAAAATACATATAGATCTTACTGCTTTGATGTATGTGATTTTTTAATTTTCTTTAAATTCTATAATGGAAATTCCGCGTCTTTATCAAATTTAAAAGATTTAAATTTGCAGACATTTAGGGCTTGGTTGGCAGATCTCAGTGAGAATAGAAAATATAAAAATATTTATAAAAAACCATTGTCGGCAAGGTCAAGGAGAAGAGCGATTAGTTCTATTAAAAATTTTTTTAAGTACTCATCTCTAAATAATGATTTATATAAAGTTGCTTATAGCGAGGTTCAATTATTAAAAAATCCAAAAATTCCAAGATCCCTTCCTAAACCTATAGCAGAGGGAGATATTGAGCTTTTAATTGAAGAGTTAAAAAAAATATCAAAAAAAAGCTGGGTTCAAAAAAGAAATATAGCTTTGCTTTATCTTTTGTACGGATGTGGGCTACGAATAAATGAGGCGCTATCTATTACTAAAAGCCATTTGATTGATAAGAGTTCTCTTACAATCTTGGGCAAAGGTAATAAAGAAAGATTAGTGCCAGTTCTTGATATTGTAGCTAACTCATTAGAAAATTATGTAAAAGAAATACCATATGATTTGCCAAGCGATGTTTCGATATTTGTTGGAGATAGAGGTAATCCGCTTAAAGCCTCAGCTTTCCAAAGAGATTTGAAGAATGCCAGAGTTAATTTGGGGCTACCAAGAACAGCAACACCTCACTCATTAAGACATAGTTTTGCAACTCACCTATTAAAAAATGGCGGGGATTTAAGAATAATTCAAGAATTACTAGGACATAGTTCGTTATCTACAACTCAAATATACACTGAAGTAGATGATATAAGTTTAGAAAAAACTTATAAAGAAAAAAACCCTAGTAAGTAAATTTAGATTTTTCCTCTAACTATAAAATGAGGATTGATATTATTTTTCTTTGAATATTTTAACCTATTACCTTTTAGGTCTTTTACAGTACCACCTGCTCCCTCTACTACCGCTTGTGCTGCTGCAGTGTCCCATTCAGAAGTAGGTCCCAGCCTAGGATATAAATCTGCCAAACCCTCTGCTATCATACAAAACTTTAAAGAACTACCAGCTTGTATAGTATCAAAATTATTAAACTGAGATAAATAAGTTTTAGTCTCACTATTGAAATGACTTCTGCTCGTAACAATCTTTAATTTATCGGATGGTGATTGCACAGAAATAGATTTGATATTTTCATTTAATAACTTGTATGAACCTTTTTTAAGACCCCCAAAAAATAATGTCTTATCTTTTGGAATGTAAACAAACCCTTGGGTGGGATAATTGTTGTTAATCAAAGCAATATTAATTGTAAATTCACCATTCTTATTGATAAATTCTTTAGTACCA
>CACJEH010000002.1:0-75948 GCA_902592365.1 uncultured Alphaproteobacteria bacterium
TAATACAATCTTTAGGAATTCACTATACAAAAATGGTAATAAACCAAGATATATTGCTTGTTCAAGACCTACAAAAAACGAAAGGTGACTGATACCACATAAAAATATTACAAATGCACCAGCAAGAATAGTAGCCGATAACTTGATCAAACCTGTGTTTACTTCAGATTTGAGAATATATGCAATCATGAACGCAGAAATTACCATTCCGTATAAAAAACCAAATGTTGGAGAGAAAATGTAGCCAATTCCTCCACCATTAGCGAATAAAGGCAGTCCTAGCACACCTAAAACCACATAAATTAAGGTTGAATAAAACCCAATCATGCCCATTGATGCAGCTATAAAGAAAACCACCAAAGTTTGCAATGTCATTGGAACAGGGTAAAAGGGAATAGAAATTTTAGAGGATACAGTTAGTAAAATCACTCCTAGTATAGTTAAATAGTACTTAGAAAAGAAGTGTGTACCAAAAAGATTTTCTGAAATTGTTCTACTCATCGTGTGATTATCTTACTTTATCTTCGTCCTTATAAAATCTTGGATCAAATTCATCTAATTTTATACCTCTAAATGTCTTATAAAATGAGCCAAATTTATAGCTACCAAGTTGTTCTAATGGTGTATTTGTAAACTTTGCTTTTGCTGCTTCCTCCGACTCAGCCTCTATAGTTACCTGAAAGTCATACGACATAGTCATATCTATAATGAATTTTCTCATAACTAACCTCCTATTAATAATTAACTAAATATCATAAATATAGTGATTTTAACTAAAAAAATATAAAAATATTTAAAATTATACCCATTGGGAATGATAAAATCTTTGATATAAGTTCAATAAATATGGACAATAAAATTTTAATTATTAATGGCCCTAATCTAGAAATGTTAGGTAAACGCAAAGAGAGTGTTTATGGAAATTTCACATTAAAAGATTTGGAAAACGAGCTACTTAAGGAGTCTGAAACATTAGGATGTAAACTTGATTTTTTCCAAAGTAATATAGAAGGAGAAATCATCAATAAAATAAATGGTTTAGACGAGTCGTACCTTGGGATCATAATCAATCCTGGCGGTCTGACTCATACCTCGGTTTCATTACACGACTCCCTTGAAATTAAAACAATATTTAAAATTGAAGTTCATTTATCCAATATATACTCTAGAGAGGACTTTCGAAGAAAGTCTCTCATAGCACCAGCTTGTGATTGTTCAATTATAGGCATGGGTAAAGATGGATTTATTTACGCATTAAGATATTTAATAAAAAATATATAAATCAAAGCTTAATTTTTAAATTTCATAAATATTTAATATTTTTTTATTAAGTTATTCACAATCAAACTATTCCTGAGCCTTATAAATAACTATATAATGGTAAAAAGGAACGTTCAAATAGGAGGACATAATGAAAAAACTAATTAGTATTTTTGTACTTTTAGTTTCTTTTGCATTCACTTCAAACAGTTATAGTAAAACCGAAATTCATTGGTGGTATGGTAACAGTGGTTTTTTAGGTGATGTAATCATAGAAATAGCTAATCGATTTAACGAGTCACAAGATGAGTATATGGTTATCCCTACTGGTAAAGGAAGCTATGAGGACAACATGGCAGCTACAATAGCTGCATTTAGAGCAGGTGATCAACCTCACTATTCACAAGTCTATGATGCAGGTGCAGCTATCATGGTAGCACAAGTTAAAAATGGAGTTGTTATTGGCTTTGAAGAGATGGCCGAAAAATATGGTATTGATGTTGATGCTAATAACTACATTCCTGGTATAAAAAACTTTTATGCTGATGGTGATGGAAAAATGATCGGTGTTCCATTTAATAGTTCTACATGTCTCATGTATGCCAATATGGATATCTTAAATGAAGTTGGCATTGAAGAGGTTCCAAAAACTTATGAAGAATTTGAAGGTATGGCTCAAAAGATACTCGATGCCGGATATATTCCTCTTCTTCAAAGTCACAGTCCTTGGATTTGGACTGAAAATTTCTTCTCAAGGCATAATTTACTGATGACAGATGGCAATAATGGCTATGATGCTGTTCCTACAAAAACACTTTTTGCGGATACAGAAGCTTTTGTTTATCACTGGACTAAAGTTAAAGAATGGTATGAAAAGGGTTACTATGGCTACAAGGGAAGAGCATGGGGAGATAACCAAGCACCATTTACTAACGGTGAGGCTGCATTTTGGTTTGGATCTGCTGCATCTTTTGGAGGTATGAAAGGTGTACTTCCAAACTTTACAACCAACCCAATACCATATTGGGATTCAGTAACAGGTGGTAAAGAGTATCCAACATTTATTGGTGGTGCTGCTAATTGGATTTTAAACGGTCATACAGAAGAAGAGTATAAAGGACTTGCTAAATTTATTGAATTTATGGGTTCACCAGAAATGGATTTATACTATCATAACATGACAGGTTACGCTGCTGTAACAAAAGGTGGTATAGAGTTAGCTGAAACTATAAATTTTTATAGAGCTTCTCCTTATCATAAAGCTGTTGGTGATCAATTAGGTCTTGAGGGTTCAACTATCCCTGGTGGATATAGAGCAGGTAACTGGCCTCAAATTCGTGAAGTAATATACGAAAATGTTGAGCCAATGCTTAATGGCGATATCACTGTTGAAAAAGCTCTAAGCAATATGGATAAGGGTGCAGCAAAACTATTAAAACAGTTTGCTAAAACTCTATAATTTATATTATTTTAAAAAGGAGGATATTTATAATATCCTCCTTTTGAATTAATGAAAAAAGTTCAATTTAAATCAAATTATTCTCAATATTTTTTCTTAGCTCCTCAGCTTTTAATTTTATTAATTTTTTTATATTGGCCGATTATTCAAACGTTTAAAGATGCCTTTACTATGCAAGATGCTTTTGGTTTTGGTTCTCAGTTTGCTGGCTTTGATAATTTTTTATTTATTTTTTCTGACCCCTCCTATTTTACTGCTTTCAAGTTTACAATTATCTATAGTTTCGTAATTACTCTTATTACAGGTTCAATTGGTTTATTGCTTGCCGTACAAGCAAATAAAGTCATGCATGGAAAAAGTGCATATAAAACACTATTAATTTGGCCTTATGCTATAGCACCGGCTGTCGTTGGTGTTATGGCTAATTATTTCTTCAGTGAAAGATATGGTTTACTTCATCATTTATTTTATAATTTATGGGGTTTTAATTGGTATGAAAATGTATTTGATGCATATATTTATGTAATTATTGCTGGTTCCTGGAAACAAATAAGTGCAAATTTTATTTTCTTTTTGGCTGGACTTCAGGCTATTCAAAAAACAGTTATTGAAGCTTCTATAATTGATTGTAAAAGCAACATTCGAAGATTTTGGACAATTACTTTTCCTTTATTAATGCCGACTACTTTTTTCTTAATTATAATTAATATAACTTATGCCTTCTTTGATACATTTGGAATTATTGATACAACCACTATTGGAGCTCCTGGTAGCGAAACTAAAACTTTAGTTTATAAAGCGTACATTGATGGCTTCAAAGGTTTAGATCTTGGAAGTGCTGGTGCCCAATCAATCATGATGATGATAATAGTTCTTGTTATTACAATTTTTCAATTTAGATACATAGAAGGTAAAATTCACTACAATTAATGACTAAATATATATCTTCAACTATTAATCATTTTATTCTTTCAATTGGTTTACTTATTATGGTTGTTCCAATATGGATAATTTTTGCAAGCTCAACACATTCAAGCCTATTTATAAATACAAACGGTTTACAATTCTTTTTAGGAGATAATTTTATTGATAATTATTCTAGGGTTTTATTTAAACAATCTGGTTTTTTTAATGAAATAACAGCTCTTAAAATGTTTTTAAATAGTTTTGTTATGGCAACAGGTATAGCAACTTTATCTGTAATAACATCACTTATGGCCGCATACGGTTTAGTTTATTTTAAAGTCAAATATGCGACTTTTATATTTTGGTTAATTTTTATTACTTTATTAGTTCCTTTAGAGCTTAGAATAATGCCCTCATACATAGTTATGTCAAAATTAAATCTTGTAAATACATTTGCTGGTTTAATTCTACCCATCTCTGCCTCTGCAATAGCAACCTTCTTTTTTAGACAATTTTATAAATCAATTCCTGATGAATTATTAGAAGCGGCTAAATTAGATGGAACTAATAGTTTGAGATTTTTTATAGATTTTTTAATTCCTTTATCTAAAACGATGATTGCTGCTGTTTTTATATTTATGTTCGTATTTGGCTATAATCAATATCTTTGGCCATTAATAATGACTACTAGTGAGCAATATTGGACTGTTGTAATGGGTCTTAAGACAATGTACGGATCTATTTCTGACCGCTTTGCTTTTGTAATTATGTCAATGATCCCACCAGTAATTATAATTATTTTTCTTCAAAAATTATTTATTCAAGGAATATTTCAAAATAAATGAAGTTCAAACCATTAGAAATACTAACACACATTATTCTCATACTTGGCGTTTTATTAATGGTATTACCAATTTGGTTTTCTTTTGCCACTTCAACTCATGATAATGTTTCAATAATGACTGAGGGAATGAAATTTTTTTTAGGTGAGAGTTTTTCTCAAAATTACAATGAAGTTTTGAATGAAAAAGGGGGTTGGTCTGAGGAAGTTACTGCAGCAAGAATGTTTGTAAATAGTTTTATTATGGCTCTTGGTATCGCAACATTGAAAGTTGTCATCTCAGCTATGTCAGCTTACGCATTAGTTTATTTTAGATTTAAATTAGCTGTTCCAATATTTTGGCTAATCTTTATTACTCTTTTAGTTCCACTAGAAGTAAGAATCTTTCCAAGTTATAAAATTGTATCTGATCTTGGTCTAACAAATACATATACGGGACTTATACTCCCACTAGTTGCTTCTGCTACTGCAACATTTTTCTTTAGACAATTTTATAAAACAATCCCTGATGAATTGTTAGAGTCTGCAAAATTAGATGGTGCAAATAGTTGGAGATTTTTTATTGACTTCTTATTGCCACTATCAAAAACAATGTTAGCGGCTATGTTTATTTTCATGTTTGTCTATGGATATAGCCAATATTTATGGCCTTTAATAATGACTACTGACGAAAAATATTGGACAGTAGTGATGGGAATGAAGATTATTTTTACAGAAAATTATGAGGGTGTTGCTTTACCTAGAACAGGCGAGAGATTTGCCTATATTATATTGTCAATGCTTCCACCTGTGTTAGTTGTTGTAATTCTTCAAAGATGGTTTATCAAAGGATTAATTCAAACAGAAAAATAAAAATGAGTTTTTTAGAATTACAAAATATTACTAAAATATATCCTAATGGCACTAAAGCTGTTAATGAGACTTCTTTAAATATTGAAAATGGAGAATTTGTTGTATTTGTTGGTCCTAGTGGTTGTGGTAAATCAACTTTATTAAGAATGATAGCCGGATTGGAGGATATTACAAATGGGGAAATATCGCTAGATGGTAATGTTATTAATAATATTGATCCGTCTGAAAGAGATGTAGCAATGGTTTTTCAAAATTATGCACTTTATCCTCACATGTCAGTATTTAATAATATGGCTTATGGTCTTAAAAATAGAGGAATATCTAAAGAAGAGATCAATAACAAAGTTAATGATGTAGCTAAACTCTTAGAAATAGATCAATTACTCACAAGAAAACCAAGTATGCTTTCAGGAGGGCAAAGACAACGAGTTGCAATGGGAAGAGCTATAGTTAGAAATCCAAAAATATTTTTATTTGATGAACCATTATCTAACTTAGATGCAAAATTAAGAAATCAAATGCGTTTGGAAATCAAACGTCTTCAAAGACAAATGGGTGTAACAAGTATTTTTGTTACACATGATCAAACAGAAGCGATGACACTAGGGGATAGGATAGTAGTAATTAACAATGGTGTTGTTGAACAAGTTGGTACACCAAAAGAGATATATTCTAAACCAAACACTAAATTTGTTGCTGAATTTATAGGGTCCCCACAGATGAATTTATTTAATTGCAAAATCGAAAATGGCATAGCTCATATAGCTGATATGAGAATTAACCTTAATAATTCTACAAACATCTATGATGCTAGTTTAGGTATAAGGCCAGACGATATCCTAATTTCAGATAATGGACAGCATACTTGTGTAGCAAACCTAGTGGAATATTTAGGTTCAGATATGATCATTTATTCAAAAATAGGTGATCAAGAGTTTAGTTGTAAATTGTCTTCAAAAATAAACTTAAATGCAGGAGATACATTTAAATTTGATATATCTAGTACATTAGTGCACCTTTTCGATAACACGAACGGTTCAAGAGTATAAGTTTTAAAAAGTCTATTTTGGTAAAATACAAACAGGGATAGGGTTCATTTTATGAATATTATTTTTTCTAATCTCAAGATACTTTTGTCTATTTGATGATTCCTCATTAAGCATTGCCTCTTCAATTTCAGAGTAATTTAAACCAACTTGATCTTCATCAGATCTTCCATCAGTCCACAAACCATCTGTTGGGGCTGCATCTATTATGTCTTGGTTTATATTTAATTCCTTCCCCATATCCCATACTTCTGTTTTAAGACAATCTGCGATTGGAGAAATATCAACTCCTCCATCGCCATATTTTGTATAGAAACCAATTCCAAAATCTTCAACTTTATTTCCTGTGCCAACAACGATTCCGTTATTGCTAGCTGCTATTTGATACAAAGTCATCATCCTTAATCGAGCCTGTGAATTTGCATAACCGTGTTCTGAGTCATTTTTATCAAGAGCTGACTTAAAACTTTCAAATACAAGAGAAAGGTCTATTTTAAAGTCTGTTACATTACTAAAATTCTTTTTTAACCAGTCTATGTGATTAATACCTCTTTCATTAGTTGTTTTGTGATCAAGTATTGGCATGTTAGCAACAAATGTTCTCAAACCTGTTTTTGCTGACAACGTACTTGTAACAGCAGAGTCAATACCTCCTGAAATACCAATAACCAACGCATCAACATTATTTGAATGTGCATAATCTTTTATCCAATTTGATATATATTCAATTTTTTCTTTGGTATGCATATTTTGTATTACGTTAGCTTAATATCAAAAGTTCAACTATTTAATTGATATTTTAATTCATTTTATCAATCAATATATGATAAAATTTTATAAATTTTGTATATATAGATATTTATAAGAAAATTATGTCTTTTAGGGTACTCAAATTTTTAATTAAACATTTAATCAAAACAAGATCTGTAATTATAAAATTTGAGGGAAAAGACCATCTTATTGACAACGGCACAGATCCATTAGTTTTACAGATCAATAATAAGAAATTTTTAAATAAAATTTTTTATGCACCTTCTCTCGTGCTCACAGAAGGATATATGGATAAAGATTACGAGTTAAATAATTCGACTTTTTTTGAGTTTTCTGAATTACTTATTGAAAACTATAATAAATACCTTGAAAAAATATCAAATACCCTAGTATTCAGAATTATTTTAATTATCAATCCACTATTTCAGTTAAATTTCGTAAAGAGTTCAAAAAGTAACGTTGCTAGTCACTACGACTTATCTGATAGATTGTATGACTTATTTTTGGATGAAACTAGGCAATATTCATGCGCATACTTTGAAAATGTAAACGATACATTATCACAAGCACAAACTAACAAAATGTCCAGATTAGCTGACAAATTATTATTAAATTCTAATGATAGAGTTTTAGACATAGGGTGTGGATGGGGATCACTTAGTAGACATTTTGCAGATCATCATGATTGTAAAGTAAAGGGTGTTTCATTATCTGAAGAGCAAATAAAATACTGTAATGACCAACTTAAAAAGTCAGATAAAAAAGAAAATTTATCCTATTCTTTACAAGATTATAGAGATGAAGAGAATTCTTATTCAAAAATAGTTTCTGTAGGAATGTTTGAGCATGTAGGAAAACCCTTTTACAAAACCTATTTTAAAAAAATATATAATTTATTATCTGATGATGGGATAGCGGTAGTACATACAATTGGTAACATTAGAGTTCCGAAAATGACTCCTGCATTTATTAGGAAATATATTTTTCCTGGTGGCTATATACCATCTTTGTCTGAGGTAATGCCAGCTGTAGAAAAATCTGGACTTATAATCTCAGATATAGAGGTTCTTAGATTACATTATGCTAAAACACTTTCTCATTGGTTTAAAAATTTTAAAAAAGAAGAAAAAGAAGTTCTTAAACTATATGATGATAGATTTATAAGAATGTGGGAAGCTTATTTAAATTTAAGTGAATTATCTTTTACTAAAGGTGATAATGTGATTTTCCAACTAGTTTTAACTAAAAAAAGAGACTCATTTCCTTTGGTGAGAAAAAAAATTAGTTAAATATCTCTGTTTTTGAATTCATATTCAATTATATTTACTTTATGTCATATGAGGAAAAAATTATTAATTATTTTGAAAATAATTATAAAAAAATAGGTGATGATTGTGCTTATATAAATAAAACAAAACAATTAATCTCTTCTGATACTTTAGTTGAAAATAAGCATTTTGATTTAAAGCATTTTACTCCTCAAAACATAGCGCATAGACTTTTTCTATCAAATTATAGTGATATTCAATCCTCAGGAGGCGTACCTAAATATGTTCTATTAAATATTAGTTTTCCAAATAAAAACTATAAGTTTGTGCAACAAATCATCACTAATTTTCATAGAATATGCCTAAGAAATAAGGTCGAGATAATTGGTGGTGATACTACTTCTTCTGAGAAAATATTTTTATCTTTAACAATTATTAGCGATAAGATTAATAATACTATAATAACAAAGAGATCTAATGCTAAGGTTGATGATAAAATTTATACATTTTCAGGTATTGGGTATTCAAAACTAGGATATCTAAGTTTATATAGTAAGTTTAAATTACCTAATAATTTAAAAAATTTATCAGTAAAACAATTTTTAAAACCTAAAATGTATATTTATCAAGATATATTTAGGCATCTAAAAATTACAAGTTGTATGGATTTATCAGATAGTCTTTTATCAACTTTAGAAACTATTTCGTTGAAATCCAAAAAAAAAATTGAATTAAATAGTCTCACCTCTGTTAATTCTAAGCTTCATAGGTTTTTTGAAAAAGACAAATATATTTCTCTTATTTTATCCAGTGGGGAGGAGTATGTTCCAGTTTTTACCTCACCTAAAAATTTATTATATTTAAATAAAAAAAAACTTTTAATTGAAAGGGGTATTAAGATTATTTGTATTGGAAATGTAGAAAAAGGTAAGGGTGTAAATCTAAAAAATTTTAATCTTGGTAAAGTAAAAAAATTTGACCATTTTAAAAATAATTATTCTCTTTAATAGCTCTTTTAATATTTATTAAGTTGATTTTATTTAGATATATCTCTTTATATATATTACTGTCATTTTCTGCTCGTGTCTTTCTGTAAGCTCTATCGTAATGATATTCAATTAATGATTTCACAAACTGAAAATATTCCTTCTTTTTTAAATTCATTTCAATAAGTTTAAATTCTTCTTTTGGAATAATTTTTTTTAATACAATAAGTGCATTTTTCATTAAATCAGGTGAATTTGTAAAATATTTATAATCTTTTAAAATGAATTTTACCCTCTCTGTTAAATTACTCCTTATTTTTACATTTTTACCTAAAGGCATATTTTTCCAGATTTTACTTGGAATACTTAACTTTCCCACTTTAATACTTTCCGCTTCAACCCATATATTTTTCCTCGAATTGAAAGAATGAAGTTTTTCATAAATTAATGTTTCAAAAAATTTTTGTGATGGTTGAGAAGTATTAGGTATATTTCCCAAAATAGAGCCTTTATGTTTAGCCAAACCTTCAAAATCGATCACTTGATATTTTTTTGATAATTCCTTGATAAAAAGTGTTTTCCCAACACCCGTTACACCCATAATTTGGTTAAATTTAAATTTATCAGTATTATTTTCAAAAAAATCAACTACATAACCTCTGTAAGTCTTATATCCACCATCTAATAATGTTACGTCGTAACCGATTTGTTTAAGAACTAAATATAAACTAAGTGATCTGAGACCACCTCTCCAACAATAAATTAATGTTTTATTTTTTTTATCAAATTTTATTTTATTTATAATTTTGGAAATATTTGCACTAATAATACTAGCTCCTTCTTTTTTAGCTAAAAAAGAATTCTCTTTATACTTCAATCCTATTTCATGACGTTGTTTATTTGTTAATACAGGATAATTTATCGACCTTGGAATATGGTCTTCATCAAACTCTAATGGGGTTCTTACATCAATTATAGTATTATAATCATCAATAGTAGTACTCTTATAAGATGTTTTATTTATGCGCATATTTTTCATAATTTTTTTTATAATATATCCATATTACCTTAACTCTAAAGTAATAAATCTAAAATATGAAATTGACTGGAAATCAATTCATCTAGCAGACTTATTCTGGAAAATTAAAATTGAAGATAACTTATATGAAATTGATTTTATAATTAAAAGTTATGGTATGGCTGACAAAATTTATGGGTATGAGTCTATTACAAAAGTTACTGGAGAGGTTAAAGATGATAGTTTCAATCCTTTGATTTACAAAAGTAAAACAAAAAGCTCCAAACAGGATAGATTTGAAAATATTATTTTTAACAAGAACGGTACTATATCAAATATTGAAATCTCAAAAGAACTCTCCAGTGATCAGATTAATTTACAAAATACTTTAATTAATGATCATAAATATTTCACTGATCCGATATCACAATTAGTTCAATATTTTATTTTTCAAACAGACTCAAAAAGGTTGATTATTGATGGAATTAACATTTATGAATTATCATCAATTGCAAAAAATACAGAAAACTTAAAATCTAATAATCCTTCAATATACGAGGGAAACGCTGAAGTTATAGATTTAGTATTTCCTTTTTTTAAAGGTCTCTATAAAGAGAATAAAAAAAATAATTTAGAAGTTATAACGGTTTATACTTTTGAAAAATCAAAAATAAAAATTCCTGCTAAATTTAGAATTAATTCAAAAAAATTTAAAGCTAATCTTCATTTAAAAGAATATGAAATTCTCCAATAATGCAAGTAACAAAGAATAGGTCAATCTTAAAAACTATAAGTTATAGAATAGTTGGTTTTATAAATACTTTTCTGATTAGTTTTTTTGTTATTTCTTATGGTTCAGAAAATTTTGATGCTACTTCTCCCTTCTATTTAGCTTTAATTGTTATGATTTTAAAAATGATTGCATACTATATTCATGAAAGAGTATGGAATTTATACAAGTATGGAAGAATTAATCAAAAAGTAATTAGACTCAGGTCATTTTTCAAGGCACTTACATGGAGATTAGCCGCATCTACAATAACATTTATTTCTGCTATGTTTATTACATCAAACTTAGATTGGACAAAATCTATTGTCATTTATGAAATAATGAGCGGTTTATTAATTTATTATATTCACGAGAGAGTTTGGAATAAAACTCAATGGGGAAGAATTAAATTATGAATTTCATAATTAAAATTGAAAATAATCTCATGGAGCTTTTTAAAGGTAATTTACCTTTATACAAAAGTTATTGGATTTATTATGTTCTTGTTAATTTCCTTATTTCGGCACCTCTGTTGCTCGTTACAAAAATACACATACAAAATTTTATTTATACATTTTCATTATATCTTGTACTAAATTTAATCTATTACTTTACATCTTGCATTGGTGTTTGGAGAAGTTCTCAAAAATATAAAGGCAATAAAATACTATCTTTTTTAGCTAGATTAATCGTAGTAATAGGCATATCTACAACTATCTTAGAATTGAAAACTATCCTTACAATCATTTATAGTTTTTGATTATTTAAAAGCCTTCAAATATGAAAAAAAATCCATATTATCAATTTTATGGATGATGAAACACAATTAAAAGTTAGAAAATTTCTGAAAAGACTAGGGATTAGCTCACAACAAGAGCTTAATCAATTTATTGAAAATAACCCTGATGTAAAAGATCTATCAATAAAAGTATCTTTTGAAATTAACAATAAGAATGTTTTTGAGTTTGAAGATAAAATAAAAAATTAATTTAAATGAAAAAGATTCAAAACCATTTTATTAGTGGCATTTTAATTGTTGCACCATTAGCTTTATCTATTTATGTTGCTTGGGTAGTCGTTGGTATTGCAGATAAAATATTTAGACCTTTCATACCTTTAAATAAATTTGGTATTCCATCTGAAATACCTGGTGTTGGTTTAATAGTTGCTTTTTTATTTTTTACAATTTTAGGAGCCATAGCTGGAAGCTTTTTTGGAAAACTTTATCATCGAGTAGTTGATGCTGTTTTATCTAAAATTCCTGGTTTAAACTCAATCTATAACACAGTAAAACAAATTATTGATACATTTGCTACGACACAGTCTAATGCTTTTAAAGAGGTTGTTCTTATTGAATATCCTCAAAAAGATATTTTTGCTCTTGCATTTTTAACAAGTGAAACAAAAGGGGAAATAGCAAAAAGAAAAAATCAAAAAATGATAAATGTTTTCATGCCATCTACACCTAATCCAACTACAGGATTCTTAATGTTTGTTCCATTATCAAAATGTACCAAACTTAATATGTCTGTCGATCAAGCAATCAAATACATCATTTCTGCAGGATTAGTTACACCCAAAGCACCGGAAATTAAAAAAGCTCTTCCTAAAAAAAAAAAAATTAAAAAGTTAACTAAATAATAGTTTTATTGCTTCTTGCTGCTTAAAAAACATAAGTAACTTATATATATCTTTTTTAAATTTTTCATTTTCATACTCTTTTTTTTCAATTAATTTTTTTACATATTGAAGTGCATCTATTATTAGTTCTTGATCATGATAAACATTTACAAACTTGAATAATGAGTCACCACTTTGACGATATCCTAATATGTCACCAGTGCCTCTAATTTCGAGATCTTTTTCGGATAATTTAAATCCATCTAAGTTTTCTTTGAATATTTTTAGTCGATTTATTGTATTGTCAGGCAAATCCTTGCCATATAATGCAAAACAATAGCCTTGATTGTTACCTCTTCCTACTCTTCCTCTTAACTGATGTAATTGAGATAAGCCAAATTTTTCTGCATTTTCAATTACAATATAATCTGCATTTTTATTATCTATACCTACCTCTACTACAGTAGTAGCAACTAATATTTTTATATTTCCTTTTTGAAAATTTTGAATAATTCTTTCTTTTTGATCACTCTTAATTTTACCATGTAACATTTCAACTTCTGAACCAAATATATTCTTCAAAGACTTAAATCGTGTTTCTACATCTTTATACTTTTGTGTTTCTGATGCTTCAACTAAAGGACAAATCCAGTAAACTTGCGATACATTTGAAATTTTTTTCTTTAACAAAATTTCTATATCTTTAATTTTGTCAATGTTCGATACTTTAGTTATTATCGGTCTTTGAAAAGCTGGCTTTTCTTTTAGTATTACCTGTTCTATTTCACCATATTGAGCTAATGCAAGTGTTCTTGGAATAGGTGTGGCAGACATTAATAGAATATTTGTGTTTATTCCTTTTTCAGCTAAATACAGTCTTTGTTGAACACCAAATCGATGTTGTTCATCGATTATTACATATGCCAGGGATGAGAAATTTAAATTTTCTTGAAAAATAGCATGAGTACCAATAATAAAATTAAAAATACCTTTTTCTATTTTTTCATAAATTTCACTTTTATTTTTACTACTTCCAGTCAGCAATATAGGATTAACTTCTTCATTATCTAAGTGATTTAATACATTACTGTAAATTTGATTAGCTAATATTTCTGTAGGTGCCATGTAGGCAACTTGTTTATGTTTTTGAATAAAAGGGATTGCTGTTAATAAGGATACAATAGTTTTACCTGAACCTACATCACCTTGTAATAGTACTGTCTCTCGATATTGAGTATTATTATAATTATTTATATCATTTATGATTTTATATTGATTTTTTGTCAACTCAAAAGGTAGCTCATTTATCAATTTTTCTTGTAAATTAAAATTAAGATTTAAACTTTCATTTTTTCTTTTTGTTTTTTCTTTTAAGTATCTAATAGCAAAATAATTTGATACTAATTCATCAACTGCCAACCTTTTTCTAAAATTCTCTCTACTTTCAATATCTTCTTTTACAGAGGGAAAATGCATTTTTATTAATGATTCATTGAAACTTGAAAAATTATATTTTTTTACAATATTTTCGTTCAACCATTCATCAAATTTATTTAAATGATTTTTTGCTTCATTTAAAACTATTCTGATATCTTTTAATGTGATACCCCTTGTTAAAGGATAAATATTTTCAAAAGTTCTTAACTTATCCTCATTTTCTATCTCTTCTATGTAATCAGGGTGTGCTACACTAAGATTACTTTTATAAAATGATACTTTTCCACTAATAATTAATTCTTTGTTTTCAGGATATTTTTTTCTAAGAAAATTCCCTCTTATTGAAAAATAAATTATGTTTATAATTAAAGATCCTTTTTTACATTCAATCACGTAGGGTAGTTTAGGATTGAAAGGAAAATGATGTTTTTTTACCTTAACGAGAGTGGTAATAGTTTGTCCTTTTTCAAGATTTTTAAAGTCAATATCCTGAGTACGATCTATTGATCTAGTCGGTAAATTATAAAATATATCAATAACTGTGTTTATATTTAGATTTTTAAAATAGGACGCTTTCTTTGGACCTATTCCTTTAAGTTTTTCTACATTCTGATATAAAAAATCGAAACTATTGTCGTTCATGAATAATTACTACAAAGATAAATTAAAAAAAATAAAATATCGATGTCAAACATTAGGTATAAAAGAATTAGATGTAATTTTTGAGAGAATTTATTCAAAACTTGAAAAGACTAATGATGAGGCTCTAATTGATCAATTAGATGATTTATTAAAAAATGAAACACAATACATATTTGACGTATTTTTTAATGAGTCTTTCAAAGAAGATAGAATTAAGTACCTTAAAATTATAAATTTAACAAAATAATATTGGAAAATCCTATTTCTAAATTTGGCAATAAATCAATTTTATTATGTGAAGATGATAAGGTAGCTCTAGACTATGAAAATATTCTAAATATACATTATCCCCATAAGAAAATATGTTATTTTCCAGCACATGACTCTTTACCGTTCAGTTCTGAAAGTTCATCATCTGATATTTTACTTGATAGGTCAGAAAAATTACAGAAATTAACTCATAATGATATAATAATAATAACTTGCAATAATCTTTTAAAAAAATTTCAGATAAATGAAGATGCTAATCATTTTTTAACATTAACTAAAAATCAAACTATTGAAGCTAATACAATTTTAGAAAAATTAGTTGAATTTAATCATTCAAGCCAAGCAAATGCTTATAATAAACTCGAATTTTCTCTAAGAGGGGATATTTTAGATATTTATAACAGTAATAATAATCCTTATAGAATTTCATTCTTTGATAATGTGATTGAAACAATAAAAGAATTCAATCCTCAAACACAACTTACTTTTAAAGATGAGAAAGAAAGGATTGATATATTTAACCCTAATATTGAGTTATTAGAGCCAAGTACTAAAGATAGTTATTTTGAGGATATCTTTATGGGATATTCCATTTATACAATTAATAGAAGTGACATAATATTAAAAGAAAAGCTAAATTTTCTTAAAACAATTTTTGATCAAGTTCAACCTGAGATCCCTTTTTCAAATTATTATTTAGAAGATAACAAAATAAAAAATTTTAAATTTACAAATATATTATCTAGCTCACCTAAATCATTAAAAATTACATTAAATACCTCTTTAGATGAATTTTCTAAAATGAGTAATAAAATATATTTTCATAGTGGAAAAAATTCCTCCGCAATAGAAAACGAATTTCTTCAAAAGAAAAATATTGAACCAAATTATGGTAATAATTTATATTTCTATAAATCTGTAATCTCAAAAGATTATCTATTTGATGGAATCGTACACCTCAATAAAAACACTCATACTACGAAAAAAACGAATTTAGACACTATAATCAATTTTAATGATCTTTCATTAGGAGATGCAGTTGTTCATCAAAAGCATGGTATTGGTAGATTTATATCCATTGATAATATTGAAATTAATAATCGAATAAGGGAGTTTATTAGATTAATTTACCGTGGTAACGACAAGCTTTTACTACCAATTGAAAATTTAAACTATATTTCAAGATATGGGTTTGATGATAATAATCTACTTCTTGATAAATTAGGCACAAATGATTGGATTTTAAGAAAATCTTCAGTTAAGAAGAAAATTCGTTTTCTAGCTAATAAACTTTTAAAAAATGCAGCAAAGAGATCCACTATTAACATCAAAGAGTTTCAATATAATAATTCTGATCTTGAGAAATTTAATCAACAATTTCCATTTGTTGAAACTGAGGACCAATTAAACTCAATTGAACAATCTTTAAATGATTTAAAACAAGATAAACCATCTAATCGCCTTATATGCGGCGATGTAGGATTTGGTAAAACTGAAGTGGCTTTAAGAATTGCATGTGCAACATATTTATCAGGTTTTCAATTTGTAATAGTCGTTCCAACCACATTACTAGCAATGCAACACACTAATACATTTAGTGAGAGATTTTCAGTTTTTAACATTAAGGTTGCGTGTCTATCTAGATTTACTTCATCAAAAGAAAAAAAAGAAATTTTAATTTCATTAAAGTCAGGTGATATTCAAATTCTTATTGCAACACATAGTCTTTTTAAAAAAGATATAGAATTTAATAATTTAGGCACACTGGTAATTGATGAAGAACAAAAATTTGGTGTCGATCAAAAGGAATATTTAATCAACAAATACCCAACTATTCATTTATTTTCATTGTCTGCCACACCTATTCCTAGAACACTTCAGATGTCTTTATTAGGCTTAAAAGATTTAAGTATTATCGGAACACCTCCATCAAATAGAATTAGTATAAGAACTTATGTTCAAAAATATGAGTCTGTTGCCCTTATTTCAGCAATAAAAAATGAATTAGAGAGGAATGGACAAATTTTTATTGTTGTACCAAGAATAAGCCATATTCCTTTTGTCGAAAATGAAATTAAAAAATTAAATATAGATCTTTCTTATGGAGTAGGTCACAGTAAAATGAAAGAAAAAGATATTGAGGATGTGTTCATATCTTTTACAAAAGGTGAGATACAGTGCCTTATTTCTACAAATATTATTGAGTCTGGAATAGATATTAAAAATGCAAACACACTAATAATATTTAATTCTAATTTGTTTGGTTTATCTCAATTATATCAATTGCGAGGTAGGGTAGGTCGTTCAAATAAAAGAGCATACGCCTATTTATTTCATGACAGTGAAAAATTAATCAATAAAACAGCTCTAAAGAAACTTCAAGTTTTAGCTAATTATGAAAATCTAGGATCAAATTTTCAGTTAGCTAATGAGGATTTAGAAATAAGAGGCGCAGGTAATTTACTAGGTGATGAGCAAAGTGGTCATGTGAAAGATATTGGAATAGAGCTTTACCAAAGTATGTTAAAAGATGAGGTGGAAAGACAAAAAAATAATAATGCAGAAATTGAAGATGATTATGATGAATTTGAATTTGATGCATTTTTTGAGTATTACATTCCAAAGAATTACATATCTGATGATATTTCTAGGTTGATTATTTATCGTAAATTTACTAATTCAAAGAATATTCAAGAGCTTAAGAATGTTTTAGATGAGATATATGATCGATATGGTAGTTACCCAGTTGAAGTAACTAATTTATTTAATTTACTAACTATTAAAATTAAATCTCTTACCCTTGGTATTTCAAAAATAAATATAAAAAGAAATTTTATTGATATTACTTTTAAAAAAGCAAGTCAAAAAATACTAGATGATTTAATTCAAATGGCACATGAAAATATTATAAAAATGCAAAGTTCTAGTTCTATTCAGATAAAAAATAATGACAGTAAGGACTTATTTTACACTATAAATCTATTCTATAAAAAGTTAGGATTAAAATGATGGAAGATCAACAACTCCCAAAAACTAATGCAGAGTGGGCAAACTATTATGAGTCTATAATAGCCGAACTTACTGAAAATCAAAAAAAAATAGGTGAACCTATTTCAATAGATGAATTTTATGAACTTCCTATAAAAAGGAAACAGAAATATATAAAAAAACTATATTTTAAAATTGGCGATGCAGAGTAATTATATTCCAAATATAGATTTAGAGGATATTATTAATAAAGATCTTAATAGTGATGCTGCTATACAAGTATCAAATAATATTAAAAAAGCATCTGAAGAAATTGGTTTTTTTACAGTTACAAATCATGGTATCCCAATTTCAAAAATTGATAATCTTTTAAAGACTTGTAAAAAATTTTTTTACTTAAATGAGGAAGAGAAACTTAAAATAGCTCCAAAAAAATGGAATCCAAATACAAACACAGTTTATAGGGGTTATTTTCCTAGTTCTGTAAATGGTAAGGAGGGTTTAGACATAGGAGATCCACTTTTAAAGCAAAATATGGTTGATTTGTTAAAGAAGGAAAAATTTGAAGTTAATCATGATATGTCTTTTCTAGATCCAGACTGGCAAATTACGATAAATAATTATTTTGATGACCTTCATAATTTGGGAATAACAATATTTAAATCTATTATATCTTCATTTTCTTCAGATTTGTCATTAGCTGAAAAGGCTTTTCAAAGACCTAAAACATTGTCAACTCTGAGATTTAATTACTATCCCAAACAAGAAAAACCTGTTGAAGTCTCTTCACAAGACGGTGTTGCTTTAGGTTGTGAAACCCATGTAGATAGTGGGATAATGACTATTTTATATCAAGATAAAAAAGGTGGCCTACAAGTACAAAATAGACATTCATTGGATTGGTACGATGTTCCTCATGATCCAAATGCTTTTGTAATTAATACAGGTTTAGCTTTAGAGTATTTAACAAATGGTCAAATGAAAGCAACTAATCACAGAGTTCTTTTTAATCAGGAGGAGCGTATTTCAATACCTTTCTTTTTTGAACCCGCTTATGATTTTATTCTAGACCCAAAACATTTGGATATTTATGAAAATATCAATTATAATATTGAAAATTATGAAAATTTTCTCACCAATTCACTTAAAAAATTTGTTGAATATGATAGGCCTGCCTAAATTATCTTTTTTATTTTTATTTACATTCATAACTGCATGTGGTGGCTTTAATACTGGTGTAAAAAAGTCAGACACACAAAAAATCAATACTGTAAAATATGGAACACTTGTAGCAGCTGAGCCAGTTAAAATCACAGGTGAAAGTAGTGGTTTAGGCGCACTAACGGGCGGTTTAGTAGGTTTTGTCGTTGGTTGTGGAGATGGAATTTTAGATGATGATTGCAGAGATGCAGCGGCTGTTGTAGGTACAATTGGAGGAGCTATTGTTGGATATGTTGCAGGATCTTCGTTGGGTGATCATTCAGGTTTTCAATATGTTGTTGATGTAGATGATACTGATGAAGATATTTCAATTGTACAGTCAGGTAAAGAGCAAATCCCAATTGGTTCCAGAGTAACTATTGCTATCGGAGCAAATACCAGAATAATTATATCTGAATAGATATAGATAAATAATGTTTATTGCTATGAATAGATTTAAAGTAAAATTAGGTGAAGAAACTTATTTTGAAGAAATTTGGAAAAATAGAGATACACACTTAAATAAAGTTCCTGGTTTTAAAAAATTTAATTTAATAAAAAGTGAGTCTAATGAAGAATATACACTCTATGCATCTCACAGTGAATGGGAGTCAAAGCAAGATTTTATTAATTGGACTAAATCAGAAGCTTTTAGGATGGCTCATAAAAATGCGGGTGAACATAAAACAGTATATTTAGATCACCCAAAGTTTGAAGGTTTTGAAGTGGTATTATAATTTTACCTTATCGAAACATATACACTGCCACCCATACTTAAAACTTTTCCGTAATCCTCTAGTAACTTTGCAAAATCTGGAAAATAATCATTTTTACTGGCATTTTCGACATGTCTTTGAACACTCTCCATAGATGCAAATTGTTCATTTATTGTAAATAATGTGTTTCCAGTTTCGCCCTTACTAGGATCAGTAGGGTCTTTAAACTCTGGTGCTTTAGTAAAGTAAGCATTTAATAAATGATCTGTTCCATCAGAATAAAATTCAGTCATCCATTTTCCATGAGTGCTAAAAATATTTTCAACTTCAGCAGCTTTATCATTTGGTACAGCATAGGAAAGATTTATACATACACGATCAGTCATTTTTTCTCCTTTTAAATAAAAAATAATAATAATTATACATTTTGAAAATTGAAAATAGATCAAATGGCGGAAGGACTGGGATTCGAACCCAGGAAAGAGTTGCCCCTTTGCCGGTTTTCAAGACCGGTGCTTTCAACCGCTCAGCCATCCTTCCGCATTGGTTTTTGACACATCCCCAATAAAATTACCGGAATTCTACCGGAATGATTTAAACTTTATAGAGATTATCATATTTAAAACAAGTTGAATCTAAAAAAAATAATTATATTTCCGGCACAGTTCCGGAAGGTATAAAGGCGGTATGGGGCATGTCGCCAAGCCTATTGGTGTACCTATGTAATCAAGAACGAACTAAATTCTACCGTAATGATTGAAAGTACTTATAGTTAAGGTGTTGTTGAATAAGTTTCTTTATCAGTAAGTTCTTTTAACTTTTCATATTTTTCTTCATAGTTTATAGAATATTCTCTGCATAATCCTTTCAAACTAATAGAAGGACTTAAATAATTTTCATGTTTTGTAGATTCATTTAAAAATTTTAGGATTAAATCATAATTAAATTTACCAATATCTTTCTTTTGAATTTTTATATAGGTATGAAACTCTTCATTCATACTGGCTCCATAAACTTCTTTCCCAATTACATACTCATTAAAGACTATAAAATCTCTATAATTTAATAAGTGTGCTGAAATTTTATTATCTATAGTATTAATTTCATCTCTTTTAGAAACCTTTAGTCCCTCTCTATGTCTTTGAGACTCCTCAATATTTTTCTTCCATAAAGCTTCTCTTTTCTTTTGTTTCCAATTAGAAAAGTAAAAGATGATTAAATAAAAAACTGCAACACATCCAATTACATAAAGTATTTCAAAAATAGTATCTACCATCTCATTTAAAACAATCCAATCACTTCATTAGATTATCGTAGTATTTGTTTATCTGTTCTTTTACTCCCTCAATATATTTTTTCAAAAAATCTTCATTCGGATTAGATTTTTCAATTAATTCAAAACTTTCTGAGTCTTTATTACTGTCGTTATCGTAACAATTTTTTTCAATCATTAAGTCTTCATGTGGAATAAGGAAACCATCTGCCATTCTGGAAGGAGTTTTATTTTCTAACCATAACTCTCTTGCATCCTTTGAACCAATTTGAACACCTTCTGAGTACGAGATATGTTTATCACAATAGTCCTGATAACTCTCTGGAGTAGAATTTACTTTAAGAATTTTATGCATAGTATCCCCATCAAAAATATTTAGAAGTATTAAAGGTGATACAATTTCAAAAGAGTACTCAAATTTTTCCTCTTCTTTTAAATCTGGTTTTGGCCACAGTTCAAACGATTGGCTAATAAAACTATAAATATAACCGTAAACAAAATTACATTTTTTTGGAATTTTATTTGGGAATTTAGTTTTGATTGTTTGAGCGAATATTCCAAGAGTAACTAAAGTCACAAATCTTTCTCTAGTTAAATATCCAAATGCCATTCTAAATATCCTTTGTCTTTCTGCAGAGTGCTTTCATAAGTTTATACATCTGGTGGTTCAGAAAGAGTAGCATCCATTACAATATTATTTATTTGTTGTTCACTATAACCAGAATCTTTAAGAATTTTAGTAAGAGCTCTAATAAACATTTGAGTCCAAACAACTTGAGTTGTGGCATCTGACCTCCACATTAAATCTAATATTCTATTTGAGACATCTTTGGCTAATGGCTTAATCTTATTTAAATTGTTTAATTTTGTTTCATTAAGTTCGGCATAATCTGGATTATCTGAATTAATTACAAAAATTTCATCTTTGATTTTCTTTTCTAAAACAACCTCATTTTCTTGGAGATATTGTTTACCTTTATCAGACAAGTACCAAAGAAATGTGTGGTCATTATTAGCTTCATCTTGCCATTCTAGTGTATTTGTAAAATCCATCCTCACTAATTTTGCACCAGAGGTTGATACCAAATCTTTATGAAGCCCTGTTACAAAAGCTATTTCATCTAAGTCAAATGCATTAACAACTTCATCTTTTGCTCTCCAATGTTTATCACCAAATATATTTTTCCCTGTTTTCATATTTACATGTCTTTTGCATTTTTTATCTCTTAAACATTGCATGAAAAGATAATCTTGGGATTCAATTCTATCTTCTTCAATTGTCATTTAATTATTACTCCCCCCAACTCAAACTAGGGATTAATAACAATAGGGCTAAGAGGGTTTTCATTAAATTTTTCTATTCTTTTCAATAAGTTTTTTCTCTCTTTGAAATTCAGAATTAATTTTATTCATAAGTTCTTTTTTACTATCTACTACTGAACAAATTTTATTTGATTTGAAAGAGCTTTCTGTTTCGTGAACATGTATGTGGTCTAAAGTATATCTGTCAAATTCTTCCCAAACCCAAAATCTTTTTTCGATATAATTATAATTGAAAATTTGTATCCAACTTGGGTAGGCAATATATCTTTGAAAAGTTTCTTTTAAATTTCCATCAGTATTTAAACTAATATTGTACTGAATAAGGTCATGATGCATTAAATAATTTTCATCAGGATAGTCTTTGTTGTCTTTGCTTTTACCTTTAAACTCATATCCGGTTTGCCAAGCTATATGATTATATTTTGGATTATCGCAAAATAGATATGTCCCATCTAAATTGTCTTCGCTCCAACTCAAACTAGGGATTAATAATAATAGAGCAAAGAGGGTTTTCATTTTTTATCTAAATTATAAGTTTCATAATAATATCTACGGGTATTACTGTCCATATTATGAAAATAGAAATTACTTGACCTAGATGATACATTAAATTCTTTTCCAAATTCATCTAAAATGTTCTGGCCATTTTCTATATCTGTAATTACTTCAACATAATTTGGAAAATCCCACATTCTTTTATTGCTTGAAACATCATCCTTGTATATTCCTCTAAAATTCTCTTTTTTTGAGTTAAAACCAATATCATATTTATCATATAAGGTATTTTTAAGATTATTCCATTTTTTCCATTTAGGTATTTTCAAAAATTCAGGGTTTATTTTAAAGAAAATTTTTTTTGTTGAACGATTTTTAATTAAATTTTGTACATAATCAATACCGTTTCGATAAGTCTTAACATCCGTATTATAAAAAAAATACATTGCGTTAGTATCCCTTTGGTTATTAGAGGTAAGATTTTCTAACTTTTTTATTCTATTTAAAAAAACATCAAAATTTTTTTCATTATTAAATTCATATTCAAAATATAGGTCGTTGTCTTTAAACCAAGTTTCCTCAGTCGCTCCAAGACTGAAAATTCTTTTTTCATTAAGTTTATCTGTATTAGTGACACTATCAAAAGCCGAGAAGATAAAAGTCCTTGCCATATCAACAGACTCTTCATTGTATTTATCACTCTCAATTAATTTAAGAGTCATTTTCACAGGGTATTTTTCAAATAATGCTGCAAAATAGTCAGGCGTATTGAATGATTTATAGACTGCCCACCCAACAAATAAGACAATTAAACTTCCAGAACCCCATACAAATACTCTTAAAAAATTAAAAAACATCTAAAATAACCCCAATAAATAATTTAGAGGAAAAAGAAAAATATCTGACGCCCATTTTGCCAATCCCCAACCACTCAATGCTTTTAAAATAAAACCATTAATTGTAAGCACCAGGAAGAAAGCTATTGGAATATAAATAAACTTCATCTTAGATATTTTTAACATGTATTTGGTGGGTGTTTAATATGTAATAAGGCGGTCTAGAAGTATTGAAATCATTCCGGTATAAATCCGGTAATTTGTTAATCAGACATCAGATATTTACAACAAAGAGGGTATATCAGGGTTATTTGAAGGTAGTCTGGATAGCTCTTATTAATTTCAAGACCGGTGCTTTCAACCGCTCAGCCATCCTTCCGATGTCATAAACGTCTAGAATATATATATTACGTTATTTTTAATTCAATCGTAATTTTATATTATTAGTTGATATATTCTTTGGCCACTCGTGTTATGTTTTTAAGTGATTTTAAGTAATCTTCCAACATTAACTTTTGTTTATATTTTATTAGCATATTTTATTGGCGGCATAACCCAAGGTATACTTGGTGTCGGATTAATCACTGTTGTAATTTCTTTACTCTCATTTGTTGTCGACGTTAAAGAAACAATAGCTCTTGTGATAATACCAACAATTATTACAAGTTTTTTTCAAATGATAAATGGAAATAATTTAAGGAAAATTTTAATTGATACGAAATTTTTTTTAATTTTTTCAACTCTAATCATCATTCCAGGAGTAATTTTACTCAAAACACTGCAATCAGGTTTAATTTTAATATTTATAGCTATTTTACTATTTGTTAATTCTTCACTTTTTTTATCAAATAGAATTATTTCAATACCTAATCATAAAAGTTCAATAATTCAATCGATAACAGGATCTTTTAATGGATTTATTATTGGTCTAACAAGTATTTATACCATGCCTTTTATATTTTTATTACAATCACTAAAATATGATAAAGAAAAAACTGTTCAATTTATGGGATTGGCTTTTTTACTTTATAGTTTTATGCAATTTTTTTCGTTTATATTTTTAAACCTAATTGAAATGAGCACAATAATTCCTTCATTAATTGTATCCATACCAGTTTTAATAGGTTTTTTTTTAGGAAAAATAATTAGAGGATACGTTTCAGAAATATTATTTAAAAAGTTATTTTATATAATGTTATTATTGATGAGTGGGGTAATTTTAATTAATGGTGTATTGTAATTGAAAAGAATTAATTACCAGTAGTTCCGTCTATTCTATTAGTGCTGTAAATTGCACCTAACATAAATACAACAACTGAAGCAGGAAATAAAAGATAACCAATTGTGTATGTATCAGGATAATACTGCATACCTATGTAGAGAATTACAGCTTGGAGTAGACAAAGTAATAGAAATATGTAATTGGTTCCAATTCTACTTAAAAGTACAGCTAAGGGTTTCAATACAACTATGACTGCTGCACAAACAAAAATTATTGCTGGAATAACATTTAACGCTAAGCCCATTGACTCGGCATATGTGTAGTCCTCTAGGGACTCCCAAGGCAGGACCATGGATAGGAACATCATAATAATAGCCGAATAGACAAATTTTTTGCCTGTATTAGTCAAAATCATATGTTATTTATAACAAATACAGGCTTTTTAGCAAAATTATTATGAGATTAGATAACTGCTTAAATTTTAAAGATTTCAGGAAGTTAGCAAAAAAAAAACTACCATCTCCCGTATTCCATTATATCGATGGTGCTGCAGATGATGAAGTAACATATAGAAGAAATACATCTGCCTTTGATGATGTTGATTTAATACCAAACGTATTAAGAGGTGTAAAAGATGTTGATTTATCTACAACTATTTTTGGAAAAAAAATAGATTTACCTTTTTATTGTTCACCAACAGCTCTCCAGAGAATATTTCATTACGAAGGAGAAAGAGCAGTAGCTAAGGCAGCTCAAAAATTTAATACTATGTTTGGTGTTTCTTCTTTGGCTACAGTAAGTGTAGAGGAGATTTCGAAACTAGTCGATACGCCAAAGATGTTTCAATTTTATTATCACAAAGATAAAGGATTAAACAATTCAATTCTTCAAAGGGCAAAAGATGCTAATTTCGATGTTATGGCTTTGACTGTTGATACTATAACAGGAGGCAATAGAGAAAGAGACATTAGAACTGGTTTTACATCACCTCCTAAATTTACTTTATCAAGTATTTTCAGTTATGTTACTAAACCAACATGGGCGATTAATTACTTTACTAAAGGTAAATATGAACTTCCACACCTTCAAGATTATGTAAAAGAGGGAACTAATACAGCTATTTCAATTGGTAATTACTTTTCTACTATGCTCGATCAAGATATGAATTGGAAAGATGCTGAAAAATTATGTTCTGATTGGGGTGGTCATTTCGCGTTAAAAGGAATACTAAGTGTAGAAGATGCAAAAAGAGCAGTAGATATTGGATGTACTGGAATAGTCGTATCTAATCATGGAGGAAGGCAATTAGATGGTGCGAGATCACCTTTTGAACAGTTAGCTGATATAGTAGAGGCAGTTGGTGATAGAGTGGATGTAATTTGTGAAGGAGGCATTCAAAGAGGGACACATATGCTTAAAGCTTTGTCATTGGGAGCTAAAGCTTGTGCTGGAGGAAGACTTTATTTATATGCATTGGCAGCTGCTGGACAAGTAGGTGTAGAAAAAGCTTTAAGTATTTATAAAACAGAGTTGGAACGAGATATGAAGTTGATGGGCTGTAAAAAAATATCTGACCTTTCTAACAATAATATTAAATTTAAGTAAATTAAATTATAGTTACTGTCGTTGTCACTAATCTTAAAGATTTTATAATATAAAATGTTTAATAGAATCGTATGTTCATCAAATTATTATTAAAATCAGTATTTATATATTTACTTACTTTAAATTTGCATGCACATGATCCAAAAAATTGTGATGTGCTTCAAAACTATGATTTTTCAGGTTTTGAAAGCTGGAAAATTGAAGTTGTAAATAGATCTAACGAATTTGGGCTAGATGAGGATTTTGTATCAAAATTAATTTCGCCATATGAGGTAAATAAAAGAGTTATTGAAAATGATAAGTGCCAGCCAGAATTTACTTTAACTTTTTCGGAATATATTGAAAAAAGAAATTCGGAAACAAGAATTCAAAATGGACTTAATAATAAAAGTAAATACAGTAATTTGTTAAATAAAATTGATAACTATTATAATGTTCAATCAAGATTTATTTTATCTATATGGGGTTTAGAAACTGCTTACGGAAAAATTACAGGCAATTATCCTGTATTAGAAAGCCTTTTAACCATGTCATATGACGAAAGAAGAAGACGATACTTTACGAAAGAATTATATAATGCACTAAAAATTCTTGAGCAAGGACACATTAATGTTGCTAATTTCAAAGGTTCTTGGGCAGGAGCAATGGGTCAAAATCAATTTATGCCTTCAAGTTTTTTAAACTACGCTCAAGATTTTAATAATGATGGCAAGAAGGATATTTGGACTGACACAGAGGACTCACTCGCATCTATTGCAAGATATCTTCAAGGAGTAGGTTCAAACAAATGGGATCCAAATTATACTTGGGGTAGAGAAGTTATACCCCCAGAAAATGTAAAATCTTTAGAACCTAAATTGTTTGTAAAAAGAGAAAAAGGTTGTTTAGCATTAAAAAAATTATCAAAAAAATTACCTTTAAATGAATTTAGACTAATGAATTTTAAAAAGATGAATGGTAATTCTCTAGATAATTTAGATATTAATAGCTATCTATTAAGGATGGGTAGGGAAGAGGGTGATTACAGGTATTTTATTGTTTATGATAATTATTTAAATATTCTCTCTTACAACTGTTCTAATTATTATGGTCTTTCAGTTGGATTATTAAGTGATAAATTTAAATAATATTAATAAATTACTGTTTTTACTGTTTTTATCATCATGTACAATAACGTCTATTGAAACTGTCGATGATAAAAAAATAGAAGAAGAGGTCGCAACTCAAGAATACTTTAAAAAATCAGAAGTTATTATATCACCACTTGATGACTACAATATTGAGTTAAATGTTATGGAAAAGTTTGTTATAGATGAAAGAATTAAAGGTAATAATATCCATCATTCTAATTTGCCTATACCAAGCGTGGTAAAACTGTCAGATCCCAGTAACTTAGATAACAATATTATGGTCAGAAATATTAAGTTAGATACTGAAAATAGGCTTTCATTGAGTCAAGAGATTATTGATAAAATATCATTAAATACAAAAGTATATTTAGAATATTTAAAAGATGAATCAATAATTCTAAGAAATGTTGTCGACTCAAAAGAAGAGAGCAAGATAAAGATGGATGATACAGAAATTTCATTTGAACAGTTAGATCAAGATCAAACTGAAATCAGTGAAAAACTTGATTATGAGAAAATTAAAACTCTAGATATTAAAAATTCTAAAAAACAAAACACTATATTAGTTGAAATTTATAAAGATATAAAACTAGCAAAGCTTAAAACTAATAAAATCAAGAATTTAGGATTGTTTTATGAAGAAAATGAAGAGGGAGTTAAGGTTTTTGCTGGCCCATTTCTAAAGAGTGATATAAATCTAAAGTTAGATTTTCTGATTAAAAATGGATATTTGAATGCAAAAAAAACCCCTTAATTTAATATTTATAGCAATAATTATTCTATTTCCTAAACAATCTCTTGCTATTGAAAGTTTGGCAAAAACGGCGCTTGTAATAGATTTATCAACAAACGAAGTTCTTTTAGAAAAAAACTCTAAAGCCAGAACATATCCATCAAGTATGACCAAGATGATGACCGCTCTTGTAGCCTTTGAAAAAATCAAAAATGGTACTTTATCATTAGATCAAGAGTTTTTAGTAAGTAAAAAGGCATGGAAAATGGGCGGGTCAAAGATGTTTATAGAAGTAGACAAAAGAGTAAAAGTTTATGATTTATTACTAGGAATTATTGTTCAGAGCGGAAATGATGCCTCGATTGCTTTAGCAGAGGGTATATCTGGCTCTGAGGAAATTTTTGCTATTGAAATGAATAATTTAGGCAAAAAAATAGGACTAACAGAGACTAACTTTACAAATAGCAGTGGCTGGCCTGATGATAATCATTACACCACAGCTGAAGATCTTGCTAAAATAGCTCAGTACACGATTGAAAATCATTATGAATTATATCAAATGTACAAATTAAGTGATTTTACATACAGTGGGATCAAACAAGATAACAGAAATCCACTCCTATATACATTTGAGGGGTCTGATGGCTTTAAAACAGGTTATACAGAAGCAGCTGGCTACGGTTTGGTTGGATCTGCTGAAAGAGGGGATAGGCGCCTGATTATTGTTCTAAATGGACTAGACTCTTCCAAATCAAGGGCCCAGGAGTCACTAAGATTAATGGATTGGGGTTTCAACAATTTTCAATTAGTAGATTTTTTTAAAAAAAATGAGGTTATTCAAGAAGTTGATACTTGGCTAGGTAAAGACGACAAAGTAGATCTAGTTGCTTTAAACGATATAAGTGTGAGCATTCCAAAAGCACAATTATCTTCTGCTAAAGTTAATGTGATAGTAGAGGAGCCCATTGCAACTCCTATTCAAAAAGGCGACCAAATAGCCAAACTTCAAATATCGTTCGCTGATAAAAATACTGAATTTCCTTTATTTTCAGGTGAGGACATAGAGCAAAAGAATTTATTTTCAAGAATATTTTCAGCTATTTATTATATCATTCTTGGATCTAACTAAATAATATCATATAGAATGAAATTAATCAGTTTTGAAGGTTTCGAATATTCTGGAAAATCAACACAGATAAAACTTTTAAAAAAATATTTTATAAAAAATAATATTAAATCTACTTTTACTAGAGAGCCTGGAGGTAATAAAGATCTAGAAAAGATAAGAAATGTGATTTTAAAGTCTAATTTCGATAATTTAAGTTTAATAATGTTTTTCTTTGCATCTAGATTTGAATTATTATCTTCAATTAAAAAGAATGATTTTATTGTATTTGATAGATTTTTTGACTCTACTTATGCTTATCAAAAATATAATTCTAAAGAAAAAAAACTTATTATCAGTTTAATTAAGTTAATTGATAAGAAATTTATCCCAAAGATAACTTTTTATTTGAAGTTAGATAAAAAAAATTTAATAAGAAGGAAAGATAAAAGATTATATTCAAACAAATTTGATAAAAAATATTTTGGACAATTCTCAAGAATTCAAAAAAATTATGAAGAAATATCTAAAATAAAAATAGGTGAACGTAAGTTTGTTACTATTGATGCATCACTAACTGCTAATGAAGTACACAACAAAATCATATTAAATCTAAAAAAATGCAAATTGATAAAGTAGTAAATATTATAAAATCTGAGAGTAGTGGCTTTTACTTATTAGAGACTACTAATAGTGAGAGTATTTCATATTTAGAGGAACAGATTTTAGATAGTTTCTATGAGAAACAATATGAAATAGATACAAGTTTTATTATTCTAGAGCCCGAAGAAAAATCAAAATTTATAACAATTGATCAAGTAAGAAAAATGAAAAAAGAGTTTTTACATACAAATGTATTAAACCTTAGCAAAGTAATATTTATCAGAGAGTTAAATTATCTAAATATTAATGCTTTAAATGGACTTTTAAAAATCGTTGAAGAAATACCTTCAAAAACCTATTTTATTTTTTGTTCAAAAAACTTAATAAATTTACCTGAAACAATAGTTTCAAGAGCTAGAGTTATCAGGGATTTGAATTCAAAGATAAATTTTAGTGATTTCAATTCAATGAAAGAAGACATAGTAAGACAAAATCAAAATATTTCAGAGGAATTAATACACTCTCTTATTAACCCCTTCATTGATTTAAAAAGTACTGATTTTTTTGAAAAGATTAAACTATTTAATAAAGATCAAATAAGCTTATGTTCATTAATATTTTTAAAAATACTTAACCACTATTTAAAAAGTAATTTAAATAATAAAAAACTTTATAAGTACCTATTAAAACTTCATTCAGATTATTTAACTGATGTAGATGAAAGTTTAAAATTCAATACATTAACAAATGACCTAATTTCAATTTATTTTACAAGATTAAATTCTAATCTCATTAAGTATGTCTAATAATTATTTTACAACTCCGATTTATTATGTGAACGATAAACCCCATATTGGACATGCTTACACCTCAATTGCTGTTGATATATTAAAAAGATTTTATGATTGTAGATGTCTCGACTCTTATTTTCTAACAGGAACAGACGAGCATGGACAAAAAGTTGAAAGAGCTGCTCAAGAAAAAAATATTGATCCTCAAAAATTTACGGATATGGTTTCAGAAAATTTTAAAGATTTAAGTAATTTATTAAATTTATCTAATGATGATTTTATAAGAACAACAGAAGAAAGACATAAAAAATCTGTTCAAAATCTATGGAGAGTTCTGTTGGAAAAAGATGAAATTTATTTGTCCAAATATAGCGGATGGTATTCAGTAAGAGATGAAGCTTTCGTAGCTGATAACGAAATAGTTGAAAAAAATGGTAAAAAATACAACAGTTTTGGATCTGAATTATCTTGGGTTGAAGAAGAGTCATATTTTTTTAGACTTTCTAAATGGCAAGACAAACTGTTAGATTTTTATAAAAATAATCCCAATTTTATAGTCCCAAAATCTAGATCTAATGAAGTTATTAAATTTGTTGAGTCAGGGTTGAAAGATCTATCCGTTTCTAGAACAACATTTAAATGGGGAATTGATGTCCCTACAGATGAAAAACATATTGTTTATGTTTGGTTAGATGCACTAACTAACTATATTTCAGCTTTAGATTATCCAAATAAAAATTCTGATTTATATAAAAAATATTGGCCTGGGATACATGTAGTAGGGAAGGATATAATCAGATTTCATGCTATTTTCTGGCCTGCTTTTTTAATGGCTGCAGAGTTAGATCCACCAAAGCAGATCGTAGCGCATGGTTGGTGGACAAATGAGGGTCAAAAAATTAGTAAAAGTCTTGGTAATGTAATTGACCCTAAAGAATTGATTGATGAATACGGTCTAGACTCAGTAAGATATTTTCTTTTTAGAGAGGTTCCATTTGGCAATGACGGTGATTTTTCAAAGGTGGCTATCAAAAATAGAATTAATGGTGAATTGGCAAATAACTATGGAAATTTAATACAAAGAATACTTAGTTTTATTTGTAAAAATTTAGAGCAAAATATTGATTTAACTGAAGATAATTTTAATTTTAAAATTTTAAAACAAATTAACGACTCTGAAAAAGAGTTGTTTGAGTATATGGAAAATTACAAATATGACGAATACCTTAAAAAATTATTCTTATTTATGAATGATTTAAATAATTATGTCGATAAATCTGCTCCTTGGGTGTTAAAAAAAACAGATCCTAAACAAATGAAAAAAGTTTTGGCTAATATTTGCCTATGCATTATCAGGGTTAGTCAATATTTAGTTCCTTTTATGCCTTCAAAAACCTCAGAAGTATTCAATTTATTTGAAAATACAAATAATATTAAATTAGATATTTTTGATAATTTTAACGAGGTAATTAACTTAAAATTCCTAAAAATACGACAACCTGAACCTTTATTTACTAAAATTGAATAATTTAATAGACAGTCATGTAAATTTTGGTCATGAATTACTTAAAAATTCAGTATCAGATATCTGTAAAGATGCTCTAGAAAATAACATAGAGCGAATTTTAAGTATAAATTCTAATATATTCGAGTTTCAGAGAGATATTAATTTAATTAAAGGTTTTAATTTTGTCGATATCACTTTAGGTCATCACCCAAATAATACTCTTGATATCAAACCTGAGGAAATAAAGACTCTTTTAAATGAAAATATTAAAAAATTTAAAGATAGAATTGTTGGAATAGGTGAAACAGGCTTGGATTATCATTATGATATTCCTAAAAATAAGCAAATTGAAAGCTTAGAGATACATTTAGATGTAGCTAGTGTTTATAATTTACCGTGTATAATTCATATGAGAGATGCTGAAGAAGATATGATTAAAATTTTAACTAAATACTCAAAAAAAATAGGTGATATTCTTATACATTGTTTCACTGGAAGTGAAGAATTTGCAAAAAAATGTATTGATTTAGGTTGTTTTTTTTCTTTATCGGGCATTATTACGTTCAAAAATGCAAATAAATTAAGAGATACAATTAAAATACTACCAATTAAAAAAATTATTTTTGAAACTGATAGTCCCTATCTTACGCCAGACCCTTTAAGAGGTAAAATTAATAAACCAAGCTATTTAAAAATTATAGTTGAAAAATATTGTGAAATTACTGGAAACGACTACATTAATACATGCGAAATTAGTACTTATAATTACAAAAAGCTTTTTAAAATAAATGACTGAAAAAACTAAAATAAATGTATTAGGATGTGGCTCAAGTTTTGGAGTCCCTTTATCTCATAACATATGGGGTAATTGTGATAAATCAAATCCTAAAAACCAAAGAACACGACCTTCAATACTTTTAAAAAAAGCAGGAAAATCAATACTAATTGATACTAGCCCTGATTTAAGGAAACAGTTAATCGACAATAAAATAGATAATGTTGGCTCAGTTATTTACACACATTCTCATGCTGATCACATACATGGAATTAATGATTTAAGGACTATTTCACTGATAAATAGAAAAAAAATACCTATTTATGCTGATAAATTAACTTTAGAAACCCTTCAAACTAGCTTTTCTTATTTATTTACAAAGTCATCTACTCATGGATATGAACCAATTTTGAACGGTAACATTCTTGATGTGAATAGTTTTGAAATAGAGGGTTTTAAAATAGAGGTTATCAGACAAAATCATGGAAATATTGACTCCTATGGCTTCATTTTTGATAATAAAATAGCCTATAATTTAGATATAAAGTTTTTTTATGATGAGAACTATCTGGATAAAATAAAAGGGATTCAGTGCTGGTTTGTTGGTTGTTTAAGATATGACGAGCATCCTTCGCATGCCTCGTATAAAGAGGTTATTGATTGGGCCCAAAAAGTTAATGCAAATAAAACGTTTTTAAGCCATATGACGGCTCATATTGATTATGATACAGAGTACAAAAAACTATCAGGAAGTAATATATTTCCTGCATATGATGGCCTTAAACTGGAAATATAGTAAATTTATCTTTTAATCATGGTCGTGATTAGAAATTTTTTCTTTTAAAGCTAAGCAAACATCCTCCGAAGAAGCCATTAAAACAGTGTCACTTATTTCACATGGAGTGTTATAAGACATCTTACTTGAGGTATTATCTTCGTCATTTGAAGAATGAGTTTTACACATACTTGCATATGTGTTGATTGACGCAAAAGATAAGATAGTAATCAATAATATTCTTATTTTTTTCATATATAATATTTATAATTTTTATTGTGATTTAGATTAAAATTTTACTTAAATTCTTATTCTAGATTCTTATAATATATATTATGCAACAATTAGATGTGTAAATGTCAATAAAATCAGTCAAAGAACACCTTAGTATTATCGCCCCTGACCTACAGATATCAGAATTTAAAGAGTCTACAGCAACAGTTGAACAAGCTGCAAATGCTCATAATGTTGAGAAAGGACAAATAGTTAAAACAATTGCTTTAATTATAGAAAAACCAATTTTGTTAATGACTTCTGGAGATGTAAAAATCGATAATAAAAAATATAAGAATTTCTTCAAAAAAAAGGCAAAAATGCTGACTGCCGATGAGACATTGCAAATTACTTCTCACCCTATTGGCGGGGTTTGTCCCTTTGGATTACCAAAAAAATTAGATATATATTACGATAAGTCCTTAAATAACTTTGACATCGTTATACCAGCAGCAGGATCTACTAATAGTTCTGTAAAAGTTCAGACTAAAAGGCTTATAGAATTAACCAGTGCTTTTGAAATTGATGTATGTAAAAAGTAAGTAAAAACAGAGTATTATTTATTGTTATTATACTTAGATTTTACAATTTTTGGAGCAGTTGCAAAAGTGGCCGCTGTCATAAAAGTTCCAAAAATAAGAAGAAAATGTGCGCTTGCTGTGATGCCAAAAATCAAAAAAGAGCCGAAATATAGTGAAAAAATTATACACCACATCCATGCTAAAAGTTGCATGATGAGGTGTCTAAGGGCCACACTAGGTATTTTTCTTAGAGGATTCCAGTCAGCGTCCATGACTCCACTGTAAATTTGCATAAACATGTTTTTCATGGCTTTTTATACATGCGACAGATGTGACCAGATCACTTATTTTTGATAATAATTTCAATTATTTCATTTAAGGTAGAACCTATGAGAAAAATTGAATTCTGGTACTCAATTGGAAGTACATATACTTACCTTTCCACGCAAAGATTAGCGCAGATAGAGACTGAAAATGAAGTTGTATTTGAATGGTCTCCTTTCAGTGTAAGATCAAGAATGATTGAGATGGAGAATGTCCCTTTTATGGCTGAAAAAAAAAGAGATAAAATTGATTATATGTGGCGGGATGTTCAAAGAAGAGCTAACTTCTATGGGTTTGATGCAAAAGTTCCTGCTCCCTACCCACTTAAAGAATTCGATTTAGCCAATAAAGTTGCAATTTTGGGAAAAGATCAAGGGTGGATCAAAGAATATACTATTTTAACCTATAAAAAGTGGTTTTTGGAGCATTTGGAGCCTGGATCAGAACCAAATCTTAGTTCTACTCTTAAAGAAATTGGACTAGATTCAGATGGTGTAATAAAACAAGCTCAAACAGACTTAATTGAACAAAAATATTTAAAAAACACAGAAATGGCTAAAAATAAAGGCATTTTTGGAAGTCCCACATTTATTGTTGAAAATGAGGTTTTTTGGGGCGATGACAGATGTGAAGATGCCATAAAATGGCTTTCAAAATAATGTCTATTTTCAATTTTTTTGCGTTTTTAGGTGTATTGAAATTTTATTAAGTATAAATCCTTAGGTAATTTTATGAAATTGACTATTGATTTACAAAAAAAAATATTGATAATGTTTTAACTCAAAATCCAAATATTTCCTAAATTTTGTGAGTGTCGCAATTTACATAAGCTTTTTTACTATAAAACGTTCATTTTTTATGCATTTTTAAAGTTTTTTTGAAATCATAGATTGAATAACTGTCTTGATAGTTTTATTGGCAAATAATGATAACTATCACTTAATTAAGTGCTATAATTTGCTAATTAGTTAGATAAAAATATGTAAATATTTTTTTTATTCCTTCAAAATCAAATTAATTTTCAATATTTATTCTTGATAACTCATTTTATAATTATTTTATTGTTAATTTAGTCAGATTATTTGTTTTTTTACTTACTATTTTGATATAGAATAAATATCAATTTTAGTAGTAAATACAATATTTTATTATAAATATCTAATATTAATTATAATGCAGATTTATAAATTTCCAACTTTAGAAAATTTTTTTCTCTCGTTTGGATCAAGATACCTTTTTCTTAGTCTTAAGTTATTTGGAGTAACCTCCAATAATTCGTCAGAATTGATATAAGTCATCATTTCCTCAAGTGACATTATCCTAGGAGCAGTTAAATTTACGGCCTCATCAGACCCAGATGCTCTAACGTTAGTTAGTTGTTTTCCTTTTAGAACATTTATCTCTAAATCATTATCTCTGGTATGCTCACCGACTACCATACCTTGATAAACAGGAGTTTGGTGTTTAACAAACATTACCCCTCTATCTTGAAGCTTCCAAATGGCATAAGCTATTGCTTTACCATTTCCTGTGGAAATTAACGCACCAGCCCTTCTCTCTGTAATCTCCCCTTTAAATGGTTTATACGAGTGAAACACTCTGTTTAATACACCAGATCCTCTTGTGTCTGTTAAAAACTTGCTTTGATAGCCAATTAGTCCTCTAGAAGGCGCAATAAATAATAACCTAGTTTTATCAATTCCAGATTTTCTCATGTCTAACATATCAGCTTTTCTTTGATTCATGTTATCAATAACAATACTAGAAAACTCTTCATCCACATCTATCGTTACCTCTTCATAGGGTTCACACTTTGTCCCCTCTATATCTTTGAAAACCACTTTAGGTCTAGAAAGAGATAATTCAAAACCCTCTCGTCTCATCGTTTCTATTAAAACACCTAATTGCAATTCACCTCTTCCGCCAATTTCAAATAAATCTTTATTTTGATTTTCTGAGAAGGTAATAGCAACGTTTGTCTCAGCCTCAGCTATTAATCTATTTCTTATTAAAGTTGATGTTACTTTTTTCCCTTCAGTCCCAGCTAATGGGGAGTCATTAACCATAATGTTTATTGACATAGTAGGAGGATCTATTGGTGTGGATTTTATTGGTGTTTCTATATCAGTAGAACAAATGGTATCTGATACTGATGTAATTGACAAACCTGCTATGCAAACTATGTCTCCAGTATTCACTGAGTTGACAGTTATTTTTTTGGTTCCCTCAAATTTTAAAAGTTTAGTAAGTCTTCCAGTTTCAATGATTTTACCTGATAAGTTTAAAGCATGAACGCTGTCGTTTATTTTTGCAGATCCCTGCTCTACTCTTCCAATTAGACATCTTCCTAAGTATGGATCATAGTCTAAAAGTGTTGATAGCATTGCAAAAGGTCTGGTATTATCAACATCTGGCGATGGCACATGACTAATAATTTTATTTAACAGAGGTGTTAGGCTGGATCTATCATCTGATAAATCATTAACACACCATCCACTTCTTCCTGATGCGTATAAAACTGGAAAATCTAATTGTTGAGTATTTGCATCAAGAGAGACAAATAAATCAAAAACTTCGTTTAACACATCGTCTGGTCTTGAATCAGATTTATCGATCTTATTGATTACTACTATCGGTTTAAGTCCTTGTTTTAAAGCTTTTCCTAGAACAAATTTTGTCTGAGGCATTGGGCCTTCAGAAGAGTCAATAAGTAAGATAACACCATCAACCATTGATAAGACACGTTCTACTTCACCACCAAAATCTGCATGTCCAGGTGTATCGATTATATTTATTCGAGTATCTTTAAAAATTATAGAAGTAGGCTTTGCTAAAATAGTAATACCTCTCTCTTTTTCTAAATCATTAGAATCCATAATTCTTTCGGATATTTCTTGATTATCTCTAAAAATTCCACATTGCTTCAATAAATTATCAATAAGAGTAGTTTTCCCATGATCAACATGAGCAATAATTGCAAGATTCTTTATGTCATTCATTGGGATAATTGTCTTATGATTTGATACTATTTTATAGACTATTAGATTTTCAGTCTACACTGTAGTCTAAAACTTTTTTTATAGATTAACTTTTATTCAAGCTATAATTTTGATTACAATTAAAAGAAAATTTACATTAGGAGATATAGAATGGTAAATATGCTTGTTACAATTAATATTTCAAAAGGATGGGAAACTTGGTCTGAAATGGCTAAAGGTTTGGAGCCAAAAATGAATGAAGTTGGCTCTAAAATTCTTTGGGCTGGATGTAATGATGAAGAGAGTGCAGTCTATGTATTAGTCGAAATGAAAGATCCATCATTCATCAAGTCATTTGGCGAAAGAGAGGATATTGTGGCTATCAGAGAAGCTGCGGGAGCAGATGTTTCATCCACTACACCTTTAGCGCAAATAAGCAATTACTTTATGGGTTAAGTATTTACGACCATAATAGAAGTCACTTTTGATGATAGGAAAATACATATCTAACACCCCTATTCAACTCATGGATTAAATTTAGTTATTTAAGAGTTTATTTTTTGCTTCTGTTATTAAATTTGATAGATAATTATTTCCATCTTTGTCAGGATGAAACTTTTTCATTAAATCATAATATGATTTTTTAATATCCTCATCTGAAGCACCTTTTTTTAGTCCTAAAACAGATAAGGCCTCCTCTTCTGTCATTTGAGACTTGTCTGAAGAAGATGTAGATTGTTTATTTTGACTAATAATTACATTTAAAATATTAAATCCACGTGGATCATTTATTTTTAGTTCCTCTAAGAGCTTCGATACCTCATTTTGAGATAGAGAGGAAAAAGAACGGCCTTTAAAAACACCCTCTATAATATTAATTTTAGCTTGACGTGATTGTAACACAATTTCAATTTGTAAATACTTCGTATTAATTTTTGGTTTGAACTTACTTCCAAAAGAAGATCGCGAAAACAGGTTTAATATTGTTAATAATGATGAGATCCTTCGAAAAAAAAGTAAAGCAGGAGCTAAGGCAACAGGTAGAAAATTTAATTTTCCTGAAAAAATTAAAAAACATCCTAAAATTATTATTAATGAAATAATTAAATATTTTTTATAACGAGACGATAATTGATTACCAAAGAAAACAAAGATACATATAGCTACAATTGAAAATAATAATAAGAGTTTAATCATCCTAAATTAATTTTTAATTGTTTAATCCTCTGTTCTCTTCCACAACTGTACTTGTAATATGTATATCTTATTGGATTTTTTTTGTAATAATCCTGATGATATTCCTCTGCAACATAAAAATTTTTAAAAGGTAAGATCAATGTTTCAACATTCTGTTTGTGATTTTCCTGAATTTTACCTATGTAAAAGTTAAATCTATCTTTAACATTCTGATCATTGCTGAAAAGAGCACTTTTATAAGAATAACCTTTATCACAAAATTGACCTGCACCATCAAAAGGATCAATGTTTAAAAAGAAAGTCCTAATTATTGTGTCTATACTAACAATATCTGAGTCAAAAATAATTTCAGCCACTTCTATATGGCCTGTATCACCCTTGACAACTTCTTGATAAGTTGGATTTTCTACATGACCTCCTGAATAGCCAGATCGAACGTCAATTACACCTTTTAATTTTTCATAAACCTCCTCAACACACCAGAAACAACCACCAGCTAAGTAAATTGTATTAATTTTTGCGTAAGCTGTAATAGGTAACAAAAATAAGAAAAGAAAAAGTCTATGGATCATATTGCGTTGATAAATAAATTACGAAACTTCAATGTATTTAGACCGGGCTTACCGTTTGAAATAGTAAATTTATCAACTTTAACTATGGGCATTACAAAATTAGTAGCACTTGTCATGAATGCTTCATCTGCATCAAGAAGAGATTTGATAGAAAATTTTTTTTCCTCAAATTTAAATTTATTTTTTTTTAAGATTGATATTAATTTATGCCTTGTACATCCTTTTAAAATTCTAAAGTTAAGTGGGTGCGTAATACATTTATTTTTTTTTATAATCCAGATACTTGAAGAATTACCCTCAGTTATCATATTTCTATTATCAAATAATACTGCTTCATGTGATTTACTCTTTTTAGCATGATTTGCAGCTAGAACATTACCTAATAGAGAAATACTTTTAATATCTGACCTATGCCACCTTATATCTGGATAAAGAGATGTTTTTACACCTTTTAGTGCTAACTTATTTAAATATTCAAAGTTTTTATTAATTGAGTATATAATAATATTAGGCTTAAGTTTATCAGGGTATTTATGTTCCCTTGGGTTTTGATCTCCTCTTGTAATTTGAACATAAATAATACCCATTTTTAAATTATTTAATTTTTTGATTTTATTGGTGATACTAATAATTTGATTTCTATTGAGTTTAATTTTCATATTCATTTTTTTTAATGAAACAAACAATCTGTTTAAATGAAGATTTAAATCTACTAATTCACCTTTGAATACAGCAATGACCTCATAAACCCCATCAGAGAATTGAAAACCTCTATCTGTTACACTGACATAAGATTTATTTAAAGGTTTATATTTTCCGTTAATATAACAGGTTGTCATAAGAATATCTTTTTGATTATATTAATACCATGAATCTTAAAAGACGAGATTTTATTAAAAAATTATCATGTGCTTGTTGTGCGCCTTTATTTTTACCTTCTTGTACTGAGGTAGCTATTACAAATCGTAAACAACTCTCTATTATTTCAGATGAAAGTATCAACAAACAAGCTCTTCAAGCCTACGAACAAGTCAAAAAACAAGAAAATTTAATAGAGTCTGGGCAAAATTTTAGAGCAGTAAGAGAGGTAGGTCTCAGAGTTACAGAGTCAGTAGAAGAGTATTTTTTAAAAATGGGTCAGTCAGACTCTATAAAAAATTATAATTGGGAATTTATCTTAATTGATGACAAGGACACACTAAATGCTTGGTGTATGCCAGGTGGTAAAATAGCATTTTATACAGGTATCTTAGATGTTGCAGCTAATAATGATGGTTTGGCCTCAATAATGGGGCATGAAATTGCTCATGCGGTTGCTCGCCATAGTGTTGAAAGGGCTAGTCAAGCATTAGCAATAAATGTAGGCACTACTATCTTGGATATTGCCTTAGAGGGTGCTCTTTCGAGTACCTCAGCTGATGATTATTTAGTAAATTTAGGTCTATCTTTACCTTTTAACAGATTACAAGAATCGGAGGCTGACTATTTAGGCTTGGCTTTTATGACAATGGCCGAATACGATAATCATGAGTCATATAAAGTCTGGCAGCGAATGGCTGAAGTACAAAAAGGAAACGTACCACCAGAGTTTTTATCTACACACCCTTCTCCCAAAAATCGTATTGAAAAGCTTAAAAACTGGATACCTGAAGTTGATTTAAGATTTACCTAAAGCGTTGTTTTGTCATACTTTAAACAAATCAGAAATTTAATATATTTCAAATATGAATAAAGTTATTAAGTTAAAAAAGCAGTCAAAAACAAGCGACTCTGATAGCATTAAACAGCTAAACAATAAGCTAAACAAACTTGATAAGAAAATTGATAACCTCTATGAGAGATTAGACGGTCATATAAATAAAATAGATAAAGTTTATTCTAGACTAGAGGAACATTTTTCAGGTATCGAAAAGCTTTTATCGTTCTTTAAATTTAGAAAATAACTATTTCAACAACTTATAATTTATGGCATCAGAAGATTCTAATAGTTCTTCATAACTGTTCGAAAACCATTTTCTTATATTATTTTTATTAATAATGACCGGGTTTCTATTGTGAATAAATTCTACATTTTCCAGTGAGGATTTAGTTAAAATTGAAAAATATACAGTATCTTCTATTAGTTTATAGACACCTGCAAAAAAGCTGACTGGTGTTTTGGTAAATAGTTTATATTTTTCTTTCAATTCATGGGTTTTCATCCATTCAAAATAACAACTAAAAGGAACTAAACAGCGGTTATTTGCTATAAGACTATTACTAAAAGATTTTTCGTGAACTGTCTCTGATCGAATATTGAAAAGTGTTTTTCCTTTAGGAAGCCAATCAAATAACAAACCCCAACTTGATTGTTTAAATACAAATTTAGAGTTTAGAGTAAAGACAATAGGTGCTTTATTAGAAGGGCAAATATCTTCATTTTTATAATCAAATATTGATTTGAAGTTATTTATAGTTTCACTCTTAAAAGAAGAGTGATTATCTTTAAGATTAAGCGAATATCTTCCGCACACTATTAAATTTTTCTAAAATTCAAGTAGTTAGAAATATCAAAGTCCTTATATGAAGTTCTTAGACCTAAAAATTGAAAATAATCATCCCTAATTTTTTTCCCAAGAGGGGTATCTGTGTAATTATCTAAAACACCATTGATATTTTTTTTGGCTTCAATGACAATATCATTTGGTAGTTGCCTGAATTCTACACCAAGTGACCTCAATTTTTCTATAGCCACAACCTCTTTATACATAAAATCAGACAGCATTTCTTGATTTTCTGACTGACATGCATACTCGATGATGCTCTTAGCCTCATTATCAAAAGAGTTCCATTTATCTAAATTCATTCCTAATGAAATAGAAACTGTAGGTTTTTTAAAATCTGGATAATAACAGTAATTTGTTACTTTATAAAAACCAAAGGCTAAATCCATAACAGGATTAGACCAATCCGCAGCATCTATAGCACCACTTGCTAAAGACTGAAGAATTTCACCTCCTGGTATATTTATAGAAGTTGCCCCCATAGTCTTTAATAGATCTCCTCCCATACCTGGGCTTCTTATTTTGAGTTTAGCAACATCCTCGAGACTATTTAATTCGTTTTTGAACCAACCAAATAATGTAGATCCAGTATTGCCGACTAAAAAATGTTTTATATTAAAATTCGAACCTAATTCATCCCATAGTACTTGACCATTACCTGAATATATCCAAGAGTTAAATTCTTCGGCAGTCATTCCAAAAGGTACCGCTGCAAAAAAAGGATAAGCTTTGTTCTTTCCACCCCAATAGAACTCTGCTGAGTGATATATATCAGCTGCTCCAGATGATACGGCATCAAACACTCCAAACGGTGGGACTAATTCACCAGCTGAGTAAACATTAACTTTTATTCTTTTATTAGATAAGTTCTCAATTCGCTGAGCCAACCTGTTTGCACCTAAACCTATACCAGGGAAATTCTCTGGCCATGATGTGACCATATTCAACTCTGTTATGGTGCTTGCGTGTACATTAAAACTAGAAAGTGCAGCAGCACCCAATACAGGAATTGAAGCTTTTTTAATAAAATTTCTTCTATTAATTTTTTTTTTCATATTTTTATATAAATAAGATAACACTTTATAAATAAAAATGATATTAGAAGCAAAAAGTTTATTAGCCGCACTTGATGATCAAAAAGTTGAATATAAAATTTTTGAACACGAGGCTTTTTTTACCGTTGAAGAGTCTAGTAAATTAAAATCAGATTTGAATATGCAGGGTGCGCATACAAAAAATCTTTTTTTGAGGGACAAAAAGAGAAATTTTTTCTTACTTTCATGCTTAGATAGCACTGAAGTAGACCTAAAAATTATTAAAAACACTATACAGTGCCAAGGAAATCTCTCTTTTGGAAGTGCAGAATATTTATATGATAAACTTGGAGTCAAACCAGGCTCTGTTAGTCCCTACTCTTTAATCAATAATGTAGATAAGGATGTAAGTTTTTACTTAGATAAAAAAATCAATGATCATGAATTATGCAATTTTCACCCACTAGACAACACTAAAACAATTCAAGTAAAAACAGAGGATTGTATTAAATTTCTAAAAACAATTACGACTGTGCGATTAATTGACTTTACGACTATGGAAGTGATTAATCTCTAAAATTCTGAAACTGTAAAGGAATTTTAATATCACTTGATTTTAACAATTCGATCATTGATTGTAGATCATCTCTTTTCTTTCCAGTAATTCTTACTTCATCTCCATTAATTGAAGCTTGAACTTTTGCTTTTGAAGATTTAACAAGGTTTGTTATTTTTTTTGAGTCCTCTTTTGATATTCCATTCAAAATATCAATAAATTGTCTTACCCTGTTTCCAGAAGCTGTTTCAGTTGATTTTAGGTGTATAAATTTTGGATCTATTTTTCTTCTTACAATATTATTTTTTAAAATATCATTAAATTGAGTTAATTTAGTATTGTCCGTTGTCTCTATTGTAATAGAAAAATCGTTTCGTTCGATTGTTGAATTAGTGTTCTTAAAGTCAAATCTATTATCAACTTCTCTTTTTGTATTATTGATGGCATTATCAATTTCTTGAATATCTGGTGACGAGACAACATCAAAAGAAGGCATATGTGAACAATACAATATTTTTATTTATTTCAACACTAATAGTTTGGGGGCCTACCTGGTATATTATTAAATTTCAACTTGGCATTGTTGATCCAATGACATCAGTTTTTTACCGGTTTTTTTTATCATCAATAATAATTTTAATATTTTGTATATTTAAAAAAATAAATCTTAAATTTACTCTAAAGGAGCATTTATTTATAGCTGCTCTAGGTATATCATTATTCAATATAAACTATGTATTGTTTTACCTATCCACAGTTCATCTAATTAGTGGGTTTGTAGCTCTTTGTTTTTCATCAATATTATTTATGAATGTTGTTAATAATATTATTTTTAAAGGTAAATTTCCAAAAATTATGACTTTGGTTGGAGGTTTTATTGGAACGTTAGGATTACTTTTCATATTTTATAATGAAATTATTAATTTTAAATTATCAAAGAGCACAAGTATTGGGATTTTACTTGGTGTATTGGCAACATATTTTGCATCTATTGGTAACTTAATTTCAGAGTATACCTCTAAAATTAAATTGAATGTTGTTGCCGTTACAGGATATGGGATGTTGTATGGCTCTATATCGCTATTATTTTATCTTTTAATAACTGGTACTGAATTAAATTTTGATTTTAGTTATAGATATATTATATCATTACTTTATTTATCTGTTTTTGGAAGTGTATTCGGTTTTATTCTTTATCTTTCAGTAATAAAAAATATAGGTGCCAATGATGCAGCGTACATTGCAATAATAATGCCACTTATAGCACTAATTATTTCTACAATATTTGAAGGTATGATATGGAACTTAAATTTATATATTGGGTCGTTTCTTGTTCTATTTGGAAATATATTAATTTTAAAAAAAAATTAGTTTTTGAATAATTTCTTTTGAAAAATTACGATGATGCTTGCTATGAAAAAAAGTATAAACATTGGTGTGTATACAAATTCTATACCTATCATATCTGCAACATAGCCTAATGTAGGAGGCGCTATCATGAAAACCCCATATGTGCCTATTGTAATAATTGAAATACCGACAGTGGGGTCAACACCTTTAATAGAGGACCCATACGTGTAACAAATTGGTATAACAGAAGAAACACAAAAACCAGCTATGATAAATCCAATTATCGCAAAAAATAAAGAACTGCTTAATGCAATTACGAACGAACCAACTAATGAACCTAAAACTGAGAAAACAAGAAAATTATAAATGCCAAAAATTTGTTTTAATTTATCTCCTATTAGTCTTCCAAAAACCATACTTCCATTAAAGGCTATTGCAGCAAGTCCAATATTGAAACCGTCTGCATTAATGTAATCTCTCATGTATAAAGACCCCCAGGAGTCGGTCCCCCCTTCCAAAAAAACTGCCGTGATAGCTAATACAACCAAAATTATAAGAAATAAGGGCCAACTAAAAAAAATTGAAAAAAAAGATAATGGATCTGATTTATTATTTTCTATAGTTAAACTACTAAAAAAAATTAATGGGGCTAAAAATACAATATAAACAAGAGAATTTATAAAAAAACTAATCTTAAATTCTAAGAATAAACTTGTTAACAACGATCCAGATAATAGTCCAATACTCCAAAATGCGTGAAAGCCTGACAGCATCGGTTTATTTAATTTTTTTTCTAAAGAAGTGGCTTGAACATTAAGAATTACTTCAAAAAGTCCATAACAAACGCCAAAGATAAGACTGAGTATTGCCATTAATGTGAATGAGTGGGCAAAAGGTATGAGCAACCATAAAATACAAATTAGAAACCCAGATAAAAGAGATATTTTTTTTGATGGATAGAGTTGCATTATTTTTGGCATCGCTATCATTGTCAACACAGAGCCAATTGAAAAAATTACAAAAAGATAGCCCATGCCACTATAGTCAACGTTTATTTGATCTTTTATATCTGGAATTCTAATTGCCCAAAGGCCTACAAAAAAAGAAATAGAGAAAAAAAGTGCCTTACATGCATTAATTTCTGATATTTGTATTTTCAATATTAATTCTAATTAATTAAATTATTACCAACCACCATCGTCATCTAATTTTTTGTCTTTTACAGTTTTCATAGATGATGTTTTAACTAACTTCCAAATACCATTTCCTGAAACAATAATTTCATTATTTGAAAATACTTGGCATTTAACAAAACAAAGTGTTTTTGTCATTCTCTCTATAAAAGGAATTCCCATAAGCTCATCTCCTTTTTGTGCAGAAAAAGTAAAGTGAGTATTCATTGATATTGTTACACATGGTCTATTACCAAACGACTTATATGCAGCATTGCCCATAACATTATCCAAAAAAGACATTAAAAAGCCGCCATGAGCAAAGTTTCCAGAATTTAAATGCTTCTCAGAAACTGTCATTCTATATTTATGTTGATTATTTTCTAATTTTGTTTCTAACTCTCCAAGTAGTTGCGAGTATGAAGATTTTGATATTAACTTCCAGGTCATATATAACTTTATAATGCAATCTTTTAAAAAAGAAATAATTTATGGAATGTCGTAAAATTATTATTTGTAATGAATAGATCTTATAGAATAGAAGATAATAGCTCTAACAGTTTCATACCAAGTTATTCTGGAACAAACGGTGCTATAGCAACTCATTCAAATTTATCATCAATTACTGCACATAATATCTTAAATGATGATAAAGGTAATGCCTTTGATGCTGCAGCTGGAGCTATGTTAGTTGAAGGCCTTGTAAATCCTCAAATGTTTGGCATGGGAGGTGAAGGAGTAATGATTTTAAAGCCCAAAGACCAAAGCCCTCTTGTCTTAAATGGTAATACTATATCTCCAAAAAAATTTAATTTTTTAAATTTAGTTTCAAGAGGATACACAGAAGTTCCTGATGAGGGAATTTTATGTGCTGGAGTTCCAGCGGCATTTTCTAGTATTTTTAGAATGTTGCAATTATATGGCAAACTAGATTTTAGGACTATTTCTAAATATGCTAAAGAATACGCAAAAGAAGGATATCCTTTACACACTGGAATAATAAACCAAAATAAATTTGGGTTAAAAAGTCTAAAAGGTAAATTTATAAAAGAGTGGAAAAATTCTGCAAAATTATATTTGAAAAATGATAAAATTCCAAAAGAAGGAAGTTTATTTAGAAATTCGGCTTACGCAAACTTAATAGATTATCTTGGTAATTACGAAAAAAAAATTACAGGATCTCGGAATACCAAATTTAATAAGTTACATGATGCTTTTTATAAAGGTGATGTTGCAAACTCAATTTTAAAATATTCACAAAAAAATGAAGGGCTTCTTTCAAAAGATGATTTTGAAAACTTTAATGTGAAATTTGAAAAAACAATTTCAGAAAAATATGGTGATTATCGAGTTCACAAAACTAATTTCTGGGGACAAGGATTAACTAGTTTAATGATGTTAAAAATGCTCAAAAAACAAAAAATTAAATCACTTAATTCAGCTAGTGATATTCATAAATTTACAGAAATTTTAAAATTAACTTTTGCTGACAGAGAAATGTATTTCACTGGTAAGTACAATACAAAAGTCAAAGCCAATCACCTATTAAATGACTTTTACCTTAATAAAAGAATGAAATTAATTAAAGAGAAGGTAATTGACTCTATAATACCTGGGAACCCACTATCCTATAAATCATTGCTTCCAATTGAAAATGATATTAAACCATGGGGAGCTGGCACTGTTCATATAAGTATTATAGATAAAGATAATAATGCTATTTCGTGTACACCAAGTGGTGGATGGATAAGATCTAATGAAGTGATTAATGAATTAGGATTTCCCTTAGGTAATAGACTAATGACATTTTATTTATCAAAACCTGGTCATGTAAATTTTATAGCACCTGAACAACAACCAAGAACAACATTGAGTCCTACTTTAACTATCAATCAAAAAAAGAGAGAGATTTTAAGTTGTGGCACAATGGGTGGTGACGCTCAAGATCAATGGCAAGCACAATTTTTAATGAATTATATATTTTCGAATATGTCTATTGACCAAGCACTAAATGAACCAAGAGTTTCATCAGAGCATTTACCTGCTTTTTTTCACCCACATGATCCAAATTTGAAACAATTACTTTTAGAGGAGCGACTTTCACCCTTTATTTCTCAATTAAATAAAAAAGGACATAAATGCCTTAAAACTACAGACTGGAGCGAAGGTTTTATTTTGTGCGCTAGAAAACAAGAAAAAATTTATGATGCATATGCAGATATTAGAAGTTATAAGAGTCAAATATTTCAAGCACAGGCATTAGCATGGTAAAAAAAAAGAACAAATTAAATGATTTAATTAATGTTGTTAAGAGACTAAGAAATCCAAAAAATGGATGTCCATGGGACATACAACAAACATCCAAATCATTAGCAAAGTATACTTTAGAGGAAGCATATGAAGTTATTGAAGCAATTGAGTCAAATAATAACAAAGAGCTAGAAGGAGAGCTTGGTGATTTATTACTACAAGTTATTTATCACTCAGTTATTGCTGCTGAAAAAAAGAAATTTTCAATTGATGATGTCATTGATACAAGTGTAAAAAAAATGAAATCTCGTCATCCTCATATTTTTATGCGCGATGAGTCAATTAAAACCGTTCAAGATGTTAATGATTTTTGGGAAACACAAAAAAAATTTGAAAGAAAAAAGAAAGGTGCTAAATCTGTTTTAGATGGGGTAAGTGTAAATCTCCCTGCTGTTACACGTTCACTTAAGCTTCAAAAAAGAGCTGCAAAAGAAGGATTTGATTGGAAAAATGCAAATGGAACCTTGAAAAAGGTAAAAGAGGAATTAAATGAGCTTTCAAATGAAATGAAGATCAATAATAAGAGAAAAATTAAAGAGGAATTAGGAGATTTATTATTTTCTTGTATTAATTTATCAAGAAAATTAGGACTTGATACTGAAACAGTTATTAGAGACTCTAATAGGAAATTTGAGAAAAGATTTAAAAAAATGGAAAAAATAATGAACAAAAAAAAATTGAAATGGAATTTGAATAATTTGGAGAGAGAATGGCAAAAATCAAAATAATTTTTTTAAGCACATTCTTTTTATTTTTTTCAAAGGGTATTTTATCTTATGAAATCACTGATTTAATAAAAATCCTTGTCGAAAAAAATGAAACAAACTCTCAATTTAAGTATGACAATTTGATTGACGATAAAAATTTAGAATTAGCTGATACACTCTATATACCAGAAATAGATTATTCATTTTCTATTTCAAACAGTACAACTAGCACAAACTCTACCTCTACAGTAAACGCAGATACTCATACATTAAGTGCTACGGTTAATCTCTATAACGGTGGATTTAGTCAATTAAATTTAATAACTACACAAACTAGAAATCAAGCTTTTGATTATTTAAGAGAGTATCAAAAAGAGTTATTGATCAAAGAACTCCTAAACGGTTATAGTAATTTACAGACATTGGTCTTTAAAAAAAAAAATCAACAACTAAATTTAGAATTTTATAGAAAAAAAGTCTTAGAGGCTGAAATATTATTTAAGGCAAACAGAATTACAAAAACAGAGGTATTAGATTTAGAAAATGAACTATTAGAGGCACAATCTGTGTCTTTAGATTATGATAGAAAAATAGATAATTTAATGCTTCAAGTTAGTAAGTTACTTGATCTAGATATATATGATGAAGATGTAAATTTTGATTATGTGATAGACGTATCTAAAGCACAAATTAGCAAGAAATTATTTTCAGAATTGATGAATTCCTCTTATGGTCAATATCTTACTTTTATTGAAAATACATATTTACCTGAACTAGAGATGAGCAAAAAAGATTTGAGACCTTCTGTTGACCTAACCTATTCCCTAAGTGAGAGTGATAATTATTCAGCAGTAATTGATCATAGAAGATCCTCTTCCTTGACACTATCTCTAAGTGTTCCTATTTATGACGGATTTAAAGATGAAAATAATTTTGATATTGAGGAATATAATTATCAAAAAAAATTATTAGAGCATAAGGACTTAAAGAGAGACTTACTTAATGCTTACTTAGAGTCTTGGAACAATTATGATTTTTATTTAAATAAAATAAACAACCAAGAAAAAATAATTGATAGCTTAGAATTAAAATTACAAGGAAATGAAATTTTATATAAAGCCCAAAAAATAGATATTACACAACTTATTGAAAGTAAGAATGAATTAAATGATGCTAATAACATTTTATTAGATTTGAAATCTTCAAAAAAATATTATTTAATAGACATTCTGATATTAAACGGGGATCTAAGTACAATTATTAATGGATTGGGATAGACTTAAAACATTTTATCACGTAGCTACAGCAGGTAGCATCTCTAGAGCTATGGATACTATTCACCTTAGTCAATCTGCTATTACTAGACAAATTCAATCTCTTGAGCATAGTTTAAAAACCAAACTATTTAAAAGACACACAAAAGGTATAACTCTCACAGAGCAAGGTTCCTATCTTTTCGAAGAAACTGAAAAAATTTTTGCTGATTTAAATTCTATAGAAAAAAAGATAGTTGAATATAAGTCAGTTCCCACTGGTAACCTTTCTATAAATACTACAGTTGCTTTTGGATCGATGTGGCTTAGCCCAAGAATCAATGAATTCATTCATGAATATCCAGAAATTAATCTTAAATTAAACTATTCTGAAGATGAGCAAGATATGCTTCGCCAAGATTATGATATTGGCTTATGGATGCGAAAACCAAGACATCTAGATCTGGTATCAAAGCACATAGCAACAATCAAATACCATATTTACGGATCAGCGAATTATATAAATGAAATGGGTATGCCTTTGAGAAGATCAGAGCTTAATAGCCATAGATTAATTACATATGGCATTGGAAAACCATCCCCCCTTTCTGACACTAATTGGATACTGAAGACTGGTGTTAAAAAAAACCAAAAAAATAGAAGACCTCATATTACAATTAATAATCTATATGGTTTATTAGTAGCCGTTGAAACTGGTGCAGGTTTGGCTGCATTGCCTGATTATATGGCTCAACATAAAGCCCATCTTGTTAAAGTATTACCAGATATAGAAGGACCAAGTTACGATGTTCATATGGTTTATCATGAAAATCTAAAAGGAAGTTTAAAATTAATTGCTTTTAGAGACTTTCTCATGAATAAAATAAGCCAGTGGAGATTTTGACTATCAAAATTTACTTTTTTTATTAAAAATATACGTAAAAAAAACATGAATAACTTATTAAAAACTTACAAGTTTAGTAATTTCAGAGTTGTAAAGGGTAATGGTTGTTATTTATACACCTCTGATAAAAGAAAATTATTAGATTTCTCTGCAGGGGTTGCTGTCAATTCTCTTGGATATAATCATCCTATAATTAAAAATAGCCTTAAAGCTCAACTAAAAACAGGAATTACTCATCTATCAGGATCACAAATACATGAATTTAAAACTAAATTATCAAAGTTACTATCTGATAATTCCAATAAAGGAGATGTATTCTTTTCTAACTCTGGTGCCGAAAGTATTGAGGCTGCTTTAAAAATTGCTAGAAATTATGGTAGTAAAAATGGTAAAGATGAGATTATCGCAATGACCTCCTCTTTTCATGGGAGAACAATTGGGGCTTTATCCGTCGGTAGTAATAAAAAATATAAATCAAATATTGGTCCTGTTCCTGGAAAAGTAAAATTTTGCAAGTTTAATGATATCTCTCATCTCAGAAAACTAGTAAATAAAAAAACAGTAGCAATCATAATTGAATTTGTTCAGGGAGACGGAGGTATAAATATTTGTAGTAAAAATTTTGCAAAAGCTATAAAAGAGATATGTAAAAATAAGAAAATTTTACTTATTGGGGATGAAATACAAGGTGGTATAGGTCGAACTGGTAAAATATTTGCTTACAAACACTACGGTGTCAATCCAGATATCATAACCTCTGCAAAAGGCCTAGGTTCAGGAATTCCCATAGGTGCTACAATAGTAAAAAAATATATATCCAAAATTATTTCTACTGGTTTTCATGGCTCAACTTTTGGAGGTGGTATGCTTCAGACAAGAGTTTCATATAACGTTTTTAGAACCATAAATAATAAAAGTTTTTTAAATAAAGTACTGATTAATGGTAATTTATTATCTTCTCTAATAAAAAAAATGCACCTTTTACACAAAGATAAAATAGTTGATACAAGATGTTTGGGTCTTATGGCTGGTGTAGAGTTTAAAAATAATCAAATCGCATTAAAAACATATGAAAAAATGTCAAAAAATGGGCTTATTTCAACTCTAATTCAAGGGAATATAATTCGTCTTACACCTCCTTTGACTGTTTCAACTGGAGAAATAAGAAAGGCAATAAAGATTATAACTCAATCGTTGTAATTCAATAATCTAAAGATTGTTTTTGAAATACAGTACCAATACCCTCTTCTGTCTCTAACTCATTTATAAGAGCATTTTTTATTTCGCCACTTATAATATGAATTTTTTGAACACCTTGATTTAGAGCTTTTAATGAGTTTTCGACTTTTACAATCATCCCATTAGAAATGATTTTCTCATCAAAAAGTTTTCTTGCCACATTTTCATCAACTGCAGAAATTCTTTCTCCTTGTGTATCTTTGATAAAAGGGACATCAGAGATAAAAATTAGCTTACTAGCTGAGAGGTTTATTGCTAATTCAGTAGCAATTGTATCAGCATTAACATTTAATACTTCAGAGGTATTTTTATCTAGAACTAAACTTGGCATAATTATCATATCATGTTCTTTAAATAAGTTTTTAATTTGTAAAGCATCAACTGAAACGATGTCTCCGACTTGGCCATAATCAATGTCATCGACTACATCTCTTCGTTTTGCTGCAATAAAGTCTTTCTTTGAAATAGGAATTGGAAAATTTCTGATATTATATCGTGAACTCAAACTAAAAATATCTATTAAAATTTGGCCAGATATTTTTTTGGCAGCCTCTATGTCTGTAGGAGATGTTACTCTTCTACCATTTATTTTTTTTGGCTCAATACCATGCACATTGATCATATAGTTATCTAGCTGTCGTCCAAATCCAAAGACTAAAACAACTTTTAACTTCGAAATAGAGTTCAATAATTCTTTTATGTCGCTTATAACATTATCTATATTACCTTCATTATCGCAAATTTTACCACTAACTTTAATGACAAGTATGGAATTTTGTAATATTGATTGGTAAAAACTTTGATTTTTCATTATAGATATAAAGGTATCATTTGTTTCAATCCCAAAGTTTGATCAAGATCAAAGATTATATTCATACACTCAATAGCGTTACCTGAAGCACCCTTTACTAAATTATCTAAACAAGTCTCTACAACAAAGTGCCTCTGATCTTTGAAAGACAATGAAATATCACAATAATTTGAACCTACTACATTAGAGAGCTTAGTATTATTTTGTATTCTTATAAAAGGAGAAGATTTAAAACAATCAACTAAGCTTAAATTTAAAGACTCATGAGTTACATCTTCAAATGTTTCTATGTGACTTGTTAGATATATACCTCTGGAGAAAGGTCCCGACAGTGGAACAAATGATAGAGTCTCCTTTAAATTAGGAAAAGATTGATAAATTTCTCCTAAATGTCGATGTGAATTTATATTGTATGAAAAAATATCTTTAGATCTTGTCGAATGATGATTTTTATTTGAGGGATTTTTACCACCACCACTTGATCCAGTTATAGCAGTAATAGATACTTTTTTAATTATAGATTGAAATGGTAATAAAGATAGTTGAGCTGTTAGTGCAAAACAACCAGGATTGGATATGTTAGAAGATTTTTTTATGTCATCAATTGAATTTTCAATAAATCCATATTGAAATTTATTTTGAATATCAGCATCAAAATTTGTTTTGTAATATTTGTTATAATCCTCTTGATTAGAAATCCTAAAATCAGAACTTAGGTCTATGATTTTAACTTTTGATAATAATTCTTTGACATATTCATGGGCTGAACCATGAGGTAATGATAAAAAAACACAATCGAGATTTTTAAATTCATCAAGATTAGATGTCTGTAAATCTTTCAGATTTAATGACTGTAAATGTGGAAATTCCTCATCTATTTCCATTTCTCTTTGAAATATTTTTGATAATTTAACTTCAGGATGCACAGAGAGAATTCTAATTAGCTCGATACCTAAATAACCATTTGCTCCAATTATTCCTACTTTAATCATTATTAATCCTATTAATTATCTTAGCGAAAACATTGACATGGTTAGTTGAATTATAAATATTTAAAAAATCTGAATTAGGTATAGAAAATTTATCAATTGATTGCTTATAAGCAGATACATTATTAGTTAGAGGGCCACTTATTATCAGTAATTTGCTGTCTAAATTATTTGATCTTAAATTTTCTATAATATTTACTGCTCCTGATACGTCATAAGCGCAAATTACAATTACTTCAATTGACTCTGTAATATCAGTATTTTGAATTATTTCTTTAGTTCCATAATCGCCATGATAACCATCACCTAATTCCATTAGAATTATCTCAGCGTCCTCAGACATATTGCTAATAATTGATGCTGAACAACTTTGTATGGTTTTTTTATCATTCATACAGGTACTCGGCAGACCGTAATCTACAAAATCTGATGTTTTATAAGCACCATTATCCTCATAAGAATATAAATCTTTTTGTGAAGCGGTACCTGCTAGTTTACATGCATTAATTTTCTTAAAATAATTACTAAGAGTTTTGATTATAAAGGATGTAACAGTAGTTTTACCAGAGTCAATACCCGTTCCTATGACTGCAATAGATGGTACTTTGTTTTTAATTTTCATTTCTTTAATTTTTGAATAATCAACTAGATTCAATTGTTTGTTACTATTATCTACAACCGATCCAAGGACTTCACATTCTGTAGCTGGTCCCAGAAGAATATTAAAATCTTTACAATTACCAATTACTCCACCTAAATTTAAAATGTGAATTTTGTCGTGTTTATTTAATTCAGTTGGAACAGAACCTGTCATCCCTGAAGAAGCAATTCTATTACCCAATGCACCAACAATAACATCTCCCTCAGTTAATTCAGTAATTCTTCCAGAGACTAACTCCAATTTATTATAATTAGGATTGACTGAAATTACTTTAACAGCAATTAATTGACCTTGATTACAATCAATTACATCTGAAATACTCAATTCATCAATATTATTGATGTTTTTGAGAACAGAACCTATTTTTTTTGTGTTAATCATCTTAAGGTTGGTTTTATATAATTATCAAGAATATAAGCAATATTTTATTTGATTTGAAATATGAGTAAAAATAATACTAAAGCTTTAGATTACGTACATTTTTAGCTGCCTGACGAATTCTTTGCTCGTTTTCAACCAGTCCTATCCGAACAAAACCCTCGCCATATTCACCAAAAGCAATGCCAGGAGAAACAGCTACATCTGCTTTGACCATTAAATCTTTAGCAAATTTTAAAGAGCCTTTATTTTGGTACTTTTTAGGGATTGGTGCCCATGCAAACATACTAGCCGCAGGACTAGGTATATCCCAGCCAGATCTTGACATAGACTCAACTAAAACATCTCTTCTACTCTCGTAAGTTGCTCGAATACTTGAGACACAGGTTTGAGGACCATTAAGAGCTGTTGCTGCTGCAACTTGTACTGGTGTATAAGCACCATAGTCTAAGTAAGATTTAATTTTTGTTAGGGCTTCAATTAGTTTTTTGTTTCCAACGGCAAAACCTATTCTCCAACCAGCCATAGCATAAGTTTTTGACATAGAAGTAAATTCAACAGCAATTTCTTTAGCTCTATTTACTTGGAGAATTGACGGAGGTGGTTTCTTATCAAAATATATCTCTGCATAAGCAAGGTCTGATAAGACATAAACATTATACTTCAGAGCCATTTTAACTATTTCTTTATAAAAATTTAAGTCAACTACTTGAGCTGTTGGATTAGATGGGAATGATACAATTAGAGCTACTGGAGATGGAGTACTATTTCTTATAGATCGATCTAATCTTTCAAGATAGGTTTCAGGATCGAAAACTCCATCTTTCATTGTCTGTAAATGTCTTAATGATGCACCTGCTATAATAAATCCATAAGGATGTATGGGATATGAGGGGTTAGGAGAAATAATAATGTCTCCAGGTGTTGATATTGCTTGAGCTAAGTTAGCTAAGCCCTCTTTTGAGCCCAATGTTACAATAACTTCACTATCAGGATTTAATTTTACACCAAATCTTTTCTGGTAATATTTTGCTTGAGCTTTTCTTAGTCCAGGTATTCCTTTACTTACAGAATATCTTCCAGTTCCAGGTTTATCTGTAACTTCTTTTAATTTATCTCTAATATGTTTAGGTGTTGGCATATCTGGATTTCCCATGCCAAAATCTATAATGTCTTTACCGTTTTTTCTAAGTTTTGCTTTAAGTTTATTTATCTCTCCAAATATATAGGGAGGTAAACGATCAATTCTGTTAAAATCATGCTTCACAATAATTAAAATAGATTTTTTTAAAAATATCTAAAGTATTAAATTATTCCCATTCATTAGTAGATGTTTGTAGAGTCATTGTATATCAACCATTCCGAAGCCACTTTTAAAAGTGTGTAAGTTTTGTGTAAGTTTAATGACCATCATATTTCTTTAGTAGATTTTTAAAATTTTTTATTTTTTTATAAACATTACTTTTTTTATCATATTCAACTTTCCAAAAAGGAAAATTTGGGTATTCAAGTTTTAAATATTTTGTTTCTATAAGTGAATATTCTATTGCCAATCTTAAAAATATACCAAAAGTTACTGGACAAGTGTTATCCGCTTTTCTTTTTTTAGCTAACTTTAGCCTAATATCCTTAAAGTTATACTTTTTGGTAGAGGGAGTTTTTTTAATAAATTTTATAATATCTTTTGGGGTTGATATGAGCATTAATTCTCCTTTTTTCATATCAGCAAAATCAAAATCTAATTTTTTAATTTTTGGTAAAAATTCTCTATTAAATTTTTTAAATGTTTTTAATTCATCAATTGATAATTTTGAAATATCTAAATTCATTCCCACTCAATAGTAGATGGGGGCTTGCTGGTTATGTCATATAGAACTTTGTTCACTCTAGGAACTTTATTAATTATATGAGTTGCTACTTCAGATAAAGTTTCAATATCAATTTGTGTAACATCTGCTGTCATTCCATCAACTGAATTAATACATCTTAAAACACAAGTCTCTTCATAAGTTCTCTCATCGCCCATCACGCCTACAGATTTAACAGGAAGTAAAACAGCAAAAGCTTGCCATGATTTGTTGTATAAATTCTTTTCAATTAAAAAATTAATAAAAATTTCATCTATTTCTCTTAAAGTATCTAGTCTTTGTCTGTTTACCTTTCCAATACAGCGAATACCCAGTCCTGGTCCAGGAAAAGGATGTCGATTAACAAATCTCTGATCTAATTTGTAGAATAGACCTAATCTTCTTACTTCGTCCTTAAAAAGCTCTTTAAAAGGCTCTATAACGTCAAATTTAAGGTCTTTTGGTAAACCCCCAACATTATGATGTGATTTTATAGTCACACTCTTTCCACCATGATAAGAGCGACTTTCTATAATATCTGTATATAGAGTTCCTTGTGCGAGATAGAAATCATTTTGTGATAATTTTCTAATATATTTTGAGAATACCTCTATAAATAAACCCCCAATTATCTTTCTTTTAAGTTCTGGATCAGTAACATTTTTTAGTTTTTTTAAAAAGATATGTTCTGCATTGATTATATTTAATTTTAAATTGAAGGATTTAAATACAGATTTTATATTTTTAATATCATACTTTCTAAGCAATCCATTATTTACAAATATAAAATGAACGTTATCTAATTTCAGATATTTTGATATAGCAAATGCCAAAACTGTAGAGTCAACCCCACCTGATACAGCACACACTATATTTGGTTTTTTTTCTTTTACATTAATTCTTAGATATCTACCTATAGTTTGGTGTAAATCATTATTTTTCCAATTTTCTTTTAAGTTACAAATATTAAATAAAAAATTTTTTAAAATTTGATTGCCAAATTCAGAGTGCGTAACCTCACAATGAAATTGTATTGCATAAATATTTTTTTTATAAATAGCTGCTGGTATTTTATTTTTAGTTTTAGCAAGAATTTTAAAACCTTTTGGAATTTTTGTTAAACTATCTCCATGAGACATCCATACTTGTTGCTCGGGGTTAGTGTTCTTAAATAAATCACACTTTGATATCTTTATAATTGTTTTTCCATATTCTCTTTGGTTACTTTTTTCTATAACACCGTCAAATTCTTTTGAGATATATTGAAATCCATAACAAATACCTAAAATTGGAATAGGTATTTGATCTAAAGGTATGTCAATTTTAGGTGCATTTTTATTTAAAACAGAGTCTGGTCCACCTGATAATATTAAAACTGAATGGTTTAAAATATTAGTTACATTGTTGAGATACTTTGGAGGATAAATCTCTGCATAAACTCCCAGCTCACGAATTTTCCTTCCAATTAAGTGTGTATATTGAGATCCAAAATCTATAATTAATACTGATTTACTCAATTGGAGCGGTAATTTGGAGCCTCTTTTGTTACTTGGACACCGTGAACGTGGCTTTCATTAATTCCAGAATTGGTCAAACGGACAAATTTTGCATTTTTTTTGAGTATAGTGAGGTTCTTAGAGCCCGTATATCCCATTCCAGACCTCAAACCTCCTGTCAATTGAAATAAAACGTTAGATACTTGACCTTTATAAGGAATTCTTCCCTCAATACCCTCAGGAACTAATTTTATAGCCTCATTAATTTCATCTTGAAAATATCGATCTGCTGAACCTCTAGCCATAGCCCCTAAAGAGCCCATTCCACGATAGGACTTATAAGATCTTCCTTGAAATAGAAAAACTTCTCCAGGTGACTCATCTGTTCCAGCAAATAAAGAGCCTGCCATGATACAATTGGCTCCAGCTGCAAGAGCTTTTACAATGTCACCAGAATAACGTATCCCTCCATCAGAGATCATTGGAATTTTATTTTTATTGGTTATTGTAGCAATATCTTGAATGGCAGTAAATTGAGGTACTCCAACACCTGCAACAATTCTAGTAGTACAGATAGAACCTGGACCAATACCTACTTTAATTGCATCTGCACCTAATTTGATTAAGTCTTTAGCAGCTTCAGGTGTAGCAATATTACCTACAACTATAGGTAATTTTATTTTTTTTCTTATTTTTTTAAAAGACTCTAATACTGCTGATGAATGACCATGAGCTGTGTCTATGAATAAAATATCAACACCAGCTTTATCTAACTCTATAGCTCTTTGTAAGTCATTAGGCTTACTTCCTATTGCAGCACCAACTAATAATTGTCCATTTTTATCTTTAACAGAATAGGGAAATTTCTCTCCTCTTTGAATATCCTTAACAGTAATTAAACCAATACATTTATTGTTATTATCAGTTACAACTAGTTTCTCTATTCTATTTTCTTGTAGTAATTTTTTTGCCAGTCCAAAAGAGGACATACCTTTTGATTGGGTTTGAGTAATAGAGATTACTTTTTTAGTCATTAAATCTTTAACTTTTGTTTTTTTATTAATTACAAATCGAACATCTCTATTAGTAATAATTCCCTGAAGTTTATTAGCTTTATCAACCACTGGAAAACCAGATATATTTTGTTTTTCCATTACATTTAAAACATCTTCAATTGTATTATTAGGACTCATTGTTATTGGATTATAGACAATCCCTGCTTCGTATCTTTTTACTTTTTTAACTTCATAACTTTGCGTTTCTATATCATAATTTTTGTGAATTACTCCTAAACCACCATTTTGAGACATTGATATTGCCATTTTGGACTCTGTTACGGTGTCCATTGCTGCTGATATTATAGGAATATTTAGTTTTATATCTTTAGTTAGATTTGTTGAAATATCGACGTTATTAGGGAGAATAGTTGATGCTTGGGGTTTTAATAAAACGTCATCAAACGTTAAATACTCTTTAACTTGGGCCATGGCCAATATTAGTTTTTTTTATATTAAAATCAAGATCTGACTAGGATAGTTTTCTTCCGTCATTGAGACCAGCCTCATAGTCTAATGGGTCTACATCATCTAAGCACCCTAGATTAATTCCCATACCGTTTGGATCAGTTCTTCTATTGTGGTGAGTGTATATCCCGCAATGCTTACAAAAAAAATGTTCAGCTAAGTTTAGATTAAATTGATAAAGAGATAGATCCTCTTTTCCCTTTAAAAGTTTAAAATTAGATTTAGGAACCATTATCATTTTTGCATTTTTTCTAATACAAATGGAGCAATTGCATTGCATTATTTTTTCAAGATCAGAGTCAATCTCAAACTCAATAGCTTTACAATGACACGATCCTTTATGAAGCACTGCTATTTTCTTTAAAAAAATTTTTTAAAATATTTTTAGTTTCACTCGCTGTTTCTAAAATTGACATATGACCAGACTCTTCTAAAACGACTGTTTTTGAACCCTCTATATTTGAAGCTAATTCTAGACCCACTTTTTTAGGAGTCATTTTATCATGTTTGCCTACAATACATAAAGTTGGGTGTTTAATACTTTTAGCAGCAGTTTCACCGTTAGTGTATTTATCACAAGCATTGAAGTCTGCACCAAGCGTGCCGTCATTATTTGAAGATACCAACTGACCGCCCATACCTAAATGACTTAATCCTGGAACAGGATGGCCACCTTTATGACCTAAAGGTCCATGCACCCAATCCATCATGAGATCAACAGCTTTTTGATCTTTATTTAATGCTAAGTCTAAAAGTTCAGTGTTCATCTTCATTGACATAGATCCGTTGATTAATGCCAGTAAATCTAATTTCTCAGGATGTCTTTGTGCAAATTCTAATCCCACCAAACATCCTTGAGAATGACCAACATATGAGGCTTTCTCAATGCCCAAAGCTGTTAACAGGTCTGCAACCCAATCAGCCATCTCTTCAATAGTTTTTAATGGTGGTCCCTCGGAGTCACCATGGCCAGGTAAATCTACCGCAATTGTATTGTAACCGTGAAATGCAAAGTATCTTGTTTGAAGCACCCATGTGACGTGGCTCAAACCACTACCATGAACAAATACAATCGAGGGTTGATTTTTATCTATTTCTCTTCCACTAGATGTGTAATATGCCTCTTTTCCATTAACTTTTAGCTTCATTTAGAAGCTACAAGTCTTGGCTTTTGAGATGCTCTGAAACCATTTTCAAAGTCATTAATAATGTCATCCATGTCTTCCAAGCCAACAGAAAAACGTATCATATCTTCAGTTAGGCCTGCCAACTCTAATGATTTTTTATCCATTTGAGAGTGAGTTGCAGATGCTGGGTGAATAACTAGTGATTTTGCATCACCAACGTTAGCTAAATGTGATGTTAGTTTTAAAGAGTTTATAAACGCATGACCAGCTTCTTTGCCCCCCTTAATTCCAAACGCTATCATTGAGCCAGCGCCCTTAGGCATTAATTTTGCAGCAACTTTATGGTCAGGGTGATCCGGTAAGCTTGGATGATTTACCCAAGAAACACTTGGGTTGTTACTTAAATAATCAACCATTATTTTAGTATTGGATAAATGCTTTTCCATTCTCACTGAAAGAGTTTCTATTCCTATTAAAATGTTAAATGCGTTTGTTGGACTCATACATGGACCAAAGTCTCTCATGCCCTCTGCCCTTGCTCTCATAGTAAATGCTGCTGGACCAAATTCTTCAGCAAAAGAAAGACCGTGATAACCATCATATGGTTCAGTCATTGTTGGAAACTTATCTCCCTTAGTCCAATCAAAGTCACCCTTTTCAACAATGATACCACCCATAGAAGTGCCATGACCTGCCATCCATTTTGTTAGAGAGTGTGTGATTATATCTGCACCTAATTCAAAAAGATTACACAAATATGGTGTATTAAATGTTCCATCGACCATTAAAGGAATACCAGCGTCTTTTGCTATTTTGGAAATTTCAGGTAAATCCATAATTTCTATTCCAGGATTACCAATCAACTCACCCCATATACATTTTGTATTTGGTTGAATTGCTTTTTTAAAACCCTCTGTGTCTCTTGGCTTAACAAAAGTTGTTTCAATGCCAAATCTTTTTAAAGTTAGTCTCAGTAGGTTAAAAGATCCGCCATACAATTGCGATGATGAAACAATATGATCCCCTGCGCTACAAATATTTAAAAGAGCTAGCATCATTGCACTCATACCAGAGGCGGTAGCTAAAGCGGCAGAGCCGTCTTCTAAAGCTGCAACTCTTTCTTCAAGAACAGATATAGTTGGGTTGGATATTCTGCTGTAGATATGTCCACCCTCCTCTAGATTAAATAAAGCAGCTGCGTGATCTGCGTCTTGGAACAAGTATGATGTTGTTTGATAAATTGGAACGGCACGGGAGCCAAAATTTTTATCCGGCTGATGCCCACTATGTAAGGTTTTAGTGTTAAATTTGTATGTTTTTGGATCGGTCATATCGAAATATAACATAGATTTTTTAATGAAAGTAATAGAAAAAAAGTCTCAGTTTTAAGGTTTATGTCGAAAAGACATAATCTTTAATTAATAATTTGTAATCCACATGGTTTGATAGGCCTTTAGAGTAATTGTTGATTTAATGTCAATAATTATCTCATTAGAAATTAAATCCCACCATTCATTTGACGCTATTAAATTTAATTCTGACAAATCTAAATATTGGAACACATTAGTTACATTGCTTACACAAAATATTGATTGCCTTTTGTCATGACTTTGCCTCCAAAAACCAAAAAAGTTTTTTCCCAAATTAAATGTAAATTGAGTGGCATTTGGGTGAAAAGCTGATTGGTTTTTTCTAATGTCAATTAGTTTTGATAACTCATTATAGATTTGATTATTTAGAGTATCATTATCAATAAGTAATTTATCGATTACATCATAATTCCATGATCTTCTATTGATAGATCTCTTATTGTTTGTTTTTTCAACTTGTTTGTAGTCATTTGTTGAACCAACAAGACTGTGAATATAAATTGCAGGTATCCCCTCGATGCCTAACATTATGGAGTGACAACATATAAATCTCTCTAATTGCATGTGATCTGCACCAAAAAAGGTACCTTTAAGTGCGTCCAATAAAGAAATATTAATTTCATACACTGACTCAGTGTTATCTACTTTTTTTCTTTTGGTGGTTTGACCACCAAAATCAGTCATGATATCTACCAATGTGTCTCTTTCTTTATCAGTCAAAATACCTTCAGTAGGTCTAAGACCAATTCCATCATGAGAAGCTATAAAATTAAAATAAGAGGTATTATCTTTTGCAGGGGGCATGCTCATTGACCATTTTCTGATAGCTGTACTGTCACCCATTACTAATGTCCACAACAATAAAGGTGGTAGAGCAAAATTATATATTGCATTAGCTTCATCGTTTTCTCCAAAATAACTAAGATTTTCTAAATTAGGTAAATTTGTTTCCGTAATAAGAAGAGTATTCTTACTATACGCATTTAAAAGAGTTCTTATGAGTTTAACTACTTCATGTGTTTGAGGTAAATTTAAACAATTAGTTCCATACTCTTTCCACAAAAAAGCAATGGCATCTAATCGAAATACTCTGATACCATTTTTCAAATATAAATGAATTAATTTAATAAAGAAAAAAAGAACCTTGGGGTTTTTAAAATTAAAATCAACCTGATCATGACTAAATGTGCACCATAAATAAAAAGTTTCGTCATTGATTGCATACTCTTTAAATAGATCTGAACTTCTTGGACGCACCACACTCTCATATCCTTCTTGCACATTTTTTAGTTTAATAAAGAAATTTTTAGTATCATCTTTGTTTTCAATAAAGTTTTTAAAATATTTACTTTTTATAGATGCATGATTTATAACTATATCACTCATTACTCTAAAATCTTTTGACAATAATTTTATATCTTGCCAATTACCTAAATCGGGTCTTACTATTTCATAATCTGTTATTGAAAATCCGTCATCAGAACTAAATGGAAAAAATGGTAAAATATGAACATTATTAAAGTGGTTCTTACAATATTTATTTAAAAATTTAGAAAGTGCTTTTAATTTGTTATCTGAAGTTTTTACAATTGAGTCACCGTATGTTATTAAAAAAATATCTTTTTGTGACCAATTAGGCTCAGTAATACCCTGATCTTTATTTTCAAATAGATCTAAAACTTTATTAATTAGCTTTAAGATTTCATTTTGATCTAAAATATCTTTATAAATTATTTGAAAGTGAATATTTAAATTATTTTTTAATTCTTCTCTCAACTTATGAGTTATCTTCTTTTACAGCTTTATTAAAGCTATCTAGGATAGTTGGATCTGCACTGTCAATTCTTCTCCAGGTTGGGATATTAGGATTTTCACTTGGAGACTCTAAAAAAATCTTACCTGCTTCAATAATATTTTGTGCAAAAAGCTCAACCATTTCCTCTTCTTTATGTACATCAAAGTCCAAACCATTCATTTCAGCGTCAGTTTTATAGATTTGAACCATATCAAGAGCCATACGAAAATAAGTTGCTTTTAATGAACGAAATTTCTCATGAGAAAATACCTGACCTTGTGTGGCTAATTTTCTAAAAATAGCTTTAGAAATATCGATAGTCATTTTAGAAAGACCTTTTTGTCTATTATTTTTTGAAACTTCCTGGTGTTTATGCTCATAGGTTTCAGCTAAATCAACTTGGCAAATACGGTTATTAGCAAAATTTCTATACATTTCAGACAGTATACCAACCTCCAAGCCCCAATCATGAGGAACTCTGATGTCATTTAATAAATCATACTTGAATGAAAATTCACCAGCTAAAGGATACTTAAATATATCTAAAAAATTAAGATATTCATTATAGCCAACCATTTTTTGTAGAGATTTCACTAAAGGTGTTACTAGTAATCTTGTAACTCTTCCGTTCATTCTTCCCTGTGCTACGCGTGGATAAAAACCTTTACAAAAATCGAAAGAAAACTTTGGATTTGCGATAGGATAAAATAATTTTGCTAATAAATTTTTATCATAAGTTACAATATCACAATCGTGCATAGCTACTGTTCCAGAGTCTTTCAAAGAAATTACAAAACCCATGCAGTACCAAATATTTCTACCCTTACCTTTTTGCAATGGAGATAAATCTAAATTAGATAAAACTTGATCTATTTTTTTTAATCTTGGACCGTCGTTCCAAAGAATATAAGTTTTTTGTGGTAAGACTGAAAAAAACTTTTTAGCTTTTAAAAATTCATTTTTATTTGCTTGATCTAGGCCAATAACTACATTTTTGATATATTTTACTTTTTTTAAAGTATTAACAATATAAGTCAATGCTGGTTTTTCTAACTCTGAATAAAGAGAGGGTAAAATTAAAGTCATAGGAGATGTTTTTGAAAAAGATAAAAGATCTTTTTCAATCTCTTCAATTTTTTTTGTATTAAAATTATGAAGGGTTGCTATGACACCATTTTGATGAAAATCAGGCATGTTAAAAAATTTTATTATCCAATGTTTTATTTAATTTATATAGGACTTGACTCCAACCGTCAGGTGCAAACTTTGATGATTTTATTATATTTTTTTTATTTGAACGCAATTTAAGAAAATATCCAGATCGGTTTTTTATAAGACAAGGGTAATTAGCAGAATTTAACATATCAATATCATTTTTACTGTCGCCAAGAGCAATAGTATTTTTAGAGTATGTACCATAAAATTGATAATCATATGCATGAGATATTAACTTTTTAGCTATTCTTTTGTTGCATACAGATGAAACTTGCATGAATCTACTACCTTGTATTAATACTCCTTTTTTTTCAGATTTAAGCACATTTTTAAATTTTTTTAAATTTACCAAGCTATCTTTCCAAAGAATAATTTGACTAGCCTCTCTATTTAGCATCTTACTTGTATTATCTAAGTTTGTGTATTTTTTTAAAATCTTGGGGGAAAGATCTTGGGCTATTAAAAAATTAAATTTTTTTTGTTTTTTTAATAAAAATTGATGCCAATTCTTTGAAGATAATTTTGCGGTTCTAACTTTCCAATATTTTTCAAAAGAAAATGAGTTTTTAAATTTATTAAATCTAATTTTAGGAAAATATAAGACTGCTCCATTTTCACAACTAAAAGGCATATTACTTAATTTTAATTCTTTGAGTAATTTTTTACATTCACTAAATGTTTTACTAGTATTAAAAATAATCTCATTTTTATTATTTATAATTTTGGATATTATTTTCTTATTACTACCATAAGAATAATTTTCATGATCAAGTAGAGATCCATCAAGATCAGTAAAAATAAGATATCTTTTCATTTATATGTAATTTTTTTTATTGATTGGTTTTTATCTAATGTTATTAAAATGTTACAATAACTTGGCGTGGTTAATGACATCCATTTAGACAATTTTTCATAATATTTAATGAATTGATAGAGACTCTTTTTAAGACGATTATCACTTTTTAATGATCGAAGTCTTAATTCTTGTTTATATTTCCAATTAATAACATAATCCCAATTTGGTAATTTTATAAATATATAATAATTATATTTTTTAAAAAGTTTTTGGTAATTAGTTAAGGCGTTATTATAAGCATTTCTCCAAATTAAATTAGAATCACTCCTCTTTTCTAAATCATTAATATTCTTTTTTAAATATTTCATATCGATAGGTTTTGAGCCAACACACCAACCCTCAAGAATTATCAAATCTGCTTTATTAATTTTTCTTTTATAACTTTTCTTGTTGTCAGTTACTTTATCAAAAACAGGAATATAAACTGGGAATTTCTTTTTAATTAAATTATTTGTTACTTTATATAGTAATTTTAAATTGTGAGTGCCAGGTACACCTCTAGTTTCAAATAAATTTGATTTGGATTTTCTTGCTAATCGTTTTCTTTGATTTGATGATAAATAAAAATCATCAATGCTTAATACAACAACATTTTTTGAGTAAAATTTTAAAAAATATTTTTTAATAAGAACTGATAAAGTAGACTTGCCAGAACCCTGGGAACCTGCAATCATAATTGTCCTCTTATATTGCAAGTGAGATAATAAATTAAGGTAATTATCCTTAATTTCATTATAACTAATTTTCTCTCCTGTTAACGTTTTAAGCGTATCCTGAGTAAATTTCAGTTTATTTGTAATTTCTGACATTTATAATTAATATTATTTTAGATGATTTTTTACTAAAATTACATGTATCAGATAACGTAAAAATAATTTGATATTTAGATTTAAAATTTTATGTAACTTTAATTAACCTTTTACAGCTCCAGCTGTGAGACCGCTGATTAATTGCCTTTGAAAAAACCATATAATCATAAATAAAGGAGCTGTCGCAGAAACAACACTTGATACAGCCCACATATAATTTCCGCCATACTCTACTGTGCCGAGATAAGCATTAATTTTAGGAACCATTGTATAATTATGTTGATTAAGTAACAATGCGGTAACAGTAAAATCGTTATACGCCAACATCATGCTAAATAAACCTGCGGTAACCACTCCAGGCCACATTACTGGCATAATAATATACCTAAATGCCTGAAAATATGAGCAACCATCAATCAAAGCACTTTCATCTAATTCTTTTGGTACAGTTTTAAAAAAAGAGTACAGCAACCAAAGAGTAAATGGTTGGTTTATAGCTACCAAAACAATAATCGTAGTTGGAAGTATTCCCCATATGTTTAATTGGAAAAAAGGAAATAAATAGCCTGATACTAAAGTAATGTGTGGCATAGCTCTAAATATCAAAGCAATAATTAGAATATAAAAAGTATATTTGAATGTTGACCTAGACAATGCATAAGCACCTAAAGTTCCCAGAAACAATGAAATTGATACAACTGATACAGTTACAATCATTGTATTCATTGTAGCTCTTCCAAATTCGCCCTCTGTCCATGACTCTAAATATGCTTTAAATGTGGTCGTAGCGCCTGTTTCAATTAAAGTATTAAAACCACTTAAAGCATATGTCCAATCAGCTCTTGAGAAAAAATCTGCTTTTACTTTAAAGGAACCCCAAAGTGTCCAAATAAAAGGAAAAATTGATATAGTAAGCCAAAATAATATAAAAATACTATTTACAATTATTATTTGTTTTGAATATTTATTGATTGTTTGGTTCATTTATCTTTCAGTTTTAAATTCTTTCCAAGTTCTAATTAGCACAGGTGTGAGTAAAAAAGCTATTCCTAATATAGTGAGCATTGACGTAGCTCCAGCAGAACCAAAAAGCATCTTATTTTCATTTCTTAAGTCTTGATAAATCATCCATGATAATGATTGAGCAACACCCTCAGCAGAAAAACCAATAATAGGTTCGAAAACTCTAAAATTATCCATTAAACAGATTAGCATTATGAAAGTAGCCACAGGGTATAGATGTGGAATAACAATAAAACGAACACGTTCAAATCTTGTTGCGCCATCAATGTAGGCTGCTTCTAAAGGATCTTGTGGGACTGTCTGCAAGGCTGCATAAAAAACAACAAATGCAAAGGGAGTATTATGCCATATTCCATAAATAATCAGGGTTATCCATGTTAAATTACTCGAGGCTTTTAAGGACAGATTAGGGTCATCAAAAAGAATTTGGATACTGGCTCCAATTATTCCTTGAGAGTCAATCATCCAAAACAACACTAAAGAACCAATTAAAGGTGTTACAATCATTGGTAAAATTGTACCAAATACAATTAGACCTTTTAGACTCTTTGCTAAAGTATTGACACTTAAAGCTACTATAAAACCTAATACTATCACTGGTGGGGTAACAGCAAAACAAAATGTTAGTGTAAATAATAATGCTTTATAAAAAGGGAGATTTAAAACAATATCTTTGAATTCACCAATTGATGACGTGTTATCCCATGCTTCTCTTATTTCATCAAAAGCTAAGTGATTTCTATCAGTATAAGTGCCAAAGCCATTAAATCTTCCTAAAGGATTTTCAGCCTCTATTTTTTCTGTAGCTTCTACATCTACTCTAACATTTGTAGTACACCCAAATGGATCACAATTTTCCACCTCCATAAGAACTTGTTCATTTTCAATATGAAGGGATTGAAAGAAACTAGAGACAATTGGTAAACCTATAAACAAAATCATCGCCAGAGCTGTAGGTAAAATAAACCAAAAGAAAGTTCTGTGAGGCATTATGTTTTTTTAAGAAAGTGTGGAACTTTACTAAGATCCACACTTAATAGAATTAATTAGCTTTGGTTTATAGAAAACCCTGCTCAGTAGCCTTAGCTATGTAAGCAGCTTCAACATCAGCTAATGCTTTTTCGGCTGACTCATTACCTTGAAGAAATTCCACAAGTTCTGTACTTAAAGCACCGTGCATTAAGCTCATATGTGGAAAACTCGGGTAAGGTGTTGTGCCTCTACTTGCTGCGTCAACAACAGGCCCTGCTGTATCACCAGGTGTGTAACCTTTAATCAACCAAACAGTTGCATTTGGGTTGTTATTGGCTAAATCAGTTGATGAAGCAGCTCCAACCAAAGCTCTAAATGAGGCCTCTGCGTTTTCATCAGATGTATTTGTTGCAATTGCAATTCCATCCCACCACAGAGTAGTTGCTGGCTTGTTTCCACCACCCACAGTTGGTGAAGGTGCTAATCGTGTATCAGCTTTGATATTTTGATCACCTTCGTCATCAAGTAAAGAAGCTGCACCTGAGTTCCAAACATGCATTAATGCAACATTACCAGACTCCCATTCTTCTTTAACAGCATTAGTATCTTGTGTTAAAAAGTCAGGATTACTTAACTCAGTTAATTTTTTAATAACATTAAGTGCTGCAACACCTTTTTCATTATTCACGTTAGGTTGAGCAGAACCTGATTTAAAAAACTCACCACCATGACCAAGATACATATTTACAAACTCTTGACCAAGATTCCATCCCGATTTGAAAGCTCCTGCATATGGATTTTCCATTACTCCAGCTGCTTTAATTTTTTCAGCAGCAGCAATTACTTCTTCATAAGTAGAAGGAACAGCTATACCTAAATCGTTAAGAATACTCTCTCTGTACCAAAGATGTTGTGCGTTAGCCATAAAGGCTACAGCATAAATCTTACCATCAATTGTAATCTTTTGGTTATCATTTAAGTTTGACCCATATTTTGCAACTAAATCATCTAGTGGACGAATTAAACCGTCATTCATTAAAGGTGTAATTGAACCATTAGTAACTAACTTTGCTGAAAATTCAGCAGGGTTTGCTGATAGAGCAGCTACTTGTAATTTATTATGGTCAACAGAGTGCGTGACATTAAAATCCGCATCTGGTCCAGCGCAACTTTTTACTTCATCCATAAAAATTCTGTATGTAGTAAATTCGTTAGCTAAAATATTTATTGAACCGCTTGTTACACCACAAGGTGAATGGCTACCCGCAAAAACACTAGTAGATGCAAAAGAGATCAATAGAGCTATTATTAGTTTTTTCATTTATTTCCTCTTCTTTTAGTTAATAATATTATTTTTAAAAACTATACTAAATAAAATAAAATTTAAATGTAAGAGAAATGGTCGCGGAAATTATTATGATATTCTCTTTTATTTAAAACTAAGACCCATTTGTTCAAAAACACCATGGTTGTCGACCATTACATAATTATCCATAAATTTACCATTTTTAATTGTCCAAAAGTCAGAAAACTGCATTTTAATTGCCTTTCCAGTTGGTTTTACTCCTAGATAAGTACCGCTATGAGTTCCAGTTAAATAACCTGTCGCACTTATCCATTCACCTTCTGCGACAACAATATCATTTTTTACATGATAGTCTGGAAACGCTTCATAAAAAGGTTTAAGAACCTTATATTTAAAATTTTCAATACCGTGTATATCACCAAAACCTGGAGGTCCATGCCAAATCATATCATCATTCCAATATTTATGCTGTGCCTCTAAATCTTGTGCATTCAAGGCATCGTACATATTTTGCAATAGTATTTTACTTTCATTTAAATTCATTTTTTTTCTCCTAAAATTTGTATTAAAATTGCCAATTCATTGAAACCAGTCCATTCTTTTGTGATTTTATTATTTTTAATTTCCCATTGTGTAATGCCCCATAGATAACACTCTTTATTAGATGGTTTTCCATAAATTCCATTTCCTTTGTGATTTCCCACAGCACCCCAACGAATTGATACTAAATAACCGTCTTTACTATTTCCCATCCAATATAGATCTTCAATACTTAATGCAAGATCAGGAAATGATGCAATTAATGAAATTATAAAATGTTTCAGCTTAGAAATTCCAACAAATTTTCGACTAGTTGATCCTTCAAATTTTATATTTTTTGCATAAACACTATCAATAGCAGAAAAATTTCTTCTATTCCAAATAGTATCAAAAACCGCATGAACAAATTCTCTAATATTTTTAATTTTATCAGGTATCGCGAAGCTTATAGGCTTTAACTTTTTAATATTTCTTTTGGGTTTTGAATTTCTAAAATCAGGAGCAAATGGACCAATATTTCCTTTATTAGCAATTTGTTTTGCTACTTCATTTAAGTCTAAGCCTAATTGTTTTATTAAACCTGCGGTGTCATAAACAACATTTTCGTAATATATTTCATTATTTTTTGCTACACAGTTTGCAATACAGAACAACCTAACTGATTTACCTGTTGGTTTAGCAAAATTGCTATAGCCAGTGTTAGTGCCCGTAATTATAGTTCTATGTGAAGTATGAAAACTTGTTTTGTCGTTTCCTGCCCATATAACCTCATCAGCAAATAATCTAATATTCGGGAAGGCGTTATTAGTATGAACTGTATCAGAGACAATTTTTTCAGATCCGAATTGTAATCCAAGTTCATCCCAAACACGACATTTTGGGCTATAAGTATCGTATATATAGCCTATATTTTTTTCTTCCCATATGCTGTATGTAATTCTGACAATATAATCAATAATATTTTTATATTGTTTTTCAAATCCCTGCATTGACTGAAATGGTAAATTTTTAGGATTTGGATTTAAAGATTTAGCATTACCACCTCCACCATAAGATTTAAGAGAAATATCAAAATTTTTTGGCATATGATGATCTTTTAAAGGGATTGGTTTTAAATCTTTAATTAAAGTTTTTTTCATAAATAAATCAACTAATACTATTAAATAAAATTCAAAGCAATAATTTATTATAAATGAATACTATTATCTTTTCTTTTATATTATAAATAAACTAATGTCTGATTTTCAGAAAGAAAAATTATTAGTATTAAACTTTATAAATGAAGTTGATAAAGCTAGTGAAGATAACTTAATTGAAATAATTTCTAAGTACACATCTAAAAATTTTAATATGAAATGTACACATCCTTTTAACGAGATTATAGGTATTGAAGAATTTGCAACAAAATTTTGGTTCCCTATAAAAAAATCATTTAAGCCTATCCAAAGAAGAATGGATATCTTTTATGCTGGCACAAATTTAGTTGACAATCATTCCTCAAAATGGGTTGTGAATATGGGGCATTTGCTTGGAAGTTTTAATTTTCCTTTTTTTGACATTCAACCAAATTTTAAGACTGTAATGTTATGGTATTGTGAGTTTTATAAAGTAGAGGATAACAAAATACAAGAAGGTGCTTTTTTTTTAGACATTTTAAAATTTATGCAACATTTAAATTTATCAGTTGTCCCAGAGTCAACGGGGATGATTGGCTTTAATCCAGGACCTAAAACTCATCAGGGTTTATGTTTTGATAAACAAAGTGAAATAGAAGGAAAAAAAACTCTTAACCTAATAATGAGAATGGCAAATCGATTAATTGGAGAAGGGATGAGAACAACAATTTCTGATTTACAACAAGATTGGCATGAGGACATGATATGGTGGGGACCTGGAGGTATTGGTGCATCATATACTTATGATGGTTATTTAAAAGGCCACACGGGTCCTTTTGAAGATAATTTAGATTTTATAGATTTCTCTGGGCATATACTTGAAAACTCAGAGGGTAATTATGGCGGATGGTTTGGTTGGCCAAATTTAAAAATGAAACCAAAAGGTAATTACATGGGATTTAAACAAGACACAGATCTTGTTGGGGAGATGAGAGTTGTTGACCTTTATAGAAGAGATGGAGATAAAATAGCAGAAAATTGGATATTAATTGATCATCTTCATTTTTTAAAATGTGTGGGTATTGATTTACTTGAGAGAAATAAAAATGAAAATACTAAATAACTTTTGAAGCGAGTTTAGTACCCTCCACTAATGCAATAAGTTTTTCATAACAAATATTTTCATCAATTTTTCCAAAGCCTGCAAAGGTACTAAAGCCACAATCAGTTCCTGCCATTAATTGATCTTTAGGTACTACTGTTGAATACTTTATTAATCTTTCAGCTACTACTTCTGGGTGTTCTACAAAATTAGATGTAGAGTCAATTACGCCAGGTACTAACACTTTATCTTTTGGTAATTTTATTTCTTCAAAGACTTTCCACTCATGTGCATGACGAGGATTGGATGACTCAATTAGAAAATATTTAATTTTTGATTTTAAAATTATAGGTAATATTTTTTTTAGAGCTATATCGTGAGTATGTGGTCCCTCATAATTACCCCAACAAATATGCATTCTAGTTTTTTCAATATCAACGTTTATTAAAGCATGATTTAAACACTCAATTTGCATTTCAGCTTTTTTTAAAAAATTCTCCTCAGATAGATCTTTAAAATTCATATGCCTAGCTAGTGCTAAATCTGGACAGTCTAATTGAAGATGAATATTTGCATTAGTAATTTGTTCATACTCATTTGCCATAATACTAGAGAGTTTATTTAAATATTCATCATCGCTAGCATAAAATTTATTTGGCATAAAAACATTAATAACACCCGGTGATGCTGCATTCATGAATGCTTTTGCATGACCATACTTTTTTAAGGCATTGCTAAAATTTTCAATATCATTTAACAAGGAAAAATTATCTTTTATTTTTAATTCATTGGTGCAACATGGTCTTGAATAAGTAGGTGTTCCACCACTAATAGCTAACTTTTCCTTATAATCTGGAAAATCTTCTAAATCGGCAGGTGCTCTTCGTTCACTTTCTCCTGAAAAACCATCAATTCTATCCTTAATATAAGTGGCATAACTAATCTTGCTCATCTCACCGTCACTTATGAAATCTAACCCAACTTCAAGTTGTCTTTTTACAATTTGTTCAACATTTGAGCTTAAAATATTTCCAAATAATTTTTTGTTGTATTCTTCACCCTTATCCTTGGCAAAGAGATATTCTGATAGTTCTTTGGATCTTGGTAAGCTCCCAACATGTGTTGTTAAAATTTTAGATGCCATAATAATTATGAATTGATAAATTTTTTATACTTATCTAAAAATTGTTTTTTCGAAAATTTTTTATTTTTTCTAAAGAAATCAAAAATTATTTTTTCTTTATTTATCATTTTTTTAATAGCCAATGGTAATTCAATTAAAAAGTCTCTTTTTATTATAACAGCACCGTGTAAGTCTGCGTGAATAAGGTCGTCAGGTTTTACTTTCATATTAAAAATGTCAACATTGCAATTGATTTTATGAATTTGATTGTATCCATGCCCTACTCTTATTTCACCACTTAATATTTGAAACTTTCTATTTATCTCCTGTAAATCTCTCATTGCTCCGTTTGTTATAGCTCCAACAAATCCAAAATTTAAGTGTATAGATGCATTAAGTTCACCCCACCATGCACCAATTGTATTAGTCTTATCCTTATCCTCGATAACACAAATCTTAGGGTAGTTTCCTTCAAACATATACTCGTAATATTTATCTCTATTTTTTATTATATTTGTATTTTTCTTTTTTCTGGATGTAATAATCGCTGTTTTGGCAAAACCAATGATAGGTTTTAAACTCGGATTTAGACAATGCATTGTTTTTTGTGTGTGTCCTATTGATCGTAGAGTTGGATCTAATAATTCTAGTGAATTTGAGATAGTTGGAGTGTCATAATATCTAATGTATTCAATAATTTTCTTTTCTCTTTTTGTTAGTAGTTTCAATTGTTAT
>CACJEH010000003.1:0-62601 GCA_902592365.1 uncultured Alphaproteobacteria bacterium
TTTTACAAACTTGGAAATTTTTTTTTGTTTTAATATTTTAATTACTAAATCAAGAAAATATTTTATTTCTATTGTGTTACCTGATTTTGAAATAAATATAAATTTATCATTTTTATTTATATTTAAATCAGATAAAGCATTTCTTATTACAACAGGTGATGGATTATCGTAAATAAATAATTTTTTTCCCAGATTGTAAGGATTTAAGAACTGACTAAGTAATTTTGTACTTAAAGATGACCCTCCCATTCCAAATACATGTGTTCTAAATTTTTTTTTTTTAAAAATGCTTAAGTCATATTTATTAAAATAATTTTTTTTTATAATTGGATTAAACATGTCTAAAGATAAAAATTCATCTATTGAATAATCAATGTCCAGTTTTTTTGTGAAATTTAAAGTTTTAAAGTTATTTTTAATAATCAAAATATTTTACCAAATAATTATAAGTTATCTTTTACTTTGACCCTTAAACAACCATTGAAAAAAATTTTCATCTGAGTTATAACCACTTTCTTCATCAATTTTGTCAGCAATTAACGGGTCTATCTCTTCAATATTTGATTGGTCCAAAATTGAATTAATTACATTGTTATTACTATTTTTTATACTGGACTTATCTTCTTTAATTGATGTGGGTGTAGGTAAATCATTTGTTGGTGGTATGATAAGTGTTTTATTATATCCAACTCCTAATTGATTTCTCTCTTCTCTCTGGCAGGACAATGTAAAAATTATTAGAAAAATTATATAAATGCTTTTCATAACTTTTTATTTAAAAATAATATATTTATCATCAAAACAATAAATCCCAAGGTAATACAGCTATCAGCAATATTAAATGCTGGCCATTGATATTTACCTATATATACGTCAATAAAGTCAATTACAAATCCCCTGAATATTCGGTCTATAAAATTGCCCAACGCACCAGACAAAATCAAAGTCAAAGTAAATTGAAAAACCTTATCTTGTGTTTTTATAAGTAAGTATAAAAAATATGAAATAATTAGCAATATTACTATTGAAACTAATATTTGATTAATGGATGGATCATTCAATAGTCCAAATGCAAAACCATAATTTACTACAAATGTTAAATTTATAATTGGTAATAAAGACACTGTCTCATAAATATCAAAGAAATTGATAATTAAAGCCTTAGTGATTTGGTCCAAAGTAACAAGGAATAAAAATAAAAAAAATAAATTTAAGTTAAACTTATTATTGAAAAGATTTCCAAACATCATCACATCGATTGCATAAATTATTTTTATTAGATGATACTTCTTGCAATACAGCCCAGCATCGCTCACATTTTTTTCCATCAGCTAATTTTATCTCTACATATATTTCCTCATCTTCAATACTGATTGATTCCTTTGACCTATTTGAAATATCGTGTGTTTCAACATTGCTGACAATGCACATTTCAGCCAAATCTAAATCTGTGATTATTTTTTGCATATCTTTAGATAAAAATAAAATTACTTTAGCTTGAAGGCTTGAGCCAATTAATTTTTCATTTCTTTTTAGCTCTAAGGCGGAGGTGACGCTTTTCCTTACTCTTTTTAGTTCTTCAAAAACTTTTTCAAGTGAAATATCCTTAAAAGTAAATTCATCATCACTAACATTTTGTAATAAAATACTTTCTTCATTATTATAGCTCCTAGACTTCCATGCCTCCTCACATGTAAATGAAACTATGGGTGAAAGCCATTTTGTTAAAAACTCAAATATTATATGCAAACATGTTGAAGTTGATCTTCTTTTTATACTTTTAATATCATCACAATATAAGGAGTCCTTTCTAATATCAAAATAAAATGCTGATAGCTCAAGAGTGCAGAAATTTAGTAAAGCAGTATAAATCGCATGGTAATCATGTTTTGAAACTAATTCTTTAAGTTTTTCATTAAGGCTTGAAATTCGCGTTAAGATATACCTTTCTAATTCAGGCATTTCTTCTGGGACAACTAAATTTTGTTTATTAAAGTTATTAAGATTTCCTAAAAGGAATCTTAGTGTGTTTCTTATTTTTCTGTAAGAGTCTATTTGGTAGTTAATAATCTGATTATCAATTTTTAGATCCTCAGAATAATCTGATGCAACAACCCAAATACGCAATATATCTGCACCGTATTTATTGATTATTTCATCTGGGGAAATAACGTTCCCAACTGACTTTGACATTTTTCTACCTTTACCATCCACAACAAAGCCATGTGATAAAATACTTTCAAAAGGTGCCTTATCTCTTGTGCCGCACGACTCAAGTAATGAGGAGTGAAACCAACCTCTATGTTGGTCTGAACCCTCTAGATACATCGATGCTGGCCAGTGAAGATCTTCTCTAGCCTCTAAGACATAAGAATGAGTTGAGCCACTATCAAACCAAACTTCAACGACATCTTTTACTTGTTCAAAATCATTTGGGTCATATTCAGGTGATAAAAATCTTGAGGGTTCGGAATTAAACCAAGCATCGCCACCCTCTAATTCATAAATATTTGCAATTTTTTCAATAATATTTTGATCACGTAGAGGTTCACCTGTTTGTTTGTTGACAAATATTGGTAAAGGCACCCCCCAAACTCTTTGTCTCGACACACACCAATCCGGACGGTCCTGTATCATACTCCTTAATCTTTTTTGTCCTTGTTTTGGGAAAAAATCAGTTTCATCAATTGCTTTAAGTGCTTTTGTTCTTAAATCGTTTGTGTCCATTGAAATAAACCATTGTGATGTATTTTTATATACCAAGGGGGCTTTAGATCTCCAAGAATGAGGATAGCTATGAACTAAGATTCCTTGTGATATAAGGTTTTTGTTTTTTTTTATTTCATTACAAACACTTTGATCAACTTTAAAGATGTGTTGGCCATTAAATACAGGAATATGATCATAATATATTCCACTTTCATTTATTGTCATGGGTAATTCTAAATCATGTTGTTTACCCAAAATAAAATCATCCATTCCATGTACAGGACAAATATGAACTATGCCCGTACCTTGTTCAGTAGTTACAAAATCACCATGAAGAATAGGAACTTCAAAATTATATCCAGAGTCGTATAGAGTGTGTTTACAAAAAGTATTAGTTAATTCATGACCTTTGATAGTAAAATTGACTTTGTATCCTTCAATTTTATTTTCTTTAATAAATGACTCAACCAAATCGCTAGCTATAATAACGTTTTTATATTCATCATTTTTTTTTAAATTTAAAGATTTGTATTCAATATCGTTATGGACTGCAAGAGCTCTATTACCTGGTATTGTCCAAGGAGTAGTTGTCCAAATAACAATAGAGTGATCTTTTAATTTATTGTTATCAGTTTTTGAAATTGGAAAACAAGCATATATTGTTGTTGATTTATGATCATGATATTCAACCTCTGCATCAGCAAGTGCTGTTTTTTCTATAACAGACCATAAAACTGGTCTGTGTCCTTTGTAAATACCACCATTTTTAAGAAACTTTCCTAATTCTCTTACTATTTGTGCCTCTGCATGATAATGCATGGTTGTGTATGGGTTATCCCAATCGCCAATTACTCCCAATCTTTGGAATTCTTTTTTTTGAATAGATATCCACTTATTAGCAAAGTCCCTACACTGTTTTCTGAATTCAATCACAGGCACATCGTCTTTATTTTTCTTTTTAGCTCTATATTCCTCCTCTATTTTCCATTCAATAGGTAGTCCGTGACAATCCCATCCAGGAACATAAATAGAGTTTTTATTAAGAAGTTGTTGATATTTTACAATTATATCTTTTAGAATTTTATTAAGGGCATGACCCATATGAAGATGACCATTTGCATAAGGAGGTCCGTCGTGAAGAATAAATTTTTCTTTAGATTTCGATTGTTCTCTTAATTTTTTATATATGTCATTTTTAAGCCATTCATCAAGAATTCCTGGCTCTTTTTTAGGCAAGTCAGCTTTCATAGAAAATCCAGTCTTTGGAAGAGTAATAGAGTCTTTAATTTCCATAATTTAATATTTTTTTTGCTTCAGCGATATCTAAATTGATTTGATTTAACAATTCTTTTATACCATTAAATTTTTTCTCTTGTCGAATTTGTTTATAAAAAAATAATTCTATATTCTTATCATAAATATTATTGTCAAAATCAAACAAATAGGCCTCAACAATTGGCTTTTCTTTATTAAAGGTTGGTCTTATACCAAAATTAACAATACCAAAATAAGTATTTCCATCAATCATGGTCTCTACAGCATATACACCATATGGAATAATAATTGTATTTAGAGGGTACTCAATATTGGCTGTGGGAATACCAATTGAACGACCTCTCTGATCGCCTTTAATAACTTTACCAGAAATACTAAATTTTCTTTTCAAATCTTTATTAGCTAATTCAATATTTCCTAAATTAAGATTTTCTCTTATTTTACTTGAAGAAATTTTGTTATTATTTTGCTCATTGAAAATGAGATCAATTTCGTTTAGTTGAATATTATTTTTCTCACAAAATATTCTTAAAGTCTGTATATTTCCTTTTCTTTGATTTCCATATTGGAAGTCTCTTCCTATTAAAATTTTTTTGACATTAAGTTTTCCTAATAAAATTTTATCTTCAAATTCTAAATGATTAAGTTGCGTAAATTTTTTATTAAAATGTAAGTCAATTAAATAGTCTAAACCTAAGCTCTCTAAAATCTCTTTTTTTTTTATTTGAGAATTAATCATAAAATTATTTTGTTTTTTAAAATAAATTTTTGGATGTGGTGTGAACGATAAAATAGCAGATTTAGAGTTTAATATTTTAGTTTTTTGTATTAAGGTTTTTATTATCTCTCTATGGCCTTTGTGAATACCATCAAAGTTACCTATTGTTAAACACAACTTTTCATTGATATTAATTTCTTCAAAGCTACTATTGATATATTTCATAGAAAGAATTAAACAGTGTGATATTTGCTCTTATAATAAATAAGGGGTTTTTTGGTGTTTAATTTTATACAGTTTGTTATTAAGCATATGATAATTGTATGATCGCCTGATATGACTTTCTTTTCAACTTTTGCCTCTATTAGTCCTAAAGACTCTGGAAAGAAAGGGACCTTATTATTCGCAATTTTATATTTTGTATTCACCCATCTCTTCTCTAATGATACGGCAAATTTATTAGACAAATTAAGTTGAGATTTAGCTAAAAAATTTACATTTAAAGGACTATTTAACTTAAAACTTTTTAAATTTAAATTTTCATTTCCTAGACAAAATAAGAATTTTGGAGGAACTAAAGAAAGGCTTGAGAAAGAGTTGACTGTGCAACCAAAAAATTGTTTTCTGTTTGTTCCATTTGTTACAATCGTAATACCTGTTGAAAACAATGAGAAAACGGCCGTTAAATTTTTAATATTTTTCATAGTTTTATTTGTTGTTGGTAGCGCTGGAGAGACTCGAACTCTCACGAAGTTGCCTTCACCGGATTTTGAATCCGGCGCGTCTACCATTCCGCCACAACGCCTTAAAATAATCTTATTTACTTATATTATTAAGACAAATTAGGCAAATTGATAACTAATTGTATATTTATTTAAATTTAAGAATAATATCTCGATACTTTGGAATACATTTACTTTATGGCGCCCATACTCACTTTTGCAATGACTGCTGCCATTACACCGGGACCTAATAACATAATTCTCTCAGCAAACGCTGTTAATTATGGTTTTAAAGCAACAATTCCACTTATATTTGGTGTTTTTTTTGGATTTTTATCGGTTTTGACTCTTTGCTTATTAGGAATAGGAGAGATTTATGAAAGCTATCCAAATTTTAAGATTTTTATAAAAATAGTAGCCACAATCTTCTTAACTTATCTGGCTTATAAAATTTTTATTTCAACTGAATTTACTGACAATAATAATAAAAAAAAATTTACATTTAAAGATATTTATTTTTTTCAATTAATAAATCCTAAAGCTGTAAGTGTATCTATGTCTAGTTCTGCAATTTTTATACAAAATAAATTCTCATATTTTGAGGAATTTATTTTAATCTTTATTTGTTTTATAATTTCAACATCAACTAGTGCTATAGTTTGGGCTGCTATTGGACACTCATTTAGAAAATATCTTAATGATAAAAGAAAAATTATTTATTTTAATAGAGTAATGGCCCTATTGTTACTAGGCTGTGTTTTTTACATAATTTTATGACAGTAAATTTATTTAAATTATTTTTCTTTTTATTAATTAGCTTCCTACTACTTACCCCTATAGCCTTAGTGATAACAAATGGTTTGAGTGCAATTTCTTTAACCAATGAGCTTTACATTAATAGATATTTAATTGGGTCTACTAAACTCATAGTAATGGTAAGTATTTTTACAACAATCATCAGTGTGCCATTAGCATGGATAAATACAATGACCGAGTTTTGGGGGCGAAAATTTCTACAAATATTTGCAATACTACCCTTAGCAGTTCCAGCCTATATTTCAGCATATACTTATGCAGAAATTTTGGAGCCAGGTGGTTTTATATCTATAAAATTTTTGTTTTATGATGGTTATTCAATAAGAAATAATATAATGGCTTCGCTAATAATTTCTTTATCTTTTTTTCCATATGTTTATATCCTAACTAGGATTGCAATCATAAATTTCTCAACAAGATATATAGAGGCTGCAAAAACTCTTGGTAAAAATCCTTATCAATGTTTTTTTAAAATTGGTTTACCTATGGCTCTACCTGGAATAGCTGCAGGACTAGCATTAGTTTTGATGGAAACAGTAAATGATTTTGGTGTAGCAGATTTTTTTGGTTTACAAACACTCTCAGTAGGAGTTTTTCATTATATAGCGATATTAAATAATCTACCCTTAGCTTTCCTATTGGCCTTAATTATTATTTTAGTTATGGGTTTGTTATATTTTTTTGAGCAAAAATTAAGAGGTAAAAGGAAATTCAATAATAATACTTATGAAAATATTCAGTGGTCAAAATATAAATTAGGAAAGATCATTGGAATAATTGCATTAATCTTAGGAGTCTTGCCTATTTTGTTTGGCTTTATTCTGCCTCTAATTTTTGTAATTTATACATTTTTTAATAATTTAAATTTTATTGATTTTAATAACTATTTTACCTCACTATATAATTCAATCGTGCTTGGAATTATTGCTGGAATTGGATGTGCTATAATCTCAGTATTTATTAGTTTTTACTCAAGATTCACTATTAAAAATCATATTATTTATTACAAAAAAATAGTAAACATTGGGTATGCAATACCAGGTGTAGTAATAGCTTTAGGAGTGCTTTTCTTTTTATTTTATTTTGATCAATTTACAACATTATCTTTATCTACCACTTTATTTGGCTTGTCCTTAGCTCTGATAATTAGATTAATTGCTCTATCAAATAATTCTTTAGACTCAGGGATGGAAAAAATTGGAAAATCAATTGATGATGCCTCAAGATTAATTGGAAGAAAATCGTCAACAACATATTTTCGAATAATTTTACCTCAGGTAAAGTTAAGTATATTAGCAGGATTTTTTTTAGTATTTGTAGATACTGTAAAAGAGTTACCTATTACTTTACTACTTAGACCTTTTAATTTTGATACACTTGCTACTAGCCTGTACGAATATTCATCAAATGAGATGTTTGAGTATGGAAGTTTGCATGCTTTAACAATTATTTGTTTTCTTTCTATCGTAATTTATTTGTTCGATAACGTGCTAGAAAAAAGAATGTTGTCAAAGACGAAAAAATAATTATTTAAATTTTTTCATTAACTTTAATGTTTCATCACTAACGTGATGCTCAATACCTTCACTGTCATTTTCTGCTGTCTTTCTGGAGACACCTAACTTAATTAAGAAATTATAAACAATTTCATGCTTTTGTTTTGACTGTGTGGCTAATTTTTTTCCCTTTTCTGTCAAAAAAATCGAACGGTATGGTTCAGATTTTGCTAAATTAAAACTTATTAAACGCTTCAAATTTTTATTAACAGTAGCTTGTGACACACCAAAATGTTGAGCTAAATCAGCATTTTTAACATCACCTTTATTTTGTAAAATTTCTTGAATAGCCTCAACATAATCCTCTAGTATTTCATTTTTATTTTGGCTTCTGATATTTGAAAATTGATATGGCTCACTAGATCTAGTGTTTTTCATGGGTTGTTCAATCTATTTTGTTAACAATTAAAAGTAAAGAATTGTTTGACTAATATTTAGTTATATCTATATTGTTTAGCCTAGGCTAAACAATATGACAGAATTAGTATTAGAATTAAGTAGAAAATTTCAATATTTAAGATTTTCAAAAATTTTCCTCTTTATATGTATTCTTCTTCTTTTATTTTCTGAACAGACTAGAAGTATTTTAATTTCATCATCCAGTGACGCCTACATAGCTGTATCTAGCTTTGTTGGAGTAACACTTCTCATATTCGTTATTCTTGAAAAGAGAAATTTTAATTTACAAAAATTAATTTTACAAAATAAAAAATTTGAAATTCCAATTTGCTCTATGTTAGGAGTTATACCTGGTTGTGGCGGAGCAATAATGGTAATGAGCTTATTTACTCGAAAAGTAGTTTCATTTGGAGGTGTACTCGCAGCGCTTATTAGCACTATGGGCGATGCAGCTTTTCTTCTCATTGCAACAAAACCTCAGGCTGCTTTGATCATACTACCAGTAACTTTTATAGTTGGCATAATATCTGGATATATTGCTCAACCTTTTACAAAAAATTTTTTACAAAATAAAATTAATAAGAATATAAATACAACCCATCTACCAAAAAACAAAATATCAAATAAGTTTTATTATATTTGGTTTTTATTTTTAGCTCCTGGATTTATTTTGGGAATGTTAAATGCTTTTAACATTGAACTAAACTTTAATTTTATTGGAATTAATGTGGTCGAGATAACGGCATTTATTTTGGCGATATACTGTGTATTATTGTGGGTTTTGAATCCATTGACAGATATTCAAATGGCTTCAATACACGAAAATTCCTATAGAAAAGTTGTAGATACAACTTGCTTTGTTACTGTTTGGGTTATTATTTCATTTGTTGTCTACGAATTAATAGATCTATCAACTAATGGTTTAATATTTGAATCATTAATATTATTTGGTCCATTTATTCCTCTAATGGCCATACTAATTGGTTTTATTCCTGGCTGTGGTCCTCAAATTATGATCACATCCATGTATGTGAGTGGTCAAATTCCTATGTCTGCACAAATAGGAAACTCTATATCTAACGACGGTGATGCACTTTTCCCTGCGATAGCTATATCGGCAAAAGCAGCAATAGTTGCTACACTCTATAGCGCAATCCCGGCTATTATAATTGCTTATCTCTGGTATTACCTTATAGGTTAAATACTAAATATTAATTAATCGATATGATTTGGAAGAATTTACATATATATGTTGAAAAAAAATCTAAATCAAAATATTCAAATTATTTTTTATCTTTAATTGCTTTTATAGAAAGTATTTTTTTTCCAATACCTCCAGATTTAATTTTAATACCAATTGTTTATTTTAACCCAAAAAAGTTTTTAGTAACTGCACTGAATTGTACGATATTTTCAGTCATTGGTGGCGCTTTTGGATATATCATAGGGTATTTCATTTTTGATATTGTCCAAACTTATTTTGATATAAGCAAGCAGGGTGAATTTATGAATTTCTATAATGATTGGGGTATTTTTGCAGTTTTTTTGGGTGGTTTTACACCTATGCCCTATAAAGTTATAGCTTTAACAAGTGGATATGCTCAATTTAATTTCATTTATTTTATACTCCTTTCATTTTTATCTAGGGGGTTGAGGTTTTTTATTATTGCTTTTATCATTAAACAATTTGGAAAATTAGGAATGGAAATTTTACAAAGAAATAAACTATTAATATTTATAATCATACCTCTTGGAATAGTTTTTTTTCTTTATTTATTTATTTATCATGATTAAACAAACTAATATTTTATTTCTTGTTTTTTTGTTTTCGCTGGTAGCTATGTCTTTTGCTTTAATATTACAATATGCATATGGTCATAGCCCATGTAAATTGTGTGTATATCAACGAGTTCCATATTATTCAATTTTGATATTGGGTGTATTTTATTTTTTTATTAAGAGATATTTCAATTTAATTTATATATTACTAATTATCTTGCTTCTTGTTGAATTAGGTATTTCCGGTTATCATTCTCTTACAACATTTGAGATTATTGAGTACACCGGATGTGAAGCAGCCACGCTTCCAAATGATGTTACAAAATTAAAAGAAGATTTAATGTCTAATACATTAATTACTACATGCTCTGATGCAAACTTACCTTACTTCGGTATTCCATTATCAGTTTATAACTTCTTGTTTTCAATGACTTTTCTGTTATTAATTATTTTCAATGCCTACAAAAAAGAAAAATAAATCACTTAGCGGTGAAGATAAAAAATTAATTGAAGAAATTATCAGGGTTGATCACGCAGGTGAGCATGGAGCAACGCAAATATATCGAGGACAATTAGCTATTTTTAAAGAAAACACAGAATTTGGTAAAGAAATTAAGGAGATGGCTGACCAAGAAGAAATCCACAAATCTACTTTTGATGAGTACATAGTTAAAGAGAATGTTAAACCAACTTCCTTATTTCCATTTTGGAATTTAGCAGGTTATGCTCTTGGATTAGGTACTGCATTAATGGGGAAAAAAGCTGCAATGGCATGCACCGTTGCTGTTGAAGAGGTTATTGGTCAACACTATGAGGAACAAGCCAAGGAACTATCAAAAAGAAAATTAAAACCAGATTTATTGAAGACTGTAAAAAAATTTAGAGAAGATGAGCTAGAACATCATGACACAGGCGTCGAACACCAGGCAGAAATGACAACTGGGTATGTTCTTTTGTCTAAAACAATAAAACAGCTATGCTATACTGCAATAAAAATAACTAAAAAATATTAATCCTTCTCTAAGACACTATCCCAATATAAATAATCTCTCCAACTCGAATGAAGATAATCAGAAGGGAAATTTTTACTTTTTAATCTTAAAGAATATTGAGAGGGTTCTTTAGGTTTTCTAAGCAACTTAAAACCAACTTGACTTAAATCCCTACTTCCTTTAGTCCAATTACATTTTGAACATGCCGTCACAACGTTCTCCCAATTTGTCAGTCCACCTTTTGAACGAGGTATCAAATGATCAAAAGTTAATTCTTTTGTTGAAAATTTATCATTGCAATATTGACATGTGAAATCATCTCTCAAAAAAACATTAAATCTTGTAAATGCAGGTTTATGACTATGTGGTATGTAATCTTTGAGTGCGATAATGCTAGGGAGTTTTATTTCAAATGATGGAGATGAAACCTTTTGATCATATTCTTCAACTATATTAACTCTATCAAGAAAAACTGCTTTTACCGTATCTTTCCAACTCCATATGGATAAGGGGAAATAGCTAAGAGGCCGGTAGTCTGCATTTAATACTAAAGATGGACAATGATTCGAGTTAATCATGATTTTATACTAACATATCCAAAAAGGAGTATATTTAATAGTTTATTAATTCCAGTGTTCATAAAGCTTGTTAATCTCATCTAAAGCAATTGGGCTAATTGAATGTGCACAGTTGTCATCTAAAACCAATTTACTAGAAAATTTTTTTGATTCCAAAAACGAATTTGTCTCAACTGCCCTATAAAATGGTACGACATCGTCCATTTTTCCATGAAAAATTAAAAAACTAGATTTGATTTCAGATATTTTCAAATCATTTAAAATTTCTTTTGGTAATGATCCTGATAATGAAATGATACTGTGAAAATTTAAATTTTTTTGTATAGCATAATATGTTGCCAACATAGAGCCTTGAGAGAAACCAATGATAGAAATCTGAGTTTCATCAACTGCGTGTTCATGAATTATTTTTTCAATTATTTTTTCAAGGTGAAAGAAGGCTGATTTTAGGCCTTCTTTTAATTCTTCAATTGATCTTTCTTTTAATGGAAACCACTGATACCCAAAATAATTGAATTCACAGGGCTCTGGGGCATTAGGAGATATAAACTCAGTTTCTTCTTTTTCCAAAGATATATAATCTTTTAAGGATATTAAGTCATTTCCATTAGACCCATAACCATGCAAAAATAATACAATTTTCTTCATCAATTCTTCTTAAATTTAATAATTAGACATTTATAGATAATTTGATAACTATTTACCATGTTTTCATCTACTGTATTGCCCTTTGTTTTAGTTGTATCCATGATTTTAGCTCTTCTTATGGTTGTAATAGGTGTAATAGCTATGGCTAAAAATGGAAGTTTTAATAAAAAACACAGTAACAAACTTATGCGAATGAGAGTATTGTTTCAAGGTATTGCTGTTTTAGTATTCGCTGCGATAATATATTTATCAAGATAATTTAAATTACTAAAATCATGAATAAGAAAAGTAAAATACTATCAACCACGATTAATAAAAGCACTTCCAGTTTAATGGATGATTTTAATAGCTCAATTGATATTGATAAAAGATTAATTGAAGAGGACATTGCTGTTACAAGTGCACATGTAAAAGCTTTAGTAAAACTAAAAGTTATTTCAAAAAAAGAAGCTCTTACTATTCAAAAAGGATTAAATTCAATATTGAATGATAATAAAAAAGGTAGACTAAAATTTTCAAAGAAAAATGAGGATATTCACATGAATGTAGAGTCTTTCCTCAATAAAAAAATAGGTGATGTAGCTAATAAGATACATACTGGAAGGTCTCGTAATGATCAAGTAGCAACTGATACTAGATTATGGACAATCAAAGCCTCTAAAAATTTACAAGAAGAAATCAAGAATTTAATGAGATCTATTTTAAATCAAGCTCGTGGAAATGAAGAAACTATTATTCCTGGATTTACTCATTTGCAAGTGGCACAACCTGTATCTTTGGCTCATCACTTAATTGCATATTTAGAGATGTTTAAAAGAGACTTAAATTATTTTGATTTTTGTATAAATAACTGCGATGAAAATGTATTAGGCAGTGCTGCTTTAGCAGGTAGTAACTATAATTTAGATATAAGTTTACTAAATAAAAGTTTACATTTTTCAAAATCTAAAAATAATTCTATGGATGGTGTAAGTGATCGTGATTTTTGCATGTATTTTCTACATGCCAGTTCTTTAACTGCGACACATTTAAGTAAATTATCATCTGAGCTAATTTTATGGTCAAGTAACTTCATGAAGTTATTTAATATAAGTAGTGAATATTCAACAGGTAGTTCCATAATGCCTCAAAAAAGAAATCCCGACTCATTAGAACTTGTAAGATCGAAAACGAATAGCATTAGAATTAAGTCAATAGAGCTCTCAAATATCCTCTCAAACCTTCCTTTAGCTTATTTTAAAGATTTTCAGGAGGATAAAAGGATAATATTTGATTGTTATGATGAGTTAATAGGCTGTATAAAAATTATGGAAAAAGTTATTAAAAAATCAAATTTTGAAAAATCTATTGGAAGAGATTTATGTAATAATTATTTTGCTACAGCTACAGACTTAGCTGACTATCTAGTTATAGAAAAGAAAATACCTTTCAGAGACTCTTATAAAATTATTGCTGATATAGTAAATTATGCTCAGAAAAAAAATAAAAATCTCTCACAAATAAAAATTGATGAATACCAAAAATTTCAAAAATCAATTGATAAAAATATTTATAAATATGTTGATATAAATAACAGTCTATCAAGAAAAAAAACACCCATGAGCTCAAATCCTAAAGAGGTTTCTAGAGTGATTAAAAAATATATTAAATTTCTTAGAGTAAGATGATCAAGTTTTTATTAATAATATTATTACCCATATTTATCATTGGCTGTGGAAACAAAAAACCTAATAAATTACCAGAGGGTGTTGTAGATAAATCTCTATATCCATTTCCTCCTAATGATGATTATGATTACCCTGAAAGCGAATAATGCTGGATAAAATATTAAAAGAGTTTTCTAGTCCTTTTTATCTTTATAATGAGGATAAAATTAAAGATAAAATAAATTTCCTAAATAATTTAGAATTAGAGTTTCCCAGAAAATTTAATTTTGCCGTCAAAGCTAATCCTAACCTTGCAATTTTAAACCTTATTCATCGTTGTGGTTTTGGTGCTGAAGTTGTCTCTGCTGGTGAACTATTTAAATCATTAAAAGCCGGATTTGAACCTGAGGATATTATATTTGATGGGCCAGGAAAAACTGATTTCGATTTAAAATACGCAATCACGCAGAAAGTTCACTCTATAAATATTGAAAATATTGAGGAAGTTGAATTTATTAATGATTACTCTTTGAGTAAGGGGCTAAAAACAAATATTGGTATCAGAATAAACCCTGATATTGATGGGTCGACCATGGATAAGATTACTACTGGTTTATCAGGAGGTAAATTCGGTATTTCAATTGATAAAATTGACTTTGATACAATCTCTAATTTAGAGGGGGTAAACTTAAAAACACTTTCTGTTCATATAGGAAGTCAAATAACTGATTATCAGAAGCTACTTGGTTCATATGAAAATCTAATCAAAATTGCAGATGAGCAAAATCTTAAAAATAATATAAATATTGATACTTTAGATTTTGGTGGAGGATTTGCTGTACTTGATCACTCAGATAAAGAAATCAATTTTGATAGTTGGAAAAATAATTGTAATAAAATACTTAGTGGTAAAAATTATAATATTATTTTTGAACCTGGAAGATTTATAGTAGCTGATAGCTGTGAACTTATCAGTAAAGTTTTATATATAAAAAATAGTGGCAATAAGAAAATTGCTATTATTGACTGTTCATTTTCTGAATACATTCGTCCAGCTTTGTATGACATAAAGCCTCCAATAAAAGTTTCAAACAACTCAAAGGATGTTGAAATTTATGATATCGCAGGTGGAATTTGTGAGTCTACTGATTATTTTGTAAAAGATATTGAACTCCCCAAGATAAAAGTTGGAGATAATATAATATTTATGAATGTTGGTGCTTACGGATCCTCTATGTCCTCAACTTATAATAGTCGACCTCGACCTCTAGAGGTATTATTCAACAAAGATGAGTATCGTGTAATCCGATCTCGTGATACCTTAGAGGATCTATGTAAAAATGAGATCATGTAATGATAATATTTTTAAAGCGTGTAAATATTGTAATCGCCTTAATTTTATTACTTTTAACTCTTGGTTTAATTAAATTTAAAAATAACTTATCTCATGATCCTGTAAGTAACTTTAATGTTGATGCTATTGTTGTATTAACAGGGGGAAAAGGAGAGAGAATAATTGAGGGTTATAAACAAATAGAAAAATCTAATCAAAATAAGTTGTTTATTTCTGGTGTTGATAATACCTTTAATTCAGAAGTTGTATTAGTGAATATTCTTAACTTTGATCAAAACATTGTTGAATGTTGTATTGAGGTTGGATATTTATCAAAAAATACATATGAAAATGCATTAGAAACAAGATATTGGGCCTTAGAAAAAAAAATAAAATCGATTTTATTAATTACTTCAGATTTACATATGCAACGTGCAGAATTTTTATTTAATCAACTATCAGGTTTGAAAGTTACTCCTTATTCTATAAGCAATAATGACATGGTCATTCCTTTTGAAAAATTGGTAGAGGAATACATTAAGTTAATTGTCTCAAAATTAGTTTTTATAAAAAAATATGAAATTTAGTTTTTTAATAATATTTTATTTTACAACAGCCATTGTATTAATTATTTCTTTGTTAGGCCTTCCCTTCAAATATAAAAAATTTAGATTTTTTGTGCTTTTCTTTACAAGGAACATGACAGTAATTTTAAAACTGTTTGGAATTAATATAGAAGTAATTAATTCTGATTTTGCTCACAAAAAGGGTTATCTCTATGCAAGTAAACATCAGTCAATGTTTGAAACAATATACTTTAATGAACTCTTTTATAATCCTGCATATATTTTAAAAAAAGAATTATTGAATATACCATTATTTGGGACCTACCTTAAAAAATTGGGAATGATTGCTATTGATAGAAAACAAGGAATCCATAGTCTTCGTTATGTAAATCAGCAAACAGCTGCATATTTAGATCACAGACCTGTAATAATTTTTCCCGAGGGAACCAGAACTACCTTTAAGGATCAACCTGATTTAAAACCTGGAATTTATTCTATGTACAAGTCATTGAACAAGCCAGTTGTACCTATTGCTCTAGATTCTGGAAAATTTTGGGCTAAAAATAATCAAATTCATAAAGGCTCCATAACAGTTGAATTTAAACAACCAATACCTCCAGGGTTAAGCAAGCAAGAATTTTTAAATAAACTCAAAATGGAAATAAATAGCCTTAATCATTAGGAATAAATTTTCCTGCCTGTCTTGCCTTAACAATTCTATCTCTTACATTTTTGGTCTTCTTTAATTTTGTTAATAAATTCTTAGAGTTTCCCTGATTGAGGGTTTTAGAAAATTTTTTTAATTCACTTATGAAATTATTAGTTAATTTTAGAATTTGCGAATTATTTGCTAAAAATATATCCCTCCACATTTCTGGATCACTTCCTGCTACTCTAGTAAAGTCTCTAAATCCACCAGCAGAAAATTTTACAAGCTTTGAATTTAGTGAAGATTCTTTTTTCATTGCCGTCAAAACTAATGAATAGGAAATTAAATGAGGCAAATGTGAAGTCAAGCTAAGCACTTTATCATGCTCTTTTGCAGACATAATTTCTATTTTCATATTTAGTGACTTCCAAAACCTAACTATCTTATTGATGTTTGTCTTGGAAGATTTTTTTAAAGGACAAATAATATTATATCTATTTGTAAATAGTCCATCAAATCCATGTTCCAGTCCAGCTTTTTCAATACCAGCTATTGGGTGTGAGGGAATAAAATTAAATTTATATTTTTTTTGATTATATAATTTTTCTATATTTACTTTTGTTGAGCCCACATCTGTAACAATTGTTTTATCTAAATTAAAGTTGCTAAGTTTTTTGAATATAGATTGATACTGGAGCATAGGTACACAAATAATTATGAGATCAATATTTAAATTGTTGATATCTTGAAAAGATTTCAAAACTTTTATATTTTTTAATTTTGATTTATTAATTCTAATTTTGAGGTTATTGGATTTATCAAAGGCAAAGATATTAACATTTTTGTATTTTTTAATTACTGATCTTGCTATTGATGATCCAATCATTCCAAAACCAATTACAAGAATATTTTTAAACATTAAATTTATTTGCTGTTTTTACAGCCTTTTTCATGTCACTTTTTGTTCCAATGGTCATCCTAACAAAATTATTTAATCCATATGATGACAATGATCTGACTGTAATTTTATTGGAGTGTAAAAAATCAACAAATTTTTGAGTTATTAATGAGCTTTTAAACTTTAAAAGAATAAAATTAGCCTGAGTATCAATTGTTTCAAATAATTTGTTATTTAAGCCTCTAAGAGTAGAAGATTTGTTTACAAAATTATTTTTTACAGATTGATTAATCCATTTTTTATTTTTCAAAGACTCTTGGGCTGCAATGCATGACAATCTTGATACATTAAAAGGCTTTTTATATTGATAGAGTTGAGAAATAAGCTTTGAATTGGCATATCCCCAACCTACTCTTAAGCCGCCTAGAGCAAATATTTTTGAAAAAGACCTTGTTATAATCAAATTAGAATATTTTTTAACTAATTGCATTCCATCATCATATTTTTTATCTCTAATGTATTCACAGTATGCTGAGTCTAAAACAATAATTGTTTTTTTACTTACTTTATTTAAAAATTTAATTAATTCATTTTTGTAAAAAATAGACCCAGTAGGATTATTGGGGTTAGCTAAAAAAACAATTTTTGTTTTTGAGCTGATAATTTTACTTAAATTTTCTAATTTAAATTGAAACTCTTTATCATCATATTTTTTTACTTTGCATCTAAAGTGTTTTGCATAGATTGAATACATAGCAAAAGCATATTTAGTAAAAACGACTTCATCATTGGGTTTTGAAAAGGTAGCATATATCATTTGGAGAACTTCATCTGAGCCTGCGCCTAATATAATTTGTTTATTATTTATTTTATAAGTTTTAGAAATTTGATTGATTAAACTCTCTCCATCAAGCTCAGGATAGATATTTGAAAATTTAATATTTTTTTTTATTAATGACTTTACAGATTTAGCTGGGCCATAGTTGTTCTCATTTGATGAAAGCCTAACATACCCTTTAAATACTTCTGCTCCACCCTTGTAGGTATTTTTTGGTTGGCTATTTTTCATAATTTTTTGATAATAAATAAACTATATAAAGAAAATATCATCATTTTATATTGAAAATTAATCCAAAAAGCCTTAAATTCCAGTTTCACCGATTTGATAGCAGCTTGCGGGTGTAAAACAGCTAAAGCGTATCTCCCGCAGTTATCTTTCGAACAGGTTTAAAAATGAGAGAAATAATTGCAAATACTGAATATCCAGGGTTCTTACTGAAATGCCAAGAAGAGCTACCATTGGACTCTGGTAAAAAAATTAAGAATTTTCAAATCGCTTATCAAACATATGGAAGTCTTAATGCTCAAAAAAATAATGCAATTTTGGTTTGTCATGCATTAACTGGTGATCAATTCCCTGCAGAGGAAAATCCTATAACTAAAAAAAATGGTTGGTGGGAATTAATGATTGGACCCGATAAGCCTATTGATACGAATAAATACTTTGTTATCTGCTCGAATGTTCTTGGGGGCTGTGTTGGAACGACAGGTCCTAATGATACTAATCCTGATACCTCTAAAATATATGGTTTAGATTTTCCCACCATAACGATTAGAGATATGGTGAGAGTACAAAAAATACTTATTGATGAGCTTGGAATATCCAAATTGCTATCTGTAGCTGGTGGTTCAATGGGTGCAATGCAAGTTCTACAATGGGCTGCTACTTATCCGGAGAGTGTGAGATCTATTATGAGTATAGCAGGTTCATTGAAACACTCTGCCCAAAATATTGCATTTGACGAGGCAGGAAGACAATCCATTATGTTGGATCCTAATTGGCAAAATGGAAGATATTTGGAGAGCAATAAAAAACCTGAGAATGGTCTCTCTGTTGCAAGAATGATAGCTCATATTACTTACTTATCTGAGAAAGCTTTTCAAAATAAATTTGGTCGAAATTTACAAGAAAAAAATGATTTATCTTTTGGCTTTGGAATAGACTTTCAGGTCGAGAGTTATCTTCGTTATCAAGGTAGATCTTTTGTTGATCGATTTGATGCTAATAGCTATCTATATATGACTAGAGCAATGGATTATTTTGATGTGAAAGATGAAATTATTGCAAATAAAAAAACTATAATTGATAATTCGATCCGATTTCTAGTTTTATCATTTACCAGTGATTGGCTATTTCCAACAAAAGAGTCAAGAGAGATAGTATCTTTACTAAATTCTATTGGGTCCAATGTTAGTTTTGCTGAAGTCGTATCAGATAGAGGTCACGATAGTTTTTTATTAGATGAGCCACAATTTTTTAAAGTTGCTCAGGGATTTTTAAAGGGAATAAAATGAGAAAAGACTATGAGATCATTTTAAATTTAATTCCAGAAAACTCAAAGGTGTTGGACATTGGTTGTTCTGATGGAGAGTTAATCACTTTCTTAGAAAATAAAGGAATTAGTGCTCAAGGTGTGGAATTGAATCAAGAAAAAGTAATTAAATGTTTGGAAAAAGGATTAGATGTAATCCACGGTGATATAAATTTAATAGTTGAAGATTTTCCATTTAATCAATTCGATTATTGTCTTTTGACTCAGACAATTCAGGCAGTTCAAGAACCAGACCAATTATTAAACACCCTCAAAAAAGTAAGTAAAAATATCATTGTTAGCTTTAATAATTCGGCACGTCTGAGTAAAATTTCAAATTTTCTTTTAACAGGAAGTTTTGACTCACTTTTAAAAAAAGCAAACAGCGATCACTGGTATAATACTGATTATATTCACCCATGTAGCATCAAAGATTTTAAAAAATTAGCAACAGATTTAGATCTTAAAATAATTTCAACTTTCGATGTCCTTTCTCAAAAGAAATTTGAAAACGGTAAAATTCCTTCAAATTTATTTTGTAAAGAGGTTCTCTTCCATATTACTAATGAACAATAAAAATATAATTTTTGTCTATAACGCCAAAGGTGGTAAATGGAACTATATTCTTGATACAGTCCATAAATATGCCTCCCCCAGCACCTATGATTGCAATTTATGCAAAATTACTCACGACCTGAAAATGCGCGAGTCTTGGAAAAAATTTATAAATGACTCACCACATAATTTTAGGTTTTTACATTCTGAAGAATTAGAAGAATTTAATCTTTTAAATTACAAAGATGACCTGCCTATATGTCTTGAGGAAAAAGAAGGTAAATACAAATTATTAATAGATAAGAAACAAATGAATGAATTTAAAAATGAATTTGAATTAATCAATATTTTAGAAAAGATTTTATAAACCTACTAAACCCAAATAAATTAATCGAAGCGAACCAATCACTACAAAAATATTAATAATGGTAAAAAAAGAATTATCTGAAAGTTTACTATTCATCCAGTGCCCCAAAATTACTCCTATTACTGCAATTGGTGAAAAAATTAAATAACTATATAACTTCTCAAAGTTTAATATTTCCAAATAGAAATACGGGATTAATTTAAATAAATTTATTAAAGCAATAGAAAAAACTACGCCTGCAACAAACTGAACTTTTTTATTATAAATTGACATAAAATATATATTTAATGGCAATCCTCCAGAGTGAAGTACAAAACTAGTAAACCCCGCTAGTGCTCCCCAAAAAGATTTACTTCCATAAAAGGGTATTTTTTTTAAATTTCTGTTATCTGCGATTAAGTAATTAAGCAAAACATATAGTAAGGAAATTGATCCAATAAAAATACTTATCATTGATAAATTGATAAATTTAAACAAGATTGTTCCAATAATAACCCCCAATAAAGAATATGGTGCAATTGACCATAAAATTTTATATTCAAAATATTTTCTATTTAAAAACAAAGCAATTACATCACATACAATTAACATTGGCATTAATATTGCTATTGCAATTAAAGGACCATAAGTTATGGATAATACGGTTACTGAAATTAAAGCCAATCCACCTCCGGAAAAACCTGATTTTGAAATTGCAAATAAAAGAATAGAAAAAGAAACTATTAAGTAATAACTAATATCTAACAATAATTTATCCTATATTTTAAAATCTCTATATAAATTAATATTAAGTCGGCACAAAATTTTTAATAGTTATTTTTTTTTGTTTTTTTGAACTCTTTGCGTAAACAATCTTTTTACATACGCAAATCATTAGTCCTCCCATATAAGGAAAAAATAATTTACCTATTTTTTCAATTGTTCGATGTGATTTGTAATTTAAATAATGACTCCATGGAGGAAAGTGCAAAAATGTTTTTCTATAATCAAGAACCAGAAAGTCTTGTATTAGTGATTTAAATTGCTTGTTTGAGTATGATCGACCAAACCCAAAAGGATTGTTATCATACCGAGTCCATATACCTGACCTTCTGGGAATAATTGATAAAAATAAACCGTTTGGCTTAAGTATTCTCCATATTTCTTCAATACTACTTTGGGGCTTATCAACGAACTCAAGTAAATGAGTAGATATTACCACATCAACTGAACTTGGATCTAAAGGTAAGAAATATTCATGTATTATTTGGTGTTCGAAATCGTATTTCTCTTTAACATTACCATCTAAAAATTCTGGCTGCATAGAGGATATTTGTAAATTTTTATTTTGCTTACTCAGAAAAGAAAGAAAAGGGTTTGTATAACCATATCCACAAATAACACTATCGTTTATAGAATTTAAATGGGTGTTTAATTGATGACGTATGTTGCGTTTAACAATAGTGCCTAGTCTTGAATTATAAAAACTATAAATATCGGATGCGTTGATATCCATAGTTGTATTTTAACGAGATTTACATAACATTCTATTTCTTATGCAAAAACCTAATGTGTATTTGTTTCCCCAATTAGATGATAACTATGGATATTTAATTAAAAATCCTCATGAAACAAAAGGAGTGCTAGTTGATCCCTCAGATCTAGATATGTGTATGAAGATACTTGAGCTAAATGATTGCAGTGCTTCTCACATAATGATTACACATCATCACGATGATCACATTAGTGCTGTTGATGAAATTAAATCAAGATTTAAATCTTTAGTCATAGGTTACAAAAATGACTCCAAAATACCAAAACCAGATAAGGAAGTTGAAGATCAGGAAATTTTTGAAATACATGGAAATGAATATAAAGTCATACATACTCCTGGACATACTCTCCAACACATAAATTATTTTATGCTAAAACATAATATTTTATTTTCTGGGGATACTCTATTTAGCATTGGATGTGGAAGAATGTTTGAGGGAAATCCTGAAGTTTTTTGGAATAGTTTGTCTAAGTTAAAACAATTACCTGAAGATACAACAGTATATTGTGGGCATGAATATACGATGGCTAATTTAAAATTTGCCCTAAACATAGACCCTGATAATGAAAAGCTTAATAAATATTATAAATGGGCCTCACACCAAGAAAAAGAGCATCGACCAACAATTCCAACAACTCTCTCAGACCAATTGCTCTGTAATCCATTTTTGAGATGTGACACAGATCAATTTATGAAATTTTTTGACACGCAAGATGCAACAGAGGTATTTGCTAAAATGCGCTCTGCAAAGGATAATTTCTAGAAAATTATTTTAATCTTGGTGTTTTAATGAAATGTGCTAGTTTCAGGATACTTATGAAAGACACTTTTCAATTAGATAGCGATATTGCTGATGCTTTTCAAAAAAAGCAAATGGATAAAGTATGTTCTCTCTACTATGAAGCAGCAAATTACTTCGAAGATAAGGCTGATATTGAAGCAGCATGTTTTTTCTATACACAAGCCCTAGTAATGGCTTTAGAAGAAAATCATGAACTTAAGGAAAAGATTATTTACAAGCTTGAAAAATACGGCAGAAGTAAAGACGCAACTTTAAATTAAGTAAAATCTGAATGGAAAAATCTACCATTCAACTTCCTAATACTTGGCTTGAACATTTAAAAGAGGAATTTAATCAAGATTATATGATTAAACTCAAAAGCAAACTTTTAGAATTAAAAAAAAATAAAATTATTTTTTATCCTCCAGGAAAACAAATTTTTAATGCATTTAATTTAACTCCTTTAGACAAAGTGAAGGTAGTGATATTAGGTCAAGATCCCTACCATGGACCTGGCCAAGCTCATGGGCTCAGTTTTTCTGTACCAGAAAATATAAAACCACCACCCTCACTGTTGAATATTTATAAAGAACTTCAAGATGACATAAAAAAAGAGGTGAATTACAACAATGGTAATTTAGATAAGTGGGCTAAGCAGGGAGTATTTCTTTTAAACACAACTCTTACAGTAGAAAAATCAAAACCCCTATCACATCAAAAGTTTGGTTGGGATATTTTTACAGACAAAGTTATCTCAGTTATTAGTAATGAATTAGAAAATATTGTTTTCATATTATGGGGTTCGTTTGCTCAATCAAAGAAAGAGATAATTGATTCGAATAAACATCTTATTTTATCAGCACCACACCCTTCCCCATTATCGGCTCACCGCGGTTTTTTTGGGAGTAAGCCTTTTTCTAAGACAAATAACTTTCTAAAATCAAAACAAATTGATATGGTTGAATGGTAATGAAGACTGATGTTGAAAATCTCGTAGGGTTTATTGAAAAAGCAGTTATTGCAATAATATTAGTAGCTACTATTACAGCCATTATGTTTGAGATAATGAGAATGATAGAAGTTCAGTATGTAGAGTTAGCTGATCTACTCCTCTTATTTATCTATGTTGAAGTTATTGGGATGGTTCGAGTCTACTATGTTTCCAATCGTGTTAGAATGACATATCCATTATTTATTGCTATTACCGCTTTATCTCGTCTTATTATACTTCAAGGTAAAGACTCAAACCCAGAGCTTCTTCTTTACGAAGCAGGAGCAATAGTCTTAGTTGCGATTGCAGTCATCATTCTTCGACTTAGGTATGTCCCAATACTTCGTCCTATTGAAGATGTTGATGAAATTAAACCTAGAAGCACAAAAAAGTAATAAAATTGAAAAAAATTGCAGTCATTGGAACTGGACTTAGTGCGCTTTCTTTAGCATATCACTTGCCTGCACTTGATATTACATTTTTTGAGAAATCCTGGAGACCAGGTGGAAGAATAAGCACAAGAAAACATGAGGAATATGCTTTTGATCATGGTGCTCACTATTTGAAATTAGATCATGGGGTTATTGGCTTAAATGAATTTTTAAAAAAAATTGACGCTATTAAAATTTTAAAAGGTCAATTTTGTTCAAATATCTCACAAAATTCTCCAATTGAAGATAAAGAGGTCATTGTTGGTAAAGATGGAAATGAATCAATCCCAATAAAGATACATAAATCACTCCACTACCCTACGCATTTTTCAAAACAAATAACCAACATTGAAAGCCATAATAGTGAATATTTCTTAATTGCAGCAGATGAGAAATTTGGACCTTATGATTATGTTTTTTGTAGCATGCCCTTTGAACAATCAAAAAAATTGTTAGATCAATTTATAGATTATAGCGATATTCCTGAAATAGAGTTCGACTCCATTTGGACAGTCATGATTGCATTTAATCAAAGATTGGGAGCTCCGTTTCAATTTGGATATCACTTAACACCTGAAATTAGTTTCTTAATGAATCAAAATTTTAAACACGAATTTTTTAATGAAGAGTGCTGGGTTGTAAATATGAGAGCTGATTGGACAAAAGAGTATTACAACATAGAAAATTATGTTTTAGAGGACTATGTGGTCAATCAAATGAAAAAGTCTTTTCAATCAAAAGCTAACGCTGTTTTTAAGAAGTCACATAGATGGAGATATTCTTATACAAAAAAATGTCTTAGAGATCAAAATTCTAAAAGATTCATTGAGTCCATAGATCAGCGTCTATATGCTTTTGGGGATTGGTGTGAAGGTCCAAGTATGCAGGATGCTTGGTTATCTGGTAAGAAATTAGCTCAGCATTTCAGTGAAATGAGACTAAAAAATTAAATAAAGATTGTGAATAATAAAGATTAGGAAGTTCCTTAATGCGTTTTGTTATAAATTTTTTTCCATTTCAAATAGTCTTGGTCATTTAACATAAATCTCATCAAGTTTTTTACATCATTTTTATCAATATTATATTGCGAATTAATTATTTGGTATGGTATCTCGTCATTATGTGCCAAGAACTTAATATGATCTAATTCATAGGGTGTTAAATATTTCATTAGACTATAAACATCGGACATTTAAGAAAACTATACAAAAAATGTTACTTAAGTCTAGTTCGTGAAAATGTATTACCTAAAAAATTAATAAAAGAGGATTTTTCTGTATTCTATTTCAAAGCAGCAAAAAAACTATCTGATTTATTGCAATCCCCGTAATAAGTTTTTTTCAAATTTACAGTATCAGGATAAAATATGTTTCTCTCATATCTAAGGATTTTTTTATAAAGGATAAGGGTATTAAATGAGAAGTCTGTTTCAATTCTAAAATGATAGCTTACATCATCTTCCCCCATGTAATCATATTGTAAATCTTGAAATCTCTCCTTTAAAACAAAGAGGTTTTGGTCAAATGAGTATTCAAATTCATTTATATCCTCATTTTTAAATTCAATAATTTTTACTTTTGAGTAATCAATAAGAGATTTTTCTTGACAAGCTAATTTTATACTCTGGCCGAAAGATAAAGTAGGAATAAAAAACAATATAAAAAAAAACCTCATAACTTAATCCATTATACTTGCTTTAAATCCATACTCTGAGATAGCTTTTTTTCGAAAAAAACCCTCAATTTTTATCATCGTTACAAAATTGTTTGAACATTTAAGAAGAGCTTTAAAAGGTTTAGCAGATCCTTTACAACTTACATCTTTACCATTAGCATCATGTGTTTCACCACAGGCACATTCATATTTAATAGAACCATATCCATTGAGTCTGAGTAAATGAGCAGCTTGTAAGGGGTTGTTTTTGAGTTTTTCTCTTACTTCCTCTTTATTGTTTAATATCTCCATTAAGGAATTAATCTTATTTAATCCCCTCTCATTATCCACATAAAAAAAGTAGCTAGTAGTATAAGAGAGATTGTTAAATCTACCCAAAGTGTACCAGTAAACATCTAATTTTAATTTTGAATTGGAATGGCGTTTTCTTCATTCATTAATATAGGTCTACCATCATTTGCAGTGTTTAAGGGTATAATTTTACCTTTATATCTAACACATAAAGTTGGGGCGTTCCTAACTTCTTTTCCTAAGTTCACTTCTAAATCTACAAGTATAAGCTCAGCCTTATCCAATATTTTTAGTATTTTCATTAAAATAATTCTCCAATATTACTTTTTAGTCTCATAGTAATCTTTGGATCTTAAAAGAATAATTTAGTAATTAATGTCGGTTAAGTGAGAGCTAGTTTTCTACGCAAACATCTTTGATAACTGGTGTATTTGTGCACTCAACACATTTAGTGATTTGAACTACACAGCCATCAGCTAATTGAGATACCTCTACTTCTTTGTTACACTTTGAACAAATAGAAGATACGGATAAGTCACACTTTGGACAGGATATTGTTTGTAAGTTTTCCATTGCCATATAATACTTAAATCATACATTTTTAGATGAAAAATGGAATTGATTCCTAAAAATAGGAAATGATCAATAAATTCAGTATTTTTAATTAAATAAATTTATATTTTGTATGCATAAAATTAAAATGTAATTTTAATTTGGATGGACACAATAAAATCTCTAATAAAAAGCCATAAAATGATACCTCATCCTGAAGGAGGCCATTACGTCGAAGTTTACAAAAATAAGGATGTGAGTCACATATACTATTTGTTAGAAAAAGGGCAATATTCACATTGGCATCGCATTAAAAAGAACGAAACAATACACTTTTATACTGGTAGTCCTTTGAGAATATATACATCGAAAAATGGTGAAGAATATGAAATAAATGAAATAGGATCTAAAAATAGATTTATTTACAGCGTCGGAAGTAATATATGGTTTTCATTAGAATCGACAGGATTATTTAGTTTAATTGGTTGCACAGTTGCTCCAGCTTTTGAATTTGAGGATTTAGAAATAGCTCCTAAAAATTGGAAACCTAGTAAATTTAGGGGTTATCTCTGAAAAAATTAAATTTTTACAAGTAAATTTAGGTATTTTTAAAGCTTTGTAATTTACACACATAATTAATAAAATTTAGTGTAAAGAAATTTTTAATTATCACAGAAAAATCCTCAAAATGGAAAACAAGGATTTAAAAAAATTAATCATGATTTTTTTTTAATTTACCTTAAATTTGAAATTTTTTGTAATTTTTCTATTATATTGAAAAATTGTTGATTTTATTGATAATTTTTAAATTTATTTCACAAATTACACATATATTATTAAATAGTTTGTGTATAAATTAAAAATAATATAAGTTCAAAAGGAGTGCAAGATATAAAAATCAAACCTTGGGAAGAATTAAAACAAATTCATAAGGAAAAATTTAAGAATGAGTCAGATTACTTATCTTTTTTCCGGGATGTAATTTTACATGACACTTCAACAAGAGAAAAGTACACCTCTCAAACTAAAGATAGAGTAATTGAGGGAGTAACTTGGGCTAAAGAATTCTCAAAGTTTCATCAAAGATATAAAGACGGCTACACTTACAAGTTTTCTGAAAATAATACAATTTTGAATATAGGGCACCAAACTACATATTTAATTAAACCCCAATTTGCAGCTTATCATGCGGTTAGAAAAATAATGAGAAATTGGTTAATAAAGAGACTCAAAGATGAGTATGTCAAAAAAAAGCCAGTGATCTACAATCCTCCTAAAAGTCTCAACCAAGGCGAAAGTAACTTTATTACAAGGCGAACAAAAGTTGCTTATTTAGTATATATGGGTGACTTAGCTGTTAGAGATAATTTACTTTACTCTATCAGAGATAATAAAACTCTAGTACCCAAACCAGCTTCGCTATCTTGGTGTGTGTCACAATTTGATGATAAATATATATCTGATGGTATACTAACCTACCCTAAAAATTTAGGTCCCTTGAATGAAAGCTTATTGTCAGGATCATTGTCTTTTTAAATGTCAGAAGTAATTAAAGTATTATTATCGTCATACGGCTTTGCAATTTTACTATGGGCAGCTTTTATCTATACTCAAAAAAGATTTGGTAAATTATCAAAAAATGTTAGTTCCAAAAGAATATATATTAAATATTTCATTATAATCGTTTTAGGGTACGGGACTTTCTCACTAGTTTTAATTAGTGTTTATAGCGATTGGTTTAAATAATCAAAACTTATGAATAGTGATGATATTGAAACTCAAGATTACATATTCATGAAGTGTCTTCAGGAAAAAATATGTAAAAGACATGTCACATTAAAAACAACAGGTAAACAGATAAACGATGAGTCTTTAATTTCGAAAAATGTGGTTAATGCTTTTGACTTGGATGAAATTTCATTTTTGACAGGATTAAATTTCAATATTGTGAGTGATACCGGGGCAAAACTTATAAGAATGAATCTAGCAAATAAAATTATGTGGGAAGATGATCAAAATAATGAAAAGCGATATCTTTGGTATTTGTCAGAGAACGGTGAAAAATATTTAGAAAGAAATTCATACAAAAGTACATGAACATAGAATTAGTGGTAAATACATTTTGGTTTTTTTCGATTTTTACAGCAGCTGTTTACATTATTAAAAAGAGGTATGTTGGTAAAAAGGAATACTCTTTAATAGATAAAACCTTCAAATTGGGTTTATCTGTATCAATAATTTTAATATTTTTAAGCTTATATTTCTTACTTACACAATCTTAATTTCCGCCCTCGAGTAAAATAAATTTTTGTGTGTCTAGATCAACTCCGGCTTCTGTTCTAAGTTTTATCATTTCAGGAAGTTTTAACATTTCTTGCATTTTATCCATCGACTCTACATCTATAACCGTATAAATTTCACCATTGTTATCTTTTGGATGTCCATAGGCTAATACATTAAGACCATATTCCTGTCTCAGATTTTCATTTTCTTCAAACATTTGTTTCCAATGTTCATAACCTTTAGTTATTTTTGCATTTGTAATAATTTTCATAGTTATCCTCTCTATCAATTATTATAAAATTAATTTAAAAATAATTCATTCAAAAGATATTGATCTCTAAAATTGTACTATTAGTATGATTCTAAATTGGAGGAATTGATTATGAACTTATGTGTTGTATCTACTTATAACGGAACTAAAGAAGACTACTTAAAATTGTATGAGTCTTTTAAAGATGATATTGCAAAATACACTGATGGATTTGAGATGGGATTTGTCAGAGATGGAAAAGTGATAATTGTAGCAAATGTCACCGATGAGGAAAAATTTTATGCTTTGTTTGAAGATCCAAGATCAAAGGAATTTGATGCCAAATTTAATAATGTAGATGATGTATATAAATTAGAAAAAATATAATAATACTCACACTAATTGTGGGGCCATAGCTCAGCTGGGAGAGCGCTACGCTGGCAGCGTAGAGGTCAGGGGTTCGATCCCCCTTGGCTCCACCATAACTTTAATTTTGTTTATATATAGACAAAAATAGAAATAAGTTTATTTATTTAAGACGATCCTTTTTTGTCACATTAAAGTTACTTGGTTCAAAAATTTATTAATATATTCTTTTAAAAATGAACGAGAGCGCTCTAGATAAACTTTTTTCAATAGAATTTTTAGGCACATGGATAATCACTTTATTAATAATTGCCTTTATAGCTTATGCATCATACAAAATCTTTAATATTATTTTTAGATCAGAAATATATTTTAAAAAATCTGCAATTAGTTATTTTCTGATAGGAATATTTATATTTGGTTTTGCAATCTATTTTTATAACTGATTATTAAAATTTTTGGATTTTGAAAATGCCTTAATTTTATCAAAAGGCATGTGATCAGCAATATCACTTTCCCCATAATACACATCCTCAACGATCCCGTCCTCGTTAATTAGAATATCAACTGGAACAATATCTACATACCCTTTAAACTGAACAGGTAAATAACCTTTTATTCCTGCTAAAAAAAATTTATGAACTTTAAAAATAAAAGCAGAGAAAAGTTTTCCATAAGATCTCTCAACATCATATTTTTTAAAATATTCGAAATTTTCATCTGCAAGAACAGTAAATGGCAAATTATGTCTATCCATATTTTTCTTTAAAAAATCAACTGGTGCATGAAAGATCCCTACCATTGTAAAATTTTCACCAAATTCTTGATATTTTTTTACAAACTCATTAATTCTTAAATTACAAACAGCACAAGAAGCGTGTCTATAAAAAGTTAATAATACTTTTTTACCTTTTGTACTAGAAAGTTTAAATATATTTCCATAAGAGTCAGGTAATTCTATATCTTCTATTTTATCACCTATATTAATTTTCATGAATTTTCTCCTCTCGTATAGAAATTAGATTTTATGATAAAGATAATTTTAATTTTATGATATGCAAAATAATCAAGTTAATCATGAAATTTAATGTTTAATTAAAATGATATTGGGATGTAATATTGAAACATTAATTAAATTATTTAGTTCAAGATCAAGGAGGATTTCTAAATGAGTATAGCAAGAATAACCACAGTAAAAATGGATTCAAAGGAGGCCGCAGATGATCAAACACAAGGCTACGTTCAAAATGCTCCATCTGAATTCCCACAAGCAAGTCAATTAATTGGTATTAGAATTGATGATGTAACCTTAATGGCTGTCACAATTTACCCAGATGCCGAAACCATGAAAGCAGCAGATGCAGCACGAGAAAAAAGATTAAATACCAATATAGAAAATAGGGTCTCAGTCGAGACAGTAGTTGGCGAGATTACATTAGATCATCATAATCATTAATGATGAAGGTAATCAGACGAATATATAAGCCTTTAGATCTGTCTAAAGGCTTTATGATTTTTAGACACCCCATCTCATAGCTGCAGTGTGCACAGATGAGTCCCAATGCTTTAAAAGCTCTTCGTCAAGCTTTGTTAGAGTAATTGAAGCGCCCTGCATCTCAAGAGAAGTACAATAATTACCGACAAGAGACCTTGATATCTTTATATTTTTTTTGTCTAACATGTTTTTAGCATTATCATAAATTAGGTATAACTCTGTTAAAGGAGTACCACCCATACCATTGACAAATAAAAGAATTTCTTCGTTTGCCTCAGGCTTTAAGTCCTCGTTAATTGCCTCTAATAACTCGTTTGTAATCTCTTGTGCAGATTTCATTTTATCTCTTCTTCTTCCAGGTTCACCATGAATCCCAACACCGAATTCCATTTCATCATCGCCTATATTAAAATTTGGTTTTCCTGCAGCCGGGACAGTGCAACTTGAAAATGCAACTCCCATAGAACCTGAATTTTTATTTACCTTATCTCCTAAGGCTTTACATTCTTGTAAGCTACCTCCGTGCTCAGCTAAAGAACCAACTATTTTTTCAACAACAACAGTAGCAGCAACACCTCTTCTACCAGTTGTAAATGAAGAGTCCTCTACAGCAACATCGTCATTTGTCAACACAGACTCATTTGGACCTTGCATCGTCTCAGCTGCCATTTGGAAATTCATTACATCTCCAGAATAGTTTTTAACGATAAATAAAACTCCAGCTCCGCTATCTACTTTTTCAGCAGCAGCTAACATTTGATCTGGTGTCGGTGATGAAAAAACAAATCCAGGACAGGCTGCATCCAGCATACCGTAGCCGACTAAGCCACCATGCATGGGTTCGTGTCCACTCCCCCCTCCACTGATCAGAGCTACTTTTCCCTCTTTTGTGGGAGTGGCTCTAGTGATGAAGTTGGGGTCGTAGTGGCAGTTAACAATATCTTGATGCGCAGCACCAAAACCTTGCAGACTCTCCTTTAGAAAATCATCCGCTGAATTCATAAATTTTTTCATAGTATCCTCCTAACTATTTAACACTGACTCACAGACAGTTTTTATCATTAATTGTGAAGACCTGGCTCCAGGATCGATATGACCTTTCGCTCGCTCTCCTAAAAAAGAAGCTCTCCCTTTTGTAGCTAAAAGATCTTTTGTTGAAAACATCCCTTTTTCCGCCACTTCTATCGCTTCTTTCAGTATCTCTTTAACATCTTTGTTATCCTCGACACCTTTTTTAAGGCAGTTAGATACAGGTATGAGAACATCCATCATTGTTTTTTCACCTACATCTGCTTTACCTCTTTGTTTTACAGCTTCCACGCCATCTGCAAAAATTTCGATTGCCTTTTTGTAATCAACACCATTATCTATATCGTTTCCTTTGGCCATAGTCATAAACAATGTGCCAAACAGGGCTCCAGAGGAGCCACCAATACCAGAAAGAACTTTCATAGCTATTTGGTTTAGAGCTTTAGACATTGGCAAATCTTTAATTACAGCTTCTAATTCTATAACCAGCTTGATCCCTCTTTGGACATTAAAAATATGATCCCCATCTCCTATTTCTTGATCCAATTTTTCTATTTCACTTGCATTTGCATCAATTACAGCTTGAATTTCTTTTGCTCTATGGATTAAAAAATTAACACTCATTGCACGCTCATTCCTTTTTCGTCAAAAAATAAAATTTTATTTTGATCTATTGCAAAATTTACTATGTCCCCTTTTTGTCCTTGGAATGCTCCTTGATATAAGGATAAAATTTCTGCTCCATTAAAATCTAGCTCTACCACAGTTTCTGCACCGAGAGACTCAATTGTTTTAATTGAGCCTGAAAGTTCACCTTCTCCTAACTTAATATGCTCAGGTCTTAGACCAAGTTGACTTGCTTTATCTGGTGATGAAGTATTTAAAGAAGTTCTGTTGAGAATATTAATTTTTGGTGAGCCTAATCTATTTGCAACATAAATAGATTTTGGATTATTGTATATATCTTCTGGTTTATCAATTTGCGCGATCTTACCATTTTCTAATACTCCGATGCGATCTGCCATAGTTGTGGCTTCAGCTTGATCATGTGTTACGTAGAGAATTGTGGAGCCTAAATTTAATTGGATTTTTTTCAGTTCCACTCTCAAACTTTCCCTTAATTTTGCATCAAGGGATGAAAGGGGCTCATCCATTAAATATATACTTGGGTCTCTGACTAGAGCACGACCTATCGCAACTCTTTGCATTTCTCCCCCAGATAATTCAGTAGCTTTGTTGTCTAATTTAGCTGAAATCTTCAACATTTCCGCTATTTTTGTGACTTTTTCTCTAATCTTATCATCTGGGATTTTTCTAAGAGGGGATCGAAGAGGAAAAGCTAAATTGTCATAAACCTTATAATGAGGGTATAAAGAGTATTGTTGAAATACAAACGCTGTGTCTCTTGCTGCAGGCTGAGCCTCTGAAAAATCTTCATCATCAAAAAGGATTTTTCCTTTATCAATTTTTTCTAAACCTGCTATTGATCTTAATGTTGTTGTTTTACCTGCACCAGTAGGGCCTAATAAAACAAAAAACTCTCCATCGTTTACTGTAAAGCTAATATCATCTAAAGCCTTAATAGTTTTATCATATATTTTTGTAATATTTTGTAATTCTACTTTGGACATTAACTCATAAACTCACTTTGAAGTGCCTTATCATTTGAACCATCAAAAATTATTTGGTTATTATTAAGAGTATCAAATTGGATTTGCTCATTAATATTAACTTGTGTGTCACTATCAACTCTAATTTTTATATTTCCAAGTTGAGTTTCAATTGTAAGAATCTTTCTTGAACCTAAATACTCAACACCAAAGACATTGCCTTTTACTCCATTTTCAGAAACTAATTTTAAATTCTCTGGCCTTACACCCAAAAAATTTTCATTTGAGTCTGTTCCTTCTTTTTGTTCAGGGATATTTAATGATGAGTCTAATAACTTAATACTAGATTGACTTGGCGAAATTTTTTCTTTTATTGGTATGAAATTCATTCCTGGTGATCCAATAAAATTGGCAACAAACTTTGTTTTAGGTTTATTATAAATAACTTTTGGTGAGTCTGCCTGCAACACCACTCCCTCATTCATTACTGCTATTCGATCAGCCATCGACATTGCCTCTTGTTGATCGTGTGTTACATAAACTGTAGTTGCATCAATATCATCATGAAGTTTTCTTAATTCCAAACACATCAATTCTCTAAATTCTGCATCAAGTGTGCCCAAAGGTTCATCCATTAAAAATGCTTTAGGTCTTCTGACTAGTGCTCTTCCGAGTGCAACACGTTGGCGATCACCTCCTGCTAAAGAGGATACTTTGGATTTTAATAAGTGATCAATTCTGAGAAGCTTTGCAGCTTCCAGAACTTTAGCATCTACTTCGCTTCGTGAGAGCTTTTGCATTTTCAGTGGGAAAGCCAGATTATTTCTTACATTCATGTGTGGATAGAGTGCAAAAAGCTGAAAAACAAAGGCTATATCTCGCTGAGAGGCCCTTAGATAACCCACATCTTCCTTATCCAAATATATATTTCCAGAAGTTGGTAGCTCTAAACCAGCAATCATTCTTAAAGTGGTAGTTTTTCCACAACCTGAAGGACCGAGTAAAACGAAGAATTCTTTATTTTCAATAATAAGATTGGAGTTTTTCACTGCTACGAAATCTCCAAAAGATTTATGTAAATTTTTAATTTCTATTTCTGCCATGGCTAATCTGGGAAATGACTTGTGATCACAAAACCGATAGTTCCCACCAAAATAACGATAAAAGAATATGTATACATCCACATAGCAAAAGGCTGCATCAGCATAAATACACCCAATAAAATTAAAACAGTTGATGCATTTTCCCAAATGGATCTTCTAAAAATTCTTCTCAATAAACTTTTTTTCTCAGCCATTATTTTCTTACCGCTCCAAATGTTATTCCCCTTAGAAGATGCTTTCTCAATACAACTGTAAATATCATCACTGGGATTAAAAATAATGTTGTCCCTGCTCCAATAGCAGGCCAATCAAGACCACCCTCTCCTATAATTGTTGGGATAAATGGTGGTGCAGTTTGCGCATTAAATTGTGTTAGTAAAACAGCAAATGCATATTCATTCCATGAAAATATCATGCAGAAAATTGCTGTTGCTGCAATACCTGTAGTTGCTTGCGGAAGGACTACTTTAAAAAATGCTTGCATTCTAGAGTAACCATCAATCATCGCAGCCTCCTCATACTCTCTCGGTATCTCATCCATAAAGCCTTTTAACAGCCAAACTGACAAACTTAAATTTACAACAGTGTACAGAATAATCATGCCAACGTGAGTATCACCAAGACCAAGTTTTCTGTACATAATAAATATAGGTACTGCCACTGCTATTGGTGGGAACATTCTCGTAGATAAAATAAAAAATAATAAATCATCTTTCAGTGGGACTTTAAATCTTGAGAGAGCATAGGCAGCTAGGGAGCCTAAAAATACCGAAAAGAATGTGGCACCAAATCCAATTATCAAAGAATTGGAATACCTCGGTAAAAATTTTGATGGTCCTGTTATGACCATTTCTCTACTGCGAACTAACTCCTCATACCATGTATCTGGTGGTGGAAGAGAGTCCAAATAATCCTTGGGTTGTCTTGATCGATTTGTAAATAAATTCACATAACCCTCTAAAGAAGGTTCAAAAAAGACCTCTGGAGGGTAAGAAATAGCACTATCAACACTTTTAAAGCTTGTAGCTACCATCCATGTGATCGGTATAAGGGTTACAATCATGTAAACGATGATGATAGTGGCAGCTAATTTCCTTGAAAATCCTGTTGCTTCTAGTGGTGATCTTGAAGTGTCCATTATCGCTCTTTAATTTTGTTCATAACTTTTACATACACATTTCCAAAGCCGAATATGGTGACAAATAATATTACTGCAAAAGCTGAGCTGTAACCTGTTTTCCATTTTTCAAATGCTTCGCGTTTTAAATTGATTGATGCTAGTTCAGTCGCCGATCCTGGCCCCCCTGAAGTAAGCTCAGCGACCAGGTCAAACATTTTGAAATTCTCGATCCCTCTAAATAATAATGCAAGAAGTAGAAAAGGAAGGACAGATGGCAATGTTATATGGATAAATTGCTGCCACTTACTAGCTCGGTCAACTTCTGCAGCCTCGTACAAATAATTTGGAATTGATCTTAATCCTGCCAGACAAATTAACATGGTAAAAGGTGTCCACATCCATGTATCGACAATCACAATTGACCAAGGAGCTAAAGTGCTTGAACCAATCATATCAAAAATACCAAAGTCATAGAAAAAATTAACTACGTAATTAAATAAACCTACTTGAGGATTATATAAGTAAGTCCAAAATACACCTACGACTGCAGGGGAAAGCATCATTGGTAAAACTATTAAAGTAGTGAGTAGTTCATTACCTTTAAATTTTTTATTTAAAAGAAGAGCAAGACCCAATCCAATTAATGCTTGTAAGACTAATGTCCAACAAACGAAGTGGGCAGTTATCTGCATCTTTTCCCATATCTCTTCTTTTCCTAAAATCTTTTTATAGTTTTTTAAACCCACAAATTTTACTTCTCTACCTATTTTATTGGCATAAAAATTGGTGAATGACATTCTTATGGCATAGATGAGAGGATAAATATTTATAGCAAGTAATAGAATTAAAGTTGGTGCTATGAAAATCCAAGCTATTGCTTTATCAGATAAGCCTTTGAACTTTTTAACAGCACTTTTCATATATGTTTTAGATTGAAGGGTGGGATTAATCCCACCCTTTATATTAATTAAGTGATTAAATTTTACCGTCGTCTTCGAAGACTTCAGTCCAATCATCAATGATTTTATCTAATGCGTCTTTTGCAGAGCCTTTTCCATTCACAACGTAGTCATGAATTCTCTCCTGCATTGGAAGCATTAATTCAACAAATGTAGGCTCTTGCCAAAAGTCTTTGACGATGCCCATTGAGTCAAGGAAGCCTTGTGCGTACACAGCTGAGTCAACGAAATCAGGTGATCCAAGAACATCCATATGACATGAATATCCTCCTAAATCCCACCATTTTTGTTGAATATCTGGCTTTGCAAACCACTTCATGTATTCAAGAGCCAAGTCTTGTTTATCAGAGTAACTCACAACTGAGATACCTTGACCACCAAGAGTAGCTGCACATACGTTTTGACATGGGTTAGCAAAAAAACCAGAAACTCTTCCGTCACTGTCTTCTTTAGAAACGCCAGGCCAGAAAGCATACCAGTTCATTTGAAATGCAACCTGTCCTGATTTATATGCATCAAGATTTGCGACCATATAAGCATCTGAATGCCCTGGAGGTGCACAGTCTTCATACATTTTTCTATAAAATTCAACAGCCTCTACAGAAGCATCTGAGTTGAAGTAACCATCCATCTCGTATGGGTTATCAGGATTTTCGTACTGCATACCCCATGCATACATGGCTGCTGTTACACCCATGGTGATACCTTCAGATCCACGCTCTGTATTGATAGCTGCACCATATCTTACTTGTCCATCAATTTCTCTTCCTTGGAAGAAAGTACACATGTCATACAACTCATCCCAAGTTTTTGGAACACCTAGATCATATCCATGCTTACTTTTAAATTCAGCTTGAAGCTCTGGTCTATCAAACCAGTCTTTTCGATAAGCCCATGCTAAAGCATCACCCATTGCTGGAAGAGCGTAATAGTTAGGTGATCCTTTTGGCCATGTTGAATATGCGTAAACAGTTGCTGGGTTAAAATCATCCATTGAAATTCCATTGGCATCAAAGAAATCATTTAACTTAACATAGTGACCATATTCAGCACCTTGTCCAATCCACTGTGAGTCACCAATTAACAAGTCAAAAGTTTTACCTTGGTTATTTAACTCGTTAAGCATTCTCTCAGCAAAATTTGGCCATGGCACAAATTCGAAGTTCATTTCAACGCCTGTTTCAGCTGTAAATTCTTTACTTAATTCTTGTAAGGCATTAGCAGGATCCCAAGCGGCCCAGCCCAAAGTCAAAGACTCAGATTTAGCATTAAAAGAAAAAAGTAAGGCAAAAACAGGAACTAGAAATACAGATAGTATTTTTCTCATGTTATTATTCCTCCTCTTTAATAACAAAACTGGCTGATTATACAGTCTTTTTACATATTTATAAATGCAGATTATTCATAGTTTTAAAAACATTTTAAATAGCAGTTAACTGTAATATTATAGTTTGTCGCAGGAGGGGGGTTAAGCGATGTCTATTAAAGGTCCAGCTATATTTTTAGCTCAATTTGCAGGTGATGATGCTCCGTTTAACAATTTAGAGAATATCTCTAAATGGGCTAGTGATTTGGGATACTTAGGTGTACAGATACCTAGTTGGGATGAGAGATTAATTAATTTAAAACAGGCATCTGAAAGCAAAGATTACTGTGACGAAATAAAAGGGACTCTTAAAAGTTTTAATTTAAATCTAACTGAGCTATCGACACATCTCCAAGGTCAGCTTGTAGCTGTTCATCCTGCATATGACTCAGTATTTGATGGTTTTGCAGCCTCAGAGGTTAGAGGAGATCCATCTGCAAGGCAGCAATGGGCAGTCGATCAATTAATGATGGCTGCTAAAGCTTCAAAAAATTTTGGATTGACTGAACATGTTACTTTTTCAGGAGCATTGGCTTGGCCATATATTTATCCATGGCCTCAAAGACCAGAAGGGTTAGTTGAAACTGCATTTGATGAACTAGCTAAAAGGTGGAAGCCTATTCTTAATGAATTTGATGAGTGTGGGGTGAATTTGTGTTATGAAATTCATCCAGGCGAGGATCTTTTTGATGGAATAACTTTTGAAATGTTTCTAGATAAAGTAGGTAATCATGAACGCTGCAACATGTTATATGATCCAAGCCACTTTGTTTTGCAACATTTAGATTATTTGCAGCATATTGATATTTATCACGAGAAAATAAAAATGTTTCATGTCAAAGACGCAGAACTCAATCCCACTGGTAAACAAGGGGTCTATAGTGGATTTCAATCTTGGAAAAACAGAGCAGGTCGATTTAGATCTTTAGGAGATGGGCAAGTAGATTTCAAGTCAATTTTCTCCAAACTTACTACTTACGGCTTTGATGGATGGGCTGTTTTAGAATGGGAGTGTGCTTTGAAACACCCCGAAGACGGAGCTAAAGAGGGCTCTATATTTATTAAAGATCATTTAATTAGAGTTACCGAAAATGCTTTCGATGATTTTGCCGATGCTGGCACTGATCAAGATGCGAACAAAAAAATGCTTGGAATTGAATGATAATATGACCAAAAAATTAAAATTAGGAATGGTTGGTGGCGGGTCAGGAGCATTTATTGGAGAAGTTCACCGTATTGCATCTAGAATTGATGACCGCTTTGAACTGGTCGCTGGTGCCTTTTCATCTAATCCTGAAAAAGCTCAAGCCTCTGGAAAAGATATTGGAATAGCAGATGAAAGGAATTATAAGGACTACCTTGAAATGGTCGAAAAAGAATTGATCAGAGAAGATAAAATAGATGCTGTAGCCATAGTGACACCAAATCATATGCACCATCCAATCGCTAAAGCTTTCATGGAGAAAGGCTTTAACATAATTTGTGACAAACCCCTTGCAATGAATGTTAATCAATGTGAGGAACTAATAAAATGTAAAAAAGACAATAATGTTCTTTTTGCTTTAACTCATAACTACACTGGTTATCCCATGATTAGGAATGCTAGAGCTCTTTGTAAGAGAGGTGACTTAGGTGAAATAAGAGTAATTCAAGCAGAGTATGCTCAAGATTGGCTGACCGAAGATTTAGAAAATAGAATTAATGATGGGGGAAACAAACAGGCCTCTTGGAGAACTGATCCTAATCAATCAGGTGCTGGTGGATGTATTGGTGATATTGGAACTCATGCTTACAATCTGATTAGGTTTATAACTGATCTCAATACAGAGGAGATATCTGCAGAGTTAACATCTTTTGTGCCTGGGAGAAAATTAGATGATAATGCTCAAATATCCTTACGATTTAAAGGAGGAGCAAAAGGTACTATTTGGTCTTCTCAAGTAGCTCCAGGAAATGAAAATCATTTACAAATAAGAATTTATGGTAATAAGGCCGGACTAGAATGGTGTCAAGAAGATCCAAATTACCTTTACTTTACAAAATTTGGAGAACCCAAACAAAAAATTACAAGGGGTGGATCAGGTGCTATGAGCGATGCAGGAGATGTTACTAGAATTCCTGCTGGACACCCCGAGGGATATTTAGAGGGCTTTGCAAATATATATACAGACGTAGCTAATGCACTAATTGATCAGAAAAATGGCAATTTTAATGAGGAAAATCACCATTTTCCAAGTGTAGAAGATGGACTTGAAGGTATTAAATTTATCGAAAGGTCAATCGCCTCTAGCTCATCAAATTCAAGCTGGGTAAGTTTCAATTAATTCCAACTTAGTTTTTTACGTGTATCCCAATAATCTTGAGTAGACAAGTTGAAAGACTCAAGCGAGGGTAATTCGGTATCTATTTTTTCAAGGCAACTTAAATTTTCATCTAACTGTTTGATTGTTGATGCTCCTGTTAGACAAATTTTAACAAACGGTAGTTGATAAACCCATAGATAAGACAATTGCTCCAAAGTTAAATCCTTAGATGAGGCAACTGACTTTAATTCTTTAATTTTGTTTTGATGAAATTCTTTATTAGAATTAGTTAGTCTTCCATTTGAGAAAATCTCTTTTGCAATTACATTGATCTTTTTTTCAGATACTTCTTTTAAAATGGAAATACAAGATTGGTCAAAGATATTAATGGTCGTTTGTAAATAAGAAAATAGATTAAGTTTTTCATTCTTAATTAAAAGGTCATTAATAGTTTTCTCTTGATCTGGTCCGGTTGTTGAGATTCCTATTTCTATTCCATTTTTTTTTATTGTCTCAAGCTCCTTTAGAACATTAATATCATCTAAGACTTTACTTTCTGAATTGACAGAATGAATGTGATATAGATCAATACTTTTACCTAAATTAAGTCTTGTCTCCACCCATTGTTGTTTTAAAAATTCAACCGAGTGATCTTTTCTTTCATGTTGATCTGCCTGAACTTCCCAATTTGCTAAATATTCATAGCCCCACTTAGACCCCACAAAACCATCAAATTGTTTTTGAGCTCTAATCCAACTAGATAAAAATTCCTCAGCATCTCCATATACCCTTGCCGCATCGAAATATCGAATACCTCTCTTGTAAGCATGGCTAAGTACATCGTGACAATGAGATCTCATTGAATTTTTTGATATGTCGCTGCCCAAATCTGAACTATGACCAATGTTTATATATCCGGGCCTCCCAAGAGAAGCCAATCCTAGGCCTATTTTATTGTCTAATTTAAACAATTATATGATTTGCTATTTGACTTTTTATTGTCAGTGGGTCAGTTAAATGAATAGTTTGAAAGCCAAGTGATTGAGCCGCCTCAATATTTTCAATGCGATCATCAATAAAAAGAGTTTGTTCAGGTGTTAAATTAAATCTTGAAATCGCTAATTTATAAATTTCAGGGTTTGGTTTTACTAAAAACTCTCTACCAGAGATAATTTTATCATCAAATTCTTTCAGGAATGGGTGTTGATCTTCCATACCCTCATAAGTCTCATCTGACCAGTTTGACAAGACATAGCAGGGGTAACCACTTGATTTTATTTTTCGAAAAATATCAACTGTATCTTGATAAACCCCATTAACCATATTCCTATGATTTGGATAATATTGCTTTATTTCATTCTCATAATTAGGGAAATTTTTTATTGCATCTTTAACTGCATCATCAATTTTTACTCCAGCGTCGCATCTCATATCTAGATGAGGAAACGCGATTGTATTCATAAAATATTCTCTTTTTGTTTGATCAGGAATGATATTTTTAAATACATAATTTGGATCCCAATCAAAAAAAACATTACCTAAATCAAATAGAAATTTTGTAATTTTCATCGACTTAATCGACAAAAGAATTAATTAGATTTTCAAGATATTCTTGGCGACCGGACTTTGGTTGAGGGTTTATATTTTTAGCAATGACATTTTTGTGAATATCTTCAAGAGACATTGAGTTCATTAGTTGTTTTTCAGTGGCCCACTGTTCATATCTTTGTTTTAAGAAATTCTCATAGCTACCATCATTAATCATTTTTTCAACAGCAATAAGAGTTCTAGCACAAGTATCCATAGAGCCAATATGTGCATAGAATAGATCCTCAGGATCTATTGATTGCCTTCTAATCTTAGCATCCATGTTAAGACCTCCTGAGGAAAAACCGCCATTTTTAAAAATATAGTAAAAAGGCAAAACTAATTCTTCTACATTGTTAGGGAATTGGTCTGTATCCCATCCTACTAAGTAGTCTCCTCTGTTAATATCAATACTCCCAAAGATGTCATTGGAAAGTGCATATGCAATCTCGTGCTCGAATGAATGTTTTGCTAAAATAGCGTGATTTTGCTCGATATTTAGCTTGAATTCTTTTTCTAAACCATATTTTTGAAGAAATGCGAAAACATTAGCAGAGTCAAAATCATATTGATGTTTTGTTGGCTCATGGGGTTTCGGCTCAATGAGGAGTAGACCCTTAAAACCAATTTTGTGCTTATGCTCAGCTACCACGTTCAAAAATCTACCAAGCTGATCATATTCTTGTTTCATATTAGTATTTAAAATTGTTTCGTAACCCTCTCTGCCTCCCCATAAAACATAATTTTGTCCACCTAAAAACTTTGTATTTTCCATACACATCTTCACTTGAGCAGCTGCATATTGAAAAACATCAGGATCAGGATTAGTAGCAGCACCAGACATGTACCTTCGGTGGCTGAATAAATTTGCTGTTCCCCAAAGAAGTTTTACTTTACTTGTTTCAAGTTTTTTTGAAATTTCATCAATAATGGTTTTTTGAATTTTTTCTGTCTCCGAAAAACTTTTACCCTCTGGAGCAACATCTACGTCATGAAAACAGAAATATGGTATTCCTAATTTTTCAAAAAAATCGAATGCATTATTGAGCTTATCTTTTGCTTGTTCTATTTTATCTCCTGCTTCCATCCATGGTCTTAAAAATGTCTGTCCTCCAAAAGGGTCACCCCCTGGCCAATTAAAAGTGTGCCAGTAACATACTGCCATTCTCAGATGTTGCTCTAATGTTTTTCCTAGAATTTTTTTATTAGCATCATAAAATTTAAATGAAAGTGGATTTGTAGAGTCTCTACCTTCATATTTAATTGTAGGTATATCTTTGAAATAATCAGACATAAATTAGTCGTAATAAAACATTGGGGCTTTTTTAAATTCTTCCCAAGCATGCGGGTCGTGCCCTGTGACTACTGTAGCATTTTTGTCTTTTGCAATTTTTTTGAGTTTTTTTACAGAGTCAACAACGTCAACAGCAGAGCAAACAAGACCTGGTAGTGTTAAATTGTTCCAATGATCCATTGTGTAAGCTGCATCTATAGTAAGCAATACATAACCTGAATTTGGTAAATTAACTAAAAAAGACTGATGGCCCGGTGCATGCCCCGGAGTAAAAATTACAATTATTGATCCGTCGCCATATAAGTCATAAAAGTCATCATTTTTATCTCTTAAAAATTTCCAATTAATTCCAGGTTTATCAAAGTCTTTTCTAATATAAGCAGGCTTTGAGAACCAATCAGGATTAAAAGCATAATCATATTCCTTTTGTTGAACTAGGTGTGTTGCATTAGGAAACCTTCCAACACCACCTGAGTGATCGAGGTGAAGATGAGAATGTAAGACATATCTTATACCTGCTGGATTAACCCCAATAGAGTTAAGTTGATCAATACAATTTTCAGTTTTTCCCATAATTGGATCATAAGCCGCAACAACAGAACCCCAATGAGCATGTTTATCTTCACTGACCTCTTTTGCATTGCCTCCGTCAATGACCACATCTCCTTTTGGGTGTCTTATCAAAAACCATGGAACAGGTATCTCAAAGTCCTCATTAGATTGATTCATTTTTATATATTTCATTTTCGTTTTTAGAGTTCCGGTCTGGAACATATAGAGCCTCATGTCAGTAGAAACTTGTGAGTTCGTTAAGTGACTATATTCTTTTTTTGACTCTTCAATTGCTTCTTTTATAGAATATTCTTTAACTTTTTGATCTGTTTGTTTATTTGTAATAATTTTATCAAATTGATCTAAATCAGATTTTTTGTAACTAACGCTTAATTTTTTTTCCATCTACTTAAATTCTATCTCAATAAATTTATAAATAAAATCATTGTTATTAAATACGTTGTGGTTAACTCCCTTTTCTCTAAAATAGGATCCACCTTTTGCTAGTTTTGAAATTGTTTCCTCACCATCATGATTAACAATTTTTAGTTCCCCATCTAACAAGGGCACTACCACATAATCGTATTCATGAATATGCTGGCCAGTTGAGTCCCCAACTTCAAAAGACCACTCTGTAACTCTAGTTTTTTGATTATCAATCATGACATTGGCTTTAGCCATGTCGTTAAATATTTCTACAGGGTACGCTCTCAGCTTTTTCAGCCTTAAGAGCTTCGGCAGCTTTTGTTGCTTTTTCAACTGAGTCGAAAACAAGTTCAGGAAAAAGAACAAAAGGTTTTGCTCTATCAGCACTGAGCTGTCCAACACACCAGGTTTTACCGGGTTCAACACACATGACCATATATGTCCCAGGAATAGGACCATAATGTCTATTATTCAAAGCAAAAAGGCACTCTGCCATATCGTTTAATTTATCGATGTCTAGATTTTGAAGTGCTTTTTTTTCTAATTCATTTAACGGAGTATCCAGAGCGCCAAGTGTCTCTTTCCCCCATGGAATCTCCTGCATATTTTGTTTTTTCATAGTTTAAGGTAAAGGCCCGTCCTTTAAGAAACCTTTAAGCGTATTTTCCATTATTCTAGAGACATTATTATTGTAATTATTATGTGAGAGACTACCGCACCAAGCCAAAGACCCTGGTGCAAACATTGCTCCATTGTTAGGTGTTTTATAGTAAATCATATCAGCTCTAACCATTGGATTTTCATGACCACCACCATAGTAACCACGAACAGCAAAGTGTATTTCCTCGTTAACTTGCAACATCATATTAGAGTGATCCTGCGAGCGAGCCAAATAATAAGCATTATGTGGGGTTCCAAATTCTAAGTCGTATCTGTCTAGCTCCAAACCTGCAGCTCCTCCACCAACTAAACCAAAATCACCAATCACCTCATCTGCTCCAATCCCCTCAAAGATCCATGAACATTCAGGTTTAAAACTATCTTCTTCTCTTTTGTAGTATGAGGACACGTCAAATCCATAAGATGTAAAAGTTAACCCACAAACTTTAGAAGGTATTCTTCCTCGAGCTCTCCACATACCTCCATATTTACCATCAAAAGCATTATTGTATTCACCTGGGTTAGATGTCCATGCTCTTGTGCCTGCTTCACCTTTTCGAACTTCGGTAATATTAGGGTTGTCAGGATGATACTCACTAATCCAATAAAATCCATCTGATCCTAGATAAAAACATCTACCACCCTGCATTTGATATGACTCTAGAGCATCCATATATTTCTCAGATGAATACTCAGGGTGACTTCCAGTCATGACAACTTTATAACGATTTAATAAATTTATACCTTCATGTTCCAAATCCTCGTCTGTCAGAACATCAAAATCAAAACCTTTTTCTTCTAGCCAATCAGTAAGATGTAAGTCGGCATTGAGTTGCCATAATGAAGGAGAAAGCCAATGTCTGTATTTGGGTCTCATATTAAGGATTGGTCTTAGTCTTGACGATATTGATACACCATGTCCGTCTGAGTGAAGTGAATAAGTTGATAGCCCGTATTCTCTATGTTCATTTAAATATAAATCTGCCGGCTCAAGCACAGGCACTTTACCTGCAAGCAATTGTGCTACCACAGAGTTGGTTCCAAGATTATCATTGGAGTAAGCCATGTAACTATTAGTAGGCAATAAGAATAAAGTTTTTGCAGTTGCTGTCCCCTTGGGAGGTTTAACACAAAATGGAATATAGTCCTCATTTTCTGATTCCTCTCGTCCGTCTACTCTTAGTCTTGCAGCGTAGACACCACTTTTTAATCCCTCAGGTACTTTTAAAGTAAAGTCTACATCCCATCTAGCATCGTCTATATCATCGTCATGAAAATGAATTGCACCGTATTCCTCAGGTTTATGATGGAAAACCATTTCATCTGCTGTCCAGTTATGTCCTGTCATACCTCTGTTTGGCATATTAATTATAAATCCGTGATGATTATTTGGAGAAGTATCAACAATCTTTGTTGAGGCAATGTTTTTGCCAATATTCGCATGAAAATCCCAGGCACCTACGACTGTTGACCTGACAGTGGTATTACACTCATCATAGCTTGATGCAAGTGTTTCAATTTCAGCCTTCGATAGCGCAATATTAGATAATCTAGGTCTGTCTATCTTTCCATTAAATGTCTTTGTTTGCTCAGGTAATTCAATAGGGTGAGGTACCTCTTTAAAATGTCCGCCAGAAATATGTCTGCCTGATCTATTGTTGAGTGTTGTGGCAGCAATTAGCAATGGAGCGTCATTAGCAGCAGGTAAAACTGAGCTAGTGGTCTCAATAATAGCTGAGGTTTCTTCAATTGGATTCAAAATAGCCATACCCAAGCCACCATTTGTAGATGTAACTCTAGGTTCTTGATGAAGGGTAAGCCTTCTCGATTGAGCATCAAATGTTGCAATAACCAGATACCAGACCTTTCTTAAAAGCTTTTTTTCTGAGGAGACAGTAACAACCTGAGAACCATCACCAATTTCTACAGATAAACAGCCTTCATCATTAACGAAAAGGCCATAGCCTTTTTTTTCTTCTTCATTAAATTTGGTGAAAATTCCTTGTCTGCCTTTGTCAGGGGTGGTTGGGAAAATGTAAGCCTGCATAGTGAAGCTTTCTAAATTTAAATTATCGTGTTGGGGCATGATGATATATGATCCACCATGTATTCTCTGGTTTTTCCCTTGATAGGTTCCATTGCAACTAGCATCTATTTCGGCCTCTTTATATCCTGGGCCTTCAGGATTTGTATCACCGTGTATTAAGCGGACTAATTGGACTTCATAACTGTCATTGTATTCAGCATTAATATAAAATTTAACCTCTTCGCCAGGGTGAGCTGAGTACTTATCACTATAACCTGTTATTTTTAACATTACTCTTCCCCGCTATACTCCTCAAGTAGTCTGTTAATTCTTTTTAAAAATATTGCATGTTCACATGCTTCCTCAGATGAATAAGAGTCTTCAGTAATTTCAACTGGCTCACCTCTAACTCCTGTTGTTATTCCAACTCTATAATCTTCATGCCTTCTTAAACAAACAGTTACAAAACCATTTTCTTTACTTCCTCTTCTTAACTTATCTAATATGTTTGGAGGTTCGGTATACACAAGTACTGATGATAGTGGTGTTTGGCAAGAGCACAAAACTGATGATATGCCCCTTGGTAAAATTAATATTACATCTCATAGTGGTAGGGCTAATGAGTCGCCAACTAATGCGAACTACCGTGGTATCGGATTAGCTGAAATGGCATACTGTATTGATAAGGACCTTGAACACAGATGTAGCGGAGAATTATCGTTACATGTTTTGGATATTATTCAATCAACAATGAAGGCAGCAGACACCAAAACACCCCAAGAGATAAAGACTACTTTTAAGAAGGCAGATTATTTTTCACTAGAGGAAATACAAAAAATTCTTAAGTAATTCCAATAATTCCTCTAGACTTAATTTTCATTAAATGAAATTTGATAATACAAAAAAAATTCTTGTAATAGGGAGAGCAGGATTAGATATTTACCCAGAGCCACCCGGTACAAAAATCTCTGATGTAAATAACTTTTCTTCTCATTTAGGAGGCTCGGCGGCAAATACTTGTGTTGCTCTATCGAACTTGGGCGTCAGCACTGATTTACTTACTTGTATTTCTGACGATGCAATCGGAGAATACATAATTAACAAACTTAATGAATTCAAAGTTGGTGTAGAACACTGCAGAAAAGTTAATAAATCATTTCAAACACAAATAGCTGTTGTTGAAACTATTTTAAAAAATAACCAATCTATTCTTTACAGAAGTAATCCTTGTGATCTACAACTTAATAAGGAGGATATTAATAAAATTAATTTTAATAATTACTCTGCAGTATTCATCTCTGGAACTGCGCTTTCAGGAGAACCTTCAAGGAATGCTGTTTTAGTTGCCTCAAAATTAACTTCAGATCTCAAGATACCATTAATAATCGATCTTGATTATCGGCCTTACAACTGGGAGTCTGATACAATCAAATCAGATGTTTATAAGGAAATTATGAATGAAATGGATATTATCATTGGAAATGATTTAGAATTTAATGTGGCTGATAATTCCACAAATGGACTTGAATTAGCAAAAGTGTATATTAAAAAAAAACCATCAGTGATTGTCTATAAAATGGGCGAAGAGGGATCTAAAGTATTTACTAAAGAAAATGAGAGCCAATACGGGACATTTAATGTCGAAGCTATTAAACCTACGGGTGCAGGCGACGCATTCAATGGGGGTTTTATAAGCTCCCTATACAATGGCCTTAGTTTAGAGGATGCAGTAATTAGGGGTTCCGCAAATGCTGCAATAGTTGTAACAAGAGTAGGTTGTTCCTCAGCTATGCCCAATGATCAGGAATTAGAAAAATTTATTAACCAAAATCAAAAGGAGTTATAGATGCACATCCCTTATTCAGATAATAAAAATCAAGCTTTATTTGGAGAAACAAATAAAACAGTACCTTTAGTTTATTTTAATATTATCAATTTAAAAAAAGGTGAGTCCTATGAATACCAACTATCAAAACATGAAAGTAGCGTAGTTCCAGCAACAGGTATCGTCGAGATTACCGTGGAGGATAATAAGTTAGGACAGATTGGAAAAAGAACAACTGACGTATGGGATGGTGAACCTGAGGGTAGTTATATTCCTACAAATTCAAAATGTAAAATTACTTGTTTATCTGACTCCTCTGAGTGTTTCATAGCTGGTGGAATTTATGAAAAAAAATTAGAGCCATTTCTCGTTTTAAAAGAAGAACTAGATGTTGTTCAATATGGCTCAGACGATACAAAAACTCACAGAAAAATAAAACATATCTTGGGTGCGAAACATCATGATCAAGTTGGTCGATTATTAGTAAATGAATTATATACTGTTGGCGCTGGAGGGTGGTCAGGCTTCCCTCCTCATAAACACGACACAGATGATCTCCCTCAAGAAACACGGCATGATGAAGTTTATAATTATCGATTTAAACCAGGACATGGTTTTGGTGTTCAAATTATGCAATCAGAAGATGAAAAAGAGGGTCACGGTTATCAACTTTTTAATGGCTCTACGATTGCGATTAATAAAGGATATCATCCATGTGTGGTTGCCCCAGGATATGAGATGTATTATTTTACAATCCTAGTAGGTCTTTCTCAAAGATCACTTATTCAATCTTTCCAAAAAACTCATGCTTACCAATTAGAAACAATCCCAGGTATTAAGGATATGATAGCAAAATATAAATGACGATAGCTAGCCTCTCAGAAGTTTTACAAGAAGCAAAAAAAAATAATTATGCCGTTGCAGGATTAGTAGTACTAGGTTGGGAAGATGCAAGATGTTATGCAGAAACAGCCGGAGAGCTCAAGGTACCTGTCATTCTTCAAGCAGGACCAGGTTGTAGAGCAAATACACCTCTACCAGTTTTAGGTAAAATGTTTAGATACTTGGCTGAGCAATCATCTAGTCCAATAGTTTGTCATTTAGATCATGGCTATACGAAAGAAGAGTGTTTACAGGCAATTGACAACGGATTCACATCTGTAATGTTTGATGGATCCAAGCTTTCACTTAATGAAAACGTTGATAAAACAAGTGAAATCGTTGAATTAGCTCATAAACAAAATATTTCCGTTGAGGGAGAAATTGGATTTGTTGGTTACAATGATGGGGCTAAGTCACAAAGCACAGATCCAGAAGAAGCGAAGACATTTGCTGAATTAACCAAATGTGATGCAATGGCCATCAGTGCAGGAAACGTACACTTACAGACAAACAAATCCTCTTCTATTGATATGCAAGTCATAAAGAAGATAGAAACCTTAACTGAAGTACCATTGGTGCTGCACGGAAGTAGCGGTATCGACGATACACTTAAAAGAACGATAGCAAATACAACGAATGTTTGTAAGTTTAATATCGGCACTGAACTCAGAAAAACTTTTGGTGATACTTTAAGAGAGGAAATTGTAAAAGATCCAAATACTTATGACCGTATTAAATTAATCAATTCAACTATCCCGAGATTAAAAGAAGTAACAAAAAAAGTTTTAGAGAATATTTCAAAAATTTAATCATTCATGATTAAATCGCACACAATTGAAAATAAGTTTTTAAGAGTTAAGACTCTTAATATTGGCGCAACATTATTTGAAGTTTTTTATAAAAAGAAAAAAATCAATTTAATTCTAAATTTAGGAAATATCTCATCATATAAAAATAATAAAAATTACTTAGGCGCAACATGTGGCAGGTATGCAAATAGAATAAAAAAAGCTCAATTTCAGATCAAAGGAGTAAAATACAAATTAACTAGAAATGAGGGAAAAAATATACTACATGGTGGTAAAAAAGGGTTTGACTCAAAAATTTGGCAAGTTAAGAGCTTCTCCAAATCTCATATTAGCTATTATTGTATATCACCAGATAAAGATCAGGGTTTCCCAGGAGAATTATATTCCAGTTGTGATTACTCAATTGCAAATTCGACTCTCAAAATCAATATAAGTGCACAAACATCAAAAACTACTCACGTTAATTTGGTAAATCACGCCTATTGGAATTTAGATAAAATTAAAAAAGATATTTTTGATCACCACGTCCAAATCAATTCAAATCAGTATTTAGAAAATGACTCTGAAAATATACCTACTGGTAGGGTAATGAATGTAAAAGGAACACGTTTTGATTTTAAAAAATTAACTAGGATACGCGATAAATTTACTAATAAATTCAAGGGATTTGATGAAAATTTCATCATAAAAAAAAATTCTAAGTTTGCAGCTCAAATACAATCACCAAAAAGCAATATATCTCTAAAAATTTTTTCAAATCAACCTGGTGTTCAATTTTATACTGGTCAGCATTTAAAATATTCCAGTAATCGTATTAAAATTAAAAAATATCAAGGTATGTGTTTTGAAACTCAGGGTTTTCCAAACGCACCCAATAATCGAAAATTTCCTTCAACACAATTAAACCCATCACAAATTTATAAACATCAAATGAAGTTTGATATTGGAGAAATTAAATAATTATTCGGTTTTTTCTCTTAATTTTATATTCAATGTATCAAAAAATATTTGAGGAACGCTAAAAGCAAAATTATTTAAAAAAGTAACCGAACTAACTTGTATTTGATTTCCATCTAGCAATGGATCTATAAACTTTGATATTTGAACTTTATCATCGACATAATTCCAATCAAAAGTAGCGTGAACACCTTTACCCTCAATATCGTAAAGATTTACAAAAATTATAGTTCCATTATTGAGTGTAAACCTAGCTTTTAAATCTGGAGAGTTAGGTAATTCTGTCTTAAGTATAAAGCCATTATGTTGAAGATCAGTTAATATATTTTGAGCATCAATAATTTTATCATTATCAATTTCATTAAATTGAGAGGTCAAATTTGTATGTTTCAGCTCTCCTTCTTTGACACTTAAGTTAATCATATTTTGATTATAAATTTGAATTGATTGAATTTGAGATTTACCAATATTTATTAAATCAGTGGGCACCCAGTAGAAATCAGATACATCGGCGGTTAAGTTTGTTGAAACTAAATAGGATTGATTAGACCTAGGGTCCTTTATGTAAGATCCTGGGATATTATAATTATAAATACCAATATCTAGTGAATACAATACTACATCGTCTTCAGATTTTAATATTAATTGCATTTTATTTTCATCATCTAGACCCAATTTGTATAAAAGATCTTCACGATTAGTTTTAGCATCTAAAATATTTGCTTCACGAAGTTGAATAAAAAACCTACTTAAAAGCTCAGTATTTGCCGGAAAATTATTTGAGCTTGAAATAAGCCATTGATTATCAATGATTTCAATAACAGATTTTCCATTTTGATTAGAAAATTCAATGTATGCTATTTCTGGTAAAACATCATCAAAACTGGGAAATAATACTTCAGATGATGACTTGTTAGACATATTTTTGCCATCAAAATACATACCAAGGGCAATAATTAAAAATCCAAAAGATAGTAAAACCAATATTTTTAAATTTTTAATATACATTTATCTGCTTTTTCTCTTTCTGATACCGAGTTGTCTTGGAATAAAAAACATTAGTAGAATTAAAAGAACAGGGATTAAAAAAGTATTTAATATGTTTATTTGATTTGCTAATCGATCTATGTCTTTACTTAAATTTCTTCTAACTTCCCTTAGTTGTTTACGAGTATTTTCTACTTGTAATTGAAAATTTGCCAATTCCATTAATTGTTTGTCAGATAAATTGACACTTTCTACATCTCTACCGCCTGATAAATTTTGAATTTGATTTAATGTATTATCAAGTTGAGCTTGTAATTGCTGTTCTTGTCCTAGATACATCTGTTCTGCTTCTGCTTGAAGTTTTTGAACTACAACAAACGGTCTAAATGGAGCTTCTTTGTTTCTCAGATCAATAAATTCATCATAACCTGTCATTGAGTCAAACACATTTGTAACTAAACTTCCATTATCAGATGTCGCCTCTATTACATTGGTATCTAAAAACTTTTGAATTCTTGCCCAAAAGGCATTTCTTATAAAATCAGCGTCACTGAAAACTACCACACTTATATTTTTTGAGGATGTTTCTAAATGATTATCATTTTTAAATTCAAAATCATTAAAATTACTTTTTGCGATACCACTTAATTTTACTCCAAAGTCATAGCTAATACCTGTTGGCTGAAAATTATTAATGAGCTTAATTGGATCATGTACTTCTTTCATAGGTAGATCCATTGTTACCTCACTAGATGACATAATAGGAGTGTAAGAAATTTCACTTTCATCATTTAATGGGGAAAGACCACCCGGAGACACAAGTCTAATTAAAGATAAACCGTCTCCAATTTCTTCAGCTTGATTGATGAACTGTCCTCTGACTTCAGGCCAATTCAATTTCAACATAGTTTGCAAAGATGTATTTTCAGTTATGTTTTGTTGTGTTTGCAGTCTTGTTGCTTGAGCACCATCTAAAATAACATTGCTATTATAGTTAATATTGAGGGTTTTTAAGACATTTTCTAAATTTGATGATTTATTTGAATGGTCATTTTTCTCAAAAAATGGATCAACAAAAATAACTGATTTTCCCCCATTTAAGATAAATTGTTCAACTGCATATTCAGTTTTGTCACTAATATCAGAGGGGTGATAAACTATTAATAAGTCTATACCCTCAAAACTCTCTATGTCTGTATCTAAAAACTCAAAATCATAAAAATAACTAAGCTCCTCAAGTATTGTGTATTCTCCTTGTCCAAGTTGATTATTTGGCATCATTGGTGGTGTAGTGTCCACCCATGATAAAAAACCAATCATTGGTTTTTTTGATCTATTTAGTTTGTATACAATGTCAGTTAATTGTTTTTCTAATGTGCCAGCTTTTGAGGGATCAAAAAAGGGAACAGTTTCTATGTCATCTGTTGTATTTGAAGCAATTAATCCAAAATATACTTTGGACCCTTCTTGATCTATAGGAAAACCCTGCACACCATATCTATTTACATAATCTTCATCATCTGAATAAGGCTCTGGTTCAATAAAGTTTAATTCAATTTTACCTGAGGCTAGATCTGAATATCTGTTTAATAGACCTTGAACTTGATTAGCGTAATTTTGAATAATTGGAATATTTTTAGACAAGTCTCTGCTATACACAAAAGTAATTTTTATTGGCTCTTCTATTTCGTCGATAACTCTCTTAGTACCACTTGAAAGAGTAAAAGTTTTGGTAGAGGTAAAATCAACTCCCAAATTAAAGTTGATTTTTTGGATTATAAAATTAAAGGACAAAAATAAAATAACAGTGCTTAGTATAGATACTATAAGATAGTTTTTTTGTAAAAATTTATTCATTAGTCTCGATTTAAAAATTTTATAATTGTTAAATAATTCCAAAGAGCAATAAAGGATAAAAAGAAAAACAATCCTTTAATTGAGAAGAAACCCGTTTGGATACTTGAGAAGTGAGTCAAAAAGCTAAAACTAGAAATGAGTTCTACTATTTCAATAGGTAAAATCCCAGTTATAAAATTAATCATAAGAGGAAACCCACTTATGGTAAAAAGAAATGAGACTAAAATAGATAAAATAAAGGCAATTATTTGATTGTTAGTTAACGAAGAAAAGAAAATTCCAAGAGAGACATAAGCACCTGCCATGATAATAACACCAAGATATTGGCCAATAATTACAAGGTTATCAGGGTTTCCAAGATAATTTACTGTAATCCAAATAGGAAACGTCAATACAACAGAGAATACAACAAAAGCCCAAGTTGCAAAAAATTTACTCAACACTATCTTCCACAAAGGAATTGGCAAAGTCATTAATAATTCAATAGTACCAAGTCTCTTTTCCTCGGACCAACTTTTCATAGTAACTGCAGAGACAAAGAAAATAAAAACCCATGGAATAAAACTAAAAAAAACCGTTAAGTCTGCAACTCCTGAGGAAAAAAACGAGCCAAAATAAAATGTCAAGGACATAGAGGTCAAAATAAATATTGCAGTAAAAATATAGGCAACAGGAGTAATGAAATATAATTTAAGTTCTCTTTTAATTAGCGCCAACATTAGCTTACTAACTTTCTAAATTTTTCATCTAGGGATTTACCAATTTTTTTCTTAAGCTGTGCTGGAGTTCCCTCAAAGACTTTTTGTCCATCATTAATAATAAGACACTTATTACAAACCTCTGGGACTTCATCAAGAATGTGTGTAGAAATTATAATTGCTTTTGTTTTAGATAATTTTTTAATTAATTTTCTTACTTCAAATTTTTGAAGGGGATCCAATCCATCAGTTGGCTCATCTAAGATCAGTAATTTGGGATTATGTATAAGAGCCTGTGCAATTCCAACACGTCTTTTAAAACCTTTTGATAAAGTTTCAATGGGAACATCTTTTACCTCTTCTAATTGTAGATCATTAATTACTTTTTTGATTGCTGTTTTTGAATTTTTTATATTTCTTACCTGGCAAACGTAGTCTAGGTAAAGATATGGCGAAAAGTCCAAATAAAGGGGAACTCCTTCAGGTAAGTAGCCAATCATTGACTTTGTGTGAATGGGATCTATTTCAATGTCTTTATTGTTTATGATAACGTTTCCACTGTCAGATTTCAGATAACCTGTTATTACCCTCATAGAAGTTGTTTTGCCAGCACCATTAGGTCCAAGGAACCCCATCACATCACCAACTTTGACCTCAAAAGAGAGTTTATTAATGGCAGTAAAATCGCCAAAATTTTTAGAAATATCTATTACACTTAACATTTTTTCATATTATTTAGTTTAAAATCTTAATAATTCAAGATGATAAATTTACCATCTCTTATCAGATGAAGTTTTTACCATGCAGACCTATAAATATCAAAAGCATCTTTTTCAGATATTTCTCTTGGATTATTGATTAGTAATCGGGTTTGTTTCATAGCATCTCTAGCCATTGTTTCGCATGCAGTTTCAGGGATGTCGAGATCTCTTAATCTTTGTTCTAAACCTAATTCGCTTGATAGATCTGACAACTTTTCAATGAATTTTGAGGAAATATCTTGAGTGCTGGTGCTTGTATCAATATCTGGAAAAACAATTGGGGCTATTTCACTGTAAAGTTTTGATGCATTTTGATCAGATATATTAAATCTTAACACATATGGCAGGACAAGTGCGTTGGAAAGACCGTGAGGGACATGATAAGTTCCTCCAATCGGATATGCCAAAGCATGAACGCCAGCAACTGGAGAGTTTCCAAAGGAGACACCTGCTAACATAGAGCCAACAAGCATATTTGATCTTGCTTCAATATCCTTTCCGTTAATGACAGCTTGTCTTATAGAACTACCTAAAAGCTTCAATGCTTCCTTTGCAAGTGTTTGTGAGATCAAATTATTGTTCACACTTTTTGAAGCATAAGACTCTATCGCGTGGACCATTGCATCAATACCGGTAGCAGCAGTAATGTGAGGGGGAAGACCGAGTGTTAATGATGGATCAAGAATTGCAAGGTCTGGAAGTATAATAGGAGAGGAAACTCCTTTTTTTTCTAAATCTTCTTGTGTGATAATAGAAATTGGAGTTACTTCAGAACCAGTACCAGAAGTTGTTGGGTAAAGTGCAAGAGGAAGCCTAGGCCCTTTAGCATTAGCCACTCCCCAAGCTTCATGAATATTTTCGTTTGAGCCAATCAAAAGTGCAGTTAATTTTGATACGTCCATTGATGATCCACCACCAAATCCAATTACACCTGTTGCATCAAAATCTCTTCCCTGTTGTACACAACTCATAAGTGTTTTTATAGATGGGTCAGCTTCAACATTATCAAAAATTAAAATTTCAGAGTATTTTTGAAGCTCAGTAATTGTTTTTTCGTGTAACCCAATTTTCACTAAACCCGGATCAGTTACAAATAGTATTTTGTTACCAAGTTTTTTAGAAACTTCCTCTGCTGTGCCTACTGAATAGTCACTTCCAAATCTTATTCCAGGAGTAGTGTTGAATTGAAACGCTTTCACGATAGCAATATAGATGATATGAGGTTTATTTCCTATATAATTTTACCAAACCTATTCTGAGCACCTATCAACCCACAACTTTTTTTTAATAAGGCTTTCTTAAGAGTTTTTTATTTTTATACTTGAATTGTGTCTAAGGTTATTACCATCGCTCAACAAAAAGGAGGCTCTGGAAAAACCACTATAGCTGCCAATTTAGCTGCTGTTTATTCTTTAAAAAATAATTTATCCACGACCTTACTCGACACAGACCCTCAAGGCAGTTTAGGTAAGTGGTTTCTTACCAGAAATGAAAAACTTAAAAATAAAAATATGATTCAGTTTAAAACAGCAAGCCTCTGGGGCGCACAGTATGAGGCTAAAACGCTTAAAGAAAAATCTGATTTAGTAATAATTGATACTCCTCCCAAAATTGACGCTGATGGAAGACCAGCAATTGAAATAGCTGACCTTGTCATTATACCAATATCTCCCTCTCAAGTGGATTTTTGGGCCACGGAGTCCATAATTGAATTAGCAAAAAGAGAAAAAAGAGAGATATTAATACTCATTAATAGAGCAAATGCAAAATCTAAACTTATTCAAGAAGCACATAAATTTGTTAATAAAATGAATGTTAAAAAAGCAAAGACGATTTTGGGTAATAGACAAATATTTGTATCAACTATGGGATTAGGGTTAACAGTAGTAGAAAAACAAAGAACTGGAAAAGGGTGTTTAGAAATGTTGGCTCTAGCAAAAGAGATACAGTCATTCTTGAAATTTTAAATTTTAATAAATTATATGAATGAAGAAATAGATAATGAACAACTCCATGACATATGCTCAAGATTATTGAAAGGCTTTATTAATTGGATTGAAATAAATGATAGTAAAGAAAAAGCATCAATTCTCGATAATGCATTCCAATTTAAAACATCTATCCTAGAACAAGATAAATCAACTCTTCAAAAAAAATACTTTACATCACCGCAGAATTTATCAAAAAAAGAAGCTGATGTTCTCTTACTACAGTGGAAAGATACTTTTTCAACATTAGTCAATTCAAATGTCGATAGACTATCAAAGGACTCTTTTAAGATATGGTTTTTAAGCTTAGCATCATATTCGATCCCAGAATTAGAAAAGGATGCAAACGAACTATGGTCAAAACTTTTAGAGGGTGTTGAATATTGTCATAAATTTTCTATCAAAGATGTTCCATATCCGCTCAACACTATTTCAAAGAACTAAATCAATGTTAAAATTCCTTATGTTTAAGACATTATTCACGGTTAGCATGTTTTTTTGTTTGAATGCACAATCAATTGAGCTTTTTGGTTATAAATTGTACGAGGACATTCTCAGGTATGAAAATGATGGTAGTATAAAATTAAAGAAAGGTAATATTGAGAGCATTTCTATTAAAGAGGACAACGTCTTGATAGCAAACAAATATCTTACTGAATACACATTAAAATCAACAAAAACAGGAAATATTTACGAAATTCACGGCTCAAATAATCAATTGCAACTCAGTCCTGTTGAGTGCCTTGACATTCAAGATAGCTTTATTAATTCATTTCAAAAGAAAAACACCGAATTATTTCAAACTGAAGTTAAACAGTTTCCAAATAAACTTAAAAGTAAAACAACTTGGGAAATTTATCTTAGAAATAGATCAAATAATAGTGAGTTAATTTTTTCAGTTACTTGTGATTATAGCTTTAATAATAGGAGAATGGATATAATTTTAACTGATAGTACTTATTTGAGTAATGAAAATTCGAACTATGAAAATTTACTTGATGAAAATAAAGAAAATATTTCAAAAGAAGAAATTGATACTAGTGGAATTTAGTAACTAGAGATAACATATTAATAATTATATAAGACTTTATCTCTGATTTCAGCTGATCATAAGTTTCAGGTAATTTTACACTAAGCTGGAAAGCAAAGTCTATAATTTCACAAGCTTCATCTTTATTCATATAAATCTCATTACATAGGTCAAAGGCAAGTTTTTCTCTTATTAATATTAAAGAAGCTATTGATCTCTTTTGTTTTTTTTTCAAACTATTTTTTTGTTGGTTTCTTAAGTTTCATTCCGGTTCCTCCAAGTTGCATGCCACCAGAACCTTTACACAAACTTTTCTTTTCTTTGTCACACTTTTCTATCTTCTTCTCTTTTTTCTCTTCTTTTTTGACAACCTCTTTTTCTTCTTTCTTTTCTTCTGATTTTACTTCCTGATTTACAATTTTTGTATCTGAGGAAGGCTCAACATTTTGAACTGTGTTGACAGATCCAACCTGAATATTAGAGAGCATTTCTAATATTTGATCTTGTTTTGATAGTTTATCTTTCTGTTTTGCCTTCCAAGATTTTGGTAGTTTTAAATCGATACAACTCTCAGAACCGCAAAAAAGGACATCCCCAGTTTCATTATCAAATAAAAAACCACCGCAATTTTCAACACCTTTTTGAGTACAATTTGGGATGTGCATCTCATACTCTGCATTCAAATTCATCGACAATAATGGCAAACTTAGAAGAAGTACAAAAATATATCTCATCAACTTATAATGTATCATTTGTAGAAAAAATTTTCTAAATCTTTTATTCATACTTAAAACTCTCTCCAGGTAATGTTGATTTCATAAAATCATTCTTGGTAATATTTTCTAACCATTTTTTTAATTTAATATTATTTTCTCCCCAAGCGTCAGTAAATCTAAAAGACGTATAGTCTAATGCACAGGCAACAGATATTTGATCAATCGTTAACTTGTCAGTCACGAACTCATCATATTTTCTTTCAATCCAATCAATGGATCTTAAAATTTTTTTCTCATAACGTTCTATTGATTTATGTCTTTGCTCTAATTCTGGTATAGCTGACATTTCTATATAACGATTAACTGCATTTTCCATAATTCCATTTGAAACACTTATCATTGTCATACTTTCCCAATAACGATCTTTTGGATATATAGAGTCTTTTTTTGAAATACTATCAAAGTACAAACAAATATTATCACTGTCTGTGATTGTTTTATTACCAACTATTAAAGTAGGAACTTGTCTTAATGGATTAAATTCATCAAGAAATCTTGATTTATAAATATTTATCTTTTCTTCTTTATGAGCAACGTCTAATACAAGAGCAGATACTTTACATTTTCTTCCAAAAGGAGAAGTAGGCCCATTATATAAAAGTGGAGTATCTGTCATTTAATCTATGATTATAGCAACAGTGCCAGGGCTTACACCCTCTTGATCGTTCCTAATGTTAACTTGAGTTATCGTTCCACTAACTGGAGCGTTATGATTGACCTCTGATTTCATAACTTCCATAATAAATAATATATCCCCCTCACTTACTTCATCTCCAACTTCTACTAAAACTTTCCATATGTTACCTGGAACTGACGTTAAAACTTCTGTAGACATATTATATTACACTTCCCATTGAGCAGATGGATGTTTGTTCAGATCTCATTTCCTGTGCCTCTTGCACACTTATTTCTTTAAACTTAAATTTTTCATTTGGTTTAGCTTGTCCTAATTTCCAAAAAGAGGCTGATGGAACAGTAAAAGGTACAATAAACCCACCCATACTAGGCCCATCATTTACAAGTATTATTGGCGTTTGACCCGCCAAATTAATACCACCAATTGGGTAGCCCTGGTCTATTATATTTGAGGGTTCATAGCCATGTTCAGGAGATTTATTTGTAGCTTTTTCGGTAAAACTTAAAGTGGGTCCATCCAACCTAAATCCAGTACGATCACTTCTTGCTTGAAGTTTCCACTCTGCTTTAAGAAAAGTGTCATATCCTTCGTCGTCAAGCCAATCATCATTTGGTCCCCGAACAACCTCAATTTCCCAAATACCACTATTGCTAATCTCTGGAATTGAGTCAGTTCTAATTTTTCTACCGATCTTCCCATTAGCTTGACCCAAAGGGACTCTTTGACCGTCTTTCAAAGCATGACCATCAATGCCACCAACGCCTGCTTTGTGAAAAGTTGATTGAGAGTTTAGCCATTTTTCTGACTCAATGCCTCCAGCAAAAGACACATAAGATCTTGCACCAGATACTGTAAAACCCATTTCAAGAGTTTGTCCAGATTTTATTAAAACACTCTCCCACATAGGAATAGAATTACCATTTATTTTGGGCTGCATATCAGCACCACAGACCGCAATGACATGATCTTTTTCAAATTTTAAAGTTGGACCAGTATACTGACACTCAAGCGCTGCAAAACTCTCATCATTACCTACAAGTAAATTGGCAAGTCGAAAAGACCAACTATCCATTGGCCCTGAGGGAGGAAACCCTTGGTTAAGATAACCAACTCTCCCGGGATAATCTTGCACTGATGTTTCTAGTCCCTGTTTAATAACTTCAAACATTTAAAACTTCTTATTATAATCTAGTTTAGACAACCAGTTTTTATATTTTTTGATAGAAAATTTATGCTCCTCAATTAAATCATATCGATATGACTTATCCTCAACTTTTTTTTCAATCATTTCAAACTCATCATAATCACAAGGTACAAATTTAATTCTATCTCCCGGTCTAAATAGACAAATGCTATCTTTGAAAACATCAAAATTCTTGTCAGGATCCCAAATGGGTACAGGGGTTCTACCAAAAATTTGATAACCTCCAGGTAGCCTATCAGGATAAATAGCTGTGGACGATCCCCCCATACCCACAGTTCCTTTTGGTGTCCATGTTCTAGGTGGGTTATACTTTGGAGCGGTTAATTTGCACCTAGGGTCAAGCGGCATTGTAAATGGTAAACCAGGCCAAAAACCAAGCGAAGCCACCCAATACTCAGTTCCAGAGTGAACTCTGACAAAATGATTAACGTCATCTAATTGGTTTAATTCTGTAATGAACTCAGGATCTGGCTTTTTCATTGTGATTTTAGCTATATAGTCTTCAATTGCCTCTTTTGTCCATTTGTCAAGATAGACAGTCGGGAAATGAAAAAGTCTGCTATTTACAACAGTATCATCATTATCTTTCATGTCTTTAAGCAATGATTTCAATTCATTAATTAAATCTTGATAGCCGATATCATCTGGATTGTAGTGAACTATCATTGAGGCAAAACATGGGAGTGTTTCGTAAACACCCTTTATATTTGCTGTCTTAATTAAGTTTGATAGCCCCTGAGCTTTAAAGTTCAATTCTAAATTCATCACATTACCAAATTCTATTAATAAATACTTATCACCACCTGGTAAAAACTTTGGCTCAGGGTAAATTCCCTGAAATATCTCTGAGGTTTTATCTTTTGTATTCTTTGAAACTAAATTGGGATAAGTGCCATCCTCGTTTATATGTTTTTTTACAGAGAGTTTAC
>CACJEH010000004.1:0-52653 GCA_902592365.1 uncultured Alphaproteobacteria bacterium
GTGATAAAACAATTTGGAGTTATGATTTAAAATCAAAAAAATACATAGTAACTGATGATTTTATAAGACATTACCATCTTGCAAAAATAGAAGATAAATATTTTTTACAATTTTTACAGATATTTAGATATACAGGGGAGTTTATTCAAAAATCTGCAGAAATACCTGAAGATCAATTACAAGACTTTCTAAACATTGATTATGAAAATCAAAATTCTGAAACATTTAAAAAAGTATTTTCAAAAGTAAATGAATTCTTTTTTGCAAATAAAGCTTCCAAACAAAACGTTTATTGGCAAGAGTACATAATGGATTGTATTAAAGCTCAAAAAAGATTTTAAAAATCTATACTATACTCGAATTTTAAATTTGGTCTGCTAATGTTGTCTGCATCAGAAATACCAATTTTTAAATTCTCATAATTTAAACCTATATAACCTGAATAATTTTTATCATTATCTTTAATATGGTTAAATTCATCTGTAATAGTGGCTTTAAATGAAAGTGTAATGTCTTCAGAGATATCTTTTGTATAAGCAAAAGATGTATCAACCTGTCTTCCAGATGGCTCTAAATTTACTTCAGTATCTCTAATATTAATGTTTCCACCCTGATCCGCTAAATCTGATAATCTTAGTGTCAGTGATCCATTTCTAACTCTATTAGGTTGAGAGACAGAAATAGCAAAGTTATCATTTCCAAATAAGTTCGCTTTGTTCAATGTAAGTGAATAAGAGTCAGATAAAACATTATCTGCAGATTTTAACAATGAAGTACTATCCCCTTCAAAATCAGAATAAGCTATAGTTCCTGTAAATGTAAATACTAAGTCATCTTTAATATTTTTCTGAATTTTTAATGAATTAAATTTACTTAAATTAGATGAATTATCTAAACTAAATGCCTCATTTCCTTCAAGGCCTAAGAAACCCTCTGTTTCCTCAACAAAACCTGATAATAATCCTACTACTAATTCTTCATTTAATTTATACTCTATTGTACTCATTAATGAGTTTGAGGATCCCATTACAGCATCTCCAGTGTCAGTTTGATGATGGACTGGTGTTGTCGAAGATAATGATAATTTAAATCTCTTTCCTTCGAATAAAGAATTTAAACTTAAGCCCTGATCATTTTGATCCAAGAAAGGTAAATTATAATCTGTAATTCCATTAAGTGCCATTTGCTCAAAGTTAAAGAAACTTTGAACTGGTAATCCTGAATAACCTAATGTGATTGCTAATTGTTGTTCTAAATCCTCATCATCTGAGAAAGATTTTTTGTATAAAATATTTTTATAATCTGTCTCACCAATATTAAGATGATTATTTAATGTTGAAGCACTTTTCATTCCACTTATTTCCGCATCAAGATTAATTACTGGTTTAGTATTAGACTGAGGAATTACATGCCCATCCATCTTATAGGCAAAACCACCATTTAAGGCGTCATAGTAATAGTTTACTTCAGCGGACAATGCGCTACTAATAGCATCTCCAAATGACCTAGAAGATCTTAAATATGAATTTTCTAAACTTTGACCCGCAGATTGTAGTTGGCTAGTATTAGATAAATTCGTATTTGATGTATATATTGACCTTCCAAGCATATCGCTAGTAATTGGCTGTAAAGCAGCATAGATGTCCATTATACCGTGACCATAGTCTGTACTGTATCCATGCTGAACTCCATTACCAAATGTCACTGTTCCATCTACTCCAAAGGCTGCCCAATCATTATAAGCAGAAGCAAGTAATCTATCTGTTAATTGTTCAGGAGAATGGTTAGGAAAATGAGTAGCTAATAAAGCAATTGCTCCAGATACTTGAGGCGCAGCAAATGAAGTACCAGTAGGAAGTTGATAGAAATGACCACTAACATTATACGTCGTTCCACCTGCAACTAGAATATTTGTTCCATCTGCTGCTATACAATACTCAGCTGTTGAACCACACGGAGCTGATTGTAATGTATAAGTTTTACCACTCATTGCTCCTGTTCCATCAATTTCTATGTTAGCAACAGTAATCCATGCCTCTTCTAATTGAGAATATAATTCAGGAAGTGCAGCAGAAACATCTGCATCATCGTAATTTGAATTATTTGAAAGGGCAAAAACAATTACACCAGAATTTTGAAAATTATTTAGTGCAGTAACATATGTGTCCCATTGAGAAGCTGTATTAGATGCCCAAATATCACGAGCTCCATTATTATCATTATCTAAATTATAGTGAGCTGCTAAAGTTTCTGATGATGAAAGTGAATTATTATTCTTATATGTTACATAATCATTAATCGCCCAGTGACTATTCGCGTGATATGCAGTTTGGGATGCATTAAGTGTTTGGCTATCATCAAATCCCCATGAATTATTTTGAGAAATTGCACCATCTGATCTAGCATCATCCGTTCCAAGTGCCCACCAATCTGCATAACTTGATGCAGTCCCTGTAAGATTGAACTGATGTATATGTAAATCTGCAGCTGGAGCAACACCCATTGAAGCACCTACTCCAAAATTACCTAATGCAACACTTGCTACTCCTGTTCCATGATTATTATTACTACTATTATAAAGCGTAAAGTAAGTAGTATTAAGAGCAGTAATAGTTTTTCCACTAAACTCTTGGTGCGTATAAGTATTACTACCTGCTCCACTTATTTGAAATCCTGAATCCATGATTGCTATCACTTCACCAGATCCTAACATTAACCCAGAGCCATTTGAATATGCTAAGGCTTTATGAAGATTAATATTTTTATATGGATCGTCGTCACTATCTAATCCACTCTGAGAAAATTCTAATTCGCTTAACCAAGCAGTAGCTGTTGATGAGCTATAGGAATTTTGTGTACCACAGTTCATAAAGTTTTGTTCCGTAATTGTAACTGTTGCCGTACTATCACTTATAGAACCTGCAGATGCATTACTTAACGTAATTGTAAAAGTTTCATTATTTAATTCACAAATATCATCATCATTTATTGAAACTGTAAATGATTCAGAAGTATCTCCAGCACTAAAAGTAAGAGTTCCACTTGTTGCCGTATAATCTGAACCACTAGTAGTCGCTGTTCCATCTGAAGTCGCATATTGTATAGTCTGAGAAGAATTACTATAACTACTCATTAATACAGTAATAGTTGCACTACCTGCTGTCTCATCAACACTTACGTCAGCAACAGAAAAACTAAAATTATCATCATCTGCTATCGTAAATGTTCCTGTTGAATCACTTATCGTTGCATTGGATGCATTTGATAAGGTCATCGTTACAGTTTCATTTCCTTCATTTGTAGTATCTGCAAGAACTGTTACCCCTATCGTACCTGTTGTACTTCCAGCACTGATAGTTAATGTTCCACTTGTCGCTGTATAATCCGAACCTGCAGTTGCTGTTCCATCTGAAGTAGCATAATCAACTGTAACATCCTGCCCAGATGCAGCAGATAGTGTTACTGTGAATGTAAATTCACCATTTTCATTCGATGTAATCACATCATTTATTGAAAGTGACGGCGTTGCATCATCATCTGTAATCGTAAAGGTTCCTGTTGCATCGCTTATTGTTGCATTTGATGCACTGGATAATGTCATCGTCACTGTTTCATTTGCTTCATCTAACGCATCAGAAAGAACTGTTATAGGAATAGTACCAGTCGTACTTCCAGCACTGATCGTTAATGTTCCACTAGTTGATGTATAATCGCTTCCTGCTGTCGCCGTACCATTAGATGTAGCATAGTTAACGGTGACATCTCTTCCAGCAGCAGCAGATAAAGTAACGGTCATGTTTGTTGCAGCATTACTTTCATCTGAAGTGGAAACATCATTTATTGAAAGCGAAGGAGTTGCATCATCATCCGTAATGGTAAAGGTACCAGTTGAATCACTTATTGTTGCATTTGAGGCGTTTGACAATGTCATAGTAACTGTTTCATTTGCTTCGTCTAAAGAGTCAGCCAATACTGTTATTCCTATCGTACCTGTCGTACTTCCAGCACTGATCGTTAATGTTCCAGAGGTAGCTGTATAGTCTGAACCAGCTGTTGCTGTTCCATTTGAAGTAGCATAATCAACGGTAACATCTCTTCCAGATGCAGCGGATAATGTTACGGTCATGTTTGTTGACGCGTTACTTTCATCTGATGTTGTTGGATCATTGATTGAAAGCGAAGGAGTTGCATCATCATCCGTAATGGTAAAGGTACCAGTTGAATCACTTATTGTTGCATTTGATGCACTTGATAGAGTCATCGTTACCGTTTCATTTGCTTCGTCTAACGCATCAGAAAGAACTGTTACAGCAATAGTTTTGGATGTTTCGCCAGCATTAAAAGTCAGAGTACCACTTGCTGCCGTATAATCAGAACTAGCAGTAGCCGTTCCATTAGATGTTGCATAATTAACAGTTACTGTTTGGTAAGATGCAGGAGATAATGTTACCGTCATATTCGTTGCAGCATTACTCTCATCTGATGTAGAAACATCATTGATAGTTAATGTAGGCGTCTCATCATCGGTAATCGTGAATGTTCCTGTTGAATCACTGATTGTTGCATTAGATGCATTTGATAAGGTCATTGTTACTGTTTCATTTGCCTCATCCGTAGAGTCTGCAAGAACAGTTACTGCAATAGTACCAGTAGTACTTCCAGCACTTATGGTCAAAGTTCCACTTGTTGCCGTATAGTCGGAACCAGCAGTTGCTGTACCGTTTGATGTTGCGTAATCAACCGTGACGTCTCTTCCAGATGCAGCGGATAATGTTACTGTCATGTTCGTTGACGTGTTGCTTTCATCTGATGTCGTAACATCATTAATAGATAATGAAGGTGTGGCATCATCATCGGCGATAGTGAAAGTACCAGTAGAGTCACTAATTGTAGCATTCGTAGCACTTGAAAGAGTCATCGTTACCGTTTCATTTGCTTCGTCTAATGAATCTGCAAGAACTGTAATCCCTATAGTCCCCGTTGTATCCCCAGCACTGATTGTTAGTGTTCCAGAGGTAGCTGTATAGTCTGACCCAGCTGTTGCTGTACCGTTAGACGTTGCATAAGCAACGGTAACGTCTCTTCCAGCAGCTGCAGAAAGAGTTACTGTCATGTTGGTAGCAGTATTGTTTTCGTTATCAGTTGTTACATCATTAATAGATAATGACGGCGTTGCGTCATCATCGGTGATTGTAAATGTTCCTGTTGAGTCACTAATAGAGGCATTAGAAGCACTTGATAAAGTCATCGTTACCGTTTCATTTGCTTCGTCTAGCGCATCAGAAAGAACTGTTACAGGAATAGTCCCTGTCGTACTTCCTGCACTGATCGTTAAGGTACCACTTGTTGCTGTATAATCTGAACCTGCAGTTGCCGTTCCATTTGATGTAGCATAGTTAACGGTGACATCCCTTCCAGCAGCTGCAGAAAGAGTAACCGTCATATTCGTTGCAGCATTACTTTCATCCGATGTGGAAACATCATTGATGGATAATGACGGCGTTGCATCATCATCCGTTATAGTGAAGGTTCCTGTTGAGTCACTAATAGAGGCATTAGAAGCACTTGATAAAGTCATCGTTACCGTTTCATTTGCTTCGTCTAACGCATCAGCAAGAACAGTGATTCCTATTGTTTTAGTTGTTTCTCCAGCACTAAAAGTAAGAGTTCCATTTGTTGCTGTGTAATCAGACCCTGCTGTTGCAGTTCCGTTTGATGTTGCATAATCAACTGTCACATCTCTTCCGGATGCAGCAGAGAGTGTAACCGTCATGTTTGTTGTTGCATTACTTTCATCCGATGTTGAAACATCATTAATAGATAATGACGGCGTTGCGTCATCATCGGTTATAGTAAATGTTCCTGTTGCATCGCTTATGTTTGCATTTGACGCATTTGATAAGGTCATAGTGACTGTTTCATTATTTTCATCCAAAGAGTCTGCAAGAACAGTTACAGCAATGGTTTTAGATGTTTCACCAGCACTAAAAGTAAGAGTTCCATTTGTTGCTGTATAATCTGAACCAGCAGTTGCTGTTCCGTTTGATGTTGCGTAATCAACAGTCACAGTTTTAGTTGATGCATCAGATAATGTTACCGTCATGTTTGTTGACGTGTTACTTTCATCTGAAGTCGTAACATCATTAATGGATAAATTAGGTGTATCATTATCTGTTATTGTAACTGTTCCAGTTGAATCACTAATAGTTCCATTAGATGCATTACTAATAGTGATGGTAATAGTTTCACTACTTTCATCAGTGCTATCATCTGTTATAGATACTGAAAATGTCTTGGAGGTATCACCAGCACTAAATGTTAGAGTCCCATTTGTTGCCGTATAATCAGAACCTGCTGTTGCCGTACCATTAGAAGTCGCATAGTCAATAGTCACATCACTTGAATAGGCATTGCTTACCGAAACGGTAATAGTTGCAGATCCTGCCCCTTCTGCAACAGTAACATCAGCAACAGAAAAACTTCCACTATCATCATCAGTAATTGTTATCGTTTCAGCTTGTGTCCCACTTTCTGTAGCACTACCGCCAGATACACTTGTGACTGCAATGGTAGCAGTTTCATTACCTTCGACTATGGAATCATTTGTCGGTGTAAAAGAAACAGTACCCGTCGTACTACCAGCACTAATAGTGATATCATCTAAGTTACCACTTCCATCCGTATAATCCGTTCCTTCTGTTGCTGTACCTGATGTACCTAGTGCAGCGGTCACATCTTGATATGTTCCATTTGATAAAGTAGCAGTTACAGTCAGTGATGTACCTGCATTCTCTGCAATAGAAGTAGCACTCGTAGAGAGTGTTAAAGTTGGTGCTGACTCATTATCAGTAATAGTAATCGTCACTGCTTGTGTTCCATTTTCTGATGCCCCTCCTCCACTGACAGCTGAAACAGAAATACCTGCTGTTTCATTTGAAGTAGCATCATAAATACTATCATCCGTTGGAGTAAAAGATGTTGTTCCTGTTGTTGATCCTGCACTAATAGTTATATCAGATACCGTTCCAAAATCTGTTCCTTCAGTACCTGTACCTCCAGTTCCATCTATTGATACTGTTACGTCTTCATAAGTTGCATTACCTATAGTAGCTGTTAAAGTTAAAGATGATCCTGCATTCTCAGCAATACTGTTTGCACTAGTAGTTAATGTAACAGAAGGAGCACTTTCATCATCCGTTATTGTTATGGTAACAGCTTGCGGTGTACTATTTTCGGCAACACCTGTTTTTCCTGAAACACCATTAATCGATATCGTTGCTGTTTCATTAGAAGCCGCATCATAAATACTATCATCTGTTGGAGTGAAATTTACAGTACCTGTGGTACTACCAGCAGAAATTGTAATATCATCAATATTACCAGAGCCATCGGTATAATCTGTACCTTCAGTCGCGGTACCTGACGTATCTAAAGCAACTGTAATGGCAGAGTCTGTTGCACCACTTAATGTAGCCGTCAGAGTCAACGAAGATCCTGCATTCTCTGCGATACTCGTTGCACTAACAGCTAAGGTTACAGTTGGTGCACTTTCATCATCTGTAATTGTTAAAACTACGAATTGTGTCCCGCCAGAAATATATGCGTCTCCACCAGATACACTACTAATCGAAATTGTTGCTGTTTCATTTCCTTCGTATATGGAGTCATTTGTTGGTGTAAAGTTTACTGTTCCTGTTGTACTTCCTGCACTAATAGTAATGTCATCAATATTTCCACTACCATCTGTGTAATCAGTTCCTTCGGTTGCTGTTCCTGATGTACCTATAACAACAGTAACATCTTCATCAGCAGTTCCTGTTAGGGTTGCCGTTATTGTTTTGGAATTTCCTGAATTTTCTGCAAGAGTTGATGAACTTACAGTTAAAGTAACTCCAGGTGCAGATTCATCTTCAGTGATTGTTACAGTGACAGATTGAGAACCACTTTCAGTTGCACTACCTCCTGAAACTCCTGAAATAGATATACCTGCTGTTTCATTTCCTTCATAAACAGAGTCATCGGTTGGATCTACTGCTGCAGTGCCTGTTGTAGAACCAGCACTTATTGTAATATCTGAAACCGTTGCAAAGTCAGTGCCTTCTGTACCTGTTCCCCCTGTTCCATCAATAGTAACCGTTACGTCTTGAAATGTTGCATTCGATAACGTTGCGGTAATTGCAACAGTACTAGAAGAGTCTTCATCTATTGCAGCTGCACCTCTTGATAATGTAACTGTTGGAGCACTTTCATCATCTGTAATTGTTATTGTTACATTTTGTGTTCCATCTTCAGTGGCACTACCACCAGATACACCGCTTATATCTATTGTTGCTGTTTCATTAGATGTTGCATCATAAATGGAATCATTTGTTGGAGTAAAATTAACTGTTCCTGTTGTCGAGCCAGCAGAAATTACAATATCATCAATTGATCCACTTCCATCGGTGTAATCCGTTCCCTCAGTTGCTGTGCCAGAAGTTGATAGAGCAACAGTGACATCAGCAGTTGTTGCTACAGATAGAGTTGCAGTTAGTGTCAACGAAGAACCAGCATTCTCTGCAATGGATGTTGCACTTGTTGAAAGGGTTACAGTTGGTGCTGATTCATTATCAGTAATTGTAATTGTTTTTGATTGTGATCCACTCTCTGTTGCGCTTCCACCTGAAACACTACTAATAGCAAGAGTGGCAGTTTCATTTCCTTCATAGATAGAGTCATCAGTTGGTGTAAAGTTAACTGTTCCGGTTGTTGCTCCGGCACTAATAGTAATATCATCAACATTACCACTACCATCCGTGTAATCGGTTCCTTCTGTTGCTGTTCCTGATGTACTTAAAGCAACAGTGACTGCTTCATCAGTCGCTCCAGATAATGTTGCCGTTACGGAAATAGAAGTACCAGCATTTTCTGCAATAGATGTTGCACTTACACTTAGAGTAACTGTTGGAGCACTTTCATTTTCTGATATTGTGACTGTAACTGATTGATCACCACTTTCTGATGCATCTCCACCTGAGACACTACTGATAGCAATCGTAGCAGTTTCATTTCCTTCATAAACTGAATCATCTGTTGGAGTAAAGTTAACTGTTCCGGTTGTTGCACCGGCACTAATTGTAATATCATCTATTGCTCCACTTCCATCCGTGTAATCGGTTCCTTCAGTTGCTGTGCCAGAAGTTGATAGAGCAACAGTAACATCTTCATCACTTGTGCTAGAGAGAGTTGCGGTTATAGTAAGAGAGCTACCGGCATTCTCTGCAATAGATGTTGCACTAACAGTTAGCGTAACACTTCCTGCACTTTCATTATCTTGAATCGTAATCGTTACAGATTGTGATCCACTCTCTGTTGCACTTCCACCTGAAACACTACTAATAGCAATTGTTGCAGTTTCATCTCCTTCATAGACACTATCATCTGAACGAATAAAGTTTATAGATCCTGTCGTACTTCCTGCGCTAATAGTGATGTCATCAAGATTACCAGAACCATCAGTGTAATCAGTTCCTTCTGTTGCTGTACCACTTGTACTTAAAGCAACAGTTACATCTTCATCTGTTGCACCAGATAATTTTGCTTCTATTCTTATAGACGTCGATGAATTATTCTCATTAATGGATGTACTTGTGTATTCAAATCCTAAACTATCTATTTTCATATATAAAGTAACAGTAGGCGCTGATTCATTTTCTGTAATAGTTATAGTAACTGCTTGAGTTCCACTCTCACTTGCTTCACCGGTAACGCTACTTATAGCAATGGTAGCAGTTTCATTTCCTTCATAGACACTATCATCAGTTGGCGTAAACGAAACAGTACCAGTGGTACTACCAGCACTAATCGTAATATCATCAACATTGCCACTTCCATCGGTATAATCCGTTCCTTCAGTTGCCGTACCAGATGTACCTAATACAACGGTAACATCTTGATCAGTTGCACCTGATAATGTTGCAGTTAAGGTTAATGATGATCCTGCATTCTCTGCAATCGATGTTGCGCTTACTGCAAGTGTTACTGTTGGCTCAGATTCATTTTCTGTTATTGTTACGGTTACAGATTGAGAACCACTCTCACTTGCCCCTCCTCCGGATACAGAATCAATAGCAATCGTTGCAGCTTCATCATCCTCGTAAACAGAATCATCTGTTGGTGTGAAACTTACTGTGCCAGTAGTATTGCCTGCACTAATTGTAATATCATCTAAGTTACCACTTCCATCGGTGTAATCTGTTCCTTCTGTTGCAGCGCCGCTTGTACTTAAGGCAACTGTTACAGCTTCATCAACTTTAATAGAAAGAGTCGCTGTTAAAGTAACAGAGGAGCCAGCATTCTCTGCAATGGATGTAGCACTTGTTGTTAGCGTTACAGTTGGTGCACTTTCATTTTCTGTAATAGTTATTGTTACCGATTGTGTTCCACTCTCGCTTGCACTTCCTCCAGAGACACCATCAATCGAAATGATGGCTGTTTCATTTTCTTCATAGATAGGATCTGATGCATCATCTGTAGGTGTGAAACTGACGGTACCAGTTGTACTACCAGCACTAATGGTAATATCATCGAGATTACCGGAACCATCCGTGTAATCGGTTCCTTCGGTTGCGGTACCAGCTGTTCCAATAGTAACGGTTACATCCGCAGTCGTAGCTGTAGATAAGGTTGCAGTAATTGTTAAAGATGATCCAGCATTCTCTGCAATAGATGTAGCACTTGTTGAAAGAGTTACTGTTGGTGCGGATTCATCTTCTGAAATTGTAATTGTAACAGATTGTGATCCACTCTCTGTTGCACTTCCACCTGAGACACTACTAATAGCAATCGTAGCCGTTTCATCACCTTCATACACACTGTCATTTGTTGGTGTAAAGTTAACTGTTCCTGATGTACTTCCAGCGCTAATGGTAATATCATCAATATTACCGCTACCATCCGTGTAATCAGTTCCTTCTGTTGCTGTTCCAGAAGTTGATAAAGCAACTGTAACATCAGCAGTTGTTGCAACTGATAATGTTGCTGTTAGAGTTAAAGATGATCCAGCATTCTCTGCTATACTTGATCCACTTGTACTTAAAGTTACTGTTGGTGCACTTTCATTTTCTGTAATTGTAATCGTAACAGCTTGAGTACCACTCTCACTTGCTCCACCACCCGACACACCAGACACAGAAATACCTGCTGTTTCATTTCCTTCATAAACATTATCGTCTGTTGGATCAAAAGTTACAGTACCTGTAGTACTGCCAGCACTAATCGTAATGTCTGATACTGTACCAAAGTCTGTTCCTTCTGTTCCTGTACCACCGGTACCATCTATTGAAACTGTAACATCTTGGAAGGTGGCAGTTGATACAGTAGCTGTTAAGGTAATTGTATCACTAGAATTTTCTGCAATAGATGATGATGCCGCTGCTAGTGTAACGGTTGGTGCAGATTCATTATCTGTTATTGTTATAGTAACTGCTTGCGGTGTACTATTTTCGGCAACACCCGTTTTTCCTGAAACACCATTAATCGATATCGTTGCTGTTTCATTCGACGTTGCATCATAAATACTATCATCAGTTGGTGTGAACGACACCGTTCCTGTTGTTGCTCCTGCACTAATGGTAATATCATCGATGTTACCCGAGCCATCGGTATAATCTGTTCCTTCAGTTGCTGTTCCAGCAGTATCTAAAGCAACAGTAATATCTGCATCTGTTGCACCAGATAACGTTGCGGTTAAGGTTAACGATGATCCGGCATTCTCCGCAATAGATGTTGCACTAACAGCAAGTGTTACAGTTGGTGCAGATTCATTATCTGTTATTGTAATAGTTACTGATTGTGTTCCGTCTTCAGTTGCATCTGCTCCTGATACGCCGTCAATAGAAACTATTGCTGTTTCACTTCCTTCGTATACGCTATCATCAGTAGGAGTAAATGTAACAGTTCCAGTTGTTGAATTAGCAGAAATAGTTATGTCATTTAAATTTCCACTTCCGTCGGTATAATCAGTTCCCTCTATACTTGTTCCACCAGTTCCAATTGTAACAGTTACATCTTCATCTGCTTTTCCAGATAGTGTTGCTGTAATAGTAAGAGATGATCCAGAATTCTCTGCAATACTAGTTGCACTTACACTTAAAGCAACTGTTGGTGCACTTTCATTTTCTGTAATCGTAATAGTAACGGATTGCGTTCCACTCTCTGTTGCTCCACCACCTGAAACAGATCCAATAGAAATAATTGCAGTTTCATTTCCTTCATAAATAGAGTCATCAGTTGGTGTAAAGTTGACTGTACCTGTCGTACTACCAGCGCTAATGGTGATGTCATCAACATTTCCACTTCCATCTGTATAGTCCGTTCCTTCTGTTGAAGTGCCACCTGTATCAATTCCAACAGTTACTGTTTCATCTGTTGCACCAGATAATGTTGCCGTTAAGGTTAACGATGATCCGGCATTTTCTGCTATACTTGTTGCACTAACACTTAAAGTGACTGTAGGTGCTGACTCATTTTCTGTAATTGTTATTGTAACTGATTGTGATCCACTCTCACTAGCACTTCCACCAGAGACTCCATCAATTGTAACAGTTACTGTCTCATCATCTTCGTAAACCGAGTCATCAGTTGGATCAAGAGACGTTGTCCCTGTTGTGCTACCTGCACTAATCGTAATATCAGAAATAGTTGCATAATCTGTTCCTTCTGTTCCACCCGATGCACCAATACTGACAGTAACATCTTGATACGTTGCATTCGATAACGTTGCGGTGATGGTAACTGTGCTAGAAGAATTTTCATCAATAGCTGCAGCACTTCTTGATAAAGTAACTGTTGGTGCACTTTCATTATCGGTAATAGTAATTGTTACTGATTGAGTTCCATTTTCTAATGCATCACCTCCTGAAACTGAATCAATAGACACCGTTGCAGTTTCATTTGATGTTGCATCATAAATACTATCATCTGTTGGTGTAAAGGTTGTAGTTCCTGTTAATGATCCAGCAGTAACAGTAATATTTGATAAAGATCCATAATCTGTTCCTTCTGTTGCAGCACCAGACGTACCAAGTGTAACGGTAACATCTTCTGATGCCGTTTTAGATAGTGTTGCCGTTAAGGTTAATGATGTACCAGCATTTTCTGCAATTGATGTTGCACTAACAGTTAAGGTAACACGTGGAACACTTTCATCATCTAAAATACTAATCGTAACAGATTGTGAACCACTCTCTGTTGCACCACCACCACTGACACCACTAATGGCAATCGTTGCAGTAACAGTATCTGTTTCATCGGAGTCATCGGTTGGATCAAAAGTTGCCGTTCCTGTTGTGGAACCAGCACTAATAGTAATATCAGATATATTACCATAATCCGTTCCTTCTGTTGCAGTACCAGATGTTCCAATTGAAACAGTTACATCTTGATAGGTTGCATTTGATAGTGTCGCTGTTAACGTAATAGTTGAAGATGAATTTTCTGCAATACTTGTCGCCGATGCTGCTAATGTAACAGTTGGTGCACTATCATCATCTGTTATTGTAATTGTTACTGATTGTGATCCACTCTCACTAGCACTGCCACCGGAGACACCACTAATAGCAATTGTTGCTGTCTCATCTGATGCTGCATCATACAAACTATCATTTGTAGGTGTAAAGCTTACTGTACCTGTTGTTGATCCAGCCGAAATAACAATATCATCTAAATTTCCTGAACCATCGGTATAGTCTGTCCCTTCTGTTGCGGTACCACTTGTACTTAAAGCAACAGTAACATCAGCTGTTGTTGCAACAGATAACGTTGCAGTTAGTGTTAATGAGGTACCAGCATTCTCTGCTATACTTGTTGCACTTGTTGCAAGTGTTACGGTTGGTGCAGATTCATTTTCTGTAATTGTGACACTTACTTGTTGTGTTCCACTTTCGGTAACACCAGATTTTCCTGAAACACTGCTAATATCAATGGTCGCTGTTTCATCTCCTTCATAAATATTATCATCCGTTGGATCAAGTGTTGCTGTTCCTGTTGTTGCTCCTGCACTAATGGTAATATCAGAAATTGTTCCGTAATCCGTTCCTTCTGTTGCGGTACCAGACGTATCAAGTGCGACGGTAACAGCTGAATCTGTTACACCAGAAATAGTTGCCGTTAATGTTACAGTAGAAGCAGAATTTTCATCAATGGATGCTGCACTTCTTGCTAAGGTAATTGTTGGTGCACTTTCATTTTCTGTAATTGTTATTGTAACTGATTGTGATCCACTCTCACTAGCATCAGCACCTGAGACACTACTAATTGCAATGATAGCTGTTTCATTTCCTTCATAAACTGAATCATCAGTTGGTGTAAAGTTTACTGTGCCTGTTGTGGAACCTGCGCTTATGGTAATATCATCAACGTTACCTGATCCATCGGTGTAATCCGTTCCTTCTGTTGACGTACCAGAAGTTGATAAAGAAACTGTAACTGCTTCGTCCGCAGCAACAGACAATGTAGCTGTTAAGGTTAATGATGAACCAGCGTTCTCTGCAATACTTGAAGCACTAACAGTTAATGCTACTGTCGGTGCAGATTCATTTTCACTAATGGTAATAGTAACAGACTGTGAACCACTCTCACTTGCTCCTCCACCCGATACACCAGTAATTGCGATTGTTGCAGTTTCATCATTTTCATAAACTGAATCATCAGTTGGAGTAAAGTTAACTGTTCCTGTTGTGCTACCAGCACTAATAGTAATATCATCAACATTACCGCTTCCATCGGTGTAGTCTGTTCCCTCTGTTGCACTTCCAGAAGTTCCAAGTGCTACCGTTACGGTTTCATCAGTTGCACCAGATAGCGTTGCTGTTAATGTGAGAGATGATCCTGCATTTTCTGCAATCGATGTTGCGCTAACACTTAGAGTAACTGTCGGAGCACTTTCATTTTCTGTAATCGTAACGGTAACTGACTGCGTTCCACTTTCTGATGCATCAGCACCTGATACTGTATCAATGGCAATAACAGCTGCTTCATCATCTTCATACACACTATCATCGGTTGGTGTGAAACTTACTGTCCCTGTTGTTGAACCAGCTGAAATAGTAATATCATCTAGATTACCGGACCCATCGGTATAATCGGTGCCTTCTGTTGCTGCACCACTTGTACTTAAAGATACTGTTACATCTTCATCTGCAACGTTTGATAATGTGGCAGTTAAGGTTAGAGATGATCCTGAATTTTCCGCTATACTTGTTGCACTAACAGCGAGTGTTACAGTTGGAGCAGATTCATTTTCTGAAATAGTAACAGTAACTGATTGTGTTCCATTTTCAGATGCACCGCCACCAGAAACTGTGTCAATCGCAATAACAGCTGCTTCATCACCTTCATACACGCTGTCATCGGTTGGTGTAAATGATACCGTGCCAGTCGTTGAACCAGCAGATATAGTTATGTCATCTAAGTTGCCACTTCCATCTGTATAGTCTGTTCCTTCTGTTGCAGCACCGCTTGTACTTAAAGATACTGTTACAGCTTCATCTACTTTTATCGACAGTGTAGCTGTTAACGTTAGAGAAGAGCCAGCATTTTCATTTATTGAGGCTGCACTTCTACTAAGTGTAACAGTTGGAGCACTTTCATTTTCTGTGATTGTTATAGTAACGGATTGCGATCCACTTTCTGTTGCATCACCTCCTGAAACAGATCCAATAGAAATAATAGCTGTTTCATTTTCTTCATAAACAGGATCACCTGAGTCATCACTAGGTGTAAAAGAAACAGTACCTGTTGTTGATCCAGCTGAAATTGTAATATCATCTAGATTACCAGAACCATCAGTATAATCTGTTCCCTCTGTTGCTGTACCTGCTGTATCTATTCCTACTGTAACATCCTCATCAGTTGCACCAGATAGTGTTGCAGTAATAGTTAAAGATGAGCCTGCATTCTCTGCAATAGACGTTGCACTAACACTTAAAGTAACTGTTGGTGCAGATTCATTTTCAGAAATTGTTATTGTAACTGATTGTGTTCCACTCTCTGATGCACCACCACCAGACACACTGCCGATTGAAATTGTTGCACTTTCATCATCCTCGTAAACGGAGTCATCTGTTGGTGTGAAATTAACAGTACCTGTTGTGCTTCCTGCACTAATAGTAATATCATTGATGACGCCACTTCCATCCGTATAGTCTGTTCCTTCTGTTGCTCCGCCCGATGTATCAATACCAACAGTAACATCTTGGAATGTTGCACCAGATAATGTAGCTGTTAAAGTTAAAGATGATCCTGCATTTTCAGCAATACTTGTTGCACTAACACTTAAAGTAACTGTTGGCGCACTTTCATTATCCGTTATGGTAATGGTAACCTTTTGATCACCACTTTCCGTTGCTCCACCACCTGAAACGCCGCTAATAGAAAGAATAGCTGTTTCATTTGACGTTGCATCATAGAGACTATCATCTGTTGGTGTAAATGTAGCTGTTCCAGAAGTTGATCCAGAAGAAATAGTAATGTCCGAAACAGTTCCATAATCTATTCCTTCTGTTGCAGTGCTAGAACTTGACAATGAAACAGTTACATCTTGACTTGTTGTTCCACTTAATGATGCAGTAATTGTAATCGATGAACCTGCATTCTCAGCAATACTTGTTGCACTTGCTGCAAGTGTTACTGTTGGCGCAGATTCATTTTCATTTATTGTAATGGTAACAGACTGTGTTCCATTTTCTGTTGCTGATCCACCACTAACTGTATCAATAGCAACAGTTGCCGTTTCATCTGTTGATGTTTCATACATACTATCATCAGTAGGTGTGAATGTTGTTGTGCCTGTTGTTGCGCCAGCACTAATGGTAATATCAGATAAAGATCCATAATCTGTTCCCTCTGTTGCTGTACCACTTGTGCTTAGTGTAACTGTAATGTCTGAACCTGAAACAATTGAACTTGTTGCTGTTAGAGTTAGAGATGATCCTGCATTCTCTGCAATCGATGTTGCACTAACAGTTAATGTAACAGTTGGTGTTGCTTCATTATCATTTATCGTAATTGTGACTGATTGTGATCCGCTCTCTGTTGCATCAGCTCCTGAGACACTACTTATGGCAACAATAGCTGTTTCGGCTATATCAGAAATACTATCATCAGTTGGATCAAACGTTGCTGTTCCAGTTGTATTACCTGCCGTAATTGTAATATCAGAAATTGTTCCGTAATCCGTTCCTTCCGTAGCTGTACCAGAGGTGGAAATTCCAACAGTGATATTTTCATCTGCAACAATGGATGATGTTGCGGTAATCGTTAATGTTGATCCAGAATTCTCTGCGATACTAGATGCACTTACTGAAAGTGTAACTGATGGCGCTGATTCATTTTCGTTTATTGTAATTGTAACAGCTTGCGTTCCATTTTCCGATGCTTCACCACCTGAAACACCATCAATAGAAATTGTTGCTGTCTCATCACCTTCATACACGCTATCATCAGTTGGTTTAAAACTAATTGTCTCTGTTGTATTGCCAGCTGTTATAACGAGATCATCAATATTTCCACTGCCATCGGTATAATCAGTTCCTTCTGTAGCGGTACCAGAAGTTGCTATGGTAACAGTAACATCAGCAGTTGTTGCAACTGAAAGGGTTGCAGTTAAAGTTAATGAAGATCCAGAATTTTCATCAATACTAGTTGCACTTGTTGACAGTGTAACTGTGGGTGCACTTTCATTTTCTTCAATTGTTAAGGTGACTGATTGAGATCCACTTTCAGTTGCACTTCCACCTGAGACACCGGTAATAGAAACTGTTGCTGTTTCATCAGTACTTGTTTCGTATATATTGTCATCAGTAGGTGTAAATGAAGTTGTTCCAGAAGTATCTCCAGAAGAAATTGTAATATCAGAAATTGTTCCGTAATCAGTTCCTTCCGTTGCACTCCCAGAAGTTCCAATTGAAACAGTCACATCTTCACTTGTAGGGTTTGATAAAGTTGCCGTTAATGTAATAGAGGAACCTGCATTTTCCGCAATGCTAGATGAACTTGCAGCTAAAGTAACTGATGGCGCACTATCATTTTCTTCAATGGTTATTGTTACAGATTGAGAGCCACTCTCGGTTGCTCCGCCCCCTGAAACAGTGTCAATTGCTATAGTGGCTGTTTCATCTGTTGATGTTTCATACATACTATCATCAGTGGGTGTAAATGTAGTTGTACCTGTTGTTGAACCAGCTGAAATGGTAATATCTGAAATAGAGCCATAATCAGTGCCTTCTGTAGCTGTTCCTGAAGTATCAAATGATACAGTTATATCCGAGCCAGAAATAATTGAACTAGTTGCAGTCAATGTGATGGAGGAACCAGCATTTTCCGCAATGCTAGATGAACTTGCAGCTAGAGTAATAGTTGGGGCAGCTTCATTATCGACAATAGTAATTGTAGGAGATATTAAAGTTGCATCACATAGTTTTGTATCAGCATTAATTGGAGTTAAATTAAGAATTACTGTTTCATTAATATCAGAAATTGAGTCGTCAGTTGGTGTCAGCGAAAAGGTCTCTGAAATACCTGATATAGTTAAGTCCGGTATTGTTTCATAATCTGTGCCCTCTGTGGCAGTTCCACTAGTAGTAATAGAATATGTAGTGCCAGTTACAGCTTCATCGAATGTTATAGTAAAGTCGATAGTATCTGATGAATTTTCATCAATTGATGTGGCTGTTTGAGTTAAAACTGCGTTGATTTCACAATTTTTTATTGAATTTGCAAGATAACGATACGGCAAATAAAACAATGCCGCTCCTAGATGCAATGTGTCTGTGTTTATTTCATTTATTGTTTCACTTGTAACAATTTCTTTTGTTGGTAATGATCCAAAAAGTTGAGGTAATAAATGTAACTTACTTAAGTGAAATTCCTTGATAATTGGTTCATCACCGCGAAGTAATTTATCTATAGCATAAATATGATTTGGAAATTTTTTAATATAATTTTCAATATAAATTTCTGATTTAGAGTTAACATACTTTTCATCTAAGTATTGATTTGTTTCATCACCAAAATTAACTCTTTGAAAAAAGTTATCAGGTAGCTCATCCTCTAAAGATAAATAAAAGTCATCAGAAAATTTTTGATTATATTTTTTAAAACAATTTTCAATATTTAAAGCATATTCACCAAGATCATTACTGAAAGGTATACATTTGTTAATTTCTGAATAATTTTTGAAATTACCCTCATTTGCAAAACTAATAGAAAAAAAAGTTAAAATAACTGCTAAATAAAAAAAAATTAATTTTTTTAACATTTTTAATATTGTCTTATTTTAATATCCAAAAAACGTTGATATTTTATAAAATTATTAAAATTATTAAATAAATTTAGGAATAGTAATGGCGGGAGCGACGGGACTCGAACCCGCGACCTCCTGCGTGACAGTAAGGAATCCTAGGTTGTTTTAAGCCTATATTACCAAGCCTTTTTAAACACCCATAAGAGTTGCTCACCAAGTGTTCACCTTTCTAATGAAACACTACCACATTTTACGAAATAATGATTCAAATATTCCAATATTGGTGAACAGAATATCCATTGATATTTGACCATGGATCATGCACCGCGAAACGCTGTTTTAGGAATCATAGAGCATGGTGTTAGCCTCATGTTAACTTGTTACGGGGGTAGCATTTACTTCGTACCCTACGATTCAAAAATGCGTGTTAAACATGTATTAAAGTGTACCTTTAGTAATTTTGAACCCCCCCTATGCGTAGCTTTTAAAGTTAACAAAAGTAAACATTTCAGGGTAACAAAAGGTTACATTACCTACGAGAGTTCTGTGCGAGAAATACGGAAAAACTACTAAGAACTCCGTATCAACAATTGAAAACATTAACAAAATAACCCTAATAACCCCCTCATAGAGAGAGCATTTTATTTGTATAGAGAAGTATTTCGATTAATTTCGCATTAAATTCATCAAATTTGGACAAATTTCGTTTTGATTTTAAATCCACTATGTACAATAATATATTTTATGAGAATAATTATCACCCTATTACTATTAATCCCTAGTTTGTGTTGGGGACTTACTTTTAAGGATGGGCAACAAGTTGATGGCAATGAAAAAACGGAAGATAAAGTATTAAAATCTGAGGAAATATCTTCAGATATCATTGGGAGATGGAGAGGTTTAGCTAATTGCGAATGGAATGGACGCTATGAGTTAGGCAATGGAATTATTGAAGGTGTAATTGATCTAGTTATCAAAAAAGATAAGAAAGATCCCAAAAAAGTTATTATAAAAAAAGAAAAATGGCTTTGGCCATCTTTTGGAGGAAGAGTCAAAATAAAATCATTTAAGGTTAATGAGAATTCTTTCGAAATTGTAAGCAAAGAGCCTGTTGATGATAAGGATAATACCAGGAAGTGGTTTGGGAAAATGTCAAGCAATAATCATATTGAGGTCACTGATGAATGGAATAATTGCGATGCTCTGCTCTATCGAGCAGAGAATGTTAAATTTGAAGCATTTACTCCCAGAATTCCTATTGATTTTATAGATGGTGTTGAAAATGATCAAAAATATACGATTGAGGGTTTTTTAACTTACCCTCAAGAGCAAAAAGAAAAATATCCTTTAATGATTTTAATTATGAATTCTGCCTGTGACTTTGGGCAAAGAAATTTTACTTTAGGTCAGGATATAAAAAAAGCAGGTGTTGCTACATTAGAGATTGATAGCTGTCTTCCACGAGGCCTCAGTATTTACAATATGATTATCCAAGGCAACAGCAGTAAACTAACACCATGGATGGGAGCAGCTGACGCTCTCTATGGTTTAAAGCACATGCAATCTCATCCCAAAATAGATCCTGAAAAAATTGCGGTAATGGGTTTTAGTTGGGGTGGTTCATCTGCAGTTTACACTGGTCTTGATATGATTAGAAAGCCAATAATTGATGATGAAAATTTAAATGATTTTGCATTAAGAATAGGAGTTTATCCATATTGTAGATATTTAGATAAACAGGGTGTAACTAAAAATAAAATTCATTTTTTAACAGGTGAAAAGGATGAGACTACTCCTGCCTTATTTTGTAAAGATATGGCAAAAAACTTTAACGATTTTGGTGGTAATGCAACTATAGATATTTTTCCTAACGCCCATCATAACTTTGATGGATGGAGCAATTGGGATGAGGCAGAATTTTCAAATCAATGGTTTAGAGTAACTAAAAATTGCAAATACTGGCTTGCTGCGGATGGAAAAAGAACGTGGCGAATGGAAGATAAAGTAATTCATTTAGATAATTACGATACTTGGGATGTTTCTGCTGATAAGCATTACAAAGATTATAAAAAAGAATGTGAGCATTGGGGGGTCGTAGAGGGAAGAAACAATGAAGCGGCTATTAATTCTGCAAAAAAAACAATATCTTTGCTTGAAGAATACTTAATGTAAAAATTGAATCAATTTCAATTAATTTCGCATTAAATTCATCAAATTTGGAAGAATTTAAGTAACGACACGAATGAACTAGAAACGATATTAAACTTCTAATTCTTTTTTTCTTAGTTCAGGTAGTAGTGTTTTTAATCTTCTCTTCAAACTTATTTCTAACTTCTTTCTAGCTGACTCTGATAGATCAGTCTGAATAAAAAGGCTATTAAGTTTTGACTCAATCCTTTCGTATTCATGAAGAAGTTTTTCATAGTCCGATAAGTAACGATCCATTTATGCTCTCTTCCAAAATAGTTTATGTAGTTCTTTTTGATCACTCTCTTCAAGTGACTTTCTAATTTCTGAAGCAATACAGATAACCTTCTTTGGCTTTTCCCATTTCCCAAAGCTATAGGGTATGGGATTGGGAAATCTGTTCTGCATTGAAATCACTTCCATTATTATTGTCTAAAAGTACATGGGGGGTTTTGCTCACCATATGTTCACCACTAGAAAGAAATTTTAGGGAATTAGACGACATGATTTATTGATTCAATGTTTTTTTGTTGAACAGATAACTATTGAAAAAGTTAGGAAAAATATAACCCACTCCCTTATAAAAGTGGCGGGAGCGACGGGACTCGAACCCGCGACCTCCTGCGTGACAGGCAGGCGTTCTAACCAAACTGAACTACACCCCCGACAATTGTCGAATGGTGGGCGATGACGGACTCGAACCGCCGACCCTCTCGGTGTAAACGAGATGCTCTACCAACTGAGCTAATCGCCCTATCTAATTTGCAAAAATTAGACTGTGGACTTTATTAGTTCTTTTAGCTGTTTTCCAGCAAGAAATTTTGGCTTTTTTGATGCAGGAATTTGGATTGACTCTCCCGTTCTTGGGTTTCTTCCAGTTTTAGCTTTTGTATTAGCTACCTTAAAAGTACCAAAACCGGCAATCTTGACATCCCCTCCTGCTTTCAAAGTAGATGTGATAATATCAAATAAACTTTCTACAGCCTTAGTTGCATCTGATTTTCCAACACCATTTTTCGTACTATATTCAGCAATGAGTTCATTTTTGTTCATACCGAACCTCCTTAGTGATTCTATTAGTTAATTGTAGTAAGAAAAAGGTAAGAAAATCAACAACAATATACTAGTTGACGAATGTTTTTTCTTGATTTTGCTGGTTTTTTGGCTTCATAGACTCTGTAACTATGTGTCTCCAGTCCAATTTTTTGTTGATTTTACTAATTTTTCCATCGAGAGCTAAGTCCAATACCTCTCTTGCAAATTCAACTTTCTTAATAATCAACTTGTTCTGAATGTCTTTTTGTATTTCAACCAAGTCCTTTTCATTTTCTTTTGGAATTATAACAGTTTTAATACCGTACCTTATCGCAGCTAATAATTTCTCTTTTAATCCTCCAATTGGAAGAACTCTTCCTTTTAAAGTAATTTCTCCAGTCATAGCAATATCTCTTTTAATTTTTATATCAGTAAGAGATGAAATTAATGAGGTAAATATTGTTATTCCAGCACTTGGTCCATCTTTAGGTATAGCTCCCTCAGGTACATGTAAATGGATGTCTATTTTATCAAAAACCTTAGGATTTACACCAAACTCAACAGAATTAGATTTAATATAACCTAAAGCAGCAGTAATAGACTCTTTCATGACATCACCAAGTTTACCTGTTGCATTAATCATTCCCTTGCCTGAAGATAAATTAACTTCAATATTTAAGATATCACCACCAACCTGAGTCCATGCAAGTCCATTGGTAATACCAACTAAATTTTTCTTTTCTAAAACACTATCTTTGAATTTCTCTGGGCCTAAAAAATTTTTTATAGCCTTATCATCAAAAACAAATGGTTTTTTTGATCTTGATTTATTTTTTTCTAATTGGAAAACAAGTTTTCTAAATAACTTATCAAAAACTTTTTCAAGCCCTCTGACACCTGACTCCCTAGTATAGTGTCTTACTATTTTTGTAATAGATGCCTTATCAAGCTTAAATTCATTATTTTTTAAAATATTTTTATTCATTTTTCTTGGTATTAAATATTTTTTTGCAATTTCAACTTTTTCTTTTTCTGTATAACCAGATACTTCAATGACCTCTAATCTATCAAGAAGAGGACCAGGTATGTTGTAAGTATTACCTGTGCATATGAACATTACATTTGATAAGTCATAATCAACCTCAAGATAATGATCATTAAATTGATTATTTTGCTCAGGATCTAAAACTTCTAACAATGCTGAAGATGGATCTCCTCTCCAGTCACTACCCACTTTGTCAATTTCATCTAATAAAATAATAGGATTAGATGTTTTTGTTTTCTTCATAGCTTGAATAAATCGACCAGGCATTGAACCAATATATGTTCTTCTGTGGCCTCTAATTTCAGCCTCATCCCTAATTCCACCAAGAGAAATCTTTGCAAATTCTCTGCCAGTAGCTCTAGCTATAGATTTACCTAATGAAGTCTTACCAACACCAGGAGGTCCTACAAAACATAGTATTGTACCAGATGCTTTCTTTGATCTTTTTTTGACTGCTAAAAATTCAAGTATTCTCTCTTTTACTTTTTCGAGACCATAGTGGTCGTCATTTAATATTTTTTCAGAACCTTTTATATCAATGACTTCTTTTGAGAATTTTTCCCATGGTATATCTAATATCCATTCTAGGTAATTCCGAATTACTGATGCTTCTGCAGACATTGGACTCATAGATTTTAATTTTTTAAATTCATTTAAAGCTTTTTCTTTTGCCTCTTTTGATAGTTTTACCTCATTTATTTTTTTCTCTATTTCAGAATATTCGTTAGAGCCATCTTCACCATCACCAAGTTCTTTCTGAATGGCTTTCATTTGTTCATTTAAGTAGTATTCTCTTTGGGTTTTTTCCATTTGTCTTTTTACCCTATTTTTAATTTTTTTCTCAAGTGCGGAAAAGTTAAGTTCTTTTGAAAAGAAATTAAGTAAGTTTTGAATTTTTTTATTAATATCAATAATTTCTAAATTTTTTTGTTTATCTTCAATTCCGATGTTTAAGTTGTAATAAATATTATCAATGAACTGATATGGATCTTCAATATTTAAAAGTCCTTCAAGGATGTCATTATTATTTCCTATATTTTGTATATAATTTTGAAATTCATTTTTTAAAACTCTTAAAGAAGCTTTTAATTCAACTGAATTTTTTTTGTTAATTACTACTGGTTCAATTTTAGCTGTAAGGAAGTTATTACTTGCCTTAACAGCAGACTTTATTTTTACGATTTCTAAACCTTCAGTAAGAACTTTATATGTATTATCAGGCAACTTAAGAAACTGGATAATTTTTGATTTTACACCATAAGAATAAACATCATTAACTTGGGGATCATCAGTTGTTGGTTCTTTTTGCGTAAATAAATAAATAATCTTATTGTTGTTATTCATAGCAAAATTGATTGCATCAATAGATTTAGCTCGGCCAACAAACAAAGGTGAGGTTATAGAGGGATAAACAACTAAGTCCCTTAGAGGTAAAATAGGTCCAATGATTTGATTTTCCATACTATTAAGATAGTGAGGAATTTTTAATTTTCACCCACTTTTTTTTTAATTTTAGCTTTTTCTTTATGTACGATTATTGGTCTATTTGAGATTACTGACTCTTTACTTAAAACTACCTTATCCACAGAATCCTTATCAGGAATATCATACATACAATCTAGGAGTAGCTTTTCCATAATTGACCTTAGGCCTCGTGCACCAATTTTTTTTTCAACAGCTAATTGAGCAATTTGCTCTCTACCATCTTCAGTTATCTCGAATTCAACCCCTTCAAAAGAAAAAAGAGCCTTGTATTGTTTTGATATTGCATTTTTTGGTCTTGTAATAATCTCTTTTAAATCCTCTAGGGATAATTCATTTAGACTAGCGCTCACAGGGAGCCTTCCTACTAGTTCAGGTATTAATCCGAATTTAATCAAATCGTCGTTCTCAAGTTGTGATGTCATTGGTTGATCCTGATTAATTGATTTATTAAAACCTATAGACTTTTTATTAACTCTATTTTTTATGATTTTATCAATGCCTTCAAACGCGCCCCCGCAAACAAACAATATATTTTTTGTATCAACTTGAAGGAACTCTTGTTGGGGATGTTTTCTTCCACCCTGAGGAGGCACACTGGCAGTTGTTCCCTCAATTATTTTTAGCAAAGCTTGTTGAACTCCCTCACCAGATACATCTCTTGTAATTGATGGATTTTCACTTTTTCTGCCCACTTTATCTATTTCATCAATATATACGATACCCTTTTGAGCCAAAGCTACATCATAATCACATTGCTGCAGTAATCTTAAAATAATATTTTCAACATCTTCACCAACATATCCCGCCTCCGTCAACGTAGTCGCATCAGCAATTGTAAAAGGTACATTTAAAAATTTTGCTAGGGTTTGTGCTAAAAGTGTTTTACCACAACCTGTTGGTCCAATAAGTAATATGTTTGATTTAGAAATTTCTATATCTTTTGAGGGGTTTTGAACTCTCTTATAATGATTGTAAACAGATACAGATAATATTTTTTTTGCATGATCTTGACCAATTATATGGTCATCAAGATAATTATAGATCTCACTTGGCTTTGGTATCTCAAATTTTTTCTTTGTGTCAATTTTATCATCTTCAACAAGTATATCCTTACATAAAACCACACACTCATTACAAATATAGACATTTGGTCCAGCAATTAATTTTTTAACCTCTTCTTGGCTTTTACCACAAAAGGAGCATGATATTTTTTTATCAGAGCTATTAGCAGAGATTATTTTTTCATCAGACATTTTTATTTTTCAATTCTAGTAGTAATTACTTTATCTATCAAACCAAATTTTTGCGCCTCTTCAGGGTCAAAGAATCTATCTCTTTCCATTGCCTTTTCTATTTCACCAATGCTTATTTTGGTATGCTTTTGATATATTTCATTGAGTCTTTTTTTTGTCTTTAATATCTCTTCGGCATGAATTTTAATATCACTTGCTTGTCCTGAAAAACCACCAGATGGTTGATGAATCATTATTTTAGAGTGTGGTAAGGCATACCTGTTGCCCTCTTTTCCTGCAGCGAGTATTAATGAACCTGCAGAGGCAGCTTGACCAATACAAACAGTATGAACAGGGCATTTAATATACTGCATAGTGTCATACATCGCCAATCCAGCTGTGACCAGACCACCAGGTGAGTTAATATAAAGATTAATTGGTTCTTCAGGATTTTCAGACTCTAAAAATAAAAGTTGAGCGCATATCAAAGAGGCAGTTTCATCATTGATAGCACCTGTTAAAAATATAATTCTTTCTCTAAGCAGTCTGGAGAAAATATCAAAAGATCTCTCCCCTTTTCCTGATTGTTCAATGACTATGGGTACTAGATTCATGATTTTGAGATCCTTTTTTCATAAGCTCTTCTAAGCTTAACTTAGTTTCTTTAATTTTAAAAGTTTTCATAGACTCATCTGCTATTTTATTTCTAAGAAGAGTACCATAAGCAGCTTCTGCCGTTCTTTGATCAATTTTTTCACCATAATATTTTTGAATATACTCTTGGAGTTCTTTCTGCTCAACTTTTACATTTAAAAATTTTACTAATTCAGAAAAAAGAACGTCTTTTTGAATATTCTCACTTGTGAGTTTTTTTAAACTATCAATTCTTTCTTTGTGCTCATGTTTCATTTTAGATAGATCAATTTGATATTTTCTTTTAAGTTCAAGATTTACAACCTCCTCGTTGATGTCAATCTTTTTCTTTTGTGATAGAACTTTAAGTAGATCTTCAATAAAAAACTCTTTTTGAAGATAGTTCATATCCTCATTGAGTTTATTATCAATTTTGTCATTTAATTCTTTAGTAGATTTTAATTTTAAAATCTTAATCAACTCGTCATCATTCTTGGGATAGATCTTTTTATTTATATCTTTGATTTGAGCGTTTATCTTTATTCCTTTTGTAGAAAAATTTATGTCAGATTTATTTTTAATTTTTAAAAGAGCTCTTTTTAAGTCTAAAAATACTTCTTCTTTAGTTTGGGTGTTTAAGTCTACTCTTACCTCTTTTTGAGAAAATAATTTTTTTTGTTCATCTTCATAATTTAATATTTCAAAATCTATAACGGAATTTTCATCTGATATATCTATACTCTCTAATGAATAGTAATCTTTTCTTACTTTTTCTCTAAAATCATCAATATCTTTTTTTGTTACCTCTGATGTAACTTTCTCTATTTCACTTGTTTTTAACTCATCCATTTTAATTTCGGGTTTTAAATAAAAAGCCAAGGTAAAATTATAATTATCTTTAAAATTAACATCAGGTTGTATAAGGGATTGTATTTTTTCATCCTCACTGATTTTATTTATATTTTTTGATACCTCTTCATTTAATACCTCGTTTTCAATTTGAAGACCAATTTTAGACTTTATGATGCTTACCGGTACTTTGCCCTTTCTAAAACCTGCAATTTCAAAAGTGGGTTGCTTTTCTGATATTTTTTCATCGATAATTTTAGCAATAGCGCTTTGATCTAAAGATACCTCAAAAGATGATTTGTAACTTTTTTTTTCTATGTTTTTATAATCCATATTACTTGTATTCTGGTGCGCCAGGAGGGACTCGAACCCCCACGGTTGCCCACTGGTTCCTAAGACCAGCGCGTCTACCATTCCGCCACTGGCGCACAAATTGGGGCGAGTAAGGGGACTTGAACCCCCGACCTCCGGTACCACAAACCGGCGCTCTAACCAACTGAGCTACACCCGCCAAAAATTGAATTAATTTATAGTATAGATATTATGCAAATTAAACATTATATTTGGATCGCTAAATATGAAAAAAATTGAGGCAATAATTAAACCTTTTAAATTAGAGGATGTTAAAGATGCCCTTGGCGAAATAGGCCTAAGTGGATTAACCGTATCTGAAGTAAAAGGGTTTGGTAGACAAAAAGGTCATACTGAGCTTTATAGAGGAGCTGAGTACGTAGTAGACTTTCTGCCGAAGGTTAAAATTGAATTAGTAGTTGATGACAAGAAATACAAAGAGGCAATCGATGTTATTATTAAGCATTCTAATACAGCTAAAATCGGTGATGGTAAAATTTTTGTATATGAAGTTTCAGAGGCTATTAGAATTCGCACAGGCGAAAAAGGTAAAGACGCAATTTAGTTTTTACACAAACCAAGTTAACAACTCAGGAGGTTATTAGATGGACAAAAAATCATTACAAAAAATGATCGATGAAAATGGTATTAAGTATATTGATTTTAGATTTACAGATCCTTTAGGAACATGGCAGCACTTTTCAAACCATATTAATACATTTGAAATGGATGTATTTGAGGAAGGTATTGGTTTCGACGGCTCTTCAATTAGATGTTTTCAGTCAATTGAAGCTAGTGACATGATATTAATACCAGATATTGAGACTGCATTTGTAGATCCTTTTTTTACAGATCCTACTCTAGTTCTAATATGTGATATTCAAGATCCAATTACCGGACAAAAGTACGATAAAGATCCAAGATACGTTGCAAAAAAAGCAGAAGAATTCGTTAAAACCTCAGGAGTTGGTGATAGTATTTTCTTTGGACCAGAAGCTGAATTTTTTCTTTTCAACAACGTTCAAATTAACACGCACCCTCATCACTCCTCTTTTTCTGTTGACTCCGGTGAAGCCGTTTGGAATACAGGCACAGCCGAAGGTCCAAATCTAGGTTATAAAGTTAGAAATAAAGGTGGATATTTCCCATGCCCACCTCATGACACCATGCAGGATGTTAGATCAGAAATGGTAAATCACATGGTTGCGATTGGTATGAGTGTTGAAGCGCAACACCACGAAGTTGCTACTGCTGGTCAATGTGAAATTGATTTAAAATTCGACACATTGGTTAAGATGGCCGATGATCTTCAAAAATATAAATACGTTGTAAGAAATACAGCAAAAAGTAATGGTTTAAGTGCTACTTTTATGCCAAAACCTCTTTCAAACGACAATGGTTCAGGAATGCATTGTCATCAAAGTATTTGGTCAAACGGTAAACCAGTATTTTATGGTGAAGGCGGATATGCTAATCTTAGCGATGAAGCAAAATTTTATATTGGTGGTTTGCTTAAGCACGCACCATCTTTATTAGCTTTTACAAATCCAACTATTAACTCTTACAAGAGATTAGTTCCGGGTTATGAGGCTCCAGTTAAGCTTGCATACTCTAATAGAAATAGAAGTGCTATATGTAGAATACCCGCATACTCACCATCTCCTAAGGCAAAAAGAGTTGAGTTTAGATGTCCAGATGCAACTGCAAATGGTTATTTAGCATTTTCAGCTATGCTTATGGCAGGTTTAGATGGAATTAAGAATAGAATTGATCCTGGTGAACCAATGGATAAAAATCTTTATGATTTACCTCCTGAAGAGCAATCTAAAGTAAAGGAAGTACCTGGTACTCTTGAGGAAGCGATTAATAATCTTGAGTCAAATCATGATTATCTTTTAGAGGGTAATGTGTTTACTAAAGATTTAATCGAGTCATATATCGAATACAAAAGAGAAGAAGAAATCGAACCAAATAAACTGCTAGTTACACCTGCAGAGTTCGACATGTATTACGATTACTAAACTAAATTAAAAGCAACCTTTCTAAATATTTTTTATTATCTACTTTGGACGGGTTGCTAGTTAGATTTTCAAACATAAGCAACTCTCTTAAATAATTAATATCGTCACGATATGAAAACTCTTTATTATTTATGTAGTTGATGTCTTCTTTAATTTTAAAGAGTTGAAAAAGATCCTTATTATTTTTTAAAGGATTTTTTATATCTACTATTTTTAAAAAGTATTCATTATCAATTTTAGAAAAGTTTGAAATAATTTGATTTTTCATTTTTGTAAAATACTTAACTAATTTTAGATTATTTGTTAAAAGACATACCTTCATAAAAGACAATTTATGAAATGGTTCACTAGTCTTTGAATAAAATGAAAAGAAATTTTCAATATTAATGACTTGATCAGAGTCTCTATCAAAAGGTTTATTTCTATCGTCAATTATTAGGATATTTGGATCAATATATTGTTTCATTATCGAGTAAAATCTCCTCACAATTTTAATATTATCTATGTGATTATTTTTGTTTGATTGATATATAAAAAAAATATCTAAATCGGAAAAATTCGTAGCCATTTTGACACCGTAACTTCCAAATAAAATCGGTGTTAAGTCAGAGAAAATATTACTTCTATTGACAATGTATTCATTTTTAACTAGTTCAAAAATATAAAAAATAAACTTTCTTACAGCAGTATTTCGTTTTTTGAGGAAGACAGTATTTGTTATTTTTTTTGAAAGTAACAAATAATCTAAAAGGAATAAAATTTCATAAATATCTTGGATTGATTTTTTTAAATCTAAATCAAAATTATCAGAAAATTCTCTTAGCTTAAAAGTAGGTATACCATAATTAAAAAAATAGACTAGTGACTCTATTAAAAAATGATTTTTATAAATAAGATTTGTTAATTTTGAAGAATTCTCAAATATGAAAGCTAACTCTAAAAAAATTTTATTATTGTATTTGTATAAAGCAGTTAAATGGACACCAGACTTATAATAGTTAATTAAATAGTCAAATTTTATAATTAGATCATCTCGTTTATTATGTGTTGATAAAATATTTATGAGACTTGAAATAGACTCTAAATAATCATTTTTTACTGTTTCTGAACTATTGATGTTCTCAGCTCGTTTTAGAAGACTATCAATAATTTTTTGGCTAGACTCATTAAATTTTTCACGTCGTAAACTTTCTCTATTTATTTTAGGGAAAAATAAACGCTGATATATTGTTTGAATTTCAGATTTATGCTTCTCTAATTTGTTTGAAAAGTTATCCAATACTGCATTTAAATAGGTTTCATTAGAGTCAATTATATTCTGAAAAGTATTCTTTTTTATATGTAAATAATTCTCAATTTTACGGAAGTAATAATATGCCTCTGTTATATTTTTTAAGTCATTTTTTGGAATTATATTTTCATGTTTTTTTAAATTTATAAGTAATTTATGAATATTACTCTCTTTAAGAGAATTTATTTTTCCAGACCAAAGAAGTTGGTTAAAATGTATTATATTTTCACAAGATCGAATAAAGCCATAAGAATTTTTTATATCTAGCTTTTGTTCAGTATTACTTGAGGCAAAAAGCTTTTTAATTTCATCTATAGCGTAATAGTCAAATGTTCTTCTAAATAAAAAACTTTTTATTGCTTCCTTAAATGAGAAATATTTTTGAATATCGCCACACAAAAAACTTGATCTATGAAATGCTAATCTCTCCCAATTTCTGCCAACTGAAGTATAATAATTAATTGCTTGATCCATATCAGATATAATTAATGAATCACCAAAATCTGGTCGTAACCTTAAATCTATTTTATGAAAAAAAGACTCAGAAATATTCGATATGTCACTAATGGTTTTCTTTATAGATTTATTAAAATCTTGGAGGGAAATAGGACTATTTTTGGAGTCATAGAATATGATTATATCGATATCAGAGGCAAAATTTAAATCTCTTACGCCAATTTTACCCATACCTAGAATAAAATAATATTTTTTTAAACTATTATTAAATGATCTGTATAGATTGATATTAATGATTTTACTTAAAATATTTTTGCATAAAACAGACCACAATCTTGATCCATTAGACTGAGAAATTAAATTTTGATGAATTGATATAAAAATTAAATAAATAAGCTCATTTTTAAGTGTATTTATATTGAGAAAGTTAGTTGTAGAGGAATTAGAATATTTTTTTATATTACTTTTGTAGTGGTTAAGTATTAATTGAGCATCAACCTTTGAAACATCATAAGAATTATTAAGATATTCATATTTTGATAAGAAAGTTGAAGATTTATATAATCTCTCTAACTCCAAATGGCATTCCTCTCAAAATAATTTAGTAAGCCACTATAGTTATTAATAACTGAGATTTCTTTTTTTACTTTTTTGGAATTTGATATGTTACTAAGTGCAGTGAAAATACTTTTTTTTAATAAATTAATATTTAAATATTTGTAATGCTCTAATTCATTTATTGTATTAATTATTGAAGCTGTCTTCTTTTTGACATTCTCAAGATCTAATTTTTCTAAAAAAAAGGCGTCTTTCGCAAATTGCCTACCAATCATAAATTGAGTAATATTTTTTGACTGAAAAAATTTAAAGGTTTCTAAATCATTAACCTCACCATTAGGAATAAGTTCCATTTCAGGAAATTGATCACAACACTCTAAAAATAAATTGTAATTAATTTTTGGAATTGTTCTATTTTTTTTGGTATCTAAGTTCAAAACACCATTTCTACAATGTATAAATACTCTTTTAATTCCTATTTCATTAAACAATTTAAGATAATCAAAAATATAACTCTTATCCTCATTCATACCTAAACCAAGTCTACATTTTACCGATACATCTTTATTATATTTGATCAATTCATATAAACATTTTTTAACTAAGTCATACTTTTGGGTTAAAGCTAAACCAAGCATATTTTCTTGGACTCTAGAACTTGGGCACCCTAAATTAAAATTTACATGTTTAATAATATCTACTTTATTTAAAATATTTATTGCTCTTTTAATTTCTTCAGGATCTGAGCCTGCAATTTGAATGGCGCTTTTATTATTTTTTAAAAAATGCTTAGTTATTGTTTTAGTCTCATTGTGGATGATTGCTTTATCCACTATCATTTCAGAAAAGGTAGTTACACTTTTTCCATAAATGTTTTCCACTAAACTTCTAAAATAGCAGTCTGTGTAACCCATCATTGGTGCTAAATAATAATTCATCGAAAAAATTCTTTTAATAATTGAAAAATACTTTAATAAAAGTAAAAATCATTAAAAATCAAGACATTGGAAAATTTCAACATAAATCAACTAGTTTTTAATTCTGATGGGCTAATACCTACAATTGCTCAAGAGAAGTCAACTAATGAAATTCTTATGATGGCCTATTCAAATAAAAATTCTATTGAAATGACAGTAAAAACAAAAAAAGCTCACTTTTGGAGTAGAAGTAAAAAAAAATTATGGTTAAAAGGCGAAACTTCTGGCAATAAACTTAATATTACTAATATTTATACTGATTGTGACAGTGACGCTTTAATTTATGAAGTAGAGCTTGAAGGAATTGGCGCTTGTCATACGGGTAAAAAAAGTTGTTTTTATAAAAAATTAGAATTATGAGCGATATAATAGCATATAAAGACTCGAATAATAATTATTGGGATACTGAAGTTGAAAATAGCACTCCCATTAAACCTAAATCTGATGATGCATTAAATATAATGCGCCACGATATGGCTCACATTTTGGCTGAAGCTGTAATTACTCTTTTTCCAAATGCTAAACCAACTATTGGTCCTTTTATAAAGAACGGTTTTTATTATGACTTTGATATGGAAAGCACTCTGTCAGATGATGACTTAGCTAATATAGAAAAAAAAATGAAAGAAATTCTCTTAGAGGGAAGAGACTTTTTAAAGAGGGCTGTAACTAAAAAAGAAGCATCAGAAATATTTAAAGATAATAAATATAAATTGGAACTTATTAATAATTTAGATAATTCCGACGAAATAACACTTTACGAGCAAAAAAATTTTACTGACCTTTGTAAAGGTCCTCATCATAAAAGCACAAAAGATTATAATGCCAGCTTTAAAATAACAAATGTATCAGGGGCTTATTGGAGAGGTATTAGCACTAACAAAATGCTTCAAAGAATTTATGCAACTGCTTGGTATTCTGAAAAAGAACTTCGAGTTTATTTAAAAAATTTAGAAGAGGCTAAAGAAAGAAATCATAGAAGATTAGGCACTGATATGGGTTTGTTCCTTCTAACTGATTTATCAGCAGGGAATGTATTTTGGAAAGATAAAGGCTTAACATTGTATCAAAATATTGAAAAATATATTCGCTCTGAGCAACAAAAACTTAATTATTTTGAAGTAAAAACACCTGAGCTAGTATCAAATGAGCTTTGGATAAAGTCTGGTCATTGGGACAATTTTAAAGAAAATATGTTTACATCAGAAACTGACAACAAGACATTTGCACTAAAACCTATGAATTGTCCATGTCATATTGTTTTATTTAACTCTCAACTAATAACTTACAAAGATTTACCACTTAGATACTCGGAGTTTGGTAAGTGTCATAGATACGAACCCTCTGGAGCTCTAAATGGATTATTTAGGGTCAGAGGTTTTACTCAAGATGATGCCCACATATTTTGTTCTGCTGAACAAATATATGATGTTTGTAATGAGACAACCCTATTAATTGAGAGAGTGTATAAAAAGTTTGGATTTGAAAAAATAAAATATAATATTTCTACTCGCCCAGAAAAAAGTATTGGTACGCAAGAAAACTGGGACAATGCAGAAAATCAGTTAAAAAAAGTTTTAAAAGACAACAACAAAGAATTTAATATTTTAGAAGGTGAAGGGGCATTCTATGGCCCAAAAATAGAATTTACATTAGAGGACTCACTTGGTCGAGAGTGGCAATGTGGAACGATACAAATTGACTTCAATCTCCCTGATAGATTGGGTGCAAAATACAAAGACAAAGATGACAAAAATCAAGTTCCAATAATGATACACCGAGCAGTTGTCGGATCTCTAGAAAGGTTTATAGCAATTATTCTTGAAAACACTAATGGCTGGCTTCCCTTATTTGTTACGCCCATACAACTTGCAATTCTCCCTGTGTCCGAAAAATTTGTTGATCATAGTAACCGAATTAAAGGGGAACTTCAAAAACTGGGTGTAAGAGTAATTGTTGATGGATCTGATAACAAATTGGGTTATAAAATAAGAAATTCTGTTTCTAAAAAGATACCCTTTTCTCTAGTAATGGGTGAGAAAGAGATTGAGTCAAACTCATTTACTCTAAGAAGTAATGAGGGTAAGAATACTTCTTTTGATGATATTAACTCTCTCTCTGATTTCTTTATCAGTAATTAACTATTAAAAAGTTAATTTATAAAATAAGTTAATTTCTTAAAATGAGCGACCACATCAAGGCAGTAATTATAGTAGTTTTAAGTGGATTAATATGGAGTTTTGGACCACTTGTGGTCAAAAATATGATAGACCCTCAAATCTATCAACTCCCCTACCTTGTTATTAGAGGGCTTACAGTTGCAATTATCATCGCCATATATCTTATTCTAAATGAACAAAAAGACTTTTTTAGTAATGTAATCAAAATAGATAAAGTTTCTGTGATTGGTGGTCTTAGTTTAACAACAGCCATGGTTGGTTTTATTTACTCAATAAGCAATACAACTGCCGCAGTTACATTATTTATGTTGGCGTTAATGCCTTTTTTAGCATCATTAATTGCCCTAGTGTTTATTAATGAGAAAATCTCAAAACAAAATTTTATAACTATGATTATTGCGTTTATTGGTACTTTAATAATGATATATGCAAGTGCCTTTAGTGGATCGTTGTATGGATTAATTATGGGCTTTATGTCAAGTCTTGGCTTTTCAGCATTCACCGTTGCTTTGAGAAGCAAAAGTAACTTTAAAAAATTTTATATTTTAATTTACGCAGGAATTTTTTGTGCAGCTATTTCCGCATTTTTAATGATTTTTAATGATCAAGAAATCTATTTACCTTTAAGAAATGTTTTGTTGAGCATGACTCACGGTTTAATTGTTGCAACTGGGCTTATTCTGTTTAGCATCGGTTCAAAACAATTACTTTCGGGAGAACTAACAATGCTATCTTTATTAGAAGTAGTTGGAGGAATTTTTTGGACGTGGCTACCTATTCTGGGTATCAATGAAAAACCAGATATAAATACAATTATAGGAGGAATAATTATTTGCTTAGCTATAGCGATGAATTCATATCGTTTTGATAAAAATAGGCTTCAAAATTTAATTAGATAGTAAGACCAACAACACCAATGAAAGTTAAAGAGATGCCTAAAGTTTGAATTTTAGATATTTTTTCTTTTAAAACTAGTCTAGCCAATAAAACCGTTACAAGACCAAAACCTGAAGAAATGACTACTGCAATACTCACTTTGTCAAAAGCATATGCTGAGACCAAACAAAAATAGCCTGTAGTTTCTAATATTCCTTGAAAAAATAAAATAGGAACTGCTTTCTTTGTTAGAGTTATTTTAGACTTCATAAAAAATAATAAAGAAGCAATACCCAATAAGCTAAAAAATCTTACATAAATAACAGCCTCAATTGGATCTAAAGAATTAGATGCCTCTTGAGAAAAAATAAGACCCAAAGCAAGCATGCCACTGGCCATAAATGACACAATAAGAGACTCTTTTATCTGTTTTTTTGACAAACCTAGGCTTTCTTTAAAACTATCAGCGCTTATAGATACAAATATTGCGCCTGATATTACAACAAGGGTGGCAATCCATTGAGTAAGTGTGGGTTCACTTCCTAAAAAAAATCTTATAACAAAAACAAAAAAGGGATTGGTTGCTGTTATCGAGGCTACAATTGATACTGGTCCCATTTGGAGACCTCTGTACAAACAAAGAAGTCCAAACATTATTAGAATTCCTGATAGGAAACTATTACTTAGACCAATCGCATTTGGAGAAAGACCACTTCCAAAAAAATAAAATAAAATTAAATAAAATATTGAGCCAACAACCAGCATCCAAAAAAGTGAATTTTTAAATCCAACTTCCTTAGATGAAAATCTTGCTAAAAAATCTCCAACACCGAAACTAAAAGCTGAGAGAATACCCAATAAGATTGCCATCAATATAACTAAAATCTAAACGTGAAAACTCTCACCACAACCGCATTCACTAGTCTGATTAGGATTTTTAAAAATAAACCTTTCTCCAAATTCTTCTTTAATAAAGTCCATTTCTGTACCTATTACATACATAACTGCTTTGTCCTCAATATAAAGAGGAAACTTGTAATCATTGACTAGCTCACAACCTTGTATGTTATCATTACTCACATACTCCATTGTATAACTCAATCCCGCACAACCTTTAGTGCTTAAGCCAATCTTTAAACCGATAGCATTACTATTATTAACTAATAATTTTGAAATTTGTTCTTCAGCAGTTTTGGATAATGTAAATAAAGGATTGGTCATATTAAAAACCTAAAGCTAACTTTGCATCTTCGCTCATCATATCTTTATTCCATGGAGGTTGAAAGGTTAGTTTTATACTAACCTGTCCTACATCTTTTAATTCATGAACTTTTTTAGCAACCTCTAGTGGAAAACTATCGGCAACTGGGCAGTTAACTGTTGTCAGTGTCATAATAATTTTAATATTGTTAAAATTATCAATTGATATGTCGTAAATTAAACCAAGATCATAAATATTCATATCCATTTCAGGATCTTTTATATCTGTGAGAACTTTGATTATATGATCATTTGTTAATGTCACTGACTGTGATGACGATTTTTCTCCGTAAGTAATCTCACCTTCAGAACTTACTTTTGGCATAAAGTCAGAGAGTGTTTTATTATCCATAGCTTATTGAAGAAGTTTTAGAGTTTTTTTCAAAGAGTCTATAAAATGATCAATATCATTAAGATCGTTATAAATACCAAAAGAGACTCTGCAAGAACCAGGGATACCTAACTTTTTCATAAATGGTTGGCAACAATGGTGACCTCCTCTAATCATAATTCCATACTGGTCAAGAAAAGTGGCAATATCATTAAAATTTTGGTTTTTAATATTAAAAGAAACAATGGATGTAGCATTTCCATCTTCATTAGAGCCATATATATCTACTTCTTTGAATTCACGTAAAGCTTCAATTAATGTAGATCTGAGTTTTTTTTCATTCAGAAAATAGTCTTGGTAATTATTATTATTCAAATATTCCATAGCTGTTTTGAAGCCAATTGCTGCCTCAATTGAAGGCGTGCCCGGTTCAAATTTATTGGGCAACATAGCATAGGAAAAATCATTTGATGAAACCTCATTGATCATACCTCCTCCAAGTGTTGGAGGATTTAATTTATTTAAAATATCTTCTTTACCATACATAATTCCAATACCAGATGGACCATAGAGTTTATGAGATGAAAAAGAGTAAAAATCACAATCCAAATCTTTTACGTCAATTTTTAAGTGTGCTATTGATTGACAACCATCAACGGCAACATAAGTATCTTTATTAATTGATTTTTTAATCTTTTTAATATCAAGTATTTGGCCAGTTACATTTGACATGTGTGTTAAAGAGAGAACTTTTGTGGAGTCATCACAATTATTAATGATATCATCTTCAGATAAAATACCGTCTTTCGAAATAGGAATTATTTTTAATTCTAAACCTAATTTTTTACATAAGTTCATCCAAGGCAAATAATTTGAGTGATGTTCTAATTCAGTTACAACAATCTTATCGCCCTCTTTAAGATGTTCAGCTAATGAATTAGCAATAATATTTATAGAGTCAGTAGCCCCTCTTGTAAAAATTATCTCATTTGTAGAATTAGAATTAATAAAATTTTTTGCTACATCTCTAGATTTTTCATATAAATCTGTAGCATCTATACTAAGTGAATTCATTCCTCTATGAACATTTTCATAAGAATTTTCTAAAAATTCAGAAATAGAGTTAATTACTTGTTTGGGTTTCTGAGTGCTTGCTGCAGAGTCAAGATAAGTAATAGCTTTGTCTCTGATCTTTTTATCTAAAATTGGAAAATCTAATTTAATATTATTCATGATAATAAACTTTCAATTAACTCATTTGAATAATTCTTTAACATATCGTCTTTAATTGACTCAATAATCTCAACAACAAATGCTTTTTTTAATATTTTTTTAGCTATTTCGCTATCAATTCCTCTGGACTTAAAATAATAAATTTGCTCGTCATCTAATTTGGAAACAGTAGACCCGTGACTACATTTTACATCATCTGCATAAATTTCAAGTTCTGGTTTATTGTTGGCTTTCGATATGTCATCTAAAAGCAATGATCTACTCATTTGATATCCATCAGTTTTCTGTGCAATAGAGTCAACATATATCTTTCCTTGAAAGTTTGTAATAGAGCCCTTTTCAACAATAGATTTAAAAACTTCTCTACTTGATGAAGATGGCTTTAAATGTTGTATAAAAGAATAATTGTCATTTACACCATAATTGTTGATATTAAGACCATGTAAATCAAAGTTACACTCTTGATTTAATGAAGCATAAAACTCGTTTCTTGTATGGATATTATCTGATTGAAAAGAAACAAAATTTAAATATGAGTTGTCTTGTAAATTAGTCTCAAAGTATAAAAAAGATTTATTATTTGAAACATTAAAGTGAACTACATTTAACTTAGAATTATTAGATAAATCTAAGAAAATTGATTTCGGGTACTCATCGTTTGATTTGCTATTTAAAATAATAAGATTGATTTCATTTGTAGAGGATTTAGATATATGTATGTTCTCATTTATTTGAGAAATATCTAAAAATAAATTTCTATCATCAAATGTATCTAAATTTACTGATTTAGTTTCTCTTTTTACTAAAGAGGAGACTCTAAAAAAACTATCCTCATTATTGTAATTCCAGAGATTTAAATTAGCTGTTAAGTCGAATGGATTTGAAATAGAAGATGTAATATTTTTAGTATTATCTAATAGTTTAGAAAAATCTATATCTCTAAGTAAGATTTCTGATTTGACATCTTTATGGAGTTGGGCGTATTTATAATTTTCAATTTTAAAATTTTTATATGGGTTTTGATTATCTAAGATGTCTTTAGCATATTGAGATACACTTTTAGATTGTATCTTGTCTAAATTTAATACAAGTTCCATTAAGCGGTTTGAGATATCTCTTCGTAACCTTTTTCTTCTAGCTCTAAAGCTAAAGAGTAATCACCAGATTTTACGATTTTACCATCAGCAATAATATGAACAAAATCAGGCTTTATATAATTTAAAAGTCTTTGATAATGCGTAATAACTAAGAAAGAATTCTCACTATTTCTCAATTTATTTACTCCCTCAGAGACAATTCTCAAGGCATCAATGTCTAAACCGGAGTCTGTTTCATCTAAAATAGCCATTTTGGGACTTAACATAGACATCTGTAAAATTTCTTGTTTCTTTTTTTCACCTCCTGAGTAGTTAACATTTAGATCTCTTTTAAGCATTTCAGTGCTTATATTCAATTCTTCTGCTTTTGATTTCATTAATTTAGCAAATTCCAATGCGTCCATTTCACTTTGACCTAAATATTTTCTTTTAGAATTGATTGCTGTTTTCAAAAAAAATGAAGTTTGCACACCTGGTATTTCCATTGGATATTGAAATGCAAGAAATAATCCCTCGTTTGCTCTTTCATCAACATCTAATTCCAATAAATTTTTTCCATTGTAATCTATTGTTCCATCATTTATTTCATATTTATCTTTACCAGATAGCACGTAAGAGAGTGTACTTTTACCAGAACCGTTAGGACCCATAAGTGCGTGAACCTCACCTTTATTAATAGATAAATCCAAACCTTTAATTATTTTTTTTTCTTCGATAGAGACATGAAGGTTTTTAATTTCTAACATTATCCAACGCTTCCCTCTAAGCTAATTGCGACTAATTTTTGAGCTTCAACAGCAAACTCCATTGGTAAATGTTGAAGTACCTCTTTACAAAAACCATTCACAATTAACCCCACTGCATCTTCACTATTTAATCCTCTTTGCTGACAGTAAAATAATTGATCTTCGTTAATTTTTGAGGTTGTGGCCTCATGCTCAACCATTGAGTCGGAATTACTTGACTCTATATATGGAACTGTATGGGCTCCACATTGATTACCAATTAATAGAGAGTCACATTGAGTAAAATTTCTCGCATTTTTGGCTTTCGACAAAATATTTACTAGGCCTCTATATGTATTATTAGCTTTTCCAGCTGAAATGCCTTTTGATATGATTTTAGAAGACGTGTTTTTACCAATGTGTATCATTTTTGTGCCAGTGTCAGCTTGTTGCATATTGTTAGTTATGGCTACTGAATAAAATTCTCCTTTAGAGTTATCTCCTTGTAAAATGCAGCTTGGATATTTCCATGTAATTGCAGATCCTGTCTCGACTTGAGTCCAAGATATTTTAGAATTTTTCCCTCTGCAGGCACCTCTTTTGGTTACAAAGTTGTAGATGCCTCCCTTGCCCTCTTTATCTCCTGGGTACCAGTTTTGAACTGTTGAATACTTAATTTCAGCATTATCTAGGGCAACTAACTCTACATTAGCGGCATGAAGTTGGTTTTCATCTCTCATTGGTGCAGTACAGCCTTCTAGGTAACTCACATAACTGTCTTTATCAGCGATGATAAGCGTTCTTTCAAATTGACCTGTATTCATTGCATTAATTCTAAAATATGTTGATAATTCAACTGGGCACCTTACTCCCTCAGGAATGTAAATAAACGATCCATCAGTGAAAACGGCTGAGTTTAATGCTGCGAAAGAATGATCTGATACAGGAATTACACTTCCTAGATATTTTTTTACTAATTCTGGGTGAGTTTTTACTGCCTCAGAAATTGAACAAAATACTATACCTAAGTCACTCAGTTGTTTTTTATATGTCGTGGCAACTGATACGGAGTCGAAAACAGCATCAACAGCTATACCAGATAACATTTTTTGTTCTTTTAATGGAATACCAAGTTTTTCATAAGTTTTTAGTATTTCTGGGTCTATCTCATCTAGTGACTTTGGTTTATCTTTTAAACTTTTAGGTATTGAGTAATAGTAACAATCTTGATAATCAATTTCTGGAATATTCAATTTAGCCCATTGAGGCTTTGGTAATTTGTTGAAGACTTTAAATGCATTTAATCTCCATTCAAGCATCCACTCTGGTTCATCTTTTTGGGCAGATATGAATTTTATTATTTCTTCATTTAAACCTTTTGGAGGTCGAATCTCGTCTACTTCAGTAGAAAAACCATATTTGTAATCACTACTACCTAGTGTGTTTACTTGTTTAATTGTTTGTTCTGTAGCTGCCATAGGTCTCGATATATATGATAAATAAGGATTTTTACAAGAAAATACGAGTAAATACCCTAATTAGTTCAGTTTCTGTTTAATAATCCCACCACCTAAAACCCTATCATTATCATACAAAACACAAGCTTGACCTTTGGTAATTGCCTCTGCGGGTTCATCAAACTCAAAAGAGTAGGAAGTAGATTGTTTAATAAGTTTTCCCTTTTTTGGCTCAGATAAAGATCTAATTTTTGCACTACAAGGGATTTCAACAGTTTTTTTGGAAAGGTCATACTCTGGCATAATAAAATTCAAATCACCCAATAAGAGGGATTTACCTAACAGATCTTTCTTATCACCAACAATTATTTGGTTTTTATCTTTAATAATATCAACAACATAAAGTGGGTCTTCATTTGCTATACCTAAGCCTCTTCTTTGACCAACAGTAAAATTTTGAATACCATCATGAAAAGATAAAACATTACCTGAAAGGTCGAGTATTTCACCTTTCTTCTTATTTGAATTAATAAATTTTTTATAATCTCCATCTGGAATGAAACATATATCTTGACTATCCTTCTTGTCATAAACGATAAGACCAAGATCCTCTGCTATTTTTCTAGTTTCTGCTTTAGAAATCTCACCAAGTGGAAATCTTAGGTAATCTAACTGATCCTGTGTTGTTGCAAATAAAAAATAACTTTGATCCTTCGATTTATCCTCAGCCCTATACATATGGGCATCTTTAATATTACCTTTTCTTCTAATGTAATGCCCTGTTGCCATACAATCTGCCTCTAATTTTTTTGCAAAGTTCATTAAATCTCTAAACTTAACAGTCTCATTACACTTAACACAAGGTATGGGTGTTTCACCATTTTCGTAAGCGTTGATAAAGTAATCGATTACATCTGATTTAAATGTTTTTTCATAATTAAATACATAGTGGGGTATATCTAATTTTTGGGCAACTCGTCTAGCGTCATAAATATCAAGACCAGAGCAACAAGAACCTTTTTTTGCGGAGTTATTAGAGGTGTAGAGCTGAAGAGTTATACCAATAACATTGTATCCCTCTTTTTTTAATAGACCAGCTGTGACAGAACTATCCACTCCACCAGACATAGCAACCACCACTGTTGTGCTTGATGGATCTTTATTGAAACCTAATGAATTCATTTATAACTTGCTTTTTTTATCAAAAGTAATTTATGATCTCTTCTTTAATTATGCCAGAAGTATTTATACAAGGTGGTGAAGGTAAACTTCAAGCCAAATACTCACCTAGTGAGCAAGAAAAACCAAATATAGCTATAATTCTCCATCCCAATCCTAAGCACGGTGGAACTATGGACACTAAAGTTAATTATGCTGCATTTAAAGTGATGAAAGATGCGGGTTTTTCAACGTTAAGAATAAATTTTCGCGGTGTTGGTAAGAGTGATGGTGCCTTTACTGAGGGAGAGGGAGAGCTAAATGATGCAAGTGTCTCTTTAGATTGGCTCCAAAAAAAAAATGAGGATTTTAGGTCTTGTTGGATTGTAGGTTTCTCCTTTGGTGCATGGATTGGATTTCAAACTCTAATGAGAAGACCAGAAGTAGATGGATTAATTTTAATAGCCCCACCTGTAAATTTGTACGATTTTAATTTTTTATCACCCTGTCCTATCAAAACATTGATAGTTAGAGCTGAACAAGATGAAATAGTAAAAAGAGATAACTTAAAAGAATTTTTTGAAACATTTAAAAAACAAAAAAATGCGGAAGTGTCAATGGAAACTATCTCAAAATCAAATCACTTATTTGAGGGAAAGCTAGATCCTCTTATGAACACTTTAAATAAGTATATTCAAAAAAACAAAAGCTAACACTTTTCACCTAAGTAAATATTTTTTAAAACTTTTGTAGTTTCATAATATGTAGATTGTTTTTTTAGCATATATCTTATACCAAGTAATGCCATTCCTTGGGATTCAATGAAATCTCCGTCTATTTGGTAATTATCAATTAAAGAAATGTTATCAAAATACTCAGTGAAAATTTTTTGTAAAGTTAGATTTTTTCTTCCACCGCCCATTAAAATAATTTTGAATTCTGATTGCAAGGAAATCAAAGAATTAATAGCAAATGGAATAACTTCAAGTAATGTATAAATTAAATCATTTAAATTTTTATCTTTAATAGAATTATCTATATATTTATGAAAATAATTTCTGTCTAAAGATTTAGGAAGTTTTTCTAAAAAATACTTGTCACTTATTATTCTGTTAAATAGAGCATCAATTTTTTGACCATTATTAGATAATGAACCATCAACATCAAATCTTTCTTTAGTTTTTTCATAAATTAAATCATTAACGACTGCATTACCAAAAGAACTATCACCAGCAGTAATTTTTTGGTTATCAATAACAGTTATATTAGTAACACCTCCTATATTGACAAAAATAACCTTTTTTAAATCTAGTTGATTAGCTAAGACTCTGTGGAATTCTGGCATTATTGGTGCCCCATTACCACCATTTAACAAATCATTTTTTCTAAAGTTACATATAACAGGAGAGTTAGTCTTAAATCTAATACTCTTATCAAATAGTTGTATTGAAATTTTTGTTTTTTGATCGTGGTATATTGTTTGTCCATGCATTGCAATTAAGTCTATTTCGAAATTATTTTTTTTAATAAAATTGTTTATAGAATCCTTATATTCTTGATTTAGCTGGTTTATAACTTTGGTATCGTCTAGGTATCCTTTCAAAATTACATTACGTAATTTTAATTGCAGGTCATCACTATATGGAATGAATTCATTTGATATATCAGTGACATATGAAACTCCATCAGATTTGACCAAGCTACAATCAATACCATCTAAAGAAGTACCAGACATGCAACCGAGGGCGATATATTCCATTTGATATCTATAAAATTATGTTAATTATTATATATGATAGATTATATACAGTTATTTAAAGATAGAAATCTATTCAATCAATGCACTAATGAAATAGAACTTAATAATTTACTCAATAAGAAAAAAATTATTTTTTATATTGGATTTGATGCAACTGCTGATGCATTACATGCCGGAAGTCTTGTTCAATTAAGAGCTATTAAGACTCTAATCAAACATGGTCATCAGGCTATAGTACTATTAGGTGGAGGCACAACAAAAATTGGTGACCCCTCTGGCAAAGATGCCTCAAGACAAATTTTAACTTACGAAACAATCCAAAAAAATATTGAGAATTTTAAAAGAATATTTGAACATTATTTTAGAGATTTCAAAGAAAATATAAAATTTATAAATAATGATCAATGGCTTGATAAATTAAATTACATAGAGTTATTGAGAGATTTGGGAAGTCAAGTTTCAATCAATCGTATGCTTACATTTGAGAGTGTTAAAGAGAGACTTAAAAGAGAGCAATCATTATCATTTTTAGAATTTAATTACATGATACTCCAAAGTTATGATTTTCTTCACTTAAATAAACATGAAAATTGTGAGTTGCAAATTGGCGGCTCGGATCAATGGGGTAATATCGTTTTGGGTATGGAAATTATATCAAAAATAAACAAAAAAGATGCTTTTGGTCTAACTACACCTCTTTTAACTACCTCTACAGGTAAGAAGATGGGCAAGACCGAGCAAGGCGCTGTATGGATAGATCAAAATAAATACAGTTCTTACGATTTCTATCAGTATTGGAGAAATGTGGATGATAATGATGTGGAAAAACTATTACTTATTTTTAGTGATTTAGACAAAGAAGAAATAAAAATATTAATTAAAGAAGATATCAATAATGCGAAAAAAAAATTAGCATATTTAGTGACAACAGATTGTCATTCAGAAAGCTCAGCACATGAGGCTGAAGAAAAAGCAAGATCAATTTTTGAAAATAATTCTTTCGATAATATTGATGAAATTAACTTTAAAATAGACTCAAAACTCATAGATACACTAACATCCAATAGTACGGTCTCATCAAAATCTGAAGCAAAAAGGCTAATCGAGGGTGGTGGTATAAAGATTGACGAAGATCAAATTAACGATATTAATCTTACAATTGATAAGTCTTATAACGAAAAAATACTCAAGATTGGCAAAAAAAAATATTTTAAAATTATTGTTAAGTAATCAATATATCCTTTATAGCATCATTAACAAAATTTAAATCATCATCGGACTTACCTGCTCCAGCATAGTGACCGTAACTTGAAGGAATGATACGTAATTCACCATTTTTAATATTTTTTAATTCAATTTCATTATCCTCTGGGGGGAAGTATAAATCATTTTTACCTGGCATTAAAATGCATCGCGCAGTAATAGAGTTAAGAGCTTTTTCAAATTGATTATTAAATTTATTATTGTTGCTAATGTCGTGCTCTTGCCAAGTTCTTATCATCGCTAATAAATCATTTGCATCCTTACGATAATAAATTCTATTCCAAAGTTTATCTAAAACTTCTTTTGCATCTTTGTAACCATCATCGATATATTTTTTTTCCCTAAACCAGTCTTGCCCATGTGCCCATCCAGCCCATACTCTGGCCATAGTTGTTTTTCCATTTTGAGGTTGTTTTTCATAATTTCCAGAATTCCAGTTTGGATCTGAGGTCAAAGCAGCATATACACCCTCTAAAAATACATATGTATGTTCTGTGGTTTTAGCATGACCACACATAGAAATCATATTTTCTACCATATCTGGAAAATATGACGCCCACTCAAATGCTTGTTGTCCTCCCATTGACCAACCTATAACTAATTTAATTTTTTCAATGCTAAATATTTCTTTTAGAAGTATGTATTGTGCTTGCACGTTGTCATATATTGTGACTAAGGGAAAATTAGGCCCATTAAAGGGTTTTTCTGTATTACTAGGTGAGGAGGAAACACCATTACAAAACATATTTGGAATAATGATGAAATATTTATCTGGATCTATGGGAAAATTATTACCAATCAGATATCCTTGCTCAAGATGTGTGCCAGCATACCTAGTAGGAAATAAAATTACATTTGATTTGTCAGAATTTAGTTTCCCAAATGCTAAATAATTTAATTGTAAATCTATTATGTCGCCTGATTTTAATTTGAAATCATTTAATTGGTATTTATGAAGTTCCTCTTTGTTAATCAATTAAAATAACTTTAGATATTCTTTGATTTCCCAATCAGTTGTAGTTGTATGATATCTAGACCACTCATCATATTTATATCCAATAAAATTGTTTATAATAGCCTCAGAAAATACTTTTTTAGTTAATTTATCAGCAGCAAAAGCGTCTACTGCCTCTAATAAATTTCTTGGCAATGTAGTAACCTCTTTTTTTTCTTTCTCGGTCAAATCATAAAGACTTTTATTAGTTGGTTTTGGGGGCTTCATTTTTTTGTCGATACCCTCTGTAACAGCTGCTGATAATAAAGAAAAAGTTAAATAAGGATTTTGGGTTAAATCAGACGCCCTATTTTCTATACAATATCTATTTTGTGGTAATCTTATCATAGCTGATCTATTGTTACTTCCATATGTCATATGTGTTGGAGCCCATGTATGACGGCCACCATCAAGGCCCTCAACTGTAGGAACAAATCCGTTATATGAGTTAACAGTTGGACACGCTAGAGCTGTAATCGCTGCTCCATGTTTTAAAATTCCAGCGACAGCATTGTAGGCTTTATCAGAGAAATTATTTCCATTCTTATATATGTTATTATTTTTCTTTTTAATTGATGCCACACTATGATTGATATGAGCACCCGCCCTCCAATCACTAATAGTTGTCTTGGGCATAAAAGATACAAAATATCCATATTTTTTTGCTATTTCTTTTAGTAACACTCTTAGAAATACAAACCTATCAGCCATTCCTAATATATCTGTATAACCAAAATCTAATTCATATTGACCATATGCACCTTCTGCAACGACGTCATGAAGATCCCATTTCAAATCGTTGTTTAAAATATCAATGATTTCTTTTAAAAAATGCATACCATCAATTGAATATTCAGAGTCATACCCAAAGGCTTGTCTTCTTAAATCTATAGGGTCTCTATCGATTGCCTTTACAGGTTTATCGCCCTCCCATTTCATAAGGAAAAATTCTGGCTCAATACCAACAAAAAATTTAAGGTCAGATTTAGCACTTTCCTTTATCTGTTTTTTTAACGTCATTCTTGGACATACATCGTAAGGTTTGTCATTCCAATACAAATCTGAGAATACCCAAGCACATGTTTTATCCCATGGGCAAATAACAAGACTATCCAAGTCAGGTAATGGTATTTGATCATTGTCAGCAGGTGTTAATTCTGGAACAAAAGAAACAGAATGAACTGCGAATTGAGGTCCTTTACCCATACAAAGATCTTCAAAGTCGGATATTGGCATAGGTTTTGTCTTTGGACTACCTAGGAAGTCAATCCAGTTTGAGTAAATATACTTTACACCTTTATTCTCTAATTGTTTTTTTAATAGTTTTACTCTTTTTATGTCAGGTAAGGCGTCTTTAAAATTTTCAAAATAATCACTCAAAAGAATTTCTCACTTTCCAATTTAACAAATTGAAATTATAAGACCATAATATAAAATTTCTACTTGTAATTATGAATATAGATTTTTTTAAAAGATCTTGGATGAAATTTTATAAAAGAGGTTTCATAACTGGGTTCTTAGTACTGACTTTTATGTTAGTAATTGATCAGTTTTTACAAAATCCTCTTTTTTTTAGTAAAATAACAAGTATCAGAGTTTTTATTTATATTGTTTCTACCATTTTCTTTGCAGCAGTATTTTGTGGTCTATTAGCTGTTATTTTCTTAGGATTAGTTACAATTGTTACAAAAAAATAATTAATTTTCTAAACTGCTCAGCCAATTTACTAACTCGAGTTTACGATCATAGAGATCGCTACTCTCTAATTGTTCTAAGTTATGAATAAGTTCACTAAATTTCTCACTAGTCATTTTGTTAAGATAATTTGTTTTCCAGTATGTCATTAAATTTCCTATAAAGTTATATGGCAGCTCAGGGTGATATTGAGTACAGGTAATATTGTATTTTTTATGAACAATAGACTGGATAGAAAAATCATTTTCAGATATTACCTGAAAATCATTAGGAATATTTTCAATACTATCATAATGATGTCCTGGAGCTGTAAATAAATCTTTTTTGTTTCTATAAATGTAATGTTCGTTTTTTATTTTTATATTATTTGCAAATCCAAATTCAGGTATTGATGATTTAGTAATTTTTCCTCCAAGAACAGTTACAAATACTTGCAATCCCCAACAGCTGCCCCAAATAGGTTTTCCAAGTTCAACTATTTTAGTAAATATTTCTAATTGTTTTTTATTATGTGAGTTTTTTTCGTAGATATTACCTAAGCCTCCTGTCCATAAAAAAGCATCATAATGAGAAAAATCATATTCATTAATGTCTACATTATATGACTTAAGAACTTTAGTTTTATATTTTGAGTTTTGTTCTTTTATAATCTTCTCAAAAAAAGTGTGTTGGAATGGGCATTTTGCCTTTACATGTTGATCATCATGGTTTTTATCCATACCACTGATAATTAGTAAATTCAAAGAAGTTTATTTATCTCTTGTCCACTTTTTTTTTAAAATTAAATCATAATCACTTTTTGCTACTCTTCTTAAAATAAAATACATAAAGGCAATCCAAATTAAAGCAGCTAATAATTTATTATCTAGTACAGTTTGAACTATATTTTGGAAAAGTAAATTTGTGGTATTGTAATCCATCTTTTAAGGCGGGGATTATTTCCCCGCCTTAATTATAACATTATTTAGTTTTTTTTGCAGTATCAGACTCGTGTCTTGCAGCGGCAAATGTGACTAATATGCACAAAGCTATAACAACAAGGGTCCAAAAGATTAGGGTGCCTTCACTGTCAGCAGATGTAAAATAAGCATCTACACCTTCCCAACTATTTTCAGGTCCTGGCCATGAATTCATGATTTCTCCTTCCTCATTTGTTACTGATAAGCTTTTAAACCAAATTCAGCACTGTCAATTCCAGCTTTTTGTATCTCATCTGGTACTCTAAGCCATCCCATAGCTTTCATGATAAATGAAAGACCATATCCAGGGACAAATCCAAGTAAGAACATAACAATTGCTCCTACCAATTGGCCCCCAAAGCTAGTTGGTGGAATATCTCCGGATGCTGGGTAACCAGAAGCAAATAGTCCCATTGCTACTACACCCCATAAACCCGCAACACCATGAACTGAAATAGCACCAACTGGATCGTCGATCTTGAAAATACTGTGTAACAAATTATTCGCAGGAATAATAATTACACCGCCAACAAAACCTAACACAAAAGCTAATCCTGGATACCAGACATCTAGACCAGCTGCACATGAGAATATACCTGCAAGGCCTCCAGACATCATCCAGAATGGATTACCTTTGCTCATCCAGAATGCACCGATCATTCCACCGCCAAGACCCATGAGAGTATTGAAAGCGAATGATGATAGAGTAGCTGGAGCACCGTAAATATTGATCCATCCACCAAGCTCAGCACCACCCCAAATCAAACAACCACCGAGGAATCCAAAGAAACCAACAATAATCATTAATAAGCCTATGAATGAAAAACGAAGGTCATGACCTTCAATTTCATTGGCTGTGCCGTCTGCATTGTATTTGCCAACTCTAGGTCCTAGGTTTAGCACTACACCAAATGCAAACCAACCTGCTATCATGTGAACCACACCAGCAGCTCCAACGTCATGATAACCAAATTGGGTTACTAACCATCCATCAGCATGCCAGCCCCATGAGGCTCCGAGTATCCAAGCTGCTGATCCAAGAACTACCGCCAAGAAAACAAAAGAACTAATTCTTATTCTTTCTAAGACAGATCCTGAAAAAATAGATGCTGTTGTACATGCAAACAATGTAAATGCAGCCCAGAATATACCTGTAGCTTGATCACTTAACATTGGTCCCATTGATACATTCCATGGTGTACCATAACCCTCAAGGTCTATGGGTGTGAAACCACCGGGAAATGCGAGATAAATATACCAACCAAATAACCAGAAAGTTGGTATCATGAATGCGAATGCTAAAAGATTTTTACAAGCGGAGGATACAGCATTTTTAAAACGCGATGATCCAACCTCATACATCAAGAAGCCGACGTGAATAGCAATCATTAAAGCAGTACACCACCAATAAAATGCTTCGGTACTGACATTTGCTTGCATCATCACAAACGATTCAAGTTCTTCAAGTGTCATTATATGACCTCCTTATTAATTATTACTTTTTATTTTTATAAAAATAAAAAAGAACAGAGAAAAAATCTTTTTACAAGTTTTTAGAATCTTCTTTCCTGTACTTTTATGTATTTTACTTTTAATTGACTTAATTATAAAATCAAAAGAAGTTAATTAATGTTAAAAAAAGATTGAGTTCAATTGTTTTTTTAATGGTATGCACGATTTGCATATTCAGATAGAGGAGATATATAATGGCAACTAACCTTCACCAATTTGCAAAAAAAAATGGTATTAAATATTTTTTTGTAAGCTTTGTAGATTTATTTGGAGTGCTCAGATCAAAGCTTGTACCTGCAACAGCAATAGATGAAATTCAATCTGAAGGTGCTGGATTTGCTGGTTTTGCAACATGGCTAGATATGTCACCAGCTGACTCTGATATGTTTGGTATGCCTGATGGTGATAGTGTTATCCAGCTCCCTTGGAATAAGGAAATAGCTTGGGTTGCCTCTGATTTGTATATGGATGGTAATCCAGTAGAAACCTCACCAAGAATAGCCTTAAAAAGACAAATAGAAAAAGCTGCTAAAAAAAATCTTTTTATGAAGTCAGGTGTAGAATGTGAATTTTTTCTGGTCAATGAAGACGGGACATCTTTATCAGATCAAAGGGATACGCAAGCAAAACCTTGCTATGACTCCTCTGCCTTAATGAGAAGATATGACGTTATCACTGAGATTTGTGACTCAATGATTTCACTTGGATGGAAACCTTACCAAAACGATCATGAGGATGCGAATGGGCAATTT
>CACJEH010000005.1:0-40622 GCA_902592365.1 uncultured Alphaproteobacteria bacterium
AATTTTATTCTTATACTCTTCAAATCTATCCTCATTTATTGATGATCTTATTTCTTCAAAAAACTTATTCATAAACCAAATATTATAAATTGATAAAATGGTCATACCGAGCATCTCATTAGCTTTAAACAAATGATGTATATAAGATTTTGAAAATTTATTTATTTCCTGTAATTCACATCCTTCATCAATACTAGAATGATCGTTTTTAAATTTTGAGTTGTTTAAATTAATTCCTTTACTACTTAATTTTGACATCATAATACCATGTCTAGCGATCCTTGTAGGCGATACACAATCAAAAGTGTCATATCCAGAACTTACACCATGCAAAATATCATCTAGTCCTCCAATTCCTAGAATATGAATAGGTTTGGATTTATCTAAATAATTTTCACAGATAGAAAAGATATCGTACATCTGATTTTTTGTGCTCCCCAAAGAGCCACCTATTGCAAGTCCATCAAAATTTTTTGAGCATGTTTCTTCACATGCGATCTTTCTTAAATCCTCATAAACACCGCCTTGTATAATACCATATAGTGACTGTTTTCCTGAGGAACCAAAGGTTGAGTTATACTTTTTAAATTTTGAGTCGAAAGAATTTTTACATCTTGCTGCCCAGCGATGACTCATATACATAGACTTTTCCGTATATTTTTTTGAAACATTAAAGGGCGTGCATTCATCTAAGACAAAAATCAGATCAGCGCCAAAGTCACGTTGTAATTCAATTGATCTCTCAGGTGATAAGAATACTTTATCTCCATTTATATAATTTCTAAATGATGCACCATCCTCGGTTATTTTTATGAGAGATTTTCTCTTTGCATTATTGTTTTTTCCTTTAATTTCCTCTGAAACTGACCCATATCCTAGTGAAAATATTTGATATCCCCCACTATCAGTCATCATAGGTCCATTCCAATCAGTAAAACACTGTAAACCCCCTTCTTTTGATATGACCTCTGGACCAGGTTGAAGCATTAAATGGTATGTGTTTGAAAGAATAATTTGTGTTCTTGCTAATTTTAATTGAGAGGGGAGTACAGATTTGACAGTGGCCTTAGTACCACAAAAGATAAATGAAGGTGTATTGATTTTACCATGTGCTGTATTAATTAATCCAAGTCGAGCATTTGATAATTTTGACTTTTTTTTTACTTGAAAAAAATTAGTCAAGTTTAGATGGCAAAAAGATCTTCGCTAAATATATAAATATTGTGTCAAATAGACTTAATAGAATTCTAAGTAAATAAATACCTATTCCATAAGAAATAATTAAGTCAAATAAAGGCACTGGGTTAGAAGATAAGATATTAAATGCAAGAACACTAAATATAATATTATCAATAAATTGCGATACAATTGTTGATGCATTATTTCTAAACCAAAGGTTAGTATTTTTATTTTTTAAATAAGAAAATATAAAAATATCAATTTTTTGACTTATAAAAAAAGCACAAATACTTCCAACTATTATTGGAAACTGTGGAAGGAAGATAGTCATAATTGACTCATGCATACCATAGCTCCAAGACCATGCAGGATGTTCATCAGGATTAATTGGAGCCATAGATATTGTTAAAAACATAAGAACTGTTGAAAATAAGTATGCTGCAATACCGAGGTATATACATTTAGTTGCAGATTTTTTATCAAAATATTCATTCAATATGTCAGTACAAAGAAATATAGAAATAAACAAAACAGTTCCTAAGGCCATAGGTTCAGGAAAGAAGGGAAAGTCTACAACTTTAAGAACTTGAATATTAGCTAATATGATTGCAATCGCTACGTAAACATAAATACCTGTTTTTCCGAAGAACTTAAGTGAAAGTAAAATTGAAAGGTAACAAAAGATAATTTGAAATAACCAAATAATTACTACTGAAGAATTATTTAAGTTATTAGATAAATTTAAAAATAAATCTTGAAACATTTAGCTAGCTTTTTTGCTAACGTTTTTTTCGATTTGTTTTTTTATTTTTAGGGCTTTATCAGTTAAAGATCGTGAGCTAGTTTTATTTAAATATTGATCTAAACCGCCATGTTTATCAATAGTTCTAAGTGTAGACGAAGCTATTCTTACTCTAAATTTTCTTTGTAAAGACTCACTGAATAGAGTTACGTTATTTAAATTAACCATAAAACGCCTTTTAGACTTTATATTTGAATGGCTAACATTATGGCCAGTTTGGTGTTTTTTTCCAGTAATATCGCAAGATCTAGACATGAAATGAGTTTATAATATAAAAGTTCCTTTTTTACAATGATAGTTTCTTATATTTTAAGGTCACTTATTGCGTATTTTGGTTTGTACTGTTTGATTAAATCTTTGATTTCTGCCTCATTATTCAATTGAGATCTATGAATACCATTTTTAATCCAAAGTGTATCAAATTTCATCTTGTTGCCTCCATCTATATCGTGCCAAAGAGAGTCCCCAATTACTAAAACTTTTTTGGGATTTTTTATTTTAATTTTCTTTATTATATTTTCATAAATAGGTTTATAGGGTTTACCATATCTCAATACTATTCCACCTAAATCTGAGTATAAGTTTGCGATAGTGCCGCCACACATTGAGAGTTTATTTTTATTATGAACTAAATAATCTGGGTTAGCGCATAGCAAAGGTAAATTAAATTTTAACATTTTATCTAGTTCTTCTGCGAAGTCTAAAATTGTTAAACCATCTTTTAAATCTGCAATCATCGCGAAATTTGCTTTTTGAATGTTATTAGTACAGTCCAAATTAAAATATTTTATTTTTTCTTTTGGTAATTTAAGAGGGAAACATTTTTTTCCATATTTATTATAAATATCTTTTTTTAAAAAATTTAATGCTATTTGCCCACTAGTAATACAATAATCATACAAATTATTGTCTATACCTAATTTATCTAGATTATTTATAGAAAATTTTGTTGGTCTTGAGGAATTGGATACTAAGATAACACACTTATCTTTCTTTTTTAAAAAACTTAAGCATTCCTCTGCCATAGGGAACTTACTACTTCCATTATGTAAAACACCCCATTGGTCAAAAAGAAAATAATCATAATTATTAACAACTTTTTTAAAAGAGGAAATTGATATCAAGAATATTGTCCTATTACTTCAGATATATTTCTAAACCCTTGTTGTTGAATTAAATTTTTCAAATCATAAGTCATTTTTTTAACATGGTAAGGACCTTCATATGTAAAGCTACTATAAATTTGAATTAATGAGGCTCCTAATTTCATTTTAGTTAAGATATCATTAGCATCAAAAATACCCCCTACTCCTATAATTTTAATTTTTCCTGAAGTCAGTGTATAAAAGTCTCTAATTAATTCATTTGACTTAAGGAATAATGGTCTACCACTTACTCCCCCCTCAAGCTTTTCATTAACCATCGATTTATTTATTGTTGTGTTAGTAAGTATTAGCCCATCTACATCATTTGCCAGTGAAATCAATGAAATATCCTTTTTATCCTGATCAGAAATATCTGGTGAAATTTTGAATAAAATAGGGATTTTTGAGTTATTCTCATTTCTTAGCCTATGGATATTAGTAACGATCTTTTCAAAATTTTGAGATTTAAGATTATCTCTCAATCCAGGTGTATTTGGTGAAGATAAATTGATCACAATGTAATCACCAAGTCTATATAGTCTATCAAAAAGCTTTTTTAGGTCATCTAAAATTTCTACGGTATCCTTATTATTACCTATGTTTATACCAATGATTTTATCTTGAAAATTTTCTTTTAGGTTTGAGTTATTAATATTTCTTTCAAATACATCCATGCCTTTATTATTAAAACCTAAAGAATTTATTAATGCTTTTTGTGCAGGGAACCTATGAATTCTAGGCTTTGAGTTGCCTTTTTGAGGCAAAGGAGTCACTGTTCCTAACTCAGTAAAACTAAATCCTAAATTTAATATTGGATTTATTACTTCTGCATTTTTATCAAAACCTGCTGATAACCCTATAGGAGTTTTGAAAGTTCTTCCCCATATTGTTTGTTCAAGGATTTCTGTATTTTTACAAATAATTTTTGGATAAATACCTAATTTGAGAGCTTTTATAGATATATTATGTGATAATTCAGGATCTAGCTTTTTTAGAATACGATGAGCTAAATTATACATTTAGCTTCGAGTTGAACAACTCCAGAGTTTTATCTTTTGTATAAATTTTAGTAAATGAACCCAATCTTGGTCCATTCTCTTGACCAAAAACAACTTGATAAATAAGTTTAAAAAATTCTTTAATATTCTCTTTGTAGACAGAATTTTTTCCGACACTAAAAATTGCAGTTTGAAATTCATCTGCATCAGCCGAAGACTCTACTTCTTTTAATTTTGATACAACTTCTTTAAGTATAATTAATTCTTCAGAATTTGGAATTTTAAATTTTAAATTTGGTTGTATAAAATCCCTAAAATAATTAATACCACAATCAATCATTCTATTAATAAGATCAGTTTCCTCTTTACTAAAATTAGATTGATAATTTTTTATTAAACCAAAAATCACATTAGAGTCCTCAGACTTACAAACTGATATAATATTTAGGATTAAACTATAATTAATTTTAGATTTATATGATGGGTTTTCAGCTTTATGAATATGCCAAGCAGGGTTATCTGGATTCAGATCGACGGACTCTAATTTGTTAACATGCGATAAGTATTCATCAGTGTTTTTAGGTATTACGTCAAAATAAAGTTTCTTTGCAGTTGTTGGTCTCTGATACATAAACATGGCTAAGCTCTCTTCAATAGAATATTTGAGCCAATCATCAATGCTTATACCATTGCCTTTTGACTTACTAATTTTTTCAGCATTTTCATCGAGAAATAGTTCATAAATTAAATTTTCAGGAGGCTTAGAACCAATTATCTTACATATCTTTGATGATAGGGTATAGCTCTCTGTTAAATCCTTACCGCACATTTCATAGTCCACACCGAAAGCAGCCCACCTCATTGCCCAATCAACTTTCCACTGGAGTTTACAATTGCCATCTAAAACTGATTTGGACTTCAATACACCGTCCTCAAAATATGAAACAGAAAATTCTTCATTATTAATTTCTTCAATTGGAACTTGTAATATTTTACCAGTTATTTCACTGATTGGAAAAAATGGACTATAAGATTTTCTTCTTTCTTCACCAAGTGTCGGAAGGACTACATTAATAATTTCATCATAATTTTTTATGATTTTCTTTATTGTTTCATTAAACAATCCTGATTTATAAGCATCTGTTGAACTTTGAAAAGAAAAAGGCAAATTAAATCTATTTAAAAAATCTTTAAGCTTTGAATTATTATGTTCACCAAAACTATCAAACAACTCAAATGGATCTGGGACAGATGTCAAAGGGTAATCAAGGTAGTTAGATAATTTTTCCTTGTTTGGGATGTTATCAGGGACTTTTCTAAAGCCATCCATATCATCAGAAAATGCTATTAAGTCTGTATCTTTACCAGTCAATTTTTCATAACAAAATCTTACCATATTTGTCCTTAGCACTTCCCCAAAAGTACCTATATGAGGTAAGCCGGATGGGCCGTACCCAGTTTCAAAGATTATTTTGTCTTTGGGATTATTTTTTTCAAAGCGTTTTACAATTTTTTTTGCTTCATTAAATGGCCAGGATTTGTAAGAGTTATAATCAGTCAAAATTTAGGTGCTAATGTTAGAGTAATACCATTGAGCTCTTCTGTAAATGGAATTTGACATGAGAGTCTTGAATTTTTTTTTATATCCATTGCTTGGTCAAGCATAGATTCCTCATCGTCATCAGCTTTTGATATTTTTCCTAACCAATTTTCTTCGACATAACAATGGCAGGTGGCACAAGCGCAACAACCCCCGCATATAGCCTCAATATCTAATCCAGCGTCTCTAATAATCTCCATTATCGAAAAACCAACTGTTGCTTCAATTTTATGAGGTGAACCCTCATGATCTATAACGTTAATATGATATGACATTTTGAAATTTTTAAATATTTAGACTATAAGATCTATCAGTTAGACAGGCTTAATGCGACTAAAATTAATATACTAAATATATTCTAAAAAATTATAAGTTTAGATTAGATGTATAAATCCAAGAATTTTCAGATAAATATTTGGCTTGTAAGTCTTATGTCAATTATATTGCTAATGATCATTGTTGGTGGTTTGACAAGATTAACTGAGTCTGGTTTATCCATGGTTGATTGGAGATTGTTTATGGGAACAATACCCCCTTTATCTAATGGAGATTGGTTACAAGTTTTTGAAGACTATAAGCAATATCCTGAATACCAAATAAAAAATATAAACATGACACTATCAGAGTTTAAATACATTTTTTGGTGGGAATATGGACACAGAGTATTGGGAAGACTAATAGGAATTATATTTATAATTCCTTTCATTTACTTTGCATTAAAAAAATACTTTTCTAATGAAGAGCTATACTCATATTCATTTCTTCTTTTTCTAGGAGGGGCACAAGGTATTATCGGATGGTGGATGGTAAAAAGTGGATTAGATGTTAATCCATACGTTAGCCATTTAAGACTAGCTGTGCACTTAATCATAGCTCAAATTATTCTTTCTTTAATTGCTTATCTTTTCTTAAAAAGGCTTGATATTGGAATTTATAAAAATAATTTTAGCTCACATAAAACTTTTTTTATTTTTTTTAATATAATAATTTTTTTTACGGTAATTTACGGAGCCTTTATGGCTGGTTTAGATGCAGGAAAATCATTTAATACTTGGCCCAAAATGGGAGATAATTACATTCCTGAGAATTTAATTTTTATTGAGGATCGACTTTTTGGTTTTTTTGATAACAGTGTCTTCATACATTTTTTTCATAGAGCTTTAGCTTATTTATCATTTTTAACAATTCTTTATATGTGCTTTAAACATTTTAGGGGAATTGAAAATAAATATCAAAAAATCCATTTCCTGATTGTGCTATATCTAGTTTTAATTCAGTTATTTATTGGTGTTTTTGTTGTTTTGAGTAATGTTCAAGTCTCTTTGGGTTCTATTCATCAAATAATAGGCACTTTATTGTTTGTATCAGCTACTTGTTATAGTCTTCAAATACTTAAGAATTAAATCTAATTAGGGTTACATTTTGTATAAACTGCATGGGTAAAATTATAATTATTGGTGCAAATGGTTCTGTTGGCAAATCATGTGTTAACAACCTAAAAGATGATAATGATTTAGTTCTAATATCAAGAAGTGATTTTGATAGTGATGTTGAAGGTAATTTTGAAAAAAATGTATTAGATATTAATGATTACACGAATACAGAAAGTTTCATACAATCTATTAACTATGAAATATCTGGTATAATTTTTGCCATTGGCTCAATAAACTTAAAACCTTTTTCAAGTACCTCTGTTGATGATTTTAAAAAAATTATGGATGAAAATTTTTACAATATCGTTCATTTCCTTAATCATTGCATAACAAAAATGTCGGATTCATCTTCAGTAGTATTTTTTTCATCAATAGCAGCTGTTAGAGGTTTTAAAAATCATACAGCAATCTCCTCTGCAAAAAGTGCATTGATTGGTTTATCAAATTCTTTAGCCGCAGACTATGCTCCAAAGATAAGATTTAATACAATATCTCCTAGCCTCTCTTTTTCAAAAATGTCAAATTTTATGGTTTCTAATGAAAAGGTTGCTGATGGAATTGGGAAACTTCACCCTATGTCAAGACTTGGAACAGGTGATGACATAGGTAATTTGGCTTCTTTCTTGGTGTCTAAACAATCATCATGGATTACAGGACAAAACTTCCAACTAGACGGTGGAAGATCAACTTTAATCACAAAATAATAAAAACAAAATGAAGGAATGCTTTGTAGTTCTTGGAAATCAATTATTTGATAAGAAGTACTTAACAGTATTCAAAAACTCATGTGATTTTTTTATACAAGAGGATATGGGCCTTTGTAGTTATTTTAAACACCACAAACAAAAAATTTATTATTTTTTGGCATCAATGAGGGAATACAGGGACTATCTAAAAAAAAATAATTTTAGAGTAAATTATATTTCTCTTGATAAAAATATTTCTAATTTTAAGGACTATTTTGCTGGTCTAAAAAACTTCTTAAGTAAAAAAAATATTTCTAAAATCAATATCTTCGAAATAGAAGACTTAGAATTTAGAATTAAATTTGAGCAATTTTGTAAAAATAGCAAAATTGAACTAATTTTTCATAAATCTCCTATGTTCCTTGTTAGTAGAACCGATTATGAAAATATGGTTACTACAAAAAAACCTCAACTTGCTAATTTTTATAGCAATGTGCGGAAAAATTTTCAAATATTTGTAAAAGACAATAAACCTATTGGAGATAAGTGGAGTTTCGATGAGGATAATAGAAAAAGAGTTCCTAAAGGTTATAAAAGTCCTAAATCTTATACATTTGAGTCAAAATATTTTGAGGAAATAAAAAAATTAATTAATAAATTTTTTTCAAAACACTTTGGAAATTTGGAAAAGAAAATAATATTTCCAATGAATTTTAAAGACTCATCTAAAGTTCTTGATAATTTTATTAGCAGCAAACTTGAAAACTTTGGACATTACGAAGATTTTGTGAGTACCAGTGATCCATACATTAATCATAGCTTAATTAGTGCACCATTAAATATAGGTTTGATAACCCCAGAGCAAGTACTCAATAAATTGAGCTCTATTTCTTATTCTAAAGTTGGCATCAATAACTACGAAGGGTTTATTAGACAAGTTTTTGGTTGGAGAGAATTTATGAGATACTTAAATATTCACTATTATAAAGATTTTAATAAAGGTAATTTTTTTGGAAATGACAGAAAATTAACAAAACATTGGTATGAGGGTACGACAAACATTCCTATTTTAAATGACATGATATTAAATTTAAAAAAAAGTGGATATGTTCATCATATACCAAGATTGATGATAATTAGTAATATAATGAACTTAGCTGGATTAAAGCCATCTGAAGTTTATAAATGGTTTATGGAGACATTCATTGACTCATCTGATTGGGTTATGACACCAAATGTCTATGGAATGGGGATGTTTAGCGATGGAGGTATTTTTGCAACTAAACCATATTTATGCGGTTCAAATTACTTACTAAAGATGAGTAATTATAGTCGTGGGGATTGGACACAAACATTAGATGGTTTATATTGGAATTTTATATATAAAAATAAAAATTATTTTAAAACTAATCAGAGACTCTCTATGATGTACTATACTGTAAATAAAATGGACAAGTCTAAAATTAGTACTCATATATCTAATGCAAAAAAATTCATCAAAGAATACACAAGATAGAGTAGTTTTTATTACAGGTGCTAGTAGTGGGATTGGCTACGCACTATGTGAAGAGTATCTCAGACAAGGCTGGAGTGTGATAGGCTTAGCGAGAGATAATACCAAAATACCAAATGGAACAATTGATAATCCAAAATTTGAGTTTGTAAAAACAGATTTATCAAATTTTGATTCAAGTAAGCTAATTATAGATGAGGTATTTAAAAAAAATGCGAATATTAGTACATTTATTTTAAATGCAGGTATTTATATCCCCGATAGTCTAAATGATTTCAACTTTGAAAATGCAAAGGCAACTTTTGATACCAATGTTTTAAGTATTTATTTATTAATAGAGCTAATAAAAAAAAATTTCGATTTAAATTCAAATTATACCTTGGCAATAATGTCCTCCACAGCTGGATATAAGGGTCTTCCAAAGTCTATTTTATACGGACCCTCTAAAGCGGCTTTAATTAACCTAGCTGAGTCTATAAAATCTGAAATGCATGATAATCTCAATATAAAACTTATCTGTCCAGGATTTGTAGAAACTCCCGCTACAAAAGTAAATTCATTTAAAATGCCATATTTAATGTCACCTAAAGATGCAGCTAGGATTATTTATAGTAAAATATATAAAAAAGGTTTTGAGATATCCTTCCCTTTTCCTTTTAACTCTATAATGAAATTTGGTAAAGTATTGCCCTATAAACTTTACTTCAAAATTACTGAAAAAAAGTTTTCAAAAAAATGAAAATATCTATCCCAAAAATCTCAATTGTAATGGGAAGCCAAAGTGACTGGTCCACACTTAAGCACACGGGTAAAATTCTAAAAGAATTAAAGATTGTCCATGAAAAAAAAATAGTTTCAGCACACAGAACTCCCAAAAGACTCTATGAGTATGCTGAACAAGCGTATGACAGAGGTATTAAGATTATTATAGCTGGAGCTGGTGGGTCCGCTCATTTACCAGGCATGATAGCAGCTATAACACATATTCCAGTAATTGGGGTACCTATTGAGTCAAAAACACTAAAAGGCTTAGATAGTTTACTTTCAATAGCTCAGATGCCATTTGGTATTCCAGTTGGAACTGTGGCTATAGGTGATAATGGAGCCAAAAATGCTGCTTTATACGCAGCTTCAATTATTAGTAATTATGACCCCATTATTGAAAGAAGTTTAGTAAAATGGAGACTGGCTCAAACAAAAAAAGTTAAAAAGACACCTAGATAATGATCATTGGTATATTAGGTGGAGGTCAATTAGGTATGATGTTATGCCAAGTGGCTAGTAAATTAAATATTCAAACTTTTATATACTCTGATACTGATGACTCCCCAGCAATTAAATATGCAAATCACTTCCTAATAAAAAAGTATGATGATTTTTACGAGATAGATAATTTTATTAAAAAATGTAATTTTGTGACTTATGAGTTTGAAAATATTCCTTTTAAAACTTTATCATATATTGAACAAAAGATTAAAATTTCACCTAGTTCTGAAATAAATAAAATTATTCAAGATCGATTAACTGAAAAAAATTATGTAAATAAGATTAATATCCCTACTGTTCCCTATATTGAAATTAATAATACATCAGATTTAAAATCAGTTGATCCTGAATTTTTTCCTGCAATATTGAAGACTCGCAAACTTGGATATGATGGTAAAGGCCAAATAGTAATTAATAGTAATAAAGACATATCTGACATACCAAATAATGAGTATATTTTGGAAAAAAAAATTAATTTACAACAAGAAATCTCTATTATTGCTGTCAGGTATAAAGATGGTACTATTTTTACCTATCAACCAATTGAAAATATTCATAAAAATCAGATTCTTTTCAAATCATTATCACCAGCTAACTCAGAGACATCGATCATTAAAGAAGCGACAAACCATGCTTATAATTTTGCAGAAAAAATAAGCTATGTTGGAACTTTTTGTTTAGAATTTTTTATAACTGAAGAAAAAAAATTATTATTAAATGAGATAGCTCCTAGAGTTCACAACTCAGGGCATTTAACTATTGAGTCATACAATGTTAGTCAATTTGAATCTCATATCAGATCTGTATGTGATCTTGAAAAGGTAGAACCCTCCTTAAAATCTAAATCCGAAATGATAAATATTCTAGGGGACAATATTTATAACTATCGTGAGAAATCATTTAAAGAAAATGAATATTTTCATGATTATCACAAAAAAGAGTCAAAAACTGGCAGAAAAATGGGCCATTTTACAAAAGTTCTAATCTAGTTTTTAGACCAGTAATTTTTAAAGTGATTATAGTTAATTAAACTATCGTTTTTGAATTTAGAGTATTTTTTAAATGTGAAATCTTTTTTTCTAGAGTATGAAATTAGCGTGTTATCAAACTTAAGATTATAATGTTTACATCCATTAATTGTCAAAAATTTATTTAAATTATTTGATTTTTTTGAGGTGTAAAAGAGCTCCAATATATTTGAGACAGAATATTTTGTAGAATATACACCAGCGCAACAAAAATCGTTAAATTTACGATTTTTAAGATGTGGAGCTGAATCAGAACCAAAGAAAAATTTTGAATTGCCAGAAAGAGCAGCTTTCAATAATGATTTTTGGTGATTAACACTTTTGATTACAGGTTTACAAAATATTTCTGGTCTTAAAAAATTTCCAAGAAAAGTGTTTGTATTTTCAAGTAAATGATGTGTTGTTATAGTAGCTGCAAGGTTTTTGTGGGATTTTACAAAATCTACAGAGTCTTTAGTTGTTATATGTTCTAAAGTTATCTTTAAGCCTTTAAACTTTTTTACTAACCAAGATAACTCAAAATCAAGAAATCTTTTTTCACGCTCATACGGATCATCATTTTCATGAATGTGCTCACCATGTAAGCATAATGGTATTTTATTATTTTCTAAAAATTCAAAATATTTAGACATTTTTTTTATGTCTTTTACACCTGATGAAGAATTAGTAGTGGCATGAAGAGGATATAATTTAGCTGCAAAAAATAATTTTTCTTTAACCATATTTTTTAAATCAATAATAGAGCAGTCTTGATTTAAATAGATTGTAAAAAGAATTTCAGTATTTTTATTATTTTTTAAAACAAAGGATCTATACTTTGATAAAATATTTTTATTGGTAATTGGCTTAGTTAAATTAGGCATAACTAAAATTTTTTGGAAATTTTTATTATTTTCTTTTAATACATTTTTTAAAAGTTGGCCCTCTCTTAGATGAACGTGAAAATCGCAAGGCTTAAAAATTTTGAGCATTTAAAATATTATTTATTTTATCAATTACTTGATTATAAGACACATCATTCATTAAACAATTATTTAAAGTATAGTTTTGAGTTTTACTAACTAGGTTTTCATATGACTCTGATGACCTAACGAGATGACAATGATCAAAGATTTTAGGAAAATAAATATTATCATTTGTAGGACCAAAAAGACCAATAGTTGGAGTTTTGCTCAATAAAGCCATATGCATCATGGATGAGTCATTCCCAATAAATAACCTTGATTTTTGAAGTAAACCATAATCGTTGAGAATATGTTGCTTGCCACATCTGTTAATTACTTTATCGCCTAGTTCTGAATCAAAATGATGAAATTTTGAACTTTCATTTTCTGATCCTAAAATAAATATTTTATCAATGCCTTTTTCAATTAGATATTTTGCTATTTTAACAAATTGTTCTGTAGGCCACTCTTTTGGTGGCCAATTTGTAAATGGTGCTAAACACACATAATTTGAATTTGGAAAAATATTACGAACTCTATCGATCAATATTTTAAAATCTTTTTTTAGATCAGTATCAAATCTGTGATGGATTTGTTCATAAATATTTTTACTCTTTTTCATTTTGAATATATTTCTTTTTTTTACTCTCAAGAAATAACCAATGATCGAGGATCTAAAATCTACTATTTCATCGAATTTTAGTGGCGAAAGTTCTTTATAGAGTTTTAACCAATGTAGATTATATTTTTGTTTAGTAAGATTAATCCTTCTAGAAATCATAGAATAATCATCATAAATAGGCATTGGTAAAGGACCAGAAACTAATGTTACCTCGATATTTTTCTTATATTTTCTGATGTATTTATTTAAAACTTGAAGGTTAATTAAGGAGTCACCTATTCTATTTGAAGAAATAAATAGTAAATGCATATATATACATATAGATAATATATTACATGCAAATTGAAACACTTAATCCAATAAAAATTATAGTATTTGGGGAAGAAAGATTTGATTTCCTACAAAACATAATTACCAACGACTTAACTAAATTAAAGAAAGAGTTAAGGAGCTATATACTATCTCCGCAAGGCAAGATTCTGTATGAAATAATAATTACTCAATCAAATGAGTCATATGAATTAGTTTGCTCGAATGATCAAAATGATTTGCCTACATTCTTAAATAAATATGCATTGTTATCTGACGTAAAACTTAGTATTGAAAAAGTTGATAAAAGAGAATTTGATAAAAATTATATTTTAGATCAACTTTCAACTGGAATAATTGACTCTAACCTGCTTAAACAGTCCTCTCTACTTCCATCTGAAGTCAATGATGAATTAGTGGACTATTCGAAAGGATGCTTTGTAGGTCAAGAGGTGGTTTCAAGGATTAAACATCGACAACTAAATAAAAAAAAACTTACAATTAAATTATTTGACAAAAAACCTCAAAAACTACCAACTAATTCAGAAATATTATTTCAAATAAATAATTATTACATACTTAGAGAGCCTAGAGTTGATAAATAAATTACTTAAAATATCTTGAGTAATAATTTGCTATTTCAGAGAGTGATACTTTTTCTTGTTTCATAGTATCTCTATCTCGTACAGTAACTGTTTGATTTTCTAAAGTTTCAAAATCAATAGTAACACACAAAGGTGTTCCAATCTCATCATGTCTACGATAATTTTTTCCAATATTTCCTGTATTTTCAACCATAACTCTGCCTAGACCAATTGATTGTAGCTCCGATTTGACTTTATTTGCTGTATTGACCAAGTCTGAATTATTTCTTTTCAATGGTATAACTGCAGCCTTAAATGGAGATAAATGCGGTTTAAGTTTGAGTAATGTTCTTTTGTTAGCCTCATCCACAGTGTAAGCCTCATTTAAAACTGCCAACACTCCCCTTTCTACTCCAGCAGAGGGCTCTATAACAAATGGTATAAACCATTCTTTGTTTTCTAAATCTTGAATTGCTAACTTAGTCGTGGAATTTTTATTATCTTTTACTTTTGCTTTAATATTAAAATCTTTTTGGTTTTTTGAATGTGAACCTAAATCAAAATCAGTTCTATTTGCAATACCCTCAAGTTCCTCAAGGCCATGTGGAAATTCATACATAATATCAAAAGTTGCTTTGGAGTAATGTGATAAATCCTTTTTTTCTACCTCGAGTAATTTTAATTTCTCTGATTTGACACCTTGATCGGCCCACCAATTTAAACGTTTATCTACCCAATATTTATGCCAACTCTCATCAGAACCAGGTTTAACAAAATACTCAAGTTCCATTTGTTCAAATTCCCTAACCCTAAAAATAAAGTTTCTAGGTGTGATTTCATTTCTAAATGCTTTTCCTATCTGAGCGATTCCAAAAGGAGGAACTCTACTTGTTGAGTCAACGATATTTTTAAAATTTACAAATATTTGCTGAGCAGTTTCTGGCCTCAAATATGCAAATGAACTACCATCATCAACTGGGCCTATTGCAGTTTTAAACATTAAATTAAATGGCCTTGGGTCAGTTAAATCCTTTGATTTGCATTTATTTAATGAACCACCTCTTGGACATTCACTTTGTTCTAATTGATCTGCTCTAAATCTTGCTTTGCAGACTTTACAGTCAACCAAAGGATCAGAAAATGTATCCTCGTGGCCTGAATATTTTAAAACAGTAGGTGAGGTTAAAATAGTTGAGTCCAATCCCTCAACATCATCTCTTTCATAGACTATTGATTTCCACCAAGCTGATTTTAAATTTAATTTTAGCTCTACACCCATAGGTCCAAAATCATAGAGACCTTTCATGCCACCGTAGATGTCATTTGATGGAAAAATAAAACCTCTTCTCTTACACAGAGATACTAAGTCTTCCATATTTTCTGCTGTCATTGATCAGATACCAAATTTGTTAAAAAGAAACTCCTCTTTTAATTTAGTAATTAAATCCTCACTATTTAAAGAATTAATACCAAGACCAAGCTTTTGTTTTAGAGACTTTGGCTGTTTTATTTTTTTAATTTTAGTCTTTTCTCCAAATTTACTTTTAAAGAAAGATGACTCAGATGCAATGCCATCAATTAAACCTAATTCTTTTGCCTCATTAGCTAACCAAAAGGAACCAGAGAATATAACTTTTTTATTTTTTTCGCTAAGTTTGTTTTTTCTTCTTGAGGACACCCAATCAATAAAATTTTGGTGTATTAACTTTTGAAGTTTTTTTAATTTTTCCTCATCTTTTTTATTAACTTTTAAAAATGGATCTAAAAAGCTTTTGTTCTCTCCAGCTGTAAATATCCTTCTTTCAACTCCAATTTTTTTAATAAGATCAGTAAATCCAAAACCACCTGATATCACACCTATTGAACCAACAATCGAATTTACATCCGCGTATAACTCATCTGCTGCACATGCAAGCCAATACCCTCCAGATGCAGCAACATCCTCAACAAAACAATAACATTTCACTTTTTTCTTATCTGAAATTTCTCTTATTTTTTGTGCAATTAAAGATGATTGCACCGGAGAACCACCAGGAGAGTTAATGACAATAGATAGTGCATCAAATTTTATTTTCATTACCTTAGAAAAAAGTCCATTTAAATTATCCATATTCAATGGTGCTCTACTTCCAGATGCTATCATTCCTTTAAGGTCAATTGAGATTACTGTTTTGTTTGGACTAAACATTATTTAAACCAATTTTCTATATCATTAGAATACTTTGATAAATTATCGTGGATTATAATTGCATTTGATGTTTTCTCTATAAAATAATTACTTTTAGTGATTTTTAGAAGGGCATTTTTAGGTTTTCTACCTTCAAAGGGTAATAAAGGTGTTGTTGTCACTTCTAAATTAAATTTTTTCAATATATCTAACATAAAATCCATGTTTTCAAATCTATTTATAATAAACGCTGTTCCTTTTATTTTTAAATAAAGAATTATGTTGATAATCCATTTTTTCAAATTTGACTCAGTTATATATTTTGATGCATTTATAGAGGGATTTTTGGACTTTAGTACTTTATTTATAAAATAAAAAGGTGGATTTGATAAAATTAAATCAAAGTAATTCTCATATTTTTTATCAAAAATACAATTGTCATGAACTTTAAATTTTAAATTTTTTAAGTTATTTTCTTTATGATTTAAAACTGAAATTTTATGATGAGTTTTATTTTTTTCAAAACCAATAACTTCAGACTCTGGATTTCTATAAGCAACAATTAGGGAAATAGAACCACAACCAGAACCCATATCTAAAATTTTATTGTGCTTTTTTTTTGCATTAGAAGCCAGAATAATAGGCTCGATACCGCTCCTATAGCCTTTCTTTAATTGATAATATACAATTTTACCATCTAGTAGAAAATCTTTGGAGTATAAATTCATAGCATATGCAAAAAATTAATTTTGAACAAACCATAAAGTTAATTCATAAAGAAATTAATGTAAAGTTAGTTAAAACTAATAAAGAGCTTGATAGATTTCTAGTAAGTACTGTTCCTATTATTCCAAAATTAGGTAATTATTTTTTCAAAAAAAGGGGAAAGCAATTACGGCCAATTATATGTTTACTATCAAGTAAAATGATAAATAAAAATTATTCACAAATATCAAGCGACATTGACATGTCTGCTGCAATAGAATTTATTCATGGGGCTACCCTTCTACATGATGATGTGATTGATGAGGGTAAATTACGAAGAGGCCAAAAGAGTATTAACACAATATGGAATAATAAGTTTAGTGTTTTATTTGGCGATTTTTTATTTTCAAAGTCGTTTCAATTAATGACAAAAGCTAATTCTTTAAAAGCAATGGCTTCACTTTCTCAAGTAAGTAGTAAAATTTCTGAGGGAGAATTTTTGCAACTTACTAATGAGAATAATATTTATATTACTGAGAGGAAATATATAGAGATTATATCTTTGAAAACTGCAGAATTATTTGCAGCATCAATGAAAATTCCTGCTATTTTAACTGGTAAAAATTTAACAATAATTACAAGTTTGAACAAATTAGGGTTGTATTTTGGAATTATATTTCAAATCATGGACGATTACCTTGATTATTTTGGAGATAGAGTTACTGGAAAAAAGAATGGTAAAGATTTTTATGAAGGAAAAATTACTCTACCAATAATATTACTCTTAAAAAAATCAAATAAAACTGAAGTTAATTTTATTAAAAAAGTATTCAAAAAAAGCAAAAGATTAAAATATGATTACACGGAAATAATGAATTTAATGAAAAAATATAAAATTAAAGATGATGTAAGAATTTTTTGTGATAAATATAATAAAAAATCTTTGAAAATATTAAAACTATTTAAGGGTTATCAAAAAGATCTTTTTATAAATCTTCTAATGGGTTCAATTAATAGAACTTATTAGTCATACCTAAATTTTTTGTTTGGAAATTTACTATTATTTACCTCTTTAGAGTATTTTTTTACAGCAGTTTTGATATTTTTTGATAAATCATCATATCTTTTTACAAATTTTGGATGATTATTTCCATACATTCCAAGCATATCCTCAGATACTAATATTTGACCGTCACAAAATTCAGATGCACCGATTCCTATAGTAGGTATTGTTAATACTGTTGTAACTTGCTTTGCTATTTTTGTTAACATTCCCTCCAATAGGATGGATACAGCACCAGCCTTTTCTAAACACAAGGAGTCAGAAATTATTTTATTTAAATCCTCTTTCTTTTTTCCATATATCTTTAATTTTTTTGTAGAGCTAAATTTTTGTGGTTGTAAACCTAAATGTGCCATGACAGGAACTTTTTTTTTCTTTAAATACTTTATTACATCTTCTAATTCAGTATTTCCCTCTATTTTTACACCATCGCAAGATGTTTTTTTCAAAATAGATAAGACACGTTTTACAGTATTAGCCTCACTAAAATCTCTATTGTAAGGCAAATCAAAAAAAACTAGAGATTTCTCTGCAGCTTTTTTTACTGCAGTAGCATGATTAATCATTATTTGATCATCAATAGTTCTTGTTGAGTCCATTCCATACAGTACATTGCTCATTGAGTCACCAACTAGAACTACATCAACTAAATCATCAATAATTTTTGTATAATTATAGCTATAAGACGTTAGACAAATAATTTTTTTTTTGTTTTTTTTATTAAATACTGATTTAATTGATCTTTTCATGAATAATGATTTAAAAAGTATTCGAATTATAAAAGACTTTCCAAAAAAAGGTATCGCTTTTTACGATATATCTTCAATTTTATCAAATCCTAAAGTTTTTAACAGAGTTGTAAACTCAATGTCAAAGGAGGTAAATAAATTAAAAGCTAATACTATAGTTGGGATAGACTCAAGAGGCTTTATTTTTGCCTCAGCTATTGCCTACAAATTAAAAAAAAAGTTAGTTATGATTAGAAAAAAAGGAAAATTACCTGGTAAGACCTTTAATACAAGTTACAAACTTGAGTACGGCTCTAATCAATTAGAAATTCAAAGTGATATGATAAGAAATTCAGATAAAGTTGTGATAATTGACGACATTTTTGCAACAAGTGGAACAATACGTGCATCAATGAAATTAATTAAAAAAACTAAAGCTAAAATTAAAGGTATTGTAGTGCTCTTAGAATTAAGTTTTCTCGGTGGAAGATCAAAAATTAAAAATAAACTTATAAGTTTAAATAAGGTTAATACTTAGAGTATTCTTTTTCTTCTGTTATCTTTGAGTTAGACAAAAGATTAATTTCTTTTTTTATTGATGCCCTAATATCATTTTTAAAATGAACATCTCTTGATATTTTAATAAAAATCTCTCCAAATTCTTTATTTGCCTCACATTCTCTTTTAGCATTTTCTATATCCCAAAGCTCTTCATTTATATCTTGGAGTTTTTGAATGTTTTTTCTTAATATTTCATCGTCTTTCAAAATTAATTTATTACTTTGTTGAACTAAAGTATCTAGCTCAATTTTTATATTTTTTAATTTGTTAGGATCATTAATTTTTTTTAATTTTATGTTCAATATAGTAATTTTATCATAAAGCTCCCCGACAGAAATTTCAGCTAATATTTTCAATTTTTTCTTCCATAAATATCTGAGTATCTTTTTATGTCTGACTCTAAAAATTTACTTCCAGTTTGCACCTCAATTAAAACTAATCTTTTTTTAGAGCTTTCATTCAAAACTCTATGTTTTGACTTTTTTGGAATGAATACATTTTCATTTTCAGACTTATAAAATGTTCTATTATTAATAATAACTGTAGCTTTACCTTCTATTATGACCCAATTTTCAGATCTAAAATTATGAGATTGATAGGATAGTACACCATCTGGGTTTACAATAATTTTTTTAATTAGAAAATTTTTTGATTTACTTAGAACAACATATGATCCCCATGGTTTTTTAATTATTTTTGTCACGAAAACATTCTCTTTTTTTCATTTATAGACATAAAATTTAACAATAGTGCACAAATTATTAAATTACTCAACAAAGAACTTCCACCATATGACATAAATGGTAAAGCCACCCCAACTACTGGCAATATTCCAATTGTCATTGATATATTTATTAAAAATTCGAAAAAAATTTTAAATGATAAAACAAATAAAATTATCTTATTAAAGACTTGAGTGAGTTTAAAAGTCTTTAATACTGGTATTAAAAACAGAATAAAAAAAAGCATAATTAATAATATTGATCCGGTAAAACCAAACTGTTCAGAAAAAATTGCAAAAACAAAATCTGTTTGTTTTTCTGGAAGGAAATCTAAACTACTTTGAGAACCCTCAAGGAAACCATTACCTTTTAGACCACCGGAACCAATCGCAATCTTAGATTGAATAATATGATAACCTTTACCAAGTGGATCCAAATCAGGGTTGAGAAAAATTTGGATTCTATTCTGCTGGTAGGGCTTCAAAAAAGTCCACAATATTGGACTAATTGTAATAATTGCTAATAATGCTAATAGTGGATATATAATCATAATACCTGCATAAAAAATGACAACTAATCCTAAAGCAAGTATGATTACAGCAGTTCCTAAATCTGGCTGAATGGCGACCAACATGAAAAATATCATTGACACAAAAAGAGGTAATACTGATTTGAAAAGACCTATTGTTTTTTCAGCATTTAATTTATGAAAATACTTAGCCATAAATAAAACTATGGCTATTTTTGTAAATTCCGATATTTGCAAATTAAAACCTGCTATTCTTATCCATCTCGTAGCTCCCATCCCTGTATAACCAAAGATAAGTGTTATTATCAATCCAATAAAAATTAAGATTAAAAAAATTTCTGCAAAATTAAAAATAAATTTAGGCTCCAACATTAAAATTAAAAAAAATAAAGGAAGAAAAATTAAAAATCTTATTAATTGATTAGACGCCCATGGATCAAATGAGCCTCCTGCAGCAGAATAAAGATTAATCTCTCCAATCCAAAAAATTATTAAAATAATAAAAAAATATATCCAATTAAAATTATAAATACTTTTTAAGTCTTTAAACATTATTTTTATAAGCAAAGTCTAAAATTTTATGTGCAATAGGAGCAGCAACTGCAGATCCAGATCCACCATTCTCTATTATGACTGAAGCAATATATTTTGGTTTATCGTAGGGAGCATAACCAACGAAAACTGAATGGTCTTTAAATTTCTCTTCAATCTCTTTTAATTTATACTGGTCATCTTCTCTTTCACTTTCTTTTATTCTTATAACCTGTGAAGTTCCTGTTTTACCTCCTATTTTCACAAATGCGGGATTAGATATAGTTAATTTATAGGCTGTTCCATTTGGCTCCTGAACAACGGCATTGAGAGCGTTTATTATAATTTTTTGATGCTCGCTATTTAGTAATTTACCTGTAATTTTGACAGAGGATTTTTTATCAAGCCTAGGTATAGGATATTTTCCTCTATTTAATAAGGCAGAGTATAATGTTGCAAGTTGAAGAGGAGATGTTTGATTATAGCCTTGGCCTATACAGGTAATCAATGTTTCACCCTGATACCAACTTTGCTCTAAAAAAGCTTTTTTCCATTTTTTACTTGGAACAAGTCCTTTACCTAAATTTGAAAGACCAATATCATACTCTTGGTTAAGACCTAAATTGGTGGATAAGTTAGCTATATCATCGATATTTATCTTTTTAGCTAATTCATAAAAATATACGTCACATGACTCTTTAATAGCTTTTTTTAAGTTAACTTTACCATGACCTTTTTTTTTCCAGCAATAATAATTTCTGTCTCCTAGTGAAGAGTGCCCCTTACAAATAACTTCTGTTTGAGGGTCTATTAAATTACGCTGAAGGCCTACTAAAGCTGAGATTGGTTTAAATACAGATCCTGGAGGGTAAAAACCCGAAAAAGCCCTGTTAAATAAAGGTTTACTATCATCATTTAGTAAATTATTGATCTTATTATTTTCCCTATCCTCAAATATTTGAGCATTAAAAGTAGGGTTAGAGTTCATAGATAGAATTGATCCATCTATAGCACTCAATACAACTATTGAGCCTTTTTTGTCAGATGGGAAAATAGATTGTGCATAATTTTGTAGTTCAAAATCTAGAGTAAGTTCAAGGTCGTTGCCTTTAATTGATTTTTCAATGGATATTTCTCTAATTGTTTTTCCTTTGGCGTTTACTTCACTAAAAATTTTTCCAGGAGTACCCTTTAAATATTTTTCATAACTTTTTTCTAAATGGAATACACCTTTTGAATAAAATTCATTTGGATTAGTTGGTTCTCCCATATAGCCAATTATTTGTGAAAAATTTTTATAAGGATAGTATCTCTTTTTTGACTCAATAATCTTAATAGAATTAAAAAGAAATTTATTTTTTTCGAATTCTACTATCTGTTTCCAAGAAGCCCTGCTTAGGATGAAACCTGTATATTCATTAAAGTTTTTAATTCGTTTCGCTATTTTATTTAAATTTAGCTTCAATTTAATAAGATTATTAAGTTTTTCAATTTCTTTCATATGATCTTTGCTTAGATTTTTGTATATAATAAATTCATATAATGATGAACTACCTGCAATTAATTTTTTTTTTGAGTCATAAATATCGCCTCTTATTGGAGGGGTTAACTTTATAGAAACTTTATTTTCTACAGACTTTTTTTTATAAAAACTAAAATTAATAACCTGCAATGAAAATAACCGCAAAGATATAATAAAAGACATAATGCTTCCTAAAATTAAAATTATAAACGATCTTCTGTTTAGTATTTTAATACTATCTGCACTAGTATTATTTTTTTCCATATTTCCAAAGGCCAAAAAAAAGGGATGTTATAATGAAGATACTTATTAAGTATTGAAAATTTAAGAGTCGAAAGAGAATATTTTGATCCAAAATGTAAAAGGTAATTAAACTTAATAGAAAGATAATTACAGATTTTAAGATTATTGAAAGATTATAATTATTAATTAAATAATTTATTAAAATAAGAGGTATAAATAGGAATACAAATCCTATCAAAATTGGAAGACTTACAAAAACTTCAATTAATAAAGTTGACAATATAAATATAGAAATATCAATGTATTTGATTTTTTTTTCCTTAAGAATTGTAAAAAAAGCTATATTTATCAATGATAAAATGATCATATCATTTAGCTCAGCATTCAAATTTCCATAAAGTATAAATAGAATTACAATTGTAAATATTCTAATCATTAATTACTGCCCTTAAATTTTCAAAATTTCCAATATCGCTTGTTAGTAAAATAGGTTGTTCATTATCAAAATTTACAATACCAAGTCTTAAAATTACTTTATTTAGATTAACTGTAGCAATATCACCTGTTTTAAAATCTGGTATTTCTGTACTATTTTTTTGTCTTAAAAAACTTAAATAATTATTATTAGTCCCACTAACAATATAAGACTTACCATTAATGAATACTTCGTCTCCATAATTAATACTTTTAACAGTTACTACTTCAGAAGTATTAAAGTTAATATTAACAACTCGACCAACTATATTTAATCCATCAATAATATAATTTCCTAGTGTAAGACCACTATTAGAACCTTTGTTAATAATAAAGTTGTTATTATAAACTAAATTTTTATCACCTATTATTTTAACTCCAACCGAAATAGGAATTTCAAGATTAGATTTATGAAAAATTTTATTTTGCTCTGAGAATTTTGAATTTAAAGTCAATAAATATTTATTAATTGATCTAAGGTATTCATTTTCAGACTCTAAAATTCTAATAGTTTCTGAATAATTATAATTTAAATTAAGGACTACAAAAAAATTTCTCACTTTATCACTTATATAAATGAAGGGAGACTCTATCTTTTCTTTTAAGGAATAAGTAAGTAATTTAGTTTTATAATTATAATTTGGAAATAAAATTAAAGTTAGAAATAGAAATAAACAGACTATATATATTAAAGAAATTTTTTTATTATTAATCACTTAAAAAAACATCTTGAAGGTTTTGGTTCTCTTCTAAAGCCATACCGGTTCCTCTAGCTACACAAGTCAAAGGATCATCAGCAATAGAAACAGGTAATCCAGTAGTTACTCTTATCGCTTCATCTAAGCGTTGAAGTAGAGCTCCACCTCCTGTAAGCATAATTCCTTTGTCAACTATATCCGCAGCTAATTCTGGAGGAATAACCTCAAGTGCTCTTTTTAAAGCTGTAATGATTTGAGAGAGTGAGTCAGATAAAGCCTCAGCAACTTGTCTTTCTGATATAACAACCTCTCTTGGTAGGCCGTTTATTAGATCTCTTCCTTTAACTGTGAGTGTTTTTCCATCTCCGTTATCTGGAATGCCTGCACAACCTATTTCTTTCTTTATCCTTTCTGCAGTTGACTCACCTATAGCTAGCTTATGAACACTTCTCATGAAATTAACTATGGCATCATCCATAGTATCTCCACCAACTTTAATACTACTAGAGTGAACTACACCTCCTAGAGATAAGACAGCTATTTCAGTCGTTCCACCACCTATATCGACTACCATTGACCCAGATGGTTCAGAAATCGGTAAACCAGCTCCTATAGCAGCTGCTACAGGTTCCTCAATTAGATATACTTTTTTTGCACCAGCAGTTTCAGCAGACTCTTTAATAGCTCTTCTTTCAACATTTGTTGCTCCAGATGGGACGCATATAACAATATTTGGATTTGCAAAAAAACTTTTTTTGTGAACTTTTTTTATAAAATGTTTAATCATAGCCTCTGCGATATCAAAATCTGCAATTACTCCGTCTTTCATAGGCCTAATTGCCTCAATTTTTCCAGGAGTACGACCTAGCATTGATTTTGCTTCACTTCCAACAGCCAATACCGATTTATTATTTTTATTATCAGTAGCTATTGAAACTACTGAGGGTTCATTTAATATAATTCCTTTTCCCTTAACATATACAAGTGTATTAGCTGTTCCTAAGTCTAAACCCATGTCCTCGCTTAAAAAACTGCTAAAAGATTTTAACATTTATATACCCTTTATATTTGAGATACTAATCTCTGATACCCCTTCTTGCATATTTGTGTTCTTTTCGAAGTTTAATATTTTATTACATGCATTGATATAAGATTTTGCAGAGGCTACTATAATATCTATATCAGAAGCTTTGCCAATAAATTCTTTATTAAAATACTCAAGTTTGACTGCAACCTCTCCTTGTGCATCAGAGTCTGGTGTAATGGCATTAATATGATACAAAACTAATTTTGGAGAAAAGCCAACTACTTTAGATATACAACTAAATACTGCATCAACTGGACCGTTTCCAGATCCACTTACCTCTTTCAGCTCATCTTTAAAGCTTAACTCCAAAGAGGCAACATGTTTAGAGTTAGTACCAGACATGATACTAAGATTTTTAAGTTTTAAAGTATTGGATTGGTTTAAATATGTATCATCAACTAGAGCAATTATATCCTCATCATATACATCTTTTTTCTTATCAGCTAAAAGCTTAAATTTTTCGAATATCTCATTGATATAATTATCACCAACTTCATATCCTAAAATTTTTAATTTTTCTTTGAATGCGTGTTTACCAGAGTGTTTACCCAGCACCAAACTTGATTTTTTTAAACCAATTGTCTCTGGTGACATAATCTCATAAGTTTGAACATTTTTTAACACGCCATCTTGGTGAATTCCAGACTCATGTGCAAAAGCATTAGCACCAACGATTGCTTTATTAGGCTGTACAGGAAAACCTGTGACAGAAGATACAAGTTTTGATGTTTTAGATAAAGCACTTGTGTTGATATTAGTTTCAACTTTTAAGAGATCTGACCTAACTTTCATAGCCATTACCACTTCCTCTAGGGCGGCATTACCCGCTCTTTCTCCCAGCCCATTAATGGTACATTCAATTTGTCTTGCACCGTTTTCAACTGCATTTAGAGAGTTCGCAACAGCTAACCCTAAATCATTATGACAATGAACAGAGATTATTGCTTTATCAATATTAGGAACATTATTTTTAACTTTTTTGATAATCTCTCCAAATTCAAACGGTAAAGTGTATCCAACTGTATCAGGAATATTTATTGTAGACGCACCACTTTCAATAGCTAACTCTATGCATTTATATAGAAAATTAATTGAGGATCTGCCACCATCTTCACAACTCCACTCAATATTAGGGCATAAATTTCTCGCAAATGATACGCTATCTTTAATTTTTTCTAAGACCTGCTCTTCAGTCAACTTGAGTTTAAACTTCATATGAATTGGACTTGTGGCAATAAAAGTGTGAATTCTTGGATTTTTCGCTTTTTTTACAGCATTCCAAGCTGTTTCAATATCCTCATGTTTCGCTCTAGCTAATCCAGCTATCTGGCAGTCCTTAATTTCGCTTGCAATAGCTTGTACTGAGTTAAAGTCGCCTTTTGATGCTATTGGAAATCCAGCCTCAATTATGTCAACCTTTAACTCCTCTAATAGTCTGGCAATAGAGAGTTTTTCTTCTTGATTCATCGAAGCTCCAGGAGACTGCTCTCCGTCTCTAAGAGTAGTATCAAATATTAAAACTTTATCCGGCAATACTAGATATCCTTTACAAGTTTATTCGATGCAATCCATGGCATCATAGACCTTAATTTAGCTCCTACCTCTTCAATTTGGTGCTTTGCACCTTGGTCTCTCATTTGTTTAAACTTAATTTGCCCTGACTTATGTTCGGCCATCCATTCTTTTGTGAAAGTACCATCTTGTATTTCACTTAGAACTTTTTTCATTTCAGCTTTAGTGGCATCGTTAGGAACCACTCTTGGGCCTCTAGTGTAATCACCATATTCAGCTGTATTAGATATTGAATACCTCATATTAGCCATGCCACCTTCATACATTAGATCAACAATTAATTTTACTTCATGCAGACATTCGAAATATGCCATTTCAGGCGCATAACCAGCCTCAACAAGAGTTTCAAAACCATTTCTAACAAGAGACATTAAACCTCCACAAAGAACTGTTTGCTCACCAAATAAATCTGTCTCACACTCTTCTTTAAATGTAGTTTCAATTATACCAGATTTACCTCCACCCAAAGCAGAAGCATACGCAAGACCAATTTCTTTTGCATTACCACTAACATTTTTTTCTACTGCTAGTAAACATGGTACCCCACCACCTTTAAGATACTCTCCTCTTACTGTATGGCCTGGGCCTTTTGGGGCAACCATAAAAACATCTAAATCATCTCTCGCTGTTATAAGTTGAAAATGAATATTTAAACCATGAGCAAAAGCTAAAGCGGCACCGTTTTTAATATTGTCGTGGATTTGAGTTTGATAAATTTCTTGTTGATTTTCATCAGGAGCTAAGAACATTACAATATCTGCGTCCTTTACTGCGTCTGCAGGTGTTTGGGTTTTTAAGCCCACATTTTTTGCTTTTTCAATTGATGAAGAACCCTCTCTCAATCCAACAACTACATTAGAAGCCCCAGAGTCTTTTAGATTTAATGCATGAGCATGACCTTGCGATCCAAATCCTATAATTACAATTTTTTTGTCTTTAATTATGTTAAAATCTGCATCTTGTTCGTAATAAACCTTCATATTACCCCCTAAAAACGTTATATTCCGAGCCCTATAGGCCCGCTTCGAACTAATTCGACTTTTATACCACCGATTGTGTCTAAGTCATCTAAAAATTTATTTATACGCTCGCTTGTGCCTGATATTTCATAAACAACAATATTTTGTCTTTTTTGAACAGTTCTTGAACGATAAATATCTGCAAAATTGAGTACTTTTTGATCTTGTTCCTCATTTTCAAATTCAATCTTAACTAGGCAAATTTCTGCCTCATAAGACTCGCTTAAGTTTGCTAAATTAGTAGCGCTATGAACAGGAACAAGTTTTTCTAATTGTGCTATAATTTGACTAATTACTTTTTCTTCTCCTAGAGTTTCTATAGTAATTCGGGAAAGATTTTTCTTAACGTCTACAACTGTTACGTTTAATGCTTCAATATTATATCCTCTTCCTGAAAATAAACCTACTATACGTGCAAGGATACCAGGTTCGTTATCAACAATAACAGAAAGAACGCTCCTCTTAGACTGTTTAAAAGCATTTATTGGTGTTGGATAAACTGAAATAGAGGACATTATAAAAATATTATTAAACTAATACTTTTCCTTTTTCCTGATTTTCAGGATTTTCTTTATCGTATTTAGATAGTAACATTTCGTGATGTGCAGCTCCACTTGGTATCATTGGAAAACAATTTTCTTTTTTATCGACCCAAATATCGGCTATAACTGGCCTGTCAATTGAAATCATTTCGTTAATTGTATCATCTAATTCAGCAATATTTTTTGCCCTAACTCCAACAGCATTGAAGCTCTCTGCTAATTTTTTAAAATCAGGAAGGGCATCCACGTAACTCTCTGAATATCTACTACCATGTAATAGTTCCTGCCACTGTCTAACCATTCCCATATATTCATTATTAAGAATAAAAATTTTGATAGGTAACTTATATTGAACAGCCGTAGCTATTTCTTGAATGTTCATGAGAAAAGATGCCTCACCAGCTATATCTATAACTAGTGAGTCTGGATTTGCCATTTGTGCACCAACTGCGGCTGGCATACCGAAACCCATTGTACCTAAACCACCTGATGTAATCCATCTGTTTGGTTTTGAAAACTTATAATATTGAGCTGCCCACATTTGATGCTGACCAACTTCTGTGGTAACAAAAGTGTCTTTTTGTTTTGTTAATTCGTAAAGTCTGGATATAGCATGTTGTGGTTTGATCACTTCACCACCTTGTTCGTAGTGGAGACATTCTTTTTTTCTCCATTCATTGATTTGACCCCACCAATTATCATAATCATTATCGCCAAAATCAATGTTATTGGAGTCTATAAATGAGTTAATTTCTTTAAGTGTTAGAGTAATATCAGTATTAGTATGAAAATTGACTTTAACGTTTTTATTGATTGAACTTTGATCGATATCTATATGGAACTTTATTGAGTCTGGAGAAAAAGCATCTAATCTGCCTGTAACACGGTCATCAAATCTTGCTCCAACATTAATCATCAAATCACATTTGTTCATAGCCAAGTTAGCTTCATAATTTCCATGCATACCTAACATCCCAAGTGAACTTTTATCTTCACCTGGAAAGCATCCCAATCCATGAAGGGTTGTTGTAATTGGAATATTGGTTTTGTTTACAAGTTTAATAAGCTCTTGGCTAGCTTGATGGCCTGAGTTTAAACAACCACCACCAACATAAAATATAGGTCTCTCAGATTTTTTAATATGATTTACTAGTTCTTTGACAAAATTTTTATCTACGTTTTTGGAACCAGCTTTAATTCTGTGCTCTCTAAAACTTATATCTTTCTTTGATATATATTTTGACTTTGCAAACTGAACATCTTTAGGAATATCAATTAAAACAGGACCAGGTCTACCAGAGCTAGCAATTTTAAATGCCTCATGGATAGTCTCAGAGAGTTTATGTACGTCCTTCACTAAATAATTATGTTTAGTACAAGGTCTTGTAATTCCTGTTGTGTCACATTCCTGAAATGCATCTGTTCCAATTAAATGTGATGGGACTTGTCCACTTATACAGACAATTGGAATGCTATCCATCAATGCATCAGTTAATCCAGTAACGACATTGGTCACACCAGGACCAGATGTTACTAACAACACACCTACTTTCCCACTTGATCTGGCATAGCCCTCAGCTGCATGAACTGCGCCAGCCTCTTGCCTTACTAATACATGTTTTAAAAAGTTTTGGCCAAATATTGCATCATAAATTGGAAGAACAGCTCCACCTGGATAACCAAAGATTGTATCAACCTCTTGATCTTTAAGGGCTTTAAGTAAAATATCTGCTCCCGTGAATTCGTTTTCATTGTTCATTTAGATATATACTTATATTTTCAATTGAATCTTTAGGGAAGCTTTTTTTATAGTTTATTCTCAAATTAAGTTGGCTAAATTTTTGGTTATTCCACCAAGTAAACTGTCTTTTAATATACCTCTTAGTATTTTTAATTCCCAAATAAATAGCCTCATCTAAACTTAATTTATTTCTAACACAAGATAGCAATTCTGGTAGACCATGAGCTTTATAGAGAGTTTTTGATATTTTTTTATTTTCATAAAGTAATTTGACTTCTTCTAAAGCGCCCTTGTTTATCATTTGATGAAATCTTAATTCTGCTTTTTCATAGAGATCTCTCTTGGGTTTAGTAACTTGAATAACAAGTGAATTAGGGGTAACCGGTACTTTACTACCGTAATTATTTTCCATTGTATCATTATGCTCCAAGCAAAAAGCTAAACGGCTTAATAATCTTTGTTTATCTTTTGGGAAAATTTTTTCTTTATAATATTTTTCTAAAATATTCAGACAATGATCTGGGCCTTTGTCTAAAAATAAATCTTCTGCTTGTTTTTTAAATTTGTAACTAATTGATGGCATTTCTGATAATCCCTCAATTAGAGATTGAATATAAAATCCAGTACCTCCAACAAACACAGGTATATTATTTCTACTTTGAATATTTTTAACTACTTGCTTAACTTCATCTATCCAATGATTTACTGAATATTCTTTATTATTGATATGTCCATAGAGATGATGAGGGACTATCTTTAAATCTTGCTCTGTAGGTCTGTTTGATAAAATCTTTAGTTGTTTATAAACTTGTATACTGTCAGCATTTATAACTTCTATGTCTATTAATTTTGATAATTCATATGTGTAATCATTTTTACCTGAACAAGTAGGGCCAACAACAAAAAGAAATTTATTCAATAACGAATGGGTTTATTAACCAAAATTCATTACCGTCTCTAATAACTCTTAATAACAATTTATCTCGTTTCAACTTAATACTATTAGATATGATCGTCTCAAAAGAGCTAATATCTCTAACTTTTTCACTGGACACTTGGATAATAACATCATTCTTGAGAAGATTTTCGTTTTTTTCTCCTACTTCTGTGACTAAAATACCTGAAGTTTTTGAGTCTAATCCTAAAGAATTAATAGCTTCAATTGTCAACTCAAGAACAGTTATATCTAACTTTTCTAAATAAACTCCATCATTTTTAGCGAGTTTGCGGCCCTCTTCTAATTCACCAATTTTTACCTGTATGTCTATAATTTCTCCGTTTCTCCAAACTTTAACAATTACCTCACTATCTATTGGAGTTTCTGCAACAACTTTAGGTAAATCTTTAAATGAAGTAATTTTTTGATCATTAAACTCAATTATTATATCTCCAGCTTGAATGTTTGATAACGCAGCTGGGCTATTCGGTTCAACTGAAGCAACAAATGCTCCCTCTGTTGAGTCATAGCCTAAGCTCTCAGAAAATTCTTCAGTTAAATCTTGAATTTGAACACCAAGTCTTCCTCTTTTTGCCTGACCAAATGAGATTATTTGTTCAACAATTAATTTTGCTGTTTGAGAGGGAATAGAAAAACCTAAGCCAACACTACCACCTGTTTGGGAGATTATCATTGAATTAATCCCAATTACCTCTCCATCTAAGTTAAACAAAGGTCCACCGGAGTTGCCTCTATTAATTGGTGCATCAGTTTGTATAAAGTCAACGTAAGGACCTCCGCCAATATCTCTATTTATAGAGGATATTATTCCTGAAGTTACAGTTCCCCCTAAACCAAGTGGGTTACCAATAGCTAGTACAATATCTCCAACTCTTGATAAATCTGAGTCTCCCCAGTTAACATTTTGTATATCAACAGATGAGGGATCAATTTTTAAAACAGCTATGTCAGTTTTAGGGTCAGTTCCAACGAGTTCTGCAGGTACTTCATCAATTCCATTATTAAAAATTACTGTTATTTGATCTGCTCCACTTATTACGTGATTATTTGTAACTACAAAACCCTCATCACTAATAATAAATCCTGATCCAAGACCAGTTAGATTTTCACGTTTTGGCATTTGATTGCCAAAAAAATCATCAAACATATCATTGAATGGGTGGCCTTCTGGCAATTCAGGTAATTGCCTTGATTGTCTTTCTACGGTTTGACTAGTAGCAATACTTACAACTGAAGGTAGAAGTTCGTCAACTAAATCTGCATAACCTCTCTCAAATTGTGCAAATATGCTCTGAGTAGTAAAAAATAAGCTGAAAAGAGATAAAACAAGCAGTCTTTTCATTGAAGCTAGTTTATTTAGTTGGTACCCTCAGAGTTCTCAAAATACTCGAAGAAATCACTATCAGGAGAAATAACCATGGTAGTTGATCCGTCTTTGAAAGTGTCTGCGTATGCTTCCATTGATCTTATAAATTCAAAAAACTCAGGGTCTTTTCCAAAAGCCTCATTTAAAATTTGATTTCTAGCAGCTTCACCTTCACCTTTTAAGATATTAGATTGTTTTTCAGCTTCAGCGATTATTTCAATTTTCTCTCTATCAGCAGTTGCTTTAATTTTTTGTGAGATTTCTTGACCCTCCGCTCTCAAAAGATTTGCTTCTCTTTCTCTCTCAGTTCTCATCCTATCGAACACATTAGATTGAACTTCTGGTGTAAGCTCAGTTCTTTTTAATCTTAAATCAACGATCTCTATACCAAATGTATCTTGATCTTCACGAACATTTTCGAAAATCTCAGCCATAATTTTATCTCGATCATCTGATAACAAATCATTTAATTGATACTGTGCTATTACACCTCTTACAGATGAATTTACTATTCTTCCCAAACGATCATTAAGGGCTAACTCTGTTCTAGTTGTTTGAAAAAACTTTAGAGGGTCTTTAATCATGTATCTAACAATTGAGTCAACCACAATACGTTTTTGGTCTCTTAGTATCACCTCTTCTTGTGCTGGATCTAAGTTTAATACCCTACTATCGTAATAAACAACGTTTTGAATAAATGGTAATTTAAATTTTAAACCTGGTGATTGATGTACTGCACGAGGTTCACCAAATTGTAAAACAATTACTTGTTTTGTTTGATCGACAACAAAGAAAAAACCTGACGCAAACAAAATAAAAAAGAAAGATAATCCCACAATTATATAGTTTCTCATTTTCATTAGTTATTACCTGTCTGCTTGTTTTTGTTTAATTCGTTTAAAGGTAAATATGGAACAACTCCGTTACCAGAATTTTGATCAATCATTATCTTACTAGATCCTGATAAGACATCTCTTAATGTCTCTAAGTATATTCTTTTTTTAGTTGTCTCTTTAGATTGTTCATAAGTCTCCAACACCTGAAGAAATCTACTTGCTTCACCTTCAGCTTGTTTAATTAATTTATTTTTATAACCCTCTGCCTCTTGAAGGATTTTTTCAGCCTCACCTCTCGCTTCAGGCACAATTCTGTTACTATAAGCCTCTGCTTGGTTGACTGTTCTCTCTTTATCCTGTCTTGCTTTTTGTACATCATCAAATGCATCTATAACCTCTCTTGGAGGATTAACGTCTTGTAATTGTATTGATTGAATTAGTATTCCAACTTCATATTCATCCAAAAGTTCTTGTAGTAAGGATCTTGAGTCTCTCTCAACTGATTGTCTAGAAACGGTTAGTAGTCCTTCTAAATTAGTCTGACCAACAACCTCCCTTAACACACTTTCTGATATAACTTTTACAGTTTCTTCCGGATCCCTTAAATTAAATAAAAATTGTCCTGCATCTTTAATTCTGTAAAGGACTGTGTAATCTAAGTCAGATATATTTTGATCAGATGTAAGCATCATACTTTCTTCAAGAACATCTCTAGTAGAATTACCATTAGATCTAAAACCAACATTAATTTTTCTGATTGCCTCAACTTTTGGAGTTAAGACTTTTCCTATAGGTGTTGGGAAAAAATAATGGAGCCCTGGGTCTGTTGTGCTTTCATTCCATTTACCAAAAAGTAGTTCAACCCCTTGTTCATCAGGCTCTACTCTATAAAAACCTGTCGCAAGCCAAATAACAAAAGCTATTAATATTAAAAATGAAACACCCTTAAAACCACCTTTAAAAGGCATTTTAATTTTGTATTTATTCTTTAAATCTTTGAGAAGATCATCAATTGAGTCGTTGTTACCACCTGAGAAACCGCCAGAACCTCTATTATTGTTTCCTGATGAGGGTCCCCATGGGCCATCAAGTGCAAAAATTTTAAATTTGTTTTTGTTCACGATACAATATATGTAGTGTTTAATATATGAATATCAAGACTTGTTTTGGAATATCAAGCTGTAAAGGTGGTGTTGGTAAATCAACTGTAGCTTGCAATATCGCTATAACTTTAGCAAACCAAGGATACAAAGTTGGCCTTTTAGACGCAGACATTTATGGACCTAGTGTCCCAACATTACTTGGCATAGGAGATAAGGAACCTAAAGTTGAGGATGGGAAGTTTTTACCCTTTGAAGTATTTGGGATAAAAGCAATGTCGATAGGTTTTCTTGTCAATGAAGAACAAGCAATTGTTTGGCGAGGACCAATGTTAGCAAAAGGGCTTGATGGGCTCATTAACAAGACAATTTGGGGTGATTTAGACTATTTAATTGTTGATTTTCCCCCTGGCACCGGAGATGTACAAATATCAATGTCTCAAAAACTCAAACTGGATGGAACTCTTATTATTACAACTCCACAGCTTCTATCTTTAAAAGATGTCATCAGAGGTATTAATATGTTTATCAAGGTTAATGTTCCAATACTTGGTGTAGTTGAAAATATGTCTTATTTAGAAGAACAAAATGAAAAAAAATATATTTTTGGTGAGTCTAAGACTAAGTCTCTACTACTCAAAGAAAATATAAATTTAATTGAAGAACTTCCTTTTAATTTAAATATCCCTAAAAGTTGTGATGACGGAAAGCCCTATTGTTTTGATTATAAAGATGATTATTCTCTAAAATTTGAAAATATAACAAACGCAATTACAAAAAAATTTCAAAGTTAAGATAATTTAATATTAAACTTTATTTCTAATTCTCTAAGCTCTCTTGGCGATAATTTATAATTAGACTTCTTAATTTTTTTATTCGCTAATTTATCTTTAACAATTTTTATAGCCTCTTTAGAGAGTTGGAATGAGTCCGAACGGTAATCTTCAAAAGCTTCGTATGTTAAAGGTACCCACTTTTTTAAAATTTCAACCATTTTTTCAGCATAAATTTGTATTTCATACTGAGCATGACTATCTGCTCGTAATCTCAAAAAGTGCATAAGGTTATGAAGGTCTACTTTCCAATACCACTGTGTGTAATAATTTAATGGAAGAGTTGTTCGAGCTAGTTCTCTAGCTAATCCTTCCCCTTCAACGTATTCATCGTTATTCAAAAGCTTACCATTCAATAAATTTTGGTAGTCATCATAGAGTTGTTCGGAATTCTTTTGAATTAAATCTTGGGCTTGTTTTGCAAACTTTTTATCTAAAGTATTTGATCTACCTTGCTTATTTGTAGTGGATTGAGATCCAAGTTGATCCATCTCTGGAACATAAAACTCTTTGTCTAATACTGAATATCTAGCAGAGTATTCATTTACATTTGCAGTTCTGTGTCTAATCCATTGTCTAGCAACAAAAATAGGTAGTTTAATATGAAACTTAATTTCACACATCTCAAACGGAGTTGTATGCCAGTGACTTAACAGATATCTAATAAGACCACGGTCCTCACGTAATTTTTTTGTTCCCTCACCATAAGAGACTCTGGCTGCTTGGACTATTGACTGATCTGTTCCCATATAATCAATAACCCTTATAAAGCCGTGGTCTAAAATTGGGATTTGTTTGTAGAGTATTTTCTCTAAAGCAGATGATGTAGCTCTTGTAGTTTTAAAATCTTTAAATTTTGCCACTTTAGTGATTTTTTTCTTCATAGGTGTTTAAAGGATTCATTTATTAGACTATATTATCCTCGTTGTTTATCAACTATAGCAATAAACGCTATATGTAATAGGTGTATCGGACTCGGGGGCGGTACCCGACACCTCCACCATAAAAATTTTAGGGGGTGATATAGGTTTGACGTGCTCTGAAGGATATAGTTTTTGCTCGTTGTAAGCGTTTCTTCGACATAGAAACTTAAAATAATTGCTAACGATAATGAATTAGCACTCGCTGCTTAATCTAATTAGGTAAGCGCGGCTTTGGGGCGGCCGGGCAACAGAACGCCCCTTTAAATATGTTAAGAAAAAAAATTGGTTGGAATTTCGATAATACATACGCAAAATTGTCAGAAAGTATGTTGTCAAAATTAAATCCAACACCTGTTAAAACTCCAGAATTTGTTCTTTTAAATCATAATCTATCAAGAGAAATTCATTTAGATTTTTCTAAGATAGATAATAGAGAATTAGCATTAATTTTTTCAGGCAATCAATTGCCCGAAGGGTCAGAGTCAATAGCCCAAGCGTATGCTGGTCATCAGTTTGGACATTTTACGATTTTAGGAGATGGACGAGCTCTTACGATTGGAGAACATTTAGATAGAAATAAACACCGTTACGACATACAGTTTAAAGGCTCTGGTCGAACTCCTTATTCTAGAAATGCTGACGGAAGAGCAGCTTTAGGGCCTATGCTTAGAGAATACATAATTAGTGAAGCTATGCATAATTTAGGGGTTCCAACTACAAGAAGTTTAGCTGTAATTAAAACTGGAGAAGATGTAGTTCGTGATAAAATTTTAGAAGGAGCAATTTTGACTCGAATTGCCTCTAGCCATATTAGAGTTGGAACTTTTCAGTACGCGTTGATTTCCGAAAATAAAAATGATTTGAAAGCTTTATTTGATTACACTCTTGACCGTCACTTCCCTAATATCAAAAAATCAAGGACCTCAGCTTTAGATCTTTTAAAAGTTGTTATAGAAAAACAAATTAATTTAATTTGTAATTGGATGAGAGTTGGATTTATTCATGGAGTTATGAATACCGATAATATGACAATTTCAGGAGAGACAATTGACTATGGACCTTGTGCATTCATGGATAGGTATGATCCTGAGACTGTGTTCAGTTCAATAGATCATCAAGGGCGATATGCTTATTTTAATCAGCCCGGAATAGCTTTATGGAACTTAGAAAGATTTGCAGAGTCTTTACTTGCTTTAATTAATGATGACAGAAAAGTAGCAATTAAAATTACTAATGAAGTGCTAGAGGAATTTCCAACAAAATATAAAAAAAAATGGCTAGGTATGATGAAAAACAAATTAGGTCTTCTTGACAATGATTTCAATGATGAACAATTAATTGCTGAACTGTTGTCTTGGATGCATCAAAATAAAGCTGATTATACAAACACTTTTTGTTATTTGATGAAAGAATACAAACAAAAAAATGAAATTTATAATGAAAAACAATTTATTTTATGGAAAAAAAAATGGGAAGATCGAATTAAGTTGAATAATAATTCTCATGAAAAATCATTAAAAATTATGCGCAAGGTAAATCCTATAGTTATTCCAAGGAATCATTTAGTAGAAGAGGCTTTAAAACATGCAACAGAAATGAATGATCTAAATAAAGTTCACATGTTACTTAAAGTTTTACAAAATCCATATGATAATAATTTTGTAAATTCTGTTTACACATCCACACCGGTCTTGGAAGAAAATTATGTTACATATTGTGGTACTTAAGCAAATAATATTTTAATTAACTTTTTCAAGACAACTAGCAACAGAGCTATAATCTAATTTAATTAATAAATTATACTTTATAAAGTAATTTTGAATGTTCTGGAGTCTTTCTGATCACTGATATCAATTATCTTAAAATTAGCTGTTTTTTCCAACTTTATGCCTTTAGATGTAACAAAAGACTTCATTTTTTTTACTTCACCCTCTGGCATTTTTCTTTGATATTTAAGTGTATGACTTTTGGAACCAATTTTTAAAATAGTTTTCATATTTTTAATACGATTTTAAACAAATTATTAGATGATAACTAATTAACTTTTATAAAAATTAATATGATTTTTTTACATAATGTTGAAATTAAAATATTTTAAATCATAATAGATTCAAACTAAGGAGGATTTTTTTATGGAAAAAATGATGTTAGCAATTGGTAGATTTAAAGAAGGTGATGGTAAATTTGAAAAATTTATGGCTTTTTTTCAATCTGAAGAGGGGATGGCAATGAGGAAAGCTGCAGCACATGTAGAAAAAACAGTTCCTGGAATTTTACCTGATAAAAGCGGCATAATGTTTAAAGTTCATGTTCATAATGAAGAGGAAATGATGGGTATCGTTAAAGGAACTAACCCTGTGATGAAGCCAATTTATGATGAATGTATACAAAGCATTGAATTGTTCGAATTAACACAAGTCTCATTAGACGAATAAAAAAAAGGATTAAAAATGTCAATATTAAAAAAATATGATGAGGTCTTTATGAATAAAGATGAAGCTGGAATGAATGAGGTGCTTCATGATGATTATAAATTCACAATGCATGCTTCTGGAAAAGTTTTAACTAAACAAGATGTTATACAGTGGGCAATGAGCGATGATATCAATAGAGACAAGGTTCGAATTATTTATGAAAATGATGAAATTGGGATTGAACACTCATTTGTAACTTTTTCAGATGGTAACACACAGGCAGTTATGGCAGTATTCACTTTCAAAGATGGTAAAATCTTTTCTTTAGAAACTGGTGCCACAAATATGCCAAAGTAATTAATTTAAATATTTTGAAAGGTCTGGTTTAAAATAGTTCGGGCCTTTCATTACTTTTCCAGCCTCATTATATATGGGTTTTCCATCCTCACCTAATTTGCTCATATTAGAGTTTTGAACTTCCTCAAAACACTTATCTAAATCAATACCAAAAGCATGACCGGCTCCATAAGTGACATAAAGTATGTCGGTTAATGCATCTGCTACCTCAAGTAAATTTTCATCCTTTATTGCTTCAGTTAATTCTTCTAATTCCTCATTGATAAGGTCAATTCTTAACTTGTTAGTCATGGCGTCACTGAGTCCAGCTTTATCTTTTACTTCTTGACCATAAGTTTTCATAAATAACTTCACTTTTTCAAAATTTGTCATATAAAACTCCTCTCTTATATAATAACCAATTTTTACTAGTAAAAAGAATTTATTTATAATAGTAATAATCCGCTATGGCCAGATAGCTCAGTCGGTAGAGCAGAGGACTGAAAATCCTCGTGTCGGCGGTTCGATTCCGTCTCTGGCCACCACTTTGAAAGACTATTGAAGGTTTAATTCATCAATTGAACGATCGTTTCTTGACCTGCTCAACTCTAAAAGCCCTCCCCTTGTGTATCCATAAACATTTGTAATACTTAAATCATCTCTAAATTCATTTTTTAACATACCAACAAGTTTTCTAAGTGTATTTTGGTCGCTGGCTACAGGGTCAATAACCACTTTTCCAGAAATATTTTTTAATTTTATAAGCCTTGAGATTAATTGAATAGCTTCTCTATTTGTATCAAATCTTTTTGCTGATCCCGTATTAACATCAATTGCTGTAAGAGCATCTGTTTTACCAATCATAATATTACCTCCACTAGGTAAATCGTAATTGTGACCGATTAAATAATCTATCTTTTCACCTAAATTAAATACCTCTTCAATTTGTTCATTGGACATCTCTTCACATAGATTTGCAAAAGTAGAGTCCAGTTTTTCATCCCAGTTTTTTACTCTTTCGAAACGTTCATTATCAGTAAAGATGATTTGATCAGTATTTTTATCAGAGTAATCACAAACAAAATTTTGATCAAAATATGTATTTTGGAAAACAAGACCCTCATCGCTTAATTCTTTTGCATTTAATTCTATTTCTTTCCATTGATTATTTAAATCATTCAACTCGGATTGAGCTATTTCAATATTTTCAGGAATAAGATTATGCCTAGCTATCAATCCGACTTCAGACTCACTTAGAGCATCCATAATTTTATCTTGTTGATTTGTGTCTAAATTTTTTCTAGTTCTTCTACTAAGAATAATTTCATCACCATATGGTAATAAATTTATAAATTTACCAGTTAAAATAACATTATTTGTAAAAAGATGAACTTTATCTTTAGAGCCTATGCTTCTTACTTGAAGTAATAAAGATTGTCCTTCATGTGCCTTTTCACCATTAGGATAATTTATTCTTTTAAAGAAGCCTCTTTGATCTCCGTCCCCATATGAAACAAATGCTCCACTATCATTTGGTAAAATTTCTGTAATTTTTACTTTATAGATATCACCAATTTGAACATCTTCGTTGGGTTGAAAGCGAATATTAACCAATTCCCCTTCATTGAGTTTAACTCCGCACTTAAAATTTTTATAGTTTGTAACAATAAGTTTTGTAGACATGGCATTGCTCCTTTTAAAAAATTATTCATTAGTTCTTCGACCTAAATGTTATTCTGCCCTTAGTTAAATCATATGGTGTCATCTCAACTGTTACTCGGTCTCCTGCGAGTACTCTTATTCTATTTTTCCTCATTTTTCCAGATGTATGGGCAATGACTTC
>CACJEH010000006.1:0-33736 GCA_902592365.1 uncultured Alphaproteobacteria bacterium
GGTATTTAATTTAATGAATGAATATAGATATTTAATATTTGGAATAGTTATAATTATTATAACTTATATATTGTATTTAGGTCTGACTACTTAATGTTTCAATACAACTTCAAAATATATTATGAAGACACAGACTCTGGTGGAGTTGTATATTACGCAAATTATTTAAAATTTATTGAAAGAGCCCGTACTGAAATCATCAATGAATTGGGATTTACACTTAATTCTCTATTGAAAGATCATGATCGACTTTTTTTAGTAAAAAAGATTGAATGTGATTATATTGAATCATGCAAACTAGAGGATCAATTAACTGTTAAAAGCAATATTTTGTCTCTTAAAAATGCATCATTTGAGCTCGAACAAAATATTTACAAACAAAATAAAATTATTTTTAAATCAAAGATTTTGATGGTTTGCGTCAATTCTCAAGGGGCTCCAAGTAAAATACCAGATGATCTTCAACAATTAATGAAAAATAAAGATGGATAAGTTATTTGAGCCAAGTAGAAAATTTATTAAAACTACAAATCTTTATAAATTTCAGTCATATTTAGAACAAAAACTTTCTAAGAAATTTTTAAATTATAACAAGCTTTGGTTATGGACTAATAAGAACCCTGGTGAGTTTTGGGAGTCTATAGTTGAGTATTTTAACATTGATCTTGAGAGGAAAAGATTTTTTAAAGCTTACAAAAAAAAATCTTTTTGGAATTCAATTTTTTTTTACAACAGTAATCTCAATTATTACAATTTAATTTCTAAAAATAATTCATCAGGTTTGGCCATTGAATTTATCGGAGAAAACAAATTCAGCGAAAAAATTATTTATAGTGATTTAAATAAAAGAATTAATGCATTAAGCAATTTCTTCAGAGATAAAGGCATTAAAAAAGGTGATGTAATTGTTGGATATCTGCCAAATATACCTGATACAGTAATAAGCTTCCTTTCTGCGGCAAAAATTGGTGCAGTTTGGTCTTCTTGCTCTGCTGACTTTGGAACACAAGCAGTAATTGACAGATTTTCCCAGCTTAAGCCTAAGCTTTTAATTGTTGCTGACTATTATTTTTATAACGGTAAGAAATTTCAATATTCAAAAAACATAAGAACATTAAAAGCAAATTTAAATAATCCACTAATTTTAAAAACTAGCTATCCTTCAAAAAATAACACATCTGAATTAAAAAAAATTTACAATCAAAAAAAATATTCAAAACTAAATAAGAATATATCATTGAGCTTTAATCATCCGCTATATGTTTTATTTTCTAGTGGAACTACAGGGCTCCCCAAGTGTATCACGCATGGCCACGGTGGCTCACTCCTGCAACATTTAAAAGAATTAGCATTACACACAAATGTCAAATCTGAAGATAAAATGTTTTTCTTAACTACTTGCGGGTGGATGATGTGGAACTGGACAGTTTCAAATTTACTCTTAGGTTCCTCAATCGTTCTTTATGATGGCTCCCCATTTTATCCAAATATAAATCGAGTTATCAATATTACAAAAGATACTAATTCAACAATGCTAGGTGCGGGAGCAAAAGTTTATGAAACTATCCAAAATAATTATAAATCTAATAAAAAAGATATTTTAAAAAAAATTAATTGTTTTATATCAACTGGCTCTCCTTTAAGCCCAGACACTTTTAAATTTATTAATAAAAGTTTAAATTCAAAATCTTTTATACATTCAGTTAGCGGTGGAACAGATATAGTCTCGTGCTTTATGTTAGGAATACCAACTTTACCTGTCTATTCAGGTGAAATTCAAGGACCGGGCTTGGGCATGGATATTGATGTTTTCAATGATAATGGCAAGCCAACCAAAAAGACAGGAGAGCTAGTTTGCAAGACCCCTTTCCCCTCTAAGCCTATCTACTTTTGGAATGACAGATTGAATGATAAGTATAAATCCGCATACTTTAAAAAATTTCCAAACATATGGTCTCATGGAGATTATGTGAAAAAAACTAAAAATGGAGGTTATGTAATCTTTGGAAGATCAGATGCTACTTTAAATCCAGGTGGTGTCAGAATAGGTACAGGTGAAATATACAGTTGCTTACAAAAATTTCATTGGATCGAGGACTGTTTGGCAACAGGTTATTTGACTAAAAATGATGAAAAAATTGTCCTTTTTTTGAAATTGTTAAACACAAAAATTAATGTTGATTTTAATACAATATTGAAAAAACACCTCAAGAAATCGCTTAGTCCAAGGCATGTTCCTTGGAAAATATTTATAGTCAAAGATATTCCAAGAACAAAAAGTGGTAAAAACTCTGAAATACTTGTCAAAAAAATTATCAATAATGATAAAGTGCAAAACTTGGGATCGTTGGCAAATCCTGAGTCAGTAATTGAATACAGAAAGATAAATATTAATGAGTGATGTTTTTATAATTGATGCAGTTAGAACACCAATAGGAGCTTATCTAAGTAATTACAAAAAAACTGAATCAGTAGAATTAGGAACCTCTTGTCTCAAAGAATTATTTGATAGAAATAAAACAATCAATACTAAAGAAGTTGAAGGATTAATTTTAGGACAAGTATTAACTAGTGGACTAGGAATGAATACAGCAAGGCAAGTTGCATTAGGTTCCGGAATGCAACAGACATCCTTTGCTTATGTAGTAAATCAAGTTTGTGGAAGTGGTATGAGAGCTACAATAGATGGTTCATCTAAAATTTATTCCGGTGAGTCAAATTTATTAATTGTTGGTGGTCAAGAAAGTATGTCAAGGGCACGCCATGCGTATCTGAGTAGAACTGGAGAAAAAAAATTAGGAAACAATATCTTTATAGACACTTTAGTTAATGATGGCCTAACAGATGCTTTTTCAAAAGAACATATGGGCATAACAGCTGAAAACGTTTCAAGAAAATACAATGTTACAAGACAAGACCAAGATCAATTTGCTTATCAGTCTTATCTAAAAACTTATAAGGCAATTAAAAATAATTACTTCAAAAACGAATTGATTAAAACACCTCTCAAAGATGAAGTTCGAAATGACACAACTTTGCAAAAATTAAGCCAATTAAAAGCTGTTTTTAAAAAATCTGGAACAGTTACTGCTGGCAATGCTTCTTCATTAAATGATGGAGCTAGTTTTTTGGCTTTAGCTTCTGAAAAATATATAATTTCAAACAAAATTAAACCAATAGCAAAAGTAATATCTTGGGCGTCCTCAGCCGGTAATCCCGATTATATGGGTGTTACTCCAATTACAGCTATACAGAAATTAATGAAGAAAATGAGTGTAAATATTAATTATTTTAATTTGGTTGAGGTCAATGAGGCGTTTGCTGCAACTTCAGTTGCAGTCCAAAGATCTTTAAAGATTGATCCAAGTAAATTAAATATTGCTGGGGGCGCTATTGCATTAGGACACCCTATTGGCTGTTCAGGTGCAAGAATTATTACAACCTTGTCTCATCAACTCAGAAGAACAAAACAAAAGTTTGGTGTTGCAAGTATGTGTATCGGTGGTGGTCAGGGCCTAGCAATTGCCATTGAAAACTTAAAATAAAAAATCATAGTGAGTGTTTCTCTTAAAGCAGCTATATTTTTATGTTTTGCCTCCTTATTTTGGTCAGGCAATTTTATAGTAGGAAGATTATCCTCAGTTGAGGAATTAGTATCACCGCTATCATTATCTTTTTACAGATGGGTAATTGCTTTAATAATTTTAACTCCCTTTTGTTTAAAAAATGCTTTAGTTGACTTACCCCTTTTAAAAAAACAACCAGGAATGGTTTTTTTGATCATTTTAACTGGTCCGACACTTTTTAATACCTTAACTTATATTGGTCTAACAGCGACAACTGTTATTAATTCTTTATTGGTTATTTCGACAACCCCCATGTTGATAATCCTTTTAAACAAATTGATTTATAAAAATCAAACAAACTTGTTTCAAATGTTAGGTGTCATTTTATCTCTTATTGGTGTTAGTTATGTTATAACAAAAGGTAACTATCAAAATATATTTGATTCAAAATTTTATTCTGGAGATTTATTCATCTTACTAGCTGTTATATCTTGGGCATTATATTCAATATTTCTAAAAAAAAATGAAACAGGTGTTTCAGGATTTAGTTTTTTATATTTATCATTCGTATTTACAGTAATCTTACTCCTACCTGTTTATTTGTATGACATTATAATTCAAAATAATTTCATAACATTTGACCACAAAACCTTATTAGTAATTGGCTATACCGGAACTTTTCCTAGCATCTTGTCATATATTTGTTGGAATACTGGAGTGGCTTTAATTGGACCAAATAAATCAGGCCCTTTTCTCCACTTAATGCCTATTTTTGGCGGAATTCTTGCATATTTAGTCTTTCAAGAAACATTACAGAGTTATCATTACGCTGGAATTTTATCTGTGATTGTTGGTATAATGATAGCTAATAAAAAATAATTAATTATTTCTTAATTTAGGAGGGGAATATTTATGGCAAAAAAAAAGGTTAGTAATAAGACCATGAAAAGAAGAAATTTCCTTAAAGGTGCAGGTGCTGCAGCACTGGGCGCCGCAGCAGTTTCTTCATTTCCAGCACCAGCAATATCAGGTGGACACATGGAATGGATTGCATGTTCTGCTTTTGGCAAAGCGAGTGGTCTTGGCAAAGCAATAGATAGATTTGCTAGTTATATCAATAATGCATCTGATAAGTTAAAAGTCACTGTATATCATGGTGGGGAATTAGTGCCACCTCTTGAGTCACTAGATGCAGTTAGATCTGGTGCTGCTCAAATGGCTTATGGCGCTGGTTACTATTGGACTAACATCAGTATGGCACCTTCGTTTTCTGCAGCTTTACCTTTTGGTCTTACAGCTCAAGAACAAAATGCATGGTGTTATTATGGTGGAGGAATTGAAGCAGCAGACAAAGCATACAATGCTATTGGTGTAAAGTTTCTTCCAATGGGAAATACAGGTAACCAGATGGGTGGTTGGTTTAATAAGGAAATTAACTCACTCGCAGATTTTGAAGGTTTAAAAATAAGAATGCCTGGTCTTGGCGGTGAAGTATTAAAATCATTTGGTGCTAACACTGTTCTTTTAGCGGGTGCGGATGTGCTTCCCTCACTTGCTTCTGGTGCTATCGATGCTACAGAATGGATTGGTCCAGCAGCTGACTTAGGTAAAGGTTTACATCAAGCAGCTAAATATTACTACAATCCTGGATGGCATGAGCCAGCAACAATCCTAGACTGTTCAATAGATATGTTTGAGTGGGAGAAGCTAGATGATGCAACAAGAGAACTAATTACTGTTGCTTCAAAAGCTGTCAATATGGAAGTGCTATCTTTTTTCCAAGCTGTTAATGATAGTTCATACCAAAAACTCATTAACGAACACGGTGTTCAAATGAGACAACTTCCAGATCCTGTTATGAATGCTCTAGGTCAAAGAGCAGGTGAGGTTTGTAGCGCTATTGCTGCTGAAGACCCAGTTTCACAGGCTCTTTTTTCACATATTGTTGAATTTAGATCCTCAATTCTAAGATGGACAAATACGTCTGAGAAAGAGTACATGAGAGTTAGAAGTCTCCCATTTACTTACCCATCAGCATAAATTCATAATATTAATATCATCCCCGAAATATTCGGGGGTGATTATTTCATTAAAACATTTTACTTGGTAACCAAGTTGCAATTTCTGGATAAAAACCAACAATTAATATTGCTAATATTTGAATTCCAATAAATGGAATTACACCTTTATACATGTTTCTAGTTTGAATATTGTCCGGAGCAACTCCTCTTAAAAAAAATAAGGAAAAACCAAATGGTGGAGTTAGGAAACTTGTTTGTAGATTCAACGATATGAGAATACCAAGCCACAATGGATCAGCTCCATTTGCAATTAATATTGGACCCACTAATGGTACAATGACAAAAATTATCTCTATATAATCTAGAAAGAAACCCAAAAGAAATATAACTACCATAACTAAAATTAGAGCTGCGTAAAGTCCACCTGGCAAATTACCGAGAAAATGTTCAATCATTTCATCACCACCAAAAGCACGAAAAACTAATGAAAACATTGACGCTCCAATTAATATTACAAACACAAATGAACTAAGCTTTACTGTTCCTATTGCTGTTTCCTTGAGGTTCTTAAAATTCAATTCACCTTTTAAAAGTGCTATCATTGCTGCACCTACTGCACCAACTGAAGCAGACTCTGTAGGTGTTGCAATGCCAAAAAGTATGGACCCTAAAACTAATACAATGAGAGTTATTGGAGGAATTACAGATTTAGCTGCTTCAATATAAATCTCCCCTCTTGACCTTGTCGTTTCTACCGGAGGACAGGATAGCGGATTTATTCTTGCGTAAAAAAAAATGAATATAATGAATAATACTACCAACATTAGTCCAGGCAATATTGCGCCTGCAAACAAATCAATTGCAGTTACTGGATCAGGAGCTAAATTACCAACTAACATTGCCGCTTCTTCATTTGCTCCTTGTAAAATTGTTGCTAATAAAACTAAAACAATTGAAGGTGGAATTATTTGTCCCAATGTTCCAGCAGCACAAATAGTGCCAGTAGCTATTTTTTGATCATATCCAGCTTTCATCATAGATGGCAAAGAGAGCATTCCCATTGTAACAACCGTTGCCCCAACAATTCCTGTTGATGCAGCAAGTAGCATACCTACTATCACAACACCAATGCCTAGACCTCCTTTTGTAGCCCCAAAAAGCTCACCAATAGATTGTAAAAGACCAGCTGCAATTTTTGTTTTTTCCAGCATAATTCCCATAAAAATAAAAAGAGGCACCGCTACGAGGGGTTCATTGATCATTGTTCCAAATATGCGCTGAGGAAAAAATCCTAGCATTCTAAAATTAAAGATTTCTAAAAAATCACCTAAAAATCCAAACAAAAGAGCTGTTCCTGCAAGTGTGAAGGCTACAGGAAAACCAAAAAGCAATAAACCCAATGTTGTTAAGAACATTACGATCGCTAAAATTTCAGGGCTTATCATTTTTTCTCACCAAACCCTTGATGATTTGTGAGTATTAATATTGATTTAATTACATTTGAAATTAATTGAAGAAATAAAACTATACAAAACCATAAAATCGCACTTTTTAAAATATATAAAGCTGGCATACCCCCGGCTTCTCTGGATACTTCATTCATTAAAAAAGATCTATAGACAAAAGGATAGCTGTATTTCCAGATAATATACAAAAATGGGAGAAGTAAAAAAATATTTCCTAACAGGTCAACGATAGCTTTATACTTTTTTGATGCCTCTCGGTAAAAGACGTCTATTCTGACATGCTCATTTGCTAAATAAGTAAAACCAGCACCCAACATAAAAACAAAACTATGAAGCCAAACATAAACCTCTTGCATCCATATAAATCCAATATTGAACCCATATCTTAGGACAACAACAGTGAATACAACTATGACCATAGAGAAAACAAAAAAAGCACATAGATATCCTATGAATGTATTAAATCGATCAATAAATTTGGATAATTGTGCCAAAGCAGACATAGCAGCAGATTATATATAGACAATAAACATATTAAAGAGAGTATATTGATAGGTCGTGGTGCCAACTTTATAAGAATAAAGCTTTCTCATGCGGGGTGAGATTCGGCACATTTAAACAAAAATGTTCACGACCTGATTGAATTTTAATTGAATATAGTGCATTTTCAGAACCTTAATTTTAATGAATGGGCAATTTGATTAACATTTTTTCCACAGCCTTATTTATTAATGTTACGCATGAATTAATAAAATAATAGTTTTTTACTATAAGACATTTTTAAATATATTGCCTTTCTATGGCTCCAATATCACCCCATTTGCAAATTTATAGGCCTTTTTTGACAATGGTATTTTCTATCTCCAGCAGAATAGGAGTAATTGCATTTGCATTTTCTTTACCTTTTTTTGCAATTTGGCTAGGAAGCTTAAATTTTTTCCCTCAACTTAATCAAGTATTAACATTGTTGATAAACTTGTTACCTATAAAGCTAATATTTGTCTTTTGGTTTTTTATCTTTAATCATCATTTGTTAAATGGTTTTAAATATTTCTTATGGTCATTTTCAATTGGAATGGATCTTAAAAATGTCTACTTAGTGACATATCTTATTCTAGTAGCAAATATTATAATGACTTTGATTTTTACTTGGATGATATTTTAATGAAAGCTTCTCAAAAGTGGAAAATAGAAAGAGTTTTATATCTAGTGTTAATTCCTATTAGCTATTGGTTTATTTTATTTTTTTTAAGTTCTTACTCTGATGTAAATTCTTTTAATATTTCATTATCAGCTTCCGCTAATAAGATTTTATTATTAATTTTTTTTATCATATCAATGCTTCATATTAGAATTCAACTGGGCAAGGTTTATGAGGATTATTTTCAATTAAATAAAATGAAACTTTATTCTTTAATAACAGACGGCATTATTGTTATTTCTTTTCTCTTCTTTTTACCGGTGTTATTTATTTAATATGAATTATACAGATCATAAATTAGATGTGGTTGTATTAGGTGCTGGTGGAGCGGGCTTGAGAGCAGCTTTAGGGTGCTCTGAACAGGGCCTTAAAACTGCATGTGTCTCAAAAGTTTACCCTACAAGAAGTCATACTGTTGCTGCCCAAGGTGGAATTGGAGCTGCCTTAGCTAATATGGGTGAGGATAGCTGGCAGTGGCATATGTTTGACACTGTAAAAGGCTCAGACTGGCTGGGTGATCAAGACAGTATTGAATATTTATGCTCAAATGCAGTTGACTCAATTGTTGAGCTTGAACATTATGGTATGCCATTTTCAAGAACAGATGATGGTAAGATTTATCAAAGACCTTTTGGTGGCCATATGACAAAAAATGGTAAGGGCGAGCCAGCAAGCCGAGCTTGCGCTGCAGCTGACAGGACCGGCCATGCATTACTCCATACTCTGTATCAACAAAGCCTCAAAAATAATGTTGATTTTTATAACGAATATTTCGCTATAGACTTACTGAAAGATGATAATGATACAATTTGTGGTCTTTTAGCAATAAGTATAGAGGACGGATCATTGCATCGTTTTATTGCAAAAATGACTATTCTCGCAACTGGGGGCTATGGAAGAATTTTTCAATCCTCAACAAGTGCCCATATTTGCACTGGTGATGGAGCAGGCATAGCGTTAAGAGCCGGTCTTCCCCTATCTGATATGGAGTTTATTCAATTTCATCCAACAGGAATATATGGTGTGGGTGTTTTAATTTCAGAAGCAGCTAGAGGTGAAGGAGGTATTCTTAAGAACAACGAAGGCACAAGGTTTATGTTAGAATATGCCCCGAATGCAAAAGACCTGGCTGCAAGAGATGTTATATCAAGATTCATAAGTAAAGAGATTAGCGCAGGTAGAGGATGCGGACCTAACAAAGATTATATAAATCTCCATTTGGAACATCTTGATGCTGATATGCTTGCAAAAAGATTACCTGGTATTTCTGAGTCAGTTAAAGCCTTTTGTGGAAGAGATATTTCAAAAGAGCCAATCCCAGTAATTCCAACTGTTCATTATTGTATGGGCGGAATTCCTACAAACTTTAAAGCAGAGGTTTTGAAACCAAATGACTCTAATACAGAAGAAGTCTGTGAGGGACTAATGGCTATCGGAGAAGCTGCATGTGCTTCAGTTCATGGAGCTAATCGACTTGGAACAAATGCTTTAGCTGAGCTCGTAGTTTTTGGAAGGGGTGCAGCAATTCAGGCCGGCCAAGTTATTGATACCAAAGAGTCATTGAGAACCCCATCTGTGTCGCAAACAAATTCTATCATAGAGAGATTAGAGTCCATTAAAAGCAACAAAGGAGATGTTTCAGTCGGTGAGCTAAGAGAGAGGATGCAAAAGACTGTTCAAAAAAGATTTGGTGTTTACAGAGAAAGTGAAACTTTGAAATTAGGCAATGATGAATTAGCCTCGATGTCACAAGATTTAAAACATATTAAAGTTAAAGATCAGTCAGATGTTTTTAATACAGATCTAGTTGAAGCTTTAGAGCTACATAATTTAATGCAGGTTGCTGGAAGTGTTGGTGTTTCTGCTGAGCAAAGAACTGAAAGTAGAGGTGCTCACGCTAGAGAGGACTTTCCAGACAGAGATGATGAAAATTGGTTAAAACACACTCTTTTTTGGGGCGATGTCACTGATTATAAAGTCACCCATAGACCAGTGAGAATGACTACACTGAGTAATCAAATCTCTGTCATCCAACCACAAGTAAGGGTTTATTAAATGGTACAACTTACTCTTCCAAAAAACTCAGTTCCAGTTAAAGGAAAATCTTATTCCAATGTCGATCTCATTGACGAGCAATCTCAACAAAATCATGATATCCGAATTATAAATGTTTATAGGTGGTCTGGTGATGAAAATACTCCTCCTCAAATCGATCGATTTGAAATTGATGTAGCTAAAGCAGGAACAATGGTTCTAGATATATTAAATAAAATTAAAGCTGAAGTTGATCCAAGTTTAACTTTTAGAAAATCTTGTAGAGAAGGTGTTTGTGGATCATGTGCAATGAACATAGATGGAGTAAATACACTTGCATGTCAAAAACATATAGAAGAGTGTTCGGATGAAATAAATATTTATCCTCTTCCTCATATGAAGGTTTTAAAAGATCTAGTGGTTGATTTAAAAAAAGCATTTGAACAATTTAAATCTATAAAACCATGGTTAAATAAAAAGTCCCCAAATAATAAACGTGAAAACTTACAATCAGTAGAAGACAGAGATAAGTTAGATGGTAAATGGGAATGTGTTATGTGTTTCTCATGTAGCACTTCTTGTCCTAGTTATTGGTGGAACGAGGATAAATATTTAGGACCAGCTGTATTGCTTCAAGCAAATCGCTGGATACAAGATAGTAGAGATGAAGAAAAAAAAGAAAGGTTGAATGAATTAGATGATAGTTTTAAACTATATAGATGTCATTCGATTATGAATTGCACGAACTCTTGTCCGAAAGGATTAAATCCAGCTAAAGCGATAGCTGAAATAAAATATGAAATATCCAAAATGGATAATAAGTGAATAAAATATCATTAATTGGTGCTGGAAATATTGGAGGCACACTCGCACATTTATTAGCTTTAAAAAAACTCGGTAATATAACACTTATTGATGTTGTTACCGGGATGCCTCAAGGAAAAGCTTTAGATCTTAGTCAATCATCAGCAGTCGAAGGTTTCACAGGGTCAATAGAGGGCACCAATGATTTTTCAAAAATGAAGGGATCTGACGTTATCATGATAACTGCTGGCTTACCCCGTAAACCTGGAATGAGTAGAGATGATTTACTTGAGATCAATGGAAAAATAATAAAAAAAATTGCACTAGATATAAAAAAATATGCTCCAAAAGCATTTGTTATTTGTATTACAAACCCACTAGATGCGATGGTATACGTTCTCCAGAAATATTCCAAACTACCCAAAAACATGTGTGTGGGCATGGCGGGAGTATTGGACTCCTCCCGAATGAAATACTTCTTATCAGATGCTTTGAAGGTATCCGTGAATGATGTTGAAACATTTGTATTAGGAGGCCATGGAGATGACATGGTGCCTCTAATTAATTACACAACAATAGGAGGTGTCCCTTTAATCGATTTTATAAAGCTTAGAAAATTCCCTTATTCAAGAATTGAAAAAATAGTCGATCGAACAAGAATGGGCGGTGGAGAAATCGTGAAATTATTAAAAAATGGATCAGCTTTCTACGCACCTGCAAGTTCAGCAATTCAGATGGCAGAGGCTTTTTTATTAAATCAAAAAAAACTTTTACCTTGTGCTGCTTATATCAGTGGCCAATATGGCCTTAGAAATATGTATATGGGAGTACCTACAATTATTGGAAATAAAGGGATTGAAAAAATTATTGAGGTAAAACTTACAGCCAAAGAGAAATTAATGTTAAAAAAATCAGTCAAATCTGTGCAGGGTTTAGTATCAGCTGTTGACAAGCTTTTATGATTAAAAATCAAATGACATATTTATTAGATAGGCGTATATATAAACCTATTAATGAGATCTTATAATTCATTTCTCACAACTAATAATTCCTCTCAAGTAATAGCGATATATAGAGATTATATAAAAGACCCAAGTCTTGTTGATAAGAGCTGGCATGAATTTTTTAAAGCTCTCGCTCCTGAGGAAATCTCTATTCTAGCTGACTATCAAAAAATAAATTGGTCACAGACCTCAAGAGACATTGACTTTAAACAGATTTCTCTTGATCAGGCAATTACTGACTCTCTTCGACTTGTAATGATGATAAGAGCTTATAGAGAGATAGGGCACCTCATAGCTGATCTTGACCCTTTAGGTTTAATTGCAAAGAATAATCCATCAGGTTTAGATCCCGAGTATTACGGTTTCCAAATAAAAGATTATGATCGAAAAATTTTTTTATTTGGATATTTAGGATTTCAGAAAGCCACTGTACGTGAAGTTTTTGAAAAACTTCAAAGCATCTATTCTGGAACCTTGGCAATTGAATACAAACATATTCAGTCCGCCGAAGAGTACAAATGGCTGAAGGATAGAATAGAAGAAAAAAAAGATATGCAATTAACCCCTAAGGGTAAAAGGACAATCTTGGAGAGATTAATTACAGCAGAATATTTTGAAAAGTTTCTAGATACAAAGTATAGAGGCACCAAAAGATTTGGACTTGAAGGAGCTGAGTCTACTATACCAGCACTTGAACAGATTTTAAAAAGATCCTCAGAATATGGTGTAGAAGATTTTTCCTTTGCATGCGCCCACAGAGGAAGACTAAATATATTAGCTAACATAGTAAAAAAACCTCATGTTCAAATTTTTGGAGAATTTATCCATGGAGGAGAAAATGCCCTTAGTGACCAGGGCTCTGGTGATGTTAAATATCATTTAGGTGCAAGCTCTGATAGAAGTTTTGGAGGTAAGATTATTCATGTGAGTATGGCAGCTAATCCCTCTCACTTAGAGGCGGTAAATCCAGTTGTAGCTGGCAAAATAAGAGCTAAACAAACAATCATTCAAGACAAAAATAATACGAAAGTTTCAGGTCTACTTATTCACGGAGACGCAGCAATTGCAGGACAAGGTATTGTTGCTGAAACTTTTACTATGTCACAATTAAATGGCTACAGAATTGGTGGACTAATTCACTTTATTATTAATAATCAAATTGGATTTACAACTAGTCCTCAATATAGCAGATCTGCGCCTTACTCCTCAGAGATAGGAAAAATTGTTCAATCCCCAATATTTCATGTAAATGGAGATGACCCAGAGGCTGTTGTTTTAGCCTCAAGAGCTGCAACAGAATTTAGAAACACATTCAAAAAAGATACACTTGTCGATATGTTTTGTTACAGAAAACATGGACACAATGAGGGTGACGAGCCCTCTTTCACTCAACCATTGATGTATCAAACTATAAAAAAGAAAAAAACAGTGGCTAGTATTTATGCAAATAAACTTATAAGCCAAGAAGTAGTAAATACAAAACAGGTAGACTTCATCAAAGACAGAATATGGTCTGATCTCGAGAAGAAATTTGAAAAAGCAAAAAACTATAAATTAAAAACAAAATCTTGGATGGGTGGACAATGGAGTGGATTAAGTCTTGCACCAAAAGACCCCCTTAGAAGAGGTAGAACAGCTGAGTCAGAAAAATCCTTAAAGGAAATTGGCACAAAAATTTCACAAATACCTAAGGGGTTTAATCTTCATCCGAAATTAGAAAAGTTTAATAAATCTCGACTAACTTCAATAAAATCAGGTAAGAATATTGACTGGTCTTTTGCTGAGGCTTTAGCATTTGGATCATTGTTAAAGGAAGGATATAGAGTGAGACTTGCAGGCCAAGATTCTGGCAGGGGAACTTTCAGTCAGAGACACTCAGTTTTCTATGATCAAAAATCAGAAGAGAGATATATTCCACTCAACCACATTGCTAAAAATCAAAAACAGTTTGAGGTAATTGATAGTTTTCTCTCTGAATTAGGTGTCCTAGGTTTTGAATATGGTTACTCATTGGCAGACCCAAATACTTTAGTTTTATGGGAGGCCCAATTTGGAGATTTTGCAAACGGTGCCCAAATTATTATTGACCAGTTTATTGCTTCAAGTGAGAGAAAATGGATGCAAATGAGTGGATTAGTCATGCTATTACCTCATGGTCATGAGGGTATGGGTCCTGAACACTCTAGTGCAAGAATAGAAAGGTTTCTTCAAATGGCAGCAGAAGATAACGTTCAGATTGTAAATTGCACCACTCCTGCGAGCTACTTTCATGCTTTAAGAAGGCAAATACATAGAAATTTTAGAAAACCGCTAATAGTATTTACCCCTAAATCCACACTGCGTCACCCAAATAATGTATCCTCTATGAGTGAATTTACTGGACGCTCATCATTTCATCGCCTTATTGAAGATGAAATCAAAAACCCAAAAAGAATAATTTTCTGCTCTGGAAAAATATTTTATGAATTAGATGATTTTAGAACAAAGAATAATATTAAAGATGTAAAAATAGTTCGTATTGAGCAAATTTATCCATTTCCATTTGATGCCATAGGAGGGGTTATATTAAAACATAAAGAAAGTGAGATTTTATGGGTTCAAGAGGAGCCAAAAAATATGGGAGCATGGAGTTTTGTTAAAAGTCGTATTAGACATGTTTTAGTAAAAAATAATTTAACCAAAAAAGTTCATTATGTTGGAAGACGCCCTGCAGCAGCTCCTGCTACAGGTATATCAAAAAGACATAGTACTAATCAGCAACTAATCAAAGAATTAGCTCTTAAATCATCACTAAAACGTGTTATAAAAGAGAGAAGTGGTGTCAGTTTTATGAAATTTAAAAACTTACCTAAAGAGTAATGAAAAACATAACAGTACCTGAGCTTGGAGAGTCGATCATTGAAGGCACGCTTACATCTTGGTTGATCAAAGAGGGAGATAGCTTTGAGTCTGGCGATAATTTAGCTGAAATTGAAACAGAGAAAATAACAATTGAAATTCCTGCTCAAACCTCTGGAAAATTAACAAAGATAATAACCCCAGAAGGATCTACTGTGAATGTTGGTCAATCTATCGCTGAAATATCAGAAAATACGACTTCAAAACAAATGCCCAAACCAGAGACAAGTAAAATCGAAGAAATAAATGAAGAAAAACAAATAATAGACTCACATAATGTTTCTAAAGTTAGCGAAAATCAAACAAAAACTCCAGCTAAGGTAGTTGATCTCCCAAACTTCGACAAAGATAACTCTACGTTAGATGAAAAAACTATCCCAATGTCAAAATTAAGGCAAACAATTGCAAGAAGGTTAAAAGAAGCTCAAAATACAGCTGCCATTCTCACAACATTTAACGAAGTCGATATGTCAGCAATTATGTCTCTTAGAAAAAAAGAACAAACAAGTTTTCAAAAAAAACATAGTGTGAAACTTGGTATTATGTCTTTTTTTGTTAAAGCCTGCACAGAAGTTTTAAAAGAAATACCAGAGATTAATTCAGAAATTCACGAAGATAAAATAATTTATAAAAACTACTTTGATATAGGTATTGCAATTGGATCTGAAAAGGGGCTTGTTGTTCCAATAATTAGAAATGCTGGAGATTTATCAAATGCAGAAATTGAAAAGTATATTATTAAATTATCTGAGAAAGCAAATTCAAATAAACTTGCCATGAGTGATTTATCAGGAGGAACATTCTCAATTACAAATGGAGGAATATACGGCTCTATGATGAGCACCCCAATTATCAACCCACCTCAAAGTGCTATATTAGGTATGCACTCAATAATTGATAGACCTATCGCTGTAAAAAAGAAGATTGTTATAAAACCAATGATGTACATTGCATTAAGTTATGACCACAGATTAATTGATGGTAAACAAGCAGTAACGTTTTTAGTTAGACTGAAAGAACTATTAGAAAATCCAAAAATTATTTAATTTTTTAGAATATTTTTTAAAACAAAATTTAATATGCCGTCTGCTTTATAATATTGGAGCTCATTGATAGTATCAATTCTTAAAATACAATCTACTTTTATATTTCTCACATTACTTTGAATAATGACTTCTAATTCTTGTAAAGGCTTCAGGTCTTCAGTAAGTTTTATATTTATTAAATCAGACGATTGAATATTTAAATCATTTATTGTGTGACTTTTAAGTTGAATAGGCAGAACTCCCATTCCAACCAAATTTGATCGGTGTATTCTTTCAAAACTTTCAGCAATAACTGCCTTAATACCTAATAACTTCGTACCTTTTGCAGCCCAATCACGCGATGATCCTGTTCCGTATTCTTCTCCTGCAAAAACTACAACATTTTCAGACCTTTTTGCATACTCCATAGCAACATCATAAACACTCATTTCTTTCTTATCAGGTTCTAAAATTGAGTATCCGCCCTCAACGTTTGATAGTAGTTGGTTTTTAATTCTTATATTGGCAAAAGTACCCCTGACCATTACTTCATGATTGCCCCTTCTAGCGCCATATGAATTAAAATCGTTTTGACGTATTTGCCTTTCCATGAAGTAGTTGCCAGCAGGACTATCAACTTTAATAGCCCCTGCAGGTGAAATGTGATCTGTTGTTACACTATTGCCTAGTAGTAATAAAGGTCTTGCATTCTCAATTGGCTTAATCTCTTTATCATCATTTGATTGATTATCGAAAAATGTAGGTTTCTGTACGTAAGTTGATGAAGAATTCCAATTATACAGGTCTCCCGTAGAAGTATTAATTTTTTGCCATTCTTTTGGCCCATCTAAAGCATTAGAGTATTGTTTTTTAAACATTTCAGGCGATACATTTTTTTCAACAGCATTTCGGATTTCGCTATTGCTTGGCCAAATATCTTTTAAAAATACTTCATTACCATCTGTGTCAATACCAATGGGGTCACTTGTCAAATTAATAAGTACAGACCCTGCTAAAGCATATGCTACAACTAAAGGTGGTGAGGCAAGATAATTAGCTTTAACGTGTGGATTAACTCTGCCTTCAAAATTTCTATTACCTGAAAGTACTGAAGCAACTGTTAAATCATTTTTTGAGATACACTCGGCAATATCTTTATCAAGTGGTCCTGAGTTTCCTATACACGTAGTGCATCCATAACCAACTAGATGAAAACCAAGTTGGTCTAAATATTTATTCAAACCCGATTTAGCCAAATAATCAGTAACAACTTTTGAACCAGGTGCTAAAGAAGTCTTAACCCAAGGTTTTACTTGTAGACCTAATTCACAAGCCTTTTTTGCGACTAAGCCTGCTGCAACTAAAACATCTGGATTAGAGGTATTAGTACATGAAGTAATAGCAGCAATTACAACGTTACCGTCTTGCATTTTGTAATTGTGATTTTTAATTTCTTTTTCAATAGGTTTGTTTTTTGAAAATTGTTTAAAATTTAAATTCACGCCTTCAAGATTAATTCTATCTTGAGGTCTTTTAGGTCCTGCTAATGATGCTTGAACATTTTCTAATTCTAAATGAACGTTATCATTATAATTACATCTGTCATCGGCCCACAAACCTTGAATTCTGTTATATTTTTCAACAGTATTTATCAGATCGAAGCCTCTAGATGTCAATTTCAAGTATTTGATAGTTTCATCATCAACTGCAAAAAAACCACAAGTTGCACCATATTCTGGAGCCATGTTGGCAATAGTTGCTCTGTCAGCGAGTGATAAATTCTTTAAACCATCACCATAGAATTCAACAAATTTTCCAACTACTCCTTTTTCTCTTAGCATTTGTACAATTGTTAAAACTAGATCTGTTGCTGTAACACCCTCTTTCATTTTCCCTGATACTTCAAAACCAACAACTTCTGGTAAAAGCATTGATACAGATTGGCCAAGCATAGCAGCCTCAGCTTCAATTCCTCCTACTCCCCAACCTAGAACACCAAGTGCATTTACCATTGTCGTATGACTGTCTGTTCCAACTAATGTGTCAGGGTATAATAAAACTTTATCGTCAAGCTCCTTGCTCCAGACTACTTGAGCTAAATACTCTAAATTTACTTGATGGCATATTCCTGTGCCAGGTGGAATAACCCTAAAATTTTTAAAAGCTTGTTGTCCCCATTTTAAAAACTCATATCTCTCTGCATTTCTTCCAAATTCCATATCTACATTTTTTTGAAATGCATTTGGGCTAGCAAAATAATCAACCATTACAGAATGATCTATTACTAAATCAACTTGGGACATAGGATTAACTTTTGATGGATTGCCACCTTTTTTTGAAACAGCATCACGCATTGCTGCTAAATCTGCAACAGCAGGCACGCCAGTAAAGTCTTGCATTAACACTCTTGAAGGAAGAAAAAATATTTCATGTTTTTTCTCAGGATTTTCTAATACATTTTCTATAAGGTCTTTATTTACATCTTTGCCATCTTCTAATCTTAGTAAATTTTCAATGAGTATTTTTTTTGATTTAGGTACATTTTTTATTTTAGGAAAACTATCCTCCAATTTTGATAGGTTATAGAAAATGTAGTTTTTTCCATTATTTGAAAATTGATCAAGTGTTTTAAAACTATCTATTGACAACATACGTTTATTATAAACATTAATTAGTAAATTTATTTATGCATTATACTAATTAATTATTTTTTAAATTTTTCTTTTAAAAGGTCATATAATTTTTGCGAGTCATAGCTTAAATCTCTTCCAGATCTTTTTATTAATCCAATTGTTCTAGTTACAGAGGGGTCAATTAAAGGCCTATATGACAGAGAAGAATAATCCTTTGAAATAGCCAATTTTGGGGCAAGAGTTATTCCAAGACCTTGCTCAACCATATTTAATGCAGTTGGTATGTGCCTCACTTCATACGCCCAATCGATATCTTCTTCTTGGAGCGCAAGTGCATTCTCAATATAAATTCTACTCCCAGAACCTTTCCATATTGAAATAAAATTCCTACCTTTAATTTCAGATATCTTTATTTTTCTTTTTTTCTCTAACTTGTCTCCTTTTGGAAATACAACGACGTAATCTTCCACGAATAAATTTTCGAAGCTAATTCCAGGTTCTTGTTTACCAGTAAAATTAATACCAAAATCACATTCTCCTCCCAAAACACTATCAACAACATTATTAGATGACCTTTCAATGATTTGAACTTTACACCTTGGTTCAATTTCTTTGAATTGTTTGAGTGATGAAAATAAAATATTTCTTAGCGCCGAATGAACCACCCCAATTTTAATTATTGAGGGAAAGCTATATTTTTCATTTAGAGTTTTTGTTGCTGTTTTGACTGCCTCTATTATTCCTCTTGCTCGATCATAAAAATTTCTCCCAGAATATGAAAGTTGAACTTTTCTAGTGGTCCTATCAAATAGAGTAGTTCCTAATTCGTGCTCTAACTTTTGAATTCTTCTTGAGAGAGCGGGTTGAGATAAATTCAAATTATTTGCAGCTTTAGCAAAAGAGTTAGTCTCAGTTAATTCAATAAATGCTTCAATATCACCAATTTCAATATTAATGCGCATATAACATAAATATCAAAAATTTTTTTATTTTCTATTCTTTTTTGTTATTGTTTTCTTTACAGCTTTTAGCCACCCTTCATAAAGATATTTAACTTCTTTCTTGTGAAGTTTTGGTTTAAATATTTTATCACTTTGCCATTTTTTAGAGATTTCCTCAGTATTTTTAATAAATCCTGAAGAAAGTCCAGCAAGATAGGCTGCTCCCAATGCAGTTGTTTCTGTTACTTTTGGTCTGTCACAATTTAAAATTAAAATATTTGACAAAAATTGCAGGAAGTCTTCATTTGCTACCATTCCTCCATCGACTTTAAGTTGTTTAATGGGAACACCACTATCTTTCTGCATGGCAATGACCAAGTCTTTAGTTTGGTATGCAACACTATCTATAGCGGCTTTGACAAACTCTGCTATTCCAGTATTTCTTGTCATTCCAAAAATTGCACCTCTGGCTTCCCCATCCCAATAAGGAGCCCCTAAACCAACAAAAGCGGGAACAAAGTAAATTTTTTGACTTTGATCACTCTTAGAATAAAAAATTTCTGTCTCTTGTGCTGTTTTGATAACTTTAAGTGAGTCTCTTAACCACTGAACAGCAGCCCCAGCAATAAAGATAGAACCTTCTAAGGCATAAGTGGTCTTATTATTAATTTTATATGCAATGGTCGTTAGCAAATTATTTTTTGATATTTTAATTTTTTGTCCAATATTCATGATCATAAAACAACCAGTCCCATATGTAGACTTAATAGATCCAGGTTTAAAACAGGCCTGTCCAATTGTTGCTGCTTGTTGGTCACCAGCCATACCTCCTATTTTGATCTTATCTCCAAAAAGAGTTGTGTAACCAAAATCATCTGCACTATCTTTTACTTCGGGAAGAATTTTATAAGGGATATTAAAAATTTTTAGTAATTCCTTTGACCAACAGTTTTTTTTGATGTCATATAACATGGTTCTTGAAGCATTCGTAGCCTCAGAAAAAAAAGACCTTCCCTCTGTTAACTTCCACAGAAGCCAAGTATCAATTGTCCCAAATAAAAGTCTATCCTCTTTTAACAGTTTTTTTGATGACTCTATATTGTCAAGTATCCATTTTATTTTAGTTGCTGAAAAATATGCATCAATTACAAGACCAGTAATTTTTTGTATTTTTTTTGCAAATCCTTTCCTAGTTAAATCTTTGCAATAATTTACTGTTCTTCTATCTTGCCAAACAATAGCTTTGTAAATAGGCTTACCTGTTTGTTTGTCCCAAATGACTACAGTTTCTCTTTGATTAGTTATTCCTATACCTAATATTTGGCTGGAATTAACTTTTGCTTTTTTAATTGCATTTTGTGTTGTTTGTAAAACAGTATTAAATATCTCTTGAGGGTCGTGTTCTACACACCCATCTTTTGGAAAGTATTGTTTAAATTCCAATTGATCACTAGAAACAATTTCAAAATTATTATTAAAAATTATCGAACGTGTAGAAGTTGTTCCTTGATCAATTGATAAAATAAATTTTTGCACCAGTTTATAATATCATAAGAACTAAAGGTGTCTTTTTAAAATAATTTCTAATTTATCCTTCGCCTCTTTAGGAAAATTAATTCCAAGTTTTGTTCTCCTAAATAAAATATCTTCAGAAGTTCGAGCCATCTCTTCTTTAATAAGATATTTCACTTCAAATTCATAAAAATCCTCAAAAATCAGATCTCCACCAGCGTTAAATTCATTATAATATTCATTTAATTTTGATACTTTAGCTCCGTATGTTTCGATAAGTCGTTTAGATATTTCTTTAGGGATATTTTCACTATTAATATTTATATCAGACGCGCCTGGTAAAACTTCATCTGATGTCCACGTTATATTTGAAACTACTATGTATTTGCTCAACTTTTTCAAAACTTGTTCTGAAAGCTTTCTATAGGTTGTAAGTTTTCCTCCAAAAACAGTTAAAATTGGAGCCCCATTTTTATCATCAATTTCAAAAGCATAGTCTCTTGATACCTTAGATGCTTTCTGGTTATTGTCTTCAATCAATGGTCTTACACCTGAATAAGTCCATAAAATATCATTATCGACAATCTCTTTTTTTATAAAGGAATTAACTGAATTAATTAAATAAGTTTTCTCTTCATATGTAATTCTGGGATTTTCAAAATTTTCAACTTCATGATCAGTAGTACCTATTAAAGTATATTTTTTTTTAAATGGTATCATAAAAATTATACGCTTATCATTTAATTGGAGTATGTATGCTTGATCGCCATCATATATTTTTTTGACCACTAAATGACTTCCTTGAACAAGTCTTAATTTTTTTTTGGATTTTATTCCAAAAATATTATTTAAAACTGATATAGCAAAAGGCCCAGTTGCATTAACAACAGCTTTTGATTTTAAAACTTCACCATTGTCTAAAAAAATTGACCAATTATCCTCACCTCTGACCGTTTTGGTAATATTTGTGTTTGTGTAGACTTTTGCACCTCTATTTATCGCATCTTCTGCGTTAATTAGAGCTAGTCGGGAGTCATCAACAAATAAATCAGAATAAACATAACCAATTTTAAAATTCTCCTTTATTGGGTTTTCTTTGAAAGTTTCATTTAAAGAAATACATTTTGATTTTTCAAAGGTTGATTTGCCACCCAATCTATCATACAAAAACAAACCTATTCTTATAATCCAGCTTGGCCTTAAACTTGGAACATGTGGTAAAACAAATTTTACCGGTTTTGTAATATGAGGGGCAATTTTTTTTATCACATCTCTTTCTAAAAGAGACTCTCTTACTAGTCTAAAATCATAATTTTCTAAATATCTTATTCCCCCATGAATTAATTTTGTTGACCATGAGGATGTTTCGGAGGCAATATCACCTTTTTCAATTAGACAAGTATTTAAACCTCTTCCTGCAGCATCTCTTGCTATGCCAACACCGTTAATACCACCACCAATTATTATAACATCATACATTTCAAATGAAGTTCATACAAAAAATTAAAAAAGTAAAGTATGAGTAAATTTTTTTTTCTATTTTTTGAATAGTTTTTATAAGTTTAATATTGACTTAATTAAAAATATTGCTCTTTCTAATTCAAAACATACTATCAAAATGTCTATCTATAATGATATTAAATTTTTATAAAAATGCATAAAAAAATCTTAGTAGTCGGTGCAGGTGCTTGGGGCACAGCTATTGCTAATGTACTCTCAAAGAAAAATAATAATGTTTATCTTTGGGCAAGAGATCAGAAATTATCTAATCAAATAAATAAAAACAAAATTAATAAAAAATATTATAAAAATTTCAAATTATCAAGAAAACTGAAATCAACATCGGGTAATTTTAATGCAAATGAATATCATTATATTTTCTATGTCTTGCCTGCTACCGCATTTGACAATTTTTGCGACGATTATTTAAAAAATCAAAAAATTAATGAATTAATAATATGCTCAAAAGGAATCAGTAAGAATGGTGATTTCATATCAAATCTTATAATAAAAAAACTAAACTTTAAAAATTACCATTTTTTATCAGGACCTAGCTTTGCAAATGAGGTTTTATATGGGAAACCCACCGCCTTAAGCTTATCAAGTAATAAAGTAAATAAAAATATTGGTAATATCTTCAAAGATACAAATATAAGAATTTATTATTCAGAGGGTTATAAGACACTTGAATTTTTAGGTATTCTCAAAAATATTTATGCAATTGGTGCAGGGATCATTGATGCAACATCATTAGGTCAAAACGCAAGAGCTGCGTACATAGCAAGATGCATTGTTGAGATTAAAAGTATGTTAAATAGCTTAAACCTTAATACTAATATGATTTACAGTCTTGGTGGCATAGGAGATTTAATACTTTCATGTAGTTCAAACAAATCAAGGAATTATAATTTTGGGTTTCGTTTTGAAAAAAAAAGGAAATATAAAACATTAAATCGTAAGACCATTGAAGGCATTAATAGCTGTCTTAATATAAAAAATAATAGAAAAATTAATATTAGTAATTTTCCAATTATAAATTCCATTATTAAAATCATTAATGGAAGTCCATCGAAAAAGGAAATAAAGATATTACTCAATAGAAAGTTTAAAAACGAGTGATTAACGATAAACTCTTTTTAAATTCAGTCCAATTTTTATAAATTTTTTTTTGAAGCTATAAAATTCTTTATTATGTTTTGCTGAATTTTGTTTTAGGATTAATTTTTGATAATAATGAACCATTTCATGTCCAAGTATTTCTACAAATTCTTGAAAATTTTTAAATTTATTATGGAGGGTTATTTTATAGCAATGTTTTGTTGCATAAGGGTTAAATTCAAATAATCCCAGCGCACCATGCATCCTTCTTGTGAGGATATAAGGCTTTTTTAAACGATTATTAAAAATTTCTCTATTTAAGATTTTATAAACATCAGATATCTTATTTGCCTTAAGTTTAAATTCTCTTTCATTTCCATAACGGTTAATCAGCGTCGCTAAACTTTTTGATCTAGACATATATTTAAAAAATACAAATATTATTTATAAAAAAAAAATCAAGATAATTTAATTTGGATTTCTCAATAAATGTTCAATGTATGAATTAATTTCATCAAACTTGTCATCAGAAATATCTTTGTAACTCTTACCAAATTTTTCTTTGATACTTAAAGCTATATGCGCATATGCATTTCTCCCATTTGGATGGAATTGAGATGGTTTTAATTCAGGTTGAAGTTTGTCACCCGTTGATTGAATTTTCTCCCACAATTTTTTTCTATTTATCTCATTCAAAAAGAGATCCCCCCAGGAAAAAAAGAGTCTAACAAAAGTCTTATAATTGCAAAGCCGATCCCACAAAAGATAATAATTGTGATTAACTGTTTATTTATCATGATGTATACAATTAAATGATATGAAAAATTTTATCATCTTTTTCACTTTAATGCTTCCTAATTTAGCATTTGCTGAAATTTTAGAAAAATTCCCGCTTGCCTGTATATGTGACAAAAATATAAATGCGCTCAAATATTTTGACTGTAAGCAAAAAGTTTCTGGAACACAATTAGATATAATTGAAAATAAAAAAAATCAAAAGGTTATAATCTTCAGCAGCTTTGATGAAAAAAATTATCAATTATTCGATGAGGATAATTTAAGTTTAATATTTAATTATGATGCAGAAGATTATATTTCATCAATTTTAATTAAAAAAAATTTAGATCTAATTTTTTCGATATCTTATAAAGAGTATAACAAAAAATGGGCTTACGATTTAAAGTGTGTTTCGTTAAAAAAAGATTAAGGTTTTTACTTATTAAATGTTAGATAAAAAATTTTTCCTTCCTTCAACTGTTTCTTTTATAGGTTTTTTATTTTTAGTTTCAATGGACTCAGTTATTAAAATTCTTGGAGAGACATATTCTGTTTTACAATTATTATTTTTAAACGCATTATTTTCCCTAATACCTCTATTTTTTTTTATATGTAAAAATCATGGCTTTCATTTTTATAAAAATCAAAACTATTTTTTCCAAATTATTCGAGGAATTGTTCATACAATTGGATTTCTTTTTGTTTTAAAAGGTGTTTTATTACTACCTCTATCAATAGTTTACCCGGTGTTATTTACATCTCCTTTAATGTTACTTGTTTTGTCCCATTTTTTTTTAAGTGATAATATTAATATAATTAGGGTTTTAGCTATTTTAATGGGATTTTTGGGTGTAGTTATTTCAGCAGAACCATTTGGTGCTAACGTAGTTTCATTCCTTGGAGTATTTTTTGTTTTTTTGGGTGCTTTTTGTATCGCTATTACTCATCTGATTACAAGAAAATATAATCACTTAACATCTTCATACTCAGCAGCATTCTTCAGCATGTTAGTTAGTGTTATAATATTTCTTTTTTCTATTAAATTTCACATCGAGGTTATGACTTTTAGTGATCTATCTCTTTCTTTTCTTGGAGGCGTGTTTGCAGGCCTTGGTATCAGTGCAGTAATTTATGGATCCCAAACTCTCCCATCTTCTGTATTTGGTTTAACGAGTTATATTCAAATAATTTTTGGTGTATTATTAGGTTGGATTGTTTTTAGAGAGTTACCTACCCTATATAACTATTTAGGCATATTGATAGTAATATCAGCAGGTATAATACTTTTTTATTTTGATAAAAGTGGAAAAAATATTTAGGCAGTGATTTCACTTATAGTTTTATACATTATCTCTTATTTAATTTTTATCTTTCCATTTGATGTATTATTATCATGGTTAGGCAAACACACATCATTATTAGAAGTACTTTTAAGCACTACTATAGTTTTTATATTCTGTCTTTACTATTTTAGATCCAAGAGCACAAATAAAATAATAAAAATTTTTGTTTATGAGGGTTTTGGCGTAGGAACCGTATCTTTTTTTCTGATTTTGCCTTTGATGTTAGTAAATTATTTTCAAATTTTAATAGAAACTCAATTAGTAATTATTTTCTTTTCTATACAAATACCAGTTATTTTTTATGGTTATATTAACTCAAAAAAACTTAAGATTAAAAAACTACTTTTAAACTCTAGTTTGATAAATAAAAGTATTAACTTTATATTTATTAGTGATGTACATATAGGCTCAAACCACCCATCTTCATTAAAAAAGTTAGTATCTAAAATTAATGAGCTAGATTTTAGTTTTTTAATAATAGGTGGTGATTTAATTGATAGCAGTGCATTCAAAATTCACGATTTAAATGAGTTAAAAAAAATAAATAAGCCTATATTCTTTGTAACCGGAAACCATGAATACTACTTACATAATTATAAAAAACATCTTCAAGATTTTAATACAGTTGGAATTCAAATTTTAGATAATGAGTCATTAACTGTCGATGGAATAAACATAATTGGACTCTCTGACAACATTTCAAATAAATCAAAAATAGACTATGTGCAGACACTCTCAAAAAAAGAGATGTTTAACCTTTTGATTGTTCATAAACCATCTATTTGGAAAAAAGTATCAAAAAACGTCAATTTAATGCTATCAGGACATACTCATAATGGACAAATTTTTCCTTTTAATTATATAGTAAAGCTAAAATTTCCTGAAAATTATGGTCTATACAAAAATATTCACAATTATTTGTATGTAAGCTCAGGGTCAGCTACTTGGGGTCCTAAAATAAGAATAGGATCCAATAATGAAATCATTCATATAAAAATAAAAAACTAACTATTTCCTTATTGGATAAAATTTTTCATTATGTATTCTTTTTACATGAGAATTATATTGATCTACTTTTTGATTATTGGAACTTTGTTTGCTGATAATCATATTTTAGAACAAGAAAATTTTGAGGCTTGGCAATTTACATGTGTAGATGAGCAATCACAGAAAGTTTGTGATTTAAGAGAATTAGTAATAGATCCAAATACAGAAGAAGTAGTAAGTTATTTATCAATAACTATAAATCCAGATAATTTAACTCAGATGCAGATTGCTTTTCCACATGCAGTGAGTTTAAAGCAACCAGTTTCATTGCAAATTGACGAAAATGATCCAATAGAACTAAATTATGCTTATTGCAATCAAAATGCTTGCTTTGTAGCTGAAATAATCGGAGAAAATTTTGTGAATTTTTTCAAAGCTGGTAATCAAATAATTATTAAAGTTTTACTTCTTGACAACAGAGAGGCCACAATTTCATATAACTTGTCAGGATTTACAGCAGGTTATAATAAACTATACTCTTCCGTAGCTAACTAGATTTTTTAAAATTAATTTTTTTCCTTATTAACAATAGACAAATTAATGAAGGTACAACCATTAGTGCTGTGATAATAAAAAATAATCCCCAGTCACCTCCCAGTCCATCAACTAATGCTCCCGAAGAAGATGCCAGCAATGTTCTTCCTGCTGTTCCAACTGATGCTAGCAAAGCATACTGAGTAGCAGTAAAACTACGATCAACTAAAAGTGAAATAAATGCAACAAAAGCGACTGTAGCAAATGCAGCTGCTAAATCATCTACTATTACAGCAAATGCAAAAAGAGCCTTTGATGGACCAATCCATGCTAGCAAGGAAAATAAAATATTCGTAGCAGACATCGCAATTCCTGCAATAATTAAAGTTTTAATAATCCCAGATCTCATAGCAATTGCCCCACCAATAAGAGTAAACACTATGGTAGTAATCCAACCCAATGCTTTCGAAAATATAGCAATGTCACCCTTAGAAAAACCAATCTCTTTATAAAAAACTAAACTCATTCTACCCAAAAAAGCTTCTCCAATTTTAAACAAAAATACAAATGTAAGAATAGCAATACCAATTTTTACTCCATTCATACTAAAAAAACTATTTAAAGGGTTAGCCACTACGTTGTTTAAATAGTAGAAAGTTTGTGAGATAGGATTATCTTCACCAAATTTTTGTATATAAAATGTAAAAATATAAAAGGCTACTCCTATAACAACAAATGTTATCCCCCCATTTGTAAACCAAATTTTTTCAAAAAATTTTCCTATTAAAAAACATAATACCCCAATAGAAGCAAATAAGTATCCGGCGTTCCTTACACTATTAACATTCGAATTTGAGTTATCTGTATTTGTTAAACTTTGAAACCTTTCTTCATTAGACTCAGGAATAAATGTCAAACCAATATTACACAAAACTATAATAGCCATTAAAAAAATAAACGTAACTTGCCAATACTGTTCTACACCTGAGACTTCAAGTCTTTCAGCAATCTCAAGACAAATAAATCCTCCAAGTTTAAAACCTGTCCACCATCCAACAACTGCCATTGCTGCACCTGCAGCCATGCTTGCGGTTTCATCTTTTTTTATTTGTTCAATTCTCAAAGCATCAATTGTGATATCTTGAGTTGCAGATGAAATAGCAATAGCTAATCCAACACCTATAATTAATGCCAAGTTTTGAGTTGGCTCTAATACACTCCATATAATAAGGCAAATTAATATTACAGTTTGCATCAACATTATTATTGATTTTCTGTGACCTACTTTATTGGTTAAAAAAGGTAGCTTTAATCTATCAATTATCGGTGCCCACAAAAAATTGAAAGCATAGACACCAAAAATAAGCCCCGCCCAACCTATTGTGCTTCTACTTAAACCCTCTTCTTTTAACCATAAAGAAAGTGCGCTAGCAATTAACACCCAAGGGAAACCACTAATAATTCCTAGAAGAAGAATTCTTATCATTCTCCGATCATAGTAGGCTCCAAATAATGATTTTAGTTTATTAGAATCTAATGATACTGAACTCATAATTTAATGATATTGAAAATTTTATGAATGGAAACTTTAATCGCTAAGAGAACTCAACCATTTGATTAAATCCGCTCTATCTTGCTCTTTTTTAATACCGTTATAATTCATTTTTGTTCCAACAATGTATTTCTTCGGTTTTAACAAAAATTTGTTTAATTCCTCAACATTCCAATCTCCTCCAAATTCTGCTAATGCACCTGAATATGCGAAACCTTTCATTGATCCTTTAGATCTATTTACTACTCCCCACATGGCTGGCCCTACTTTATTTTCACCTCCTTTGACTTGAGTATGACATGAGGCACATTTTTTAAATATCTTTTCACCATTCTCCATACTCGCTGAGGCAAGTAGAGGTGTAATTTCAGGAAGAACCTCAAATATATTAACTTCTTCTTTAGGTTCAGAGGAAATACCACCTTCAGGAATTTCAATTTTATATGCTAATTCATCTGGGAACTCAGGATGAATTGCCATATCAGCAACTTTTGAGAAGACTGCAGCCAGTAAAAGAGCTAGTATTACCGCGCCAAGAATTTTATTGGTTTCCATGTTAGAAAGAGAAGTCTATGTTTAAAAATATATCACTTAAAACGGATTTTTGTCGCATTAATGAACGATACATTAATTATTATACCTATAAGATTACAGGCTACTAGGTTTCCTAATAAGCCCTTTGCCAAGATTGGAGACTTGCCGATGCTTCATTATGTTTACAAGCGCGTCTCAGATGTCAATTCTAATTTATTTTTAGCCATATGTGATGAGGAAGTAAAAGATTACTGCGAGGAAATGAATCTCAAATACATAATGACAGATCCAAATCATTTGTCAGGTAGTGATAGAGTCGGAGAGGCAGTTAAGAAACTAGAAGCTATAGTCAATTTTAAATTTGTTATTAATGTGCAAGGAGATATGCCATTCATCAATGAAAATCACATAAACTTGCTTAAGGAAAAATTAATTGATTTTCAAATTAGTACACTAGCTTGCCCATTTGTAAGTATTGATGAGGCTAAAAATAACTCAAAGGTAAAAGTTTTATTAAATGAGAAAAATTTTGTTTTAGATTTCTCAAGAAAGCTTGATAATAAGCTTAAAATTAATGAAAATGTTTTTCATCATATTGGAGTTTATGCCTATCATAAAAAACCTTTACTTGATTTTATTTCCTCACCCCCAACAAAAAGAGAACTTGATGAGAAATTAGAGCAACTAAGAATTATTAATAAAAATACATTTGGTATTTCAATTGTAAATGAAGAGATTTTGGGTGTTGATACAAAAGAGGATTTAGATAGAGTAAATCAGTTAATTCTTAAAAATGAGTAAAAAAATATCTTTCCAAGGAGTCGAAGGAGCCTATAGTCATTTGGCTGTTCAGGATTTTTTCCCAGGCAAATACCCATTGCCCTGCAAAACATTTGAGATAGCTCTAAATGAGGCTGAGTTGGGAAATGTTGATTATGCTATGATACCTATTGAGAATTCTGCTGCAGGAAGAGTTGCTGATATTCATCGTTTAATACCTAAATCTAATTTACATATTAATTTTGAACATTTTCAAAAAGTAGAGCATAAGCTTTTAATTCATCCAGATAGTAAAATTGAAAATATTAAAAATATTTTAAGTCACGAACAAGCTTTGGCGCAATGCAGTGAGAAAATCCAAAAATTAGATTTAAATATCTTAATTGGTGCTGACACCGCTGGATCCGCAAAAAAAATTTCTGATGAAAAAATACTTGATACAGCTGCAATTGCTTCGAGTTTAGCAGGAAATATATATGGTTTAAAAGTAATTGATGAAAATTTTGCTAATTCTATAAACAATATAACAAGATTTTATGTTATGTCTAAAAACGAAAATTTAGACTTTGACAAAAAAAAGACCTATATATCGTCTTTTTTATTCTCAGTTAAAAATACACCAGGATCTTTGTTTAAAGTTATGGGCGGGTTCGCAACAAACAATGTAAATATGATTAAACTTGAAAGTTATAACTATGGTGCTGATTTTGTGATCACACAATTTTATTGTGAAATCGAGGGACATCCTTATCAAGATAACACCAAATTAGCTCTCGACGACATGTATCATTACTGCTCAAAGGTCAGAAAATTAGGAGTTTTTGAAAAATCTCCATATCGAGTAAGACAATAACTTCATATTTCTATTTAATACTGTTATAAGATAATTTGAGAATTACATGGGCAACTTTTTATGCCAATCCGGTCAGGTTCGAAAGAAAGCAGCCGTAACATAAGTAGTTGGGTCGTGTAATTCTCCTTTGAGTCTAGTATGAAACATCAATCGAATATTCTCGCATTAAAATACAGACCTTCAAATTTTCAAGATCTAATTGGTCAAGAATATTTGGTTGAAACTATACAAAAATCAATAGAGCAAAATAAAATCCCTAATGCATATATTTTTACAGGTATACGTGGAGTAGGCAAAACAACAACAGCAAGAATTGTTGCAAAAATGTTGAATTGTACTGTATTTGATAAAAATAATGATCCTGATTTAATTAACTGTGAACAATCAAAAGCCATTACTGAAGACAGACACCCAGACGTCATAGAAATTGATGCCGCATCAAATACAAGTGTTGAAAATGCAAGAGAGATTATAGAAAATGTAAAATATAATCCTGTTCTAGGAAAATATAAAGTTTATATAGTCGATGAGGTGCATATGCTATCGAAAAGTGCATTTAATGCTCTTCTTAAAACTCTGGAAGAACCACCCCCTCACTCAAAATTTATATTTGCAACGACTGAGATTTCTAAAGTGCCAATTACCATTCTTTCAAGATGCCAAAGGTTCGACTTAAGACGAGTCGAAAAAAAGACCCTATCTGATTTTCTAAAAAGTATCGCTAAAAAAGAAGATATAACAATTTCTAATGAGGCATTGAATTTAATCGTTAAGGCTAGCGATGGTTCAGTAAGGGACTCCTTAAGCATATTAGATCAAGCCAATATATTTAAATCACAAAAAGAAATTCAAGTTGAAGAAATCGTTAACATGCTTGGTTTTGCAAGGCAAAGTGATTTGTATGAATTATCAAGATGTATATTTGATAACAATTTATCAAAACTAATTTCTATGCTTGACGATATGTATCAAAGAGGTTCTGAGACCTCTAAAATCATTGAAGATATGATGAATATAATAAATTGGTCATGCAAATTAAAAATAAATCAAGAACTTATTGGGGATGATTTTTTAACTGACGAAGATAAAAATTTTGCTTCTTATGTTACCCAATTTGATAATGGCAAATTAAATATTTTTTGGCAAAGTTTAATGAAGGGCTATGATGAAATTAAAATCTCACCTCAACCTCATTCAACTTTAGAAATGGTAATGCTTAGGTGTGCTTTCTTATTGAATGATAATCAATCATCAGACTTAGTAGAAAAAAAAAAGTCTGAAATAAATCAGAATACAATTCAATCCTCTCCTAATATTGACCAAGTAATTCAAAACAAAGTTGAACAAGTATCACCAATTTCTCTAAAAGAAAAAATTGATATTCATCAGAAATTTTTTCAATTTTATGGAAAAAATTTCTCACCTCTTATGGCAGGAATTATTATTGAAAATGTTGAAATTATTGATTTTTCAGAAAAAAATAAAATATTACGATTAAATGTGTCTGATAAAAATTTCAACGGAAGCGAAGAATTATTCAAAAATTTGGAAAATGATTACAAAATCGAAATGAAACTTAAAACAGAAATAACAACTTTAGAGACAATTAAGTCTTTGTATAAAAAAGAATTAATTGACCAGGAGATGAAGACTGATGAATTTAAAAAAGTTCTTGCTAAATTTCCTAATGCAAAGATTATAGATATTGAAGAATTAGAAAGAGGTGATGGAAATGATGGGTAATATGGGCGGTATGATGAAAAAAGTCCAAGAAATGCAAGCCAAAATGCAAGAAATGCAAAAGGAGCTTGAGAATAAAACCGTTGAGGCTGAGTCAGGAGGAGGAATGGTTAAAGTTATAATGAATGGTAAACAAATTGTTCAAGCAATTGATTTAGATCCATCACTATTGTCTTCTGATGAAAAAGAGGTATTGGAGGATTTAATCAAAGCAGCACTCAATCAAGCAAAAGAAAAAGTCGAGGAAATGTCAGCTGAAGAAATGAAAAAAATAACTGGTGGGCTACCATTGCCTCCAGGAATGAAGATGCCTTTTTAAATTGTCACAAGACGAACTTCAAAAATTTATTAATTTAATTTCTAGGCTACCTGGAATTGGCCAACGTTCTGCACAAAGAATAGCCTTATATTTGATAAAAAATAAACAAGAATTAATGTTACCTTTAGGAGAAAGTATAAAGGAAACGGCTTCTGTGGTAAAAAAATGTACTAATTGTGGAATATTAGATGTTATTGTTCCATGTAAAATTTGTTCCTCAGAAAATAGATCAAAAACTACAATATGCATCGTTGAAGATATGGCTGATGTATGGGCATTTGAAAGATCTGGATATCATAAAGGACTTTATCATGTTATTGGCGGGCTTTTATCAGCCTCAAAAAATTTTACAGAACAGGATTTAAATTTAAATAAACTCAAAGAAAGAATTATAAACAATCAAGTACAAGAAATTATTTTAGCATTAAGCGCAACTATTGAGGGACAAACTACAGCCTTAGTAATAAAGGATAAACTAGAAAATCAAAATATTAAAATTACACAACTCGCATACGGTGTTCCTGTAGGAAGCGAAATTCATTATCTAGACGATAATACCTTAGGTGCAGCTTTAGAGTCGCGTAAAAACTTAAGTTAATTAAATCAGAAGTAAC
>CACJEH010000007.1:0-31707 GCA_902592365.1 uncultured Alphaproteobacteria bacterium
CTGTTCAAATGGAACCTAATTTAGTCGTTGAATTCTACTCTAGATAATCAATAGTTAATAATCTATTCAATTAATCTAACAGAGCATAAATTTCGAAAAGATATTTATGAAAATAAAAATACTAATAGTCATATTTTCTCTTTTTATTACAAGCCTTTTCGCTGCTGGATCTAGCTCCGATGATAGTGCTAAAACTAATTATGGAAAAGATTATAAGTCAGCAATAAAGTTAATAAGAAGCAAAGATTATGATAAAGCAATAAGAAAACTGAAGACTCTTACAACTGCTAGTTCAACAGATTTTACTAAAGCTGATGTTTACAATGAGTTAGGTTTTGCTTACAGAAAAAGTGAAGACTTTGATAATGCAGCAAAATATTACAAAAAAGCTCTTGAATTAGACCCAGAACACTTAGGTGCTATCGAATACCAAGGTGAGATGTATGTAGATCTTGGTCAAAAAGAAAATGCCCTAAATAATTTAGCTTTACTTAAAAAACTAGTTGGAGAAAATAATTCTTATTATAAAGAATTAAATAATTATATTTCAAATAACTAACGAGAGGGGCAAAACAAATGCCCCTTTTTTAATTTACTTCAGTTTTGATGCCTTTTGTGTTTAGTAATTCTAGAAGTTCACCAGACTCAGCCATTTCTTTCATAATATCACAACCACCTACAAATTCTTTTTTTATGTAAAGTTGAGGTATCGTAGGCCAATTTGAGTAAGTTTTTATACCTTCTCTAATGTTGTTATCTTCAAGTACATTACAATGGCCAAACTCAACCCCAGTTTTTTTTAAAATTGCGCTTGCGACTGACGAGAAACCACACATAGGAAAGTCAGGGTTACCTTTCATAAATAGGAAAACTTCATTATCTCCAATCATTTTTTCAATTTGTTCTTTTGTACTACTCTCTAATTCCATTATTATGTTCCTTTCGTTTTTAATTGCATAGCATGAAGCTCTTTATCCATTAATCCATCTAGTAATTTGTAAACTAACTGGTGTTGTTGTATACGTGACAATCCATTAAACATATCACTTTCAATTTCAACTGAATAATGATCGTTATCACCGGCTAGATCCTCAATTACAATTTTAGAATTTGGAAATTTGTTCTCAAGGAGTCCTTCTAATTTTTTTTGTTCAATAGGCATCTAACTAATTATCTTCTCAAAATCATTACGATATTTATTCATAATATCAAAATAGTCAAATTTTTTTGAGTTTATCTCAATACCTTCTTTAATTATCTCCCCAATTTCCAAGTATTCAGCACCTTTTTTTGTCAGAAATGAAGTTACTTTTTCAAAATCTTTACTTCTGATTTCAATCACATATCCAGCACTATATTCGCAAAATAAATCAATAGGATCAAGGACATTTACCCTAAAACCCATATCCTTATATTGCATTTTTAATAATGCCGAAAAGATACCCCCTCTGGAAATATCATTGCAAGAAATAATGCATTTCAAATCTGATAATTCCAAAACACAATTTGCAATTTTTTTCTCAAAATCTAGATCTAATACCTCTAAGTCATTAAATTCACATATGTTAAAAGCAATTTTTTGATCTTGTAATAAGTAAGGACTACGATTTTTTGTTAATTGTTTTCCTAAAATCAAGATCTTATTACCAATTTCACAAAACTTATTTGTGTTTATTTTATTTAAATCCATATTGGAACCTACCATTCCTATTACAGGTGTAGGCTTAATTGGTATTTCATTTGTCTGGTTATATAAAGACACATTACCTGAAACAATAGGTGTATTGAATTTGACAGCTGCAGTTTTTAATCCATGAATAGATAAAACCAACTCTCCCATAATGTTTGGATCTAAAGGACTTGCAAAGTTAAGGTTATTTGTAATCGCTAAAGGATTAATATTGCATGCGATTAGATTTCTATATGACTCAGCAACCGTATATTTCATTCCTTCATAGGGATTGATTCTTATGTATAATGGATTGCAGTCGGTAGATGCACCAATAACTTTTTGTGTTCCGTGAATCTTTACTATACCTGATGATTGACCTGGTTCTCTGATAGTATCTCCCATCACAGTAGAGTCATATTGATCGAAAACCCAACTTTTATCTAAATAATTAAGGTTTGTAAGAAGGTTTATTATCATATCTTCCAATTTAATTTTAGAAAAATCAAAATCTTTGTTTTTTCTTTTTCTTGGGATGTTAAACTCTCTATCGTATTCAGGAGCATCATCAACAATTATTTCTACAGGAAGATCGACAACTTTTTTATTATTTGACTCAAACACAACTCTTTTTGTATCTGTAATTTCTCCAATAACTTCATAATCAATTTGCCATTTTTGAAGAATTTCTCTGACTTTATGATTATTTTTTTTATCGATAACAGCTAGCATTCTTTCTTGGCTTTCAGATAAAAGTATCTCATAGGCGCTCAGTGGTTGCCTCAATGGAACTTTATCAAGATTGATATAAACACCTACATTTCCTTTTGAAGCCATTTCTACACTGGAGGAGGTAATACCCGCAGCTCCCATATCTTGCATAGACTCTATTAATCCTGAAGACATTAATTCTAAGCAACCTTCCATTAATAGTTTTTCCATGAAGGGGTCACCAACTTGTACAGAGGGTCTTTTTTCATCCTCATCTTCCTCTGAAAAAACATCAGAGGCCATACTTGCTCCGTGAATTCCATCTTTTCCAGTTTTAGATCCAATGTAAACAATAAGGCCACCAATAGATTTTGGTTTAGAGTAAAAAATTTTATCTTTTTGAACATGTCCCACAGCCATAGCATTAACCAAATTATTAAAATCATATGTTGACTCAAACTCACACTCACCACCAATATTAGGAATTCCAATACAGTTACCATAGTGTCCAATTCCATGAACCACACCATTTAACAAGTATTTTGTCTTTTCAGTTTCTATCAAACCAAATCTAATTGAGTCAAGAGTAGCAATTGGTCTTGCTCCCATTGTAAATATATCTCGTAGTATACCTCCAACACCAGTTGCTGAACCGTTGAAAGGTTCTATGTAACTTGGATGATTGTGGCTTTCTATTTTAAATGCAATACCATCGTTATCTTGCAAATCAATTACACCAGCGTTTTCTCCTGGTCCCTGAATTACAATTTCATTATCTGTAGGGAGTTTCTTAAGCCATTTTTTTGAAGTTTTATAACAACAGTGCTCATTCCACATAGCAGAAAAAATACCCAATTCCTCAATACTTAAGTCTCTGTTTAGATATTTCCTAATGACCTGAAATTCATCTAAAGTTAGACCGTGTTGAAGTATTAACTCTTCATTCATGAAATTAAAGACTCTATAATAAGTCTTCCATCTTGTGATTGATGAAAATCAGAATATGCTCTCTCAGGATGAGGCATCATTCCAAGAACATTCTTTTTTTTGTTTGTGATACCTGCAATAGCCTCTATTGAACCATTTATATTTTCTTCAGTGTTTGAGAATTCACCTTTGCAATATTCAAATGCAATTTGTTCATTATTTTTTAATAAATTCAAAGTTTCGGTATCACAATAAAAATTCCCCTCGTTGTGAGCTACAGGTATTTGAAGAATTTGGTTATCTTTCATTGATAAATTAAAATTATTTTTAAATTTTTTTTTAATAAAACAATTTTTTCCTAAAAATTTGAGTTTTTTATTTCGAATTAATGCTCCTTCAAGAAGTCCAATTTCAGTTAAAATTTGAAAGCCATTACAAATACCTAATAAATATCTATTATCATTTGCATGTTTGACAACTTCATCAATAATTTTACTTTTTGATGCCATTGCTCCTGATCTTAAATAATCACCAAAGCTGAAACCCCCAGGTAAAATTACTAAATCAACTTTTGGCAATGATGTCTCCTCATGCCAAATATTATGAACCTCACCTTTAGTTAAATCTTTTAAGTAGCATAATGCGTCTCTGTCACAATTAGATCCAGGAAAAGTAATAACAGCAGATTTAAAACTCATCCAAGCACTTCGTACTCTTCAATAATATCGTTGACCAAAAGTTTTTTGCAAGCAGAGTCGATTTTTTGTACTTTTTCCTCTTTACTTATATTATCAGGTAAATCTAATTCAATTAGTTTTCCCTGTCGGATATTTGAAAATTCTGTAAATCCTAAACTATTAAGCGACTGTTCAATTACTTTTCCCTGTGGTTCTAAAATTTGGCCTTTAAGTCTTACTAAAATTTTTATTCGCATTAAATCTTTAAGTTTAACCTTTTAAGCACCTCTTCATATGCTTCTTCAATATTTCCTAGATCTCTACGAAATCGATCTTTATCAAGTTTTTTATTTGTTTTTAAATCCCACAAACGACATGTATCTGGTGATATTTCATCTGCTAAAACAAGCTCATCAGTTTTTTTACAAATTCCAAATTCTAATTTAAAGTCAACTAGATTTATTCCCATAGAATAGAACGTAGACCTTAATATGTCATTAATTCTTAAAGAATATTCATCTATTAACTCTAATTCATCAAAATCACATAAACCTAAATTAAGAATATGTTCAGAACTTATATGAGGATCGCCAAGTTCATCAGATTTTAAACAGTACTCAATTAGCGTATCAGATAACTTTGTTCCTTCTTTTACACCAAACTTTTTAGATAAAGAGCCAGCAAAGAAATTTCTAACTAAAACTTCAATTGGAATAATATCTACTTTTTTTAAAAGCTGTGATTTTTTATCAATTTTCTTTATAAAGTGTGTTGGAATATCACAATGATTCAATATTTGAAATAAATAACTTGATATAGCATTATTAATTGCACCCTTATTCTTTATCGAGCCCTTTTTTAAATTATTAAAAGCCGTAGCATCATTTTTATAAGTAGCTATGACTTCCTTACTAGTTTTGGCATAAATAATTTTTGCTTTTCCCTCATATAATTTTTTCAATTTTGCTACCATCAATTAATCCTTTTAAATATTTTATCAACATTTTTAAAAAGATTTTTATTATTGAAGATATTATTAACTTTACTTGATATTTTTAATTTGGCTAAACTAGGATGACTTAAAAGATTTTCTTTAAAAGACATATCACCTTTCCAAGTTTTCAAAGCACAATCTTGAACAATCTTATAGGCATCTTCTCTTAAAACTTTATTTTCAATAAGAAAAATCAAGACATTTTGTGAATAGGGTAGACCTTTTAGAAGATTTAAATTTTTTATCATATTTTTTTTATTTATGTTTAAATTATTTAAAACGTTGATCATTCTTTGAACTGCAAAGTCGAGTGTTATCGTGGCATTGGGAGCATTTATTCTCTCAACACTGGAGTGACTTATATCTCTTTCATGCCATGAAGTTATATTCTCCAAAGCAGGAATGGTTAACGATCTAATCACTCTTGCTAGTCCTGTTAAATTTTCTGATAAAATTGGATTTTTTTTATGAGGCATTGCCGAACTACCCTTTTGGTCTTTTCCAAAACCTTCCTCAACTTCTAAAACTTCTGTTCTTTGTAAGTGTCTAATTTCAGTTGATAGACGTTCTATGGAGCTTGCAATAATAGCAAAAGAGCAAAAAAGTTCCGCATGCCTGTCTCTTGGAATTATCTGCGTGGAGACAGGTTCGATTGAAAATTTTAATTTTTTAGCAATCATTTGCTCTACCCTTGTGTCAATATTTGAATATGTCCCTACAGGACCAGACATTTGAATTGTTTGTATTTGTTTTATCGAATTTTTAAGACGATCTATGTTTCTTTTGTTTTCGGCTAGATAACCTAATATTTTTAATCCAAAAGTAGTCGTTTCGGCGTGAATACCATGACTTCTACCGATACATAATGTGTATTTATGTTTTTTTGCAATATTTAAAAGAGATTTACTCAAAGTTTTTAAACCTCCAAGAATTATATTGCTTGATTGGTTAAGTTGTATGGAGAAAGAGGTATCTAAAATATCACTAGATGTTAGTCCTTTATGAATATACCTAGACTCGGATCCTACATACTTTGCTACATTAGTTAAAAAAGCAATTACATCGTGCTTTGTTTTTTCTTCAATTTTTTCTATTTCTTTTACCTTAAACTTTGCTTTTTTTTTGATTTTGTTTGAGGTCCCTTTAGGTATTTGACCCAATTTCTCCATTGCCTCGCAAGCGAGAATTTCAAGGTCAAGCCATATTTGAAATTTATTACTATCTTCCCAGATTTCTTTAAGAATTTTTCTAGAGTATCTTGGTATCAATTATAAAAAACCTTACTTGGGGACTCTGTTAGAATCTCAATAATATCACCATTAATGTATATCGTATGTTCGTACTGAGCGCTAAGTGTTTTATCTTTAGTCACTGCAGTCCAACCATCTTTAAGTATTTTAGATTGATATTTACCAACATTGATCATGGGTTCAATTGTAAAAATCATTCCGTCTACAAATTTTACTTTATCATACTCACTATCGTAATAGTGTAAAATACTAGGATTCTCGTGAAATTTTAATCCAACTCCATGTCCACAAAAATCTCTAACAACACTAAAGTTATTTGAGGTAGCTATATCCTCAATTTTTTTTCCTATTCTACTGATAGGCTCACCAACTTTTATCTCGTTAATACTCTCTATCAAACAATCGTGAGTAACCTTGCATAGATTACTTGCTTTAATTGAAATGTCTCCTACTTTAAACATCCTTGATGAGTCCCCATGCCAACCATCAATTATTGTTGTTACATCCACATTTAAAATATCCCCATTTTGAAGGTTTCGATTGTAATTTGGAATTCCATGACAAATAACATGATTTAATGAGGTACATGTAGACTTTGGAAAACCTCTGTAAAACAAAGGTGCAGGTGTGCCTCCTAGCTCTTGAATTCTTGTTAAACAATAATCATCAATCTCAGATGTTGAGACATCTTCTTTTATAATATTATTTAGTTCGTCTAAAATAGTTGCAGTAATTTTACTTGCCTCTCTACAAGGTTCTACTTCATCACTTTTGTATGATTTAATTTTCATCAATATTAATCTCACCGGTAATATTTATACCTTTATGTGATACGTTACATTTAAAAGCTCTAAATTGTACGCCACTTTTTTTTGCTTTAAGAGAGTTTTCATAATACTCATTATCCAAATCTTTAGCTATAGAAAATCTATCTGCATCATTTCGTTGAATTAGATATATTAAAAAGCATTTATTACCTTTTTTTGACATATTACTTAACTCAATTAAATGTTTAGATCCTCTTGAAGTAACTGCATCTGGAAACTCTGCTAAATTCTTTTTCCTTGATAAAGTAACTGATTTAACTTCAATGTAAGTATCCCCATTTGGGTGGCTAGCAAAGATATCAACTCTAGAATTTTTTCCATATTTAACCTCTTTTTTTAAATTTCCTTTAATTTCCTGCAAAATTTTTTTTTCCTTCATGGCGTTGAAAACTATTTCATTTGGCAGAGATGTGTTTACTCCTACAAAAGTTTTGAGATCTTTAATTGCCTCTAGTCTATATTTTAATTTTGCATTTGGGTTTTCAACTTTGGCAACTAATACTTTTGTATCCTCTTTTAATAAACCCAAAAGTGACCCTGTATTTGGGCAGTAAGCTGTGACAACTTCATTATCAATCTTCAAATCTACAAAAAATCGCTTATAGCGTTTTACAAAAAAACCCTCTAAAATTTCCTCTTTATACTTCATTTATGGTAACTACTAAAAAAATATATTCTGCTTGTCTAATTATCATTGGCAATGAGATATTATCAGGTAGGACACAAGATAAAAATATAAATCATGTAGCTAAAGAGTTGTTCATTTGTGGCATATCTCTACAGTTAGTGGTTGTAATTCCTGACCAAAAAAAAATAATTATTTCTCAAATACGAAAATTAAAAAATCAGTATGATTTTGTTATCACTACTGGTGGTATAGGTCCAACTCACGATGACATTACATCTGAGGCAATTAGTTTAGCAGTTAAAAAAAAATACAAATTACACAATGGCGCATATAGAGAACTAAAAAAATATTATACAAAAATTAAATCTGAATTAACTGATGCGAGAATGAAAATGGCGTATATGCCGGAAGGCTCTAAGTTAATTTTAAATAAAGTTAGTGGGGCACCAGGTTTTAAAATTGAAAATATTTATGTTTTTGCTGGCATACCTTCAATAGTAAAAGCGATGATGAAAGAGTTTAAAAAAATGATAAAAATTAAAAATAAATTTTACTCAACCACAATATCTACAAAACTTTTTGAAAGTAAAATAGCCCATCTACTTGATCAAGCTGAGAGAAAATATAAAAATATTTCTATAGGCAGCTATCCAATTTTTGATGGAAAACCGAAGGGCGTAGAGATTGTTATAAACTCTCAAGTAAACAAACTGGGTGTTAGTAACGCAAAAAATTTCATATTAAGAGAAATAAACAAAATCATTTAAGATTAGGCTAATATAATATAAAACAATATTTCTTTATGGCGGAGTAGCTCAGCTGGTTAGAGCGGTGGAATCATAATCCATGTGTCGGGGGTTCAAATCCCTCCTCCGCTACCAAGAATAATCATTGTAATTGTTGATATTTTGACATATCTTTCGTTTTCTGATCGCGGGGTAGAGCAGCTTGGTAGCTCGTCAGGCTCATAACCTGAAGGTCGTAGGTTCAAATCCTACCCCCGCAACCAACTCCCTAAAAAACGCTTCTTTTCAATGGTTTTTTTTTATTTTTTTTAATGAAATGCATTTGACAATGCCTACATAAAGTGTAGATATATTCTACTTTTTATTCGATTCACTAGGCCATTTATTGTGCAATAGTGATTCTTGCTCTTTATTTTTTGTAAATATGAAATGAATAGACGGTGGGTTTATAACGTCAAATTTCGATCAAGCTTTCATTTGAGAAAAATGACAGCTCGTTATTTTGGCGTCTAACCTACGTCAATTTAAAACTTTGTTTTTTATGAGTAGGTAATTCAACTTAAGAGTTTGATTATGGCTCAGAACGAACGCTTGCTGCATGCTTTATACATGCAAGTCGAACGGAGGCCCTAGCTTGCTAGGTGTCCTTAGTGGCGCACGGGTGAGTAACACGTGGGAACATACCTTATAGTACGGAATAACTGCGGGAAACTGTAGCTAATACCGTATACTCCAGTAATGGGAAAGATTTATCGCTATAAGATTGGCCCGCGCAAGATTAGTTTGTTGGTGAGGTAAAAGCTCACCAAGGCTTCGATCTTTAGCTGGTTTGAGAGGACGATCAGCCACACTGGGACTGAGACACGGCCCAGACTCCTACGGGAGGCAGCAGTAGGGAATATTGGACAATGGGGGCAACCCTGATCCAGCAATGCAGCGTGAGTGACGAAGGCCTTAGGGTTGTAAAACTCTTTCATCGGTGAGGATAATGACAGTAGCCGAAGAAGAAGGACCGGCTAATTCCGTGCCAGCAGCCGCGGTAATACGGAAGGTCCTAGCGTTGTTCGGAATTACTGGGCGTAAAGCGCATGTAGGCGGAACAGAAAGTTAGAAGTGAAATCCCTGGGCTCAACCTAGGAATTGCTTTTAAAACTTCTGTTCTGGAATTCAGGAGAGGAAAATGGAATTTCCAGTGTAGAGGTGAAATTCGTAGATATTGGAAGGAACACCAGTGGCGAAGGCGATTTTCTGGACTGATATTGACGCTGAGATGCGAAGGCATGGGTAGCAAACGGGATTAGATACCCCGGTAGTCCATGCAGTAAACGATGGGTGCTAGTCGTCGGACTTTTGTTCGGTGTCGTAGCTAACGCGTTAAGCACCCCGCCTGGGGAGTACGGTCGCAAGATTAAAACTCAAATAAATTGACGGGGACCCGCACAAGCAGTGGAGCATGTGGTTTAATTCGACGCAACGCGAAGAACCTTACCAGCGTTTGACATGGAAAGTGCCGGTTACAGAATGGTAACCTTCAGTTCGGCTGGCTTTCGCACAGGTGCTGCATGGCTGTCGTCAGCTCGTGTCGTGAGATGTTGGGTTAAGTCCCGCAACGAGCGCAACCCTTATCGTTAGTTACTAACAGTTCGGCTGAGGACTCTAGCGAAACTGCCGGTGATAAGCCGGAGGAAGGTGGGGATGACGTCAAGTCCTCATGGCCCTTACACGCTGGGCTACACACGTGCTACAATGGTAACTACAACGGGACGCAATACCGCGAGGTGGAGCTAATCCCCAAAAGTTATCTCAGTTCGGATTGCACTCTGCAACTCGAGTGCATGAAGTTGGAATTGCTAGTAATCGCGGATCAGCATGCCGCGGTGAATACGTTCCCGGGTCTTGTACACACCGCCCGTCACACCATGAGAGTTGGTTTTATCTTAAGTCAGTACGCTAACCTTCGGGAGGCAGCTGCCCACGGTACGGCCAGCGATTGGGGTGAAGTCGTAACAAGGTAGCCGTAGGGGAACCTGCGGCTGGATCACCTCCTTTCTAAAGGAAAAAAAACTTTGAACTAAGTGTACGTTCGAAGTAACCACCGTCTATTTGTTTTGCTTTTTTCAACATGTGTTGATAAAGAGCATTGATTGGGCGTGTAGCTCAGTTGGTTAGAGCGCGCGCTTGATAAGCGTGAGGTCGGAGGTTCAAGTCCTCCCTCGCCCACCAACAATGTTGGGGGATTAGCTCAGCTGGGAGAGCGCCTGATTTGCATTCAGGAGGTCAGCGGTTCGATCCCGCTATCCTCCACCAACTTTTTAAAATAGTAAATATGTAAGCTGATAACACAGACGAATGACTTGCACGAGTTATTCGTCAATTAAACAACTAATATAACAACAAATAACTACAAAAAGTTATTAACTACAAACTTTTCACTGTGTGTTAATAATTCAAGCGCGTAAGAGCATTTGGTGGATGCCTTGGCATAAAGAGGCGATGAAGGACGTGACAGACTGCGATAAGCTCGGACTTGCTGTCAATAAGCTTAATCCGAGATCTCCGAATGGGGAAACCCAATAACTTATAAGTGAATTCATAGCTTATAAGGGCGAACCTAGGGAACTGAAACATCTAAGTACCTAGAGGAAAAGATATTCCGTTAGTAGTGGCGAGCGAAAGCGGATCAGGCCAGTGCTACTTTTTACTAAACCAGAACTGTATGGAAAGGCAGGCCATAGTGAGTGATAGCCTCGTATGGGTAGATAGTAAAAAATAGACATGAGTAGGGCGGGACACGTGAAATCCTGTCTGAATATAGGAAGACCACTTCCTAAGCCTAAATACTACTTTATGACCGATAGTGAACCAGTACCGTGAGGGAAAGGCGAAAAGAACCCCTAGCAGGGGAGTGAAATAGACCCTGAAACCGGATGCTTACAAGCAGTTGGAGCCTTTTTATGAGGTGACAGCGTACCTTTTGTATAATGGGTCAGCGACTTAATCTCATTAGCAAGCTTAAGCCACATAGGTGTAGGCGAAGCGAAAGCGAGTCTGAATAGGGCGATTTAGTTTATGGGATTAGACTCGAAACCGAGTGATCTAGTCATGAGCAGGTTGAAAGTGAAGTAAAATTCACCGGAGGACCGAACCCACTAGCGTTGAAAAGCTACGGGATGACTTGTGATTAGGGGTGAAAGGCCAACCAAACTCGGAAATAGCTAGTTCTCCGCGAAAACTATTTAGGTAGTGCGTCGTGTGAATCTTGTCGGGGGTAGAGCACTGAATGGGCTAGGGGGAAGCAATTCCTACCAAACCTAATCAAACTCCGAATACCGATAAGTCTGCACGGCAGACAGTCCATGGGTGCTAAGGTCCTTGGACGAGAGGGAAACAGCCCAGATCAACAGCTAAGGTCCCAAAATAATGATTAAGTGTGAAAGGGAGTGGGAACTCCAAGACAGCCAGGAGGTTGGCTTAGAAGCAGCCATCCTTTAAAGAAAGCGTAACAGCTCACTGGTCTAATTAAGAGATCCTGCACCGAAAATGTAACGGGGCTCAAATCATTTACCGAAGCTTTGACAATTACTTTGTAATTGGGTAGCGGAGCGTTCTGTAAGCCTGTAAAGGTGATGCGTAAGCATTGCTGGAGGTATCAGAAGTGCGAATGCTGACATGAGTAACGATAAGAAATGTGAAAGACATTTCCGCCGAAATCCTAAGGTTTCCTGCGTAAAGCTAATCTGCGCAGGGTTAGTCGGCCCCTAAGGCGAGGGCGAAAGCCGTAGTCGATGGGAAGCAGGTTAATATTCCTGCACCAGCTGGTAGTGACGGATGAAGTAAATTGTAAGTTCTTACTGGATTGAGCTTGCAGTGAATTTGTCCCTGGAAATAGCTCCAGCATTAGACCGTACCAAAACCGACACAGGTAGGAGGGTAGAGAATACCAAGGCGCTTGAGAGAACTATGTTGAAGGAACTCGGCAAATTACACTTGTAACTTCGGGATAAAAGTGACCTGCTATTGGGCAACCAGTAGGAGGTGGCACAGAAGAGGGGGTAGCGACTGTTTACTAAAAACATAGCACTATGCAAAGTCGAAAGACGACGTATATGGTGTGACGCCTGCCCGGTGCCGGAAGGTTAATAGGAGGGGTGCAAGCCCTGAATTGAAGCCCCGGTGAACGGCGGCCGTAACTATAACGGTCCTAAGGTAGCGAAATTCCTTGTCGGGTAAGTTCCGACCTGCACGAATGGCGTAACGATTTCCCCACTGTCTCCAACATAGACTCAGTGAAATTGAATTCTCGGTTAAGATGCCGAGTAACCGTGGTTAGACGGAAAGACCCCGTGCACCTTTACTGCAGCTTTGTATTGGTATTAGGGAACAGATGTGTAGCATAGGTGGGAGACTTTGAAGGAGTGGCGCTAGCCATTCTGGAGTCACTAGTGAAATACCACTCTTCTGTTCCTTGATGCCTAACCATACACCGTCATCCGGTGTTGGGACCATGCATGGTGGGCAGTTTGACTGGGGCGGTCGCCTCCCAAAGAGTAACGGAGGCGCGCGATGGTAGGCTCAGAACGCTTGGAAACCGTTCGTCGAGTGCAATGGCATAAGCCTGCCTGACTGCGAGACCCACAAGTCGAGCAGAGACGAAAGTCGGTCATAGTGATCCGGTGGCACTTCGTGGAAGGGCCATCGCTCAACGGATAAAAGGTACGCCGGGGATAACAGGCTGATCTCTCCCAAGAGTCCATATCGACGGGGAGGTTTGGCACCTCGATGTCGGCTCATCGCATCCTGGGGCTGAAGCAGGTCCCAAGGGTTTGGCTGTTCGCCAATTAAAGCGGTACGCGAGCTGGGTTTAGAACGTCGTGAGACAGTTCGGTCCCTATCTGCCATGGTTGTGGAAGCTTGAGAGGATCTGCCCTTAGTACGAGAGGACCGGGGTGGACGTACCTCTGGTGTACCTATTGTAGCGCCAGCTGCATCGTAGGGTAGCTATGTACGGAATGGATAACCGCTGAAAGCATCTAAGCGGGAAGCCAACCTCAAAACTAGGCTTCGTTATAGGATCGTGGAAGACTACCACGTTGATAGGCTGGGTGTGGAAGTGTGGTAACACATGAAGCTAACCAGTACTAATAATCCAATGCTTGAATTACAATACACAGCGAAAAGTTTTAACTAAAATGTTATAAAAAGTTTGTGGCGGTCATAGCGGAGTGAAAAAACCCGATCCCATTTCGAACTCGGTCGTGAAGGCCTCCAGCGCCGATGGTACTTAGTCTTAAGGCTTGGGAGAGTAGGACGCCGCCTATTTATTAATCAGTAATACATATTTACAGATTGTCGTCTGAAATAATTTTTTTAGATTCATTATCTACCACAACATAATTCTCATAAAACTTTAATTTGGGTTTTGAGTATCTATTTGTGATCCATTCAATTCTTTCATCATCGAACCATCTTTTTGCGTTTAACATATTATCAAAACAATATATACCTCCTGCAATATTGTTTTTGAGATCTGAAATATAGTTTTTTCTTATTAAACCAGGTGTAGTTTTGTAAATTGGAGCTGTCTCTAAAAATTTTTCCTTTAGTATTTCTTCAGTTAAAGAAGAGTCTATTTTAAAAGTAACTTCGACAATGATCATTTAGTAAAAAGTGGTAGCCTCGGGCGGACTCGAACCGCCACGGGAATAAATCCCACTGGATTTTAAGTCCAGACTGTCTACCAATTCCAGCACGAGGCCAAGTTCGTGTTTCTCCTTTTCTTTGTCAAAAAGGTCAGTAAACCCAACGTATTTAGTATATTATTTAAAAACTCTTTCAATCAGTTTTTTTAAGTCTAAATCTATATAAAGATAAATAACGATTCTAAAGGAATAAATATATATGTTAATATTTAAATTTAGGTATCATGAAAATTTTCTTAATCTTATTATTATTGTTCCCAAATCTTAGTTGGGGGTTTTTTGGAAAAAAATATAATTGTGAGCCATTAGATGATGAATTTTTCTATATGAGTGATTACGTCGAAAGTTTAAGCTCTCATATTTTAAAAATATCAGGTTCTAAAGATAAACTTACTATAAACTTTCTTGATGGTAAAACAGAAGAATTAAACCTCATACAAAAAAATGATGAAGTAATGATTTATTTATATGACCAAGATATTCAATTAATTATTTTTCTTCCTTTAAATGAAGTAATTAATATTGTCTGGGATTATCCAAGAGAAAACCTACAAGCTTGGTTTAAATGTTCAAAATGAAAATTATATTCTTTTATTTATTTAAGTAGTTTTGATCAACGATAATATCATCATATTTATATTTACCAAAAACCAGTCCTGTAAATAAATCATATTTTTTGCTTTCTAAAGAATAATTTGGTTTGAGTATATTTTTATTTTTATTTTCTAAAATTTTTTTGTAATCATCAGGTAAATTATCTTCAATGCTTCTTATTTCATTAATTGATAGCGGACTTAGCTGGATGTTAAAATCCCTAAAGGCTTTTAATCTTACCTCTTCATCAATTAGATAGCACAAAAGTCCTGAACCTTGTGAATTGTTTAAATAGGCGCTAAAACCATAAAAAGATGATGGTTTACTCTCTAAACTTTCCTTAAAAACTCCTTCTTCACTATCCCAAATATATTTACTCTTAGGAAAAAGCTGAAAACTTCCAAAGTCAATATTTTTATTAAGTAAAATCCCATCACTAAATAACGTATGAACATTTTCTGAGTTTTCATAAGAATTGAAAACTTCTAGAAAGTTATTATTAACGATATTTTTGTTTAGATTTTCATATGTTTTTGAAAATAAATCTAAAGTTAACTCAAATGATAAACTATTGAAATCTATAGATGATTGTTCCAAATGATATAATATTAAATTAATTATATCCTCTTTAGTTTTAAAACTCATTCCCAGTGTATATTTAATCGGATTGTATAATTCTGAAAATTCCTCAAAAGTTATTTTTTCATAATCATCCTGGCTTAATAATATAAATGTATCTAAATCAAGGGGAAATAAATTTCCCTTAACTTCAACTTGATTGTCATTATAAAAATCTAAAACTTTATTAGGTGTCTGAGTTTGATTTAAACTCAATTTGGCTAAATCTCTAAATTCTCCAAATATAATATCAAATTCATTTGCATTTTGATTAACTTCACTAATTATAAATTCTATATTATTTTTTAAAGAGTACTCACCGAGTGCGTAATATAAATAATATTTATAATCTATGTAATTATTTTTGATAAGCCCGATATTCAAATTCTTTTTTATTAAACATTCATTAGCAATAGAATTATTTTGAAAAATAAATAAGCAAAAAAAAGTTAAGAGGACTTTTGAATTATTAAGAAATTTCACTTAATTAGTTGGATTTAAACATTTCTTTATAAACACGTTCTTCAATTTTATGATCATTATCAAATAATAAAGGTATTTCCATACCCTCAGACATCTCTATTTCAACAGAAATAACGTCTTTTGCTTCAATATGATCAGCGTGAACTACTATCGGTCTTTTAGATGGATTATTATTAATAATTTTAATTTTTGCATTATCTTTTAATAGACCTCCACGCCAATGTCTGGGACTATAGGCACTCACAGCAGTTAGTGCTACAACGTTACTTCCAAGTGGAATAATTGGCCCTGATGCAGAGTAATTATACCCAGTGCTACCTGCTGCTGTTGATAAGATTACACCATCGCAAACAAGCTCTTCTATTCTTACTTCGTTATCTATCATAATTTGAATTTTTGCAGCTTGATATTTTTCTCTACGAATACTGATCTCATTAATTGCAATAGCTTTAATTTCTTGACCTGTGGGATTTAAAGTTTTCATTACTAGAGGTCTTAATTTTGTTAATTGAGCGTTATTTAGTCGTTCCTCTAATCCATCAAGTTTGTAATCATTCATCAAGAATCCGACAGATCCAAAATTCATACCGTAAATTGGCTTGTTAAGTTTCATATAATTATGAAGTGACTTTAATATAAAACCATCACCTCCAAGTGCTACAATGAAATCTGCCTCTTCAGGCTCGTAATTACCGTATTTTTTTATAAGTTTCTCTTGAGCTTCAATATTTTTTTCAAGAGGAAAAGAAACAAAACATATTTTCATTTATTAACCCCCAGTCTCATTCATATAACGATTAACATATCCGTCAAAATTATCTTTTTGAATTTCAAAGTTATGTGCTTTTGGTTTAATTGACATAGCATATTCTATCAAGGCAATAATATCATTTTTTGTTTGATTTCTTAGGGCAAATTTTAAATCTACAAAATCATTTTGTCCTAAACACATATATAACTTACCAGTACATGTAAGTCTTACTCTATTACAAGTATCACAAAAATTATGAGAAATAGCAGATATAATACCAATTTTTGATTTATGATTTGAATACTCATAGTATCTAGAGGGGCCATTAGTTCTGTGTTTAGAGGAAATTAAATTTAATTTATTTACTAAATCCTCTTCAAATTTCTTCATTGATAAATATTGATTAAATCTCTTTTCTCCAATATCACCTACGGGCATTATTTCAATTAACGAAATATCAAAATGATTTTTTTTACACCAATCTAAAATATCAAATATTTCTTTATCATTGAAATTTTGAGTCAAAACAGTATTTATTTTTATCTTTATACCTTCTTGTTTAGCTGCCTCTATACCATTTAAAACTTTACTAAGATCTCCCCATTTAGTTATTTTCCTAAAACTCTCAGTATTTAAGCTATCAAGAGAAACATTTATTCTTTCAACGCCATTCTTTTTAAGAATAGATGCATATCTTGATAAATTCGTGCCATTGGTAGTTAAAGTATGCTCTGAAATTTTACCCTGAATTTTTAGGTTATTTAAATGTTCTATAATTGAAACAATATTTTTTCTTACAAGAGGTTCGCCACCTGTTAATCTAAATTTTTTTACACCTAACTCATTAAATATAGTTGTAAGTTTAATAATTTCTTCAATTGATAAAACTTCTTGTCTAGGCAAGAAGGTTACATCCTCAGCCATACAATAAGTGCACCTTAAATCACATCTATCAGTGACAGATATTCTCAAGTAATCAATTTTTCTTTTAAAATTATCAGTTAGCATTTTCGTGTATCTTTAATTCAACTACATTTAAATCTATAACTTTTTTCCCTACGTTCTCAAAGTTAATAGTGATTTTACTATTTATACAAGATTGAACTTGCCCCAGGCCCCAATCTGGTTGAGATGGACACTCCACGATTGTACCTGGTATAAAATCGCTAAAATTATAGTTATTTTCCATTATTACTCTTGTTTAGTAGAAACAAATATTTACTATTTACTATAGAATCAAATGGATAAAAAAGAAAATTTAAACAAGCTTAAATCTGTTATCAGTAATATTGAAAAATCATATGGGAAAGGCTCCATAATGATGCTTGGAAAGAAAGATATTGATGCAAATATTGATGTATATTCAACAGGTTCTCTTGGTCTAGATATAGCTCTAGGAATAGGTGGTTTACCGAAAGGAAGAGTCATAGAAGTTTACGGCCCAGAAAGTTCAGGTAAAACAACTCTAACATTACATATAATTGCGGAAGCTCAAAAAGTTGGAGGAACTTGCGCATTTATTGATGCTGAACATGCTTTAGACCCAGGTTATGCAAAAAAACTTGGAGTGAATATTGATGAGTTATTGATATCTCAACCTGATACTGGTGAACAGGCTTTAGAGATCTCAGATACTCTTGTAAAATCTGAAGGTATAGATTTATTAGTTATAGACTCAGTGGCAGCTTTAGTTCCAAGAGCAGAGTTAGAGGGTGAAATGGGCGACTCTTTACCCGGACTTCAGGCAAGGCTAATGAGCCAAGCGCTTAGAAAACTTACTAGTTCGATCTCAAAGACAAATACTATGGTTGTTTTTATTAATCAACTAAGAATGAAAATAGGTGTTATGTTTGGAAGCCCTGAAGTCACCACTGGAGGTAACGCTTTGAAGTTTTACTCTTCCGTAAGACTAGATATTAGAAGGATTGGGGCAATAAAAGATAAAGATAATATTATTGGAAACCAAACTAGAGTGAAGGTTGTCAAAAATAAAATGGCTCCTCCTTTTAAAATGGTTGAATTTGACATTATGTATGGTGAAGGAATTTCTAAAATTGGCGAAATTATAGATTTAGGTGTTCAAGCTGATATTATAGATAAGTCTGGAGCATGGTATTCTTACAAAGATGAAAAAATTGGTCAAGGTAGAGAAAATACAAAACAGTTTTTAAAGGACAATCCTGAATTATTGAATGAAATAGAAAGTAGAATAAGATCAAATTCTGACACTGTTGAAGAGCTTATGATTGATCCACCCCCTTCTACAACAGAAGAAACCGTCGAAAAAAACTCCAAAGAATAATATTAAATTTCAGTTAAATTAATCTATATTCCATGAATATGAACTCTAATGAAGTCCGAAATGCGTTTATTGATTATTTTAAAAATAATGATCATAGGCATGTCAAATCTGGATCTTTAGTGCCGGAAAATGACCCCTCCCTAATGTTTGCTAATTCAGGAATGGTTCAATTTAAAAATGTTTTCACAGGTATGGAACAGTTAGACTTCATAAGAGCTACGACCTCTCAAAAATGTGTTCGGGCAGGAGGAAAACATAATGATTTAGATAATGTTGGATTCACAACTCGACATCATACTTTCTTCGAGATGTTAGGAAATTTTTCTTTTGGTGATTATTTCAAAGAGCAAGCAATTCTATATGCTTGGAACTTAATAACTAAAGAATTTAAAATAAATAAAGATAAATTATTAGTTACCATATATCATGATGATGAAGTTGCAGAAAAATTTTGGAAAAAGATAGCTAATTTACCCGATAGTAAAATAATTAAAATTTCAAGTTCTGATAATTTTTGGTCAATGGGTGACACAGGACCTTGCGGACCATGCTCGGAGATATTTTATGATCATGGCGATAAATATTTTGGTGGTCCCCCAGGTTCGGTTGACGAAGATGGTGATCGTTTTATTGAGATATGGAATTTAGTTTTTATGCAGTATGAGCAGGTAGACAAAAATACTAGACTTGATTTACCTAAACCATGTGTAGACACTGGGATGGGTCTAGAAAGAATAACAGCGTTATTAAATGGTAGTAATGACAATTATAGTTCTGATTTATTTTCAAATATTATTGATGTAACTCAAGAGTTCATACAAAAAAAAATATCTGAACAAAATAAATCTAGTTTTAGAGTCATAGCAGATCACTTACGGGCTTCCTCTTTTTTAATAGCTGATGGGGTTTTACCTTCAAATGAGGGGAGAGGGTATGTATTAAGGCGAATATTAAGAAGGGGAATAAGACATGCTTATACATTAGGCTCCTCAGAACCATTATTTCATAAAATTTTTGATGAATTGCAAAACTTAATGGGCGATTTCTTCCAAGAACTTAACACTGGAGCTGAGGCTATTAAGGAAACTCTCTACAATGAGGAGATTAAATTTAGAGAAACTCTAAGTAAAGGCTTAGAGATACTCGGACAAGAAATACCTAATATTAAAAATAATAAATTAGATGGCAAAATCGCATTTAAATTATATGACACCTTTGGATTTCCCCTTGATTTAACACAAGATTATCTTAAATCAAAGAAAATCGATGTTGATGTAGAGTCTTTTGATGCATCAATGAAGCTACAAAAAGAGGAAGCTAGATCTTCATGGAAGGGTAGCGGTGATGGAAATACTGAAAAGCTATGGTTTGATATTGCAAGAAAAACGAAACCAACAGTATTTAAAGGATACGATGAAACTACTTTAAAGGCAAATGTAACTGCTTTAGTCTTAGACTCAGAAGTAGTTGACGAATTAAGTGATCAAATAAAAAAATCAGCAATTATCACAGATGAGTCATGTTTTTATGCAGAGTCTGGTGGGCAAGTTGGAGATAAAGGCATAATTTCCACAGAAAATGCAGAATTTAAAGTGACAGATACTAGAAAAACTCCTCAAGGCATTTTTATCCATTTTGGTAATGTAATTTCAGGCAATTTTAAAATAGGAAATGAAGTTAAACTTAAAATAGATAGTAGTTTAAGGGAATTAATTAAAAAAAATCATTCTGCTACACATTTGCTTCATGCAGCATTAAGGAATAACTTAGGACTACATGTAGCTCAGCGTGGATCTTTAGTTAATGAAAATAAATTACGTTTTGATTTCAGTCATAATAAACAAATATCATCAAAGCAAATAGATACTATTCAAAAAGAGGTAACAAATATAATTTCTAATACTTGTGAAACACAAATTGATATTAAGTCTCAAGAAGAGGCAATAAAACTAGGGGCTATGGCGTTGTTTGGAGAAAAATATGGTGAAGAGGTAAGAGTTGTTACACTGGGAGAAGATAATAATAAACCTTATTCAATTGAGCTATGTGGGGGAACGCATGTATCAAATGTTAAGGATATAGAGAAATTTTATATTATAAGTGAAGAGTCTGTCTCATCAGGAGTAAGGAGAATAGAGGCTTGCACTGGTAATAAGGTAGATGAATTTATTAGTAATAAACTAAAAGAGGATCAATTACTTGAAAAAAAACTTGATGATAAAATTATTAGCTTAATCTCACAAATTAACAAATTAAATGGAAAAATAAGTTTTAGTGAGGAAAATAAAAATCTTTATATAAAGAAGTTGGAAAACTATTTAGATAATTTAAAAAATAAATCAATACTCTCAAATGAGGAAAATAATAAAATAGAAGAAACAAATATAAATGGAATTAATTTTGTGTCTCAATTAATAGAAAACTTGCCTCCCAAAGAACTCAGATCAATTTTTGATAAATTTAAGTTAGAAAAATCTAAATCTATTTTGGCTTGTATTACCACAAATAAAGATAAGGTATCCATTATAGTTGGGTTAACAAATGATTTAATAGATACTTATGATGCCAGAGTACTAATAAAAAGTACTTTTGATATACTCGGATCAAAAGGTGGTGGGGGAAGAATTGACTTCGCTCAAGCTGGTGGCAACAAAAAAGATCAACTAAATCAAGCTTTTTTAAGTATTAAAAATCAGATTTAATTTAATTTAGTTTGAAGATTTTTATCAAGACAATTTAAAAAATCTTCAGTATTCATCCACGGCGAATTTTTGTCTACAAGTATTGCTAAGTCCTTAGTCATTTGACCAGACTCAACAGTTTCAATACAGGTTTCTTCAAGTGCCTTTGAAAACTTAATAAGTTCATCGTTGCCATCGAACTCACCTCTAAAATTTAAACCTTTTGTCCAAGCAAATATTGATGCTATAGGATTTGTTGAAGTTTTTTCTCCTTTTTGATGTAGTCTATAATGTCTAGTTACAGTTCCATGAGCAGCCTCAGCTTCAATTGTTTTCCCATCAGGTGTCATTAAAACACTAGACATCATACCCAAAGAACCAAACCCCTGTGCAACTGCATCTGACTGAACGTCTCCGTCATAATTCTTGCAAGCCCAAATAAAGTTACCTGACCATTTCATTGAAGACGCAACTAAATCATCAATAAGACGGTGTTCGTAAATTATTTGGTTATTTTCAAAATCAGTTTTAAATTCTTTCTGAAAAATTTCATTAAATATCTCTTTAAATCTTCCGTCGTATTTTTTTAAAATAGTATCTTTTGTTGAGAGGTATACAGGCCATTTTAATTTTAATCCATAATTAAAACAAGCTCTTGCAAAACCTCTAATTGACTCGTCTACATTATACATAGAGAGGGCAACACCCCGATTTTGAAATTGAAAAACCTCTTTTTCCTCTACTTTTCCCTCTTCATCAACATATTTCATAAAGAGTTTCCCTGGTTTGTCGATCTTCATTTCTGTAGCCTTATATTGATCACCAAACGCATGCCTACCAACAACAATAGGGGCATCCCATGTCCTTACAATTCTTGGAATATTTTTACATATAATTGGTTGTCTAAAAACAGTTCCATCTAAAATATTTCTTATAGTTCCATTTGGAGAACGCCACATTTTTTTTAGTTTAAATTCCGATACTCTATTATCGTCAGGAGTGATCGTTGCACATTTTATACCAACACCAAATTTTTTAATTGCTTTAGCAGCCTCAACTGTAATTTCATCATTTGTTTGATCTCTATTTTGTACAGATAAGTCGTAATATTTTAGATCTATATCAAGATATGGAAGAATGAGCTTTTGTTTAATAAAATCCCATATAATCCTAGTCATTTCATCGCCATCTAATTCGACCACAGGATTTTTTACTGAAACTTTTGCCATTTATATAGAGATATTGACTGTATAACAGATTAAATTAATAAAAAAAATCTATTTTATTGATCAAATTATACAATTCAGATATTAATTCCATCTTATGTACTTCAGGTTTCATAAAGAAATTTCAGCTGCGCTGATTATACTATTTTTATTAGTAATTTTTTTTTATTTTATATATAAACCTTTATTTCTAATTTTTTTAATATTACTAATTTTTACATTCTATTTTTTTAGAGATCCTGAAAGAGTCGTTCCATTAGGTGATGATATTTTAGTTAGCCCAGCAGATGGATTAATTACAAATATCAGTGAGTACAAAGAGGGAAAAAAAAGTTATACCAAAGTTTCAATTTTTTTGAGTGTGTTTAATGTTCATATCCAAAGATTGCCTCTTTCAGGTCAAATTACAAAAATTGATTATATTGAGGGTAAATTTATCAATGCAACTTTAGATAAAGCAAGTGAAGAAAATGAAAGATTAAGATTAACTCTTAAATCTGGATCTAACGTTATATACATAACACAAATTGCTGGTTTAATTGCCAGAAGAATAATTTGTTATCTTAAAACTAATGAGAGAGTAAACCAAGGTGAAAGATATGGAATTATCAAGTTTGGAAGCAGAGTAGATATTGAATTTCCCAATTCATATAATTTAATGGTAAGCATTGGTCAGCAATGTATCGGTGGTGAAACTATCATTGCAAGAGATTTTAAAAACAACAAAAATATAAAATCTAGAGAATATAAAAAGATTTAGACATTTAGATGACCGAACATCCGCTCACTAAATTTATACCTAATTTAATTACACTAATGTCACTTATTGCAGGTATTTCCTCAATAAAATTCTCTATTCAAAGTAATTATAAAATTGCTGTGCTTATGATAATGCTAGCAGCCTTCTTCGATTTCTTTGATGGATGGATGGCTAGAAAATTAAAAAAATCATCCCAATTTGGAGCTGAATTAGACTCTTTATCAGATTTTATTAGTTTTGGATTAGCTCCATCTTTGCTTATAAATTTAAGTTTTACAAATGAGCTAGGAAGAATTGGATGGGTTATAAGTCTTTTTTACATTATTTGTGCAGCTCTTAGACTTGCTCGTTTCAATATTGAAAATATGAGAGAGCAAAGCAAAGTATTTTATGGCATACCCTCACCAGCTGCCGCAGGTATTATAATGATTCCGCTTTATTTAAATTTTATTGAACAAATACAATTTACTATCAACTATCCTATTGTAAGTGCCTTATTAATTGTATTTGCGGGTGCTATGATGATTAGTAGAGTTCCGACTCCCTCTGTGAAAAATCTAAAGGTAAAAACTCTATATTTTAGACTTATGATTATATTTACAGTTATTATATTAATATTTTTAATTAGTTATTTTTGGCAAACAACTCTTTTAGTTGCTCTTATTTATTTATTATTTTCTTTATTGAGTTTGTTTACCTATTTTACCAAATTTTTTAGGGGAGTTAGTTAAGTATTTTGATTTAAGCATCAAAGCTGATGGAGTTACAAGTAAAGTCAATAAAGTAGAAAAAAGAAGTCCAAAAACAATTGCCCTCGATAAATCCACCCACCACTGTGTGTCAGGGGAGTTATAACTATATTCAAAGTTTACAAAATCAATATTTAATTTTAAAGCCATGGGAAGCAAACCAAGGACCGTAGTAGTTGTCGTCAATAAAACTGGTCTTAGTCTTTGTGCACCTGTCATTAAAATGGCATCTCTAGCATCATTTGTCTTTTTTATTAATCTATCGAAGGTATCAATTAAAACTATATTGTTGTTTACAACTATGCCTGCTAACGAGATAACACCTATCCCGCTCATGACTATTCCAAATGGTTGTTTTGTAATTAAGAGCCCTAATACAACACCCACCGTTGACATAATTACAGCAAATAAAATTAATAAGGTGCTACTAAAACTATTAAATTGGGTCAAAAGAATTAAACCCATTAAAAATACAGCTATCAAAAAAGCTTTTTGTAGGAAAGCTTTAGACTTCTGCTGACTTTCATCCTCTCCCTTAAATTCTATTTTTACTCTAGGGTCAATATTTGCTGAATTAAATTCAGGTATATCTAAACCAAAGTTATTTGGAATATTGAATTTTTCAATTCCAAGCCAATGTTTTATAAGTCTGACATAAGCATCAGTTTGATAAAATCTAGTTACATCTGATTTAATTGTTTCAATTCTATTCTGTTCTACTCTAGTCAAATTTCCTGTCTCTTGATTGGTTTCAATTTTAGTAAAATTTGAAATTGGTACATAGCCTGCAGATGTTGGTATTTTAATACTGTCTAATTGATCGATCGTTCTCTGTTCTTTTGGCAATCGAAGGTAAATGGGTATAGATTCATCACTATCATCAGGTCTAAATTCACTCAATTTTAGCCCACTTGTAAGAAGTTTTATGGTGTTACCTATTATTGAAATACTAGCACCATATTTTGCAGCCTCTTCTCTATCAACATAAAGCTCATATTCAATACTAGGAGAGGGTAGAGAAGTTTCTAAATCCTTTAAACCAGATATGCTAGATAAATATTTTTCAATTCTCTTAAGTTCTTGAACTGTGATTTTAGGATCAGAAGAAGTTAAATTGATTTCAATGGGCTTCCCTCTAGGAGGGCCTGCTCTTAAAGTTCTTGTTTCAACTTTAATCCCAGGAACAGATGAAGTTTCTTGTCTTATTTCAGAAATTATTGTTTCTGCTTTTCTTCTTTTATCCCAATCTTTGAATTCTATATCTATAAATCCTATAATATCAGGCGAGCTCTCTTGTCTATTTTCTACATTCCCAGATGTTGTATAGACAGACTCAAATTCATTATTCTTTTTTTGTAGGTTTAATACCTGTGACTCTACTTTTGCAACTAGTCTATCTTTTTCTAAAACTGAGAGATTGCCTGTAGCATAAATAATTACTTTGGTATTCTCTGCTTCAACTGAAGGAAAAAAAGTAACTCCCTTACCAAACTTTCCATATGCACCATAGATACCAACTAGCAGTATGAAGGATAGAACAACTATTTTTATAGGATTATTTATACAGAGCCTCAAAATAAAAAGGTAAATCTTAGTAAAAAAACCTACTTTTTCTAAATCAGTTAAGTCTTCGTCATCATCAGCATTTATTCTAGGGATAATCATTTTCTGAAAAAAACCTTTATTTTTAATATACCTAAAAACAAAAAACAAAATGACGCCAATTGAAATTGTTGTTATGGCTTTTGCACCCATATTTAAGTAGCTATCAAATTCTAGTTGAGATAAAAAATTAAATGCAACAAAATTTACAATACCAAATAAAATTAAAGGTATAATAAAGAAGAAAAAAAGATTTTTAATTTTATAGGCCTGAGTTCCAATTATAGGAATAACTATTAATGCCATAGCTAAACTAGAACCTAAAACAGATATTACTGTTATAGGTATATACTTCATAAAACCACCAGTTGTGCCTGGCCAAAATAAAAGAGGAATAAATGCTGCTATAGTAGTAAAAGTAGAAGCCATGATAGGAAGGGACATTCTTGATGCAGCCTTTATATATGACTCAGCTAGTCCCATACCTTCTTGTATTTTTCTTTGGGCATATTCAACTACAACAACAGCCCCATCAACAAGTAACCCAACTGAGAGTATTAACCCAAACAAAACAACCATATTTATTGTAAAGCCAAGCGAATAAAGGATTAAAATAGATGATAAAAACGAACCCGGTACGGCTAAACCTACAAGTAAACTTGACCTTATACCAAGAAAGATAACAACCACACTCATAACAAGTATTATTGAAAAAATTACATTATTTTGGAGATCTCCTAGCATACTTTTAATATTTACAGACTCATCACCAGAAAAAGTAATATTAACTTTTGAAGGAAGAACTGTTTGTTCTTCCTTTACTAATTGTTTTACCTGATCAACAGTCTCTACAATGTTTGCTCCAATTCTTTTTGATATTTCCAAAGTAAATGCAGATTCATTATTTAAGCGAGCAAATTTTTCTGGATCTTTAAAAGTTCTTTTAAGTTGAGCAATATCTTTAAATTTAATAGTCTTTTTATCATTAACTTTTATAGGTGTGTTAAAAACATCATTAAGGCTCTCATATAAACCGGGAATTTTAATTACAAATCTTCCATCTCCCGTATCAAGATTTCCAGCAGAAACTATTTGGTTATTTGACCTTACAAAATTTAATATTTCATTTAGATTCAATCCGTAAGCTTCAATTTTATTCTGGTCAACGACAATGTCTAATTGCTCTTCTCTTTCACCACCAATATTTACTTCTAGAACATTTGGTAAAGATTGAATTTTGTCTTTAAGGTCGTTTGAAATCTTCTTAAGCAAAAATTCAGATATATCTCCACTTATTGAAACAACTAAGATTGGAAATAAGCTTATATTGACCTCACTTACCTTGGGTTCATCTGCATCATCAGGTAAATCTGATTTTGCTCTATCAACTTTTTCTCTAGTGTCTAGAAGTGCTTGATCAGGATCAAATCCGGCATCAAATTCTAGTAAGACATTTCCACCACCTTGATAAGAAGTGCTAGTCATTTCTTTTTTTCCTTCGATATTTGAAACTTCATCTTCAACAGGTTTTATTAAAAGTTTTTCAGAGTCCTCGGGGGATATTCCTGTTAAACCTAGAGATACATATATATAAGGCAAACTTACATCTGGAGATGACTCTTTTGGAATGTTATTGAACACAAGTGACCCGCTAACGATAACAAATAGGAAAATAGAAATTGTAGTTCTGTAGTATTGACTTGCTAGGTTAACCAAACTCATGATTAATTAAAACTTACTTTTTCTCCTGCAGACACGTATTGCTGTCCAACAATTATAATTTTTTCTTTTTTACTCAAGCCAGAGACCAACATGTAATCAGAGGTGTCTTCTATAACATTAATTTTTTTAAATTGAACAGTATTGTCAGACCCTATGACTTTTACACCTAACTCTCCAGAGTCTCCCAAAGCTAGAATTGACGGAGAAATTTTATGCGCAAGAACATTTCCTTTAACTATGGAAATTATAGATGATAGACCGTCTTTATACCTAAGGTCTTTATTTTCAACTTTAACAACAATTTCAAAAGTTTTAGTTTCAGGATCCGAAATAGGAGAAATATAATCAATTGTGCCATTAACTTTTTCATCAAGGATTGTCACCTCAACCTTGTTCTCTAAGGATATATCAAGAATTTCATTTTCGTTTATATAACCAAATATTTTTAATGAACTCAGATCAATGATTTCATAGACTTTTTCGCCAGGCATCACAAGCTCCCCAGCAATCTTGTGACCATCTAAAAGTATTCCACCAAAAGGTGCAAAAAGAGCATATTTGTCAAATTCACTTTGGGACAATAAATTTAATTTATATAAATCAGCGTTCGTTTTATAATCGTCTAATTCAACTATATGTTGACCCTTTTTTATTTTAGAGCCCGATTTGACCAGCACTTTTTCTATTGTGGTCATTACTTCACTCTTAATTTCAATTCTCCTAAAGGCTTCAGTAGTTGAGCTAAAAACAATATTATCTTTTATAGTTTGTGCAGAGGAGTCTATTACCTCAACAGAAAATAATTTGTCATCTGTTTCTTCTTTGCTACCCCATTCTGATGAGTAACATAAAGAGTTTATAAGTGATATACTTGCAACAATAATTAGTTTTTTTATGGGAAGTAACATGAATTTGTTTAAACCTACTAGAATATATGTAAACGAATACATATCAGATTATGAGTAAAATTAAATGAAACAGTGGTATAAAACTAGAAAAAAAGACCCTTTTTACATAAAAGCAAAGAAAAATGACATTATTTCTAGAGCTTATTACAAATTAGAAGAAATAGATAAAAAACATAATTTATTCAAAAAAGGTGAAAGAATATTAGATGTAGGATGTTCACCAGGTGGTTGGACACAATATATTTTGAAAAAATACCCGAAAAACAAAATAGTAGGCATTGATATACTTCCAGCTTCTAAGCAGATTGAGGGAAAATTCAAATTTTATATGATGGACTTAAATCATTATCAATTAATTGATGAATTATTTACAGTTAATAAATACTCTTTTGACTCGATAATTTCAGATATTGCACCAAACACTAGTGGAAACCAATTTTTAGATCAAACTAACAGTTATAATTTGTGCATGCTTTCAGTAAAATTTATTGAAAAATATTTAAACAAAAATGGTAGTTTTTTAGTAAAAAATTTTCAAGGAGAAGATACAGAAAAGTTATTTAATTTTATTAAAACTTACTTTTACAAAACACAGTATATTAAACCAGCTGCATCAGATAAAAAATCTAAAGAAATTTACATTTTAGGTTTGTTAAAAAAATAATTTTTTAACCAAGAATTCAATGAATTTAGAGTAGTAAAATTTTTCTTTTTATCTCTGTATGTAATTTCAAAAATTTCTTTATCAAATTTTTTAGAGTAGACAATTTTAATAATAGGAAAAGAAAAATTTGATTTGTAAAAAGTAATTTTTGTTTTTTTATAGCTATTATCCTGAGTTTGAATTGAATAATTTCTCCAAATATTTTTTGATAAACCATAAGAGTAAGTATTAAGAATATATTGGAATGTTTTCTTTGGAATTGTTTCGATATAATTTTTATTTATGTTTAAAATTTTCAATATATATTATGTTAAATGGTACTTTTAAATTCTTCAAGCTGTAATTTTGATTGGCAGCCAACTAATTTTCAATTTATTAACTTAAATGGAGAAAAAGGGTCTTTTTATGAATCTTTTGCCATCAATGGTCTTTTAGTAATGTTTATTTGTAATCATTGCCCTTATGTTAGATCTATAGAAATTAAGATTGCTAATGAAACCAAAAGACTCAAAGGTTTAAATGTAAATTCTATTGCTTTTATGTCTAATGATCAAAATTCATATAAAGAGGACCACAACAAATTACTTTTAGATCAAATATCAAGAGCTCAATTTGATTTTGAGTATGTTGTTGATGGTTCGCAATCAATAGCTAAAACATTTGATGCCCAATGTACTCCTGAGTTCTATTATTTCAACGGTGATAAAAAACTTAAGTATAGAGGTAGGTTAGACTCCAACGGGAAAGATCCTTCAATGGGTGAACCGGAGCTTTATTCTGCTGTTGAAGAAATTATTGCTAAAGGATATTGTTCAAACCAACAATATCCAAGTATGGGTTGCTCGATAAAATGGAAAAATTAATTACAAAAAAAGGTTTGTCGATATCAGGAATAATATTTTTTTTTATTTTAATTGTATTTTATTTTGTAATTCAAAATAACAATAAAGATAATGAAAAGTTATTCGATATATTTTTAGCTGAAATGTACAATGAAAAAAAAGAAAACTACAATGAAAAACTATATTATTTATCAAACTTAGACGATCCAAAAGTTTCATTCTTTAGTGATTTGAAATTAACATCAATAGAAAATTTGGACCGTTACCAAAAAGTAGATAAAGATATTTTATTATTGAAAAAAGCCTTAACAGATTTAGATGAGCAATTTTTAAAATCATTATCTTCAGATAATAATTTTACTTTTGACGAAATAGCTAAAATTTATTTGTTAAATTTAAATACAAACAATTATAAAAACATAAATTTTGATGAAAATGATATAGAAAATTTTTTTATTAAAGCTGTAGATCGTTTGTATGATGAAAAAAATTAATTCTCTATTAATTCTATTTTTATTATCTATTTTATCATCATGTAATAAATATATTGGAACTATAGAACCTAATTATGAGCCAACTAATAATGTTACAGACGTTTTTGCAAAAGAAACTACCTATAAAGAAATCAAAAATTTATCAATAAATATTAATATTCATCCAAAATATTATGATAATAAAATAAATTACAATATTGAAAAAATAAAAAAACTTCAGAACGTTGATCAAAATACAGATATTATTTTTATGGATAGCAAAATTTATTTCAACTTTAAAAAATCAATAATAATTTCAGATGAATTTGGTGAAATCAATAAAATCAAAATTAACTTAGATAAAAATGAAAAAATTATTTTTTTGTTTGAATATGATAAAAAGATTTACTTTGTTACCGATAACTCAAAATTATTTAAATTAAGTAATAATTCATATGATCTTATAGCTGATTTAAATACTTTTATTGGTAATAAACCATTTAATAATAATGGAAATTTAGTACTTTTTACTATTTTTGGAGAGGTATATGAGTTGAGTCTAAATGACAATATTGTCACTAATAAAGGGCAATTTCTCAGTAGCCATGGTTTTACTGACAATTTTGAATTAAACCAAAGTAATGGTTATTATATTTATCTTTATAACTCTAATACTTTGCTCATCCTTGATAAAACCTCAAATGAATTAATTATTAATTATTATAAAGAAGATTTAAATATATTATCAACAATTGGAACATTCTCTGATCTTTTAGATACTCCTTTTTTATATGAGGGTTATTACTATTTTGTTGATCGCTCAGGTTTAATATCTTTATTTAATCCTATTAACTCAGATATTTTATGGGAGATAGATATTTTCGAAAACATAGTTGATTACTCATTTTCTAGTCAAGGATATTTAACTTTAATGACATTCAGTAACATATACATTTATGATAAAAATGGAGACCTAATTAAATTCTTTAATCATGGTTTAGAAAATCCAATTTCTTTATTTATTATCAACGAAAGTTTGCATATTATGTCTAAAATTGGAATAAGCTCATTTAATCTAAATTCAAAATCCCAATATAATTTTATAAAAAATAAATTTTCCCAAGATTTGGAGCTTTATTTTATTAATGCTGATATATTTATTAAAGATAGCAAAAATTTGTATATTATAGAGTGAATAATTATT
>CACJEH010000008.1:0-30114 GCA_902592365.1 uncultured Alphaproteobacteria bacterium
AATATTCCAGATCCTGAAATTTTAATTCGAACAGGTGGCTATCAAAGGATAAGTGACTTTATGTTATATCAAATAGCTTTTACAGAGTTATTCTTTTTAAAAAAATTATGGCCTGATATATCTAATAATGATGTTAAAAAAATTATTTTTAATTTTAAATTAATAAAAAGAAAATTTGGCTTATAATCAAAAAAGAATTTATTCAGGAATAATTGTATTTTTATTATTGCTCTTTTTTTATGTATCCAAATTTGATTTATTACTACTAGTTATTTTTTCGATTTTAATTACTTATGAAATATACAAAAATAAACTCTATAATTTTAAAACTTTACCTTTTTTAATTTTTTTTATATTTATTTTTTTGTATTACGCAAGATTAACGACATTTGGTAATTTTCCTATTACTATTTTGATTATATTAATTATCTTTTTTTCAGTCTATTTTCACTATAAGTATATATTTTTTAATTTAGTCCTTTTATTTTTTATATTTTCATCTTATCACCTTTTATATAGTGATAGATATTTTTTTTATTTAATAATATTTACCTCTTTTGTAAATGACACTAGTGCTTATTTTTTTGGGAATTTATTAAAAGGACCTAAAATTTTACCAAGAATAAGTCCAAAAAAAACTTGGTCAGGTACTTCTATTTCATCATTAATATCATTTTCTTTACTTTTCTTTTTTCTCAATTTCTCATTATTTATATCAATTTTAGTTTCTCTTTTATTTTTTTTTGGTGATATATATTTCTCATATGTAAAAAGAAAAAATAATATAAAAGATTTTTCTAATATTATACCTGGACATGGTGGAATTCTTGACAGGATTGATAGCTTCTTATTTCCAATCATTTTAGTAAGTTTATCTTTATAATATGAAACCAAAAATTTTACTATTTGGTGCCACTGGAGTTCTTGGACTTAAATTATTAAGGTATTTAAAAACTATTAATATTAATGTTAATACAGCTGTATGTTTTAAAAATGTAAAACTTTTAAAAAAATATTCTTCTGAATACAAAATTAAAAATACATTTTCTATTTCAAATAAAATAGATAAGGCATTATTAGAAAATAATATTCGAAAAAATAAATATGATATTATCTATTTTTTAGACTCAAACTTAACTAGTTTTCCATTAATAATATCATCTTTAAAATTTCAAACAAAATGTATCTACGCAATCGCTAATAAAGATCTAGTCATAGCTGGAGGTAGAATGTTAATAAATAAAATTTTATCAACTAGTAATTTTGTTTACCCATTAGATTCGGAGCATTTTTCTTTAATAGACTTATTTTCTCATAATATAAATAGTGTTAAAGAGGTTTTTATTACAGCATCAGGTGGACCCTTTTACTTTACGAGGAAAAATCTCAACAACGTAACAAAAAAAGAAGTTCTAAATCACCCTAAGTGGAATATGGGTAAAGACATAACTACTAACTCCTCAAATTTTATTAATAAAATTTTTGAAATTTTTGAATTATCAGTAATCTATAATTTGCCTCTAGGTAAAATAGATTTTCTTATTTCTCAAAATGCATTAGTGCATAGTGTAATAGTTTATAATGATGGCAGGTATATATTTAATGCTTTTAAAAATGATATGTTGATACCGTTAATTAAGCCTTTAGAGTATTTTGGCTATAAAAAAAATTTTAATACTAAACTAAACTTAGAGGATTATAAAAGTTTCAGATTAGAATATAGAAAAAAAGATAAAAGATTTAAAATATTTGATAAAATTTCCATTATAAAAAAATTTAGTCATTGTGAGCAAATAAATTTTTTGATTCTAAATAAAAAGGCTCAAAATTTATATTTCTCTAACAAACTAAGATATATTGATATTATTGAATACATATTTACTAATTTAAAGATCTTAAATAAAAATTATAAATTTCGTAGTTTAAATGATATTGTTGATTATATTAACAATGTTAACGATAAAATTAAATAAACGTTTTTTATTATATTTAATAATTAGTATCCTCTCAATTGAGTTATTGTTTGCTAAACCAATTAAATTTGAGGGATTAAGTAGACTTAGCCAAAATGATTTGCAAGCATTGACTGATTATCGATTATCAGATGATAACTTTACAAATAAATCTGTAAATGAAATTGTTAAATCATTTCTTAATTCAAAACTATTTTACGACATAGAATTAATTGAAAATACTGACTATTTCCTTTTAAGTTTCACTGAAAATTATTTAATAAAAAATATTTATATTAATAATAATATAAGATTAGAAGATGAAACATTATTCACTGTTTTAACCTCTAAATCAGAAACATTTTTGGATAAAAATTTAATCATTAGTGATATCAAAAGTTTAAAAAACTCTTATCTCTCTATTGGTTTTAAAGATGTTTCTGTAACTTCTAAAATTGAAAATTTGAATAGTTCACATGTCAATTTAATCTTTGACATTAATGAAAATAAACCTTTTAAAATAAGGTATGTTGATTTCTTAGGTAATCTTCATTTCTCAGATAGGTACCTAAGAGGAATTATAAATTCTAAACCAGTTAAATCATTTAATTTTTTCACTACTGGTTCAAATTTTAATGAAGCACTAATTCAATTTGATCTTACTAAACTAAAGAATCTGTATGTTGATAGTGGTTATAAAAATGTGAGAATTAATTACAGACTTGAAAAAAATAATGATGATTTTGTTCTTAAATTTATTATAGATGAAAATAACAGAGCCAGTGTAAGTAATATTACAATCGAAGACACATTTAGTAATATTGAATTTACTAATTTCATTAACAAAACATTAGATAAACTCAAATCTGAAATTTCTGAAAACGATAATTATTACGATAAAAATAGATTAGATAAATATCTCAAAAAGCTTAATAAAAATTTATTAGCTAATAATTTAGATGAAAAATTATATAGATATAAATTATCAAATAATAAAAACAACACTGTTGATATTTCTTATTTTTTATTTGAAAGTGAAAAATTCGTCATTAATAGAATAAATATTTATGGAAACTCAATTACAAAAGATAAGACAATAAGATCAAGATTGAGTTTTCAACCAGGAGATATAATTTTTTCAAAAGATTTTCTTAACGAAAATAAAAAAACTCTTAATAATGAAAAATTTATTACTGCAACAAATATTGATTTAATTAAATTAGAAGAAAGTAAGGTAGATGTAGATGTTGAAATAACTGAAAATCAGAAAACAGGTAATTTATTTTTAGCTGGTGGTTATAACCAAGATCTTGGAGTAGGTTTTAGTTTAGGTATTTCTGATGACAACATATTAGGTAGTGGTAATAAAATTGATTCATCCCTAGGCTTCAGTTCAGATAGTATTTTATTTGATGTGGGTGTAACACAAAAACCCATATTAAACCCAAATATAACATTCAGGTATAATATTTTTAATAATGAAAACGATTATAAAGACTCTTTTGGATATAAATCTAAGACTTTGGGATTAGGTTTAGGTGTAAAATCATACTTAAATAAAAATATTTCGAATAATTTTTCTTTCAAATTATCTTCAAATGAAAATTATGATTCAAAAAACTCAGCATTATCTATAACTGATAATATTGGAAAGTTTAATAAATTTTCAATCTCATATAGTATTGCTAATAACACTCTAAATAATGATATTTACCCTACCAATGGAACTCTTAACTCAATAAATATAGAACTTGCTCCAGAAATTTTTAGTGACATAAACTATTATAGAGTATCTGTGAAAAATAATTTCTATTTTAAACAAAAAAATTCAGAAAGTAATTTTTTTGCTTTAAGCTCGTTTGATTTAGTAGACACATTAAACGGAGATAGATTAAAAACTGTTGACGCACTAAGTTTAGGAGGCAGAAACTTTAAAGGTTTTGATTTTAGAGGTATAGGTCCTAAAGACAACCTTTCAAATTATTTAGGTGGAAAAAAAAGATACACCTTAAGTATTGGCCACACGTCTACTTTTTTATTTGATAAAAAGGATAATATTCTTTTTAGTAATTATTTTTCTGTAGGCTCATTATGGGATAACGACTACAAGAATGACGATCATAAACTAAGAGCTTCTTTTACATCTGCTTTTGATGTCTTGACGCCCATTGGCCCACTAACTCTCTCATATTCTATTCCTATAGCAAAGGAGCAAAATGATAAAACAAATAATGTTTCTTTTTCAATAGGAACAACTTTTTAGTGCAAAATTTTAAAAGGATAAATTTTTATAAAATAAATAAAATTAAATTATCTAAATTTATTAAAATTCATTCAAATAATATAATCACAAATTCAATAATAAATGATTTAACTATTGAAAATTTATCTTCAAGTAATTTATTAATTGATAATTCGATATTATTTCTTAAAAAAGATTATTTAAATAATAATAAAATAGGTAAAAAGAATATTGTCATTGTTACTGATAGAGAGGAATACTTTAAGTTATTCGAAAATAAAAATTCAGTTATTCTAGTAGCATCTATAGATAATATTTATAAAAATTTTTTAGATACAATATTTATTTCTGATGACCATAAGAATTTTGAGGATAAATACAAACTTATTAATGGTTCTTATATATCAGTTAATGCTGACATTCATAAAACATCAAAAATTTACCATGGATGTGTTATAGGTAAAGGATGTAAGATAGGTAAAAATACGATAATTAAAGAAAATTGTTCGATAAAATATTCTATAATTGGTGATAATACCATTGTAAATGAAAACTCTACTCTTGGCTCAACTGGTTTTGGTTTTCCAACTAACAGAGGCTCTAATAAATTATTTCCACATCTCGGTTACGTATACATAGGTAATAATTGTAGTATCGGTTCAAATTGTACCATTGATAGGGCAAAAATAGACGTCACACATATTGATGATTATTGTATGCTTGATAATCTAATTCATGTAGCTCACAATGTTTTTATAAAAAAAAATACAACTATTGCAGCTCAAACTGGAATCTCAGGAAGTGTATTCATTGATGAAAATACCACTATAGGTGGTCAAGTTGGTTTTGCAGGTCATCTTAAAATTGGACGAGATTCAATAATAGCAGCAAAAAGTGGAGTAACTAAATCAATTAAATCAAAATCAGTTGTTGCTGGTTTCCCAGCAATTGATATAAAAAAATGGAAAAAAATTATGGTCAAATTAAAATCATGGACATAAATAAAATTCAAGAAATACTTCCTCATAGGTACCCTTTTTTATTAATTGATAGAATTATTAGTTTTGAACCCGATATATCTGCTCATGCACAAAAATGTGTAACAATTAACGAGCCTTTTTTTCAAGGCCACTTTCCAGGTAGACCACTTATGCCTGGTGTTTTAGTCATAGAGGCTATAGTTCAAGCTGCGTGTTTTACGGTTGCGATGAAATTAAAAGATTCTATGAAAAACCCAGGTGTATCATTTATGACTATAGATAAATGTAAGTTCAGAAAACCAATAATACCAGGTGATGTTTTAGATCTTAAGGTCAATCGCTTAAATAAAGTTAAAAATGTTTACAAATTTGAAGGTAAATGCCTTGTAAATGATGTTATACATGCACAATGTATATTTTCAGCGATGATACATGACGTCCCTGATACATCCAAGTAGCACAGTTAGCAAATCTGTTCAAATAGGCGAAGATGTAAAAATAGGCCCGTTTTGCAATATAAACGGAAACATTACTATTGGTAAGGGTACTGAGTTAAAATCTCATGTATCTATAACTGGCAACACCACTATTGGTAAAAATAATATTTTCTATCCTTTTTCAAATATAGGATGTGACCCACAAGATTTGAAATACTCTGGTGAAGATAGTTTTTTAGAAATCGGAAATTCAAACACATTTAGAGAAAATGTAACAATTAGCAAAGGAACTAAAGATGGAGGAATGATTACTAGTATAAAAGATAATAATCTTTTTATGACAGGAGTCCACATTGCCCATGATTGTAAAATAAATAATAATAATATATTCGTAAACCAAGTCACACTCGGTGGACATGTAAATATATTAGATAATGTTGTTATAGGTGGATTATCTGCAGTCATACAATTTGTAACAATAGGCTCTTATTCAATGATTGGTGGTATGAGCGGAATAGATAAAAACGTATTACCATTTAGTTTGGCTATTGGTAATAGAGCAAAATTAAGAGGTTTAAATTTAGTTGGAATAAGAAGAAATAATTTCAATAAAGATGAGATAAATAAAATCACTTCAATTCATGAGAGTTTTATTAATAAAAAAATAATCCTTTCAACTAATGATAAAGTAGAGGGTATATTTCATGAATATAAATCAATTTTGAATGAAAAACTTGGCCACATCCAAAAATGATATCTGCCTTATAGCTGGATCAGGTTTATTTGTTTATGAGGTTGCAAATTATTTAAATAATAAAAACTTATTAAATCAAATTGTTTTAATTAATGAAAATAACCTTATAAAAAAAAAATTTAAAGATAATTGCAAATCTTTCAAAATTAAAGATATAGAAAAAATTACATTATTTATCAGGTCTAAAAATTTAAAAAAAATTATGATTATTGGCTATGTTGAACTACCTTCAATCGATAAGATTAATTTATCAATAAAATCTAAGCTTTTAATATCAAAGGATATATTCCTAAAAAATATTAATGATCAATCTAAAATCTTAAAAAGATACTTATCTAATAATAAACTAACACTTCTCTCTCAAAAAAAAATATTAAAAAAAATGCTAGTTTCTTATCAAGATGAGTTCTTTCACAAAGAAAATAATAAAATTATTAGTAAACTAAAAATTAAAAAAGGCTTTATAAAGAAAATATTCTCAATGAATATAACACAATCTTTTATTTTAAATGGTGATAGAGTTATAGCTATGGAAGATATACTCGGTACAAACGATATGATTAACAAAATAGGCAAAATTAATCCTAAATTTAATAACTTAGTTTTTGTTAAATCTAAAAAATCAAATCAATTAGATGAAATTGATTTTCCTATAATAGGTATGGAAACACTTAATTTACTTATAAAATATAAATTTCGTGTAATCTGTTTATTTAATAAAAATATTTTAGTCTCAGAAAAAGAGTATTTTTTAAAAAAAATTCGAGATAATAATATTTCTCTAATTATATTATAAAATGAAAATTTTATTTATAACTCTAGAACAATCTGGAAGACAAATTGTTAAATCAATACTTGATGATAATTTTTTTAAAAATAACAAAAATCAAATATTCACTTTTGGTATGGACAATGGATACTTAGACTTCAATGATTTAACTAATATAAAGATTACCCCAATTATGGGATTTATAGATATAGTTTGTAATTTAAAGTATCTTTTCAATCTCAGAATTAAAATCAAAGAAATTGTTGATATACATTTATTTACTCATATTTTTTTTGTAGATTCATTTGATTTTTCGAAATTTTACATTCAAAAATTCAAATCAAATAAAATAAAATATTGTCAAATTGTAGGTCCATCAGTTTTTATATGGAAATCAAGTAAAGCAAAATTCATTAATAGAAATTTTGATAAGATTTTTTCAATATTTAGTATTGAAAAAAAATATTACAACTCAGATATCTATGATTATATTGGCCATCCTCTAAAGAACAAAACTTTCTATTCTAATGATTACAATGATATCATTAATATTGGTATATTTTTAGGTAGTAGACAACAAGAAATACATAAAAACATTCCTATAATTAAAAAAGTACTTTTAAATCTACATAATTATAAAGATCTTGTTTTTAATTTTTTTGTTACAAATGAATATCACGAATTTATAAGAGACTATTTTAAAGATAATTCTAACATACAAATACATTTTAATGATAATTCTTATTATAAAAAAATATCTAAACTAGATTTTGCTTTTGCTTGTTCTGGAACTGTTCATTTGGAACTATGTTTTTCAAATATACCGCACATAATATTTTATAAAGCGAATATTATAAATTATTTTATTTTTAAATTGTTTGTAAGATCTAAATATTTATCACTAGTGAATATTTTCAATAAAAAAGAAATTGTAAAAGAGTTCATTCAAAAGGATTTTACAGTCACTAACTTGTCAAATTTTTTTACAAATTTAAAATTAGATAAAGATAAACTTTATAATTATAGAAAAAATATGTTTGATGGAATTAAAAGTAGCAATTTTGAAAACTTTCGTTCAAGTATAATTACTGATTATTTAGAAAAGTTTTCTTAAGCCACAGTAAATTAAATATTGATTTTTTCTCTCTATCAGGAACTTTTTTATAGGACTTATCTTTATCTCCGGTAAATAATTGTCTAGGTCTGGTTATTTTAAATTCTTTGTCTTCTATCATTTCTTTCCATTGTGACAGCCAGCCTACTGTTCTTCCAACTGCAAAAATTGGTGTAAACATTGTAGTAGGAATATTTAGTGCTTTTAAAAGAATCCCAGAGTAAAAATCAACATTTGGATATAAATTTTTTTCTTTAAAATAAGAGTCATTTAAAGCTAATTCTTCAATTTCTTTAGCTATTTCGAGCTCTTTTGATTTAATTTTTAAATCCTTAAATAAATCTTCTGTGCTTTTTTTTAAAACTTTAGCTCTGGGGTCATAACTTTTATACACTCTATGTCCAAAACCCATCAATCTTATTTTATTTTTTTTATTTTTAACTTCTTCTATAAAGTCTTTAGGTTTTAAATCATTTAAAACTATTTCATCAATCATATCTATCACAGCTTCATTTGCACCACCGTGAGATTTTCCCCAAAGTGATGAGATGCCAGCTGATAAACATGCATATGGATTTGCTAGAGACGAGCCAGCTGTTCTTACAGTTGATGTTGAAGCATTTTGTTCATGATCAGCATGAAGAATAAAGATTTGATCCATTATTTTTGAAAAGAGTGGATTTATTTCATATTCCTTTGTTGGTGTTGCGAAGCACATATGTAAAAAATTATCTGCGTAATTAAGTTTATTAACAGGATAAACGAAAGGCTGACCAACAGAGTATTTATATGCCATTGCAGCAATAGTTGGCATCTTTGCTAAAATTCTATGTGACGCAATCATTCTATGCTCAGGATCTTCAATATTTAAAGAGTCATGATAAAATGATGACAAAGCTCCAACAATTCCAATCATCATGGCCATAGGATGTGCATCTCTTCTAAAACCCCTATAAAATTGAATTATTTGTTCATTTAGTAGTGTGTGGTTTTTAATGATTTCTTCAAATTCATTTTTATCACTCTCTGATGGCAACTCGCCATGCATAAGTAAGTAACAAACTTCTAAATGAGAGCTATTATTTGCAAGTTCCTCAATAGGATAACCTCTATATTGAAGAATACCTTTTTCGCCATCAATGTATGTTATTTTAGAATTACAAGCTGCAGTTGATGTAAAACCAGGGTCATAAGTAAATAGGCCTGTCTTCTTATAAAGTGATGATATGTTAATTACATCTGGCCCAATAGATCCTTTGATTCCATCGAACTCATACTCTTTACCAGTTTTTGTATCGACTAATTTAAATCGTTTTTCATCAATCATCTAAGTATAATAATAACTTTTCTTTCACTTTTTCAATACCAAAGAATAAAAAAATTTTTTCAATTGGTAATTTAGACTCAAAATTAACTGTAATTTTTCTAATTATCTTTCCTATTTTCTTTAAAGGTAAGTCATTTTTTTCAAGCATTAATAAAGCATTATCATTATCATGCAAATTATTAATAATTGAATAAATTCTTTTAATTAAATCTTTTTCATTTTCATCAATTTCAAGGGCAATGTTTTTTTCAAAAAAATTCAAAAGTTTTGATACTTCTATATTGATATCAGTATATTTATTACATCTTTCTAATATATCTAAGTAAACAAGTTCCAACTGAAAATTAGAAACTTTTTTTTCTATGTCTTTCTCTAAAAAATTTTTAAATTCTATAAAAGATAATTTATTTAAATAATGACGATTAATGAAATCTAACTTTTCAATATCAAATTTAGCTGGAGATAAAACTGTTTTAGATAAATTAAAATTTTCAATTGCATCTTCAATATCTAAATATTCAATATCATTAAAATTATTACCTAATTTTATGATAAAATTAAATATGGAGTCAGATAGGTAACCTTTACTCAAATAATCATTTACATTAGTAATATTATTTCTTTTTGATAACTTTTTGCCATCGATATCGTGTATTAGTGGTATATGAGCATATTTTATATGTTTAAAATTTAAAGCATTGGATATCATAATTTGTTTAATTGAATTAGTAGTATGATCGTTTCCACGAATGACATTAGTCACATTCTCTAAATTATCGTCAATTAAGTTTGATAATATAAAAGTTGGACTTTTGTCAGATCTTGCAATTGAAAAATCTTCAATAGTTTTAGATGGAATTTTAATTTTTCCTAAAATTAAATCATTATACTCAAAAAATTCATTATCTCTATTCACTCTGAATTTATAAGGTCCATCCTTTGAATGATAAGCCATATCATTTGATATGAGTTTTTCTAAATATTCTTGATGTATACTTAAATTTTTAGATTGATAACTTAGATTGTCATATTGAAGTTTAAAAATATCAAATATCTTTAAGATTTCCTCTTCATAAATTTTTTTTGATCTCTCTTTATCAGTATCTTCTATTCTCAAAAGAAAATTTCCTTTATTTTTTTTTGCAAATAAAAAATTGTAAATTGCAGTCCTCAAACTGCCCATATGAAAATTTCCAGTAGGAGAGGGAGCAAATCTAGTTACAATCATTAATATTTTCTGACTAAATTAATCATTTTACCCAATATTTTAATCCTATCTTTGTTATACTTAATTGATGAAAAATTTTTATGGTCGCCAAATATTTCAATTTCATCTTTGATTAATTTAATTTTTTTTAGAGTTATTTCACTATCATCTATCTGAATAGCATGAATATCATTTGAACTATAATTTGTAACTTTCTCTAATATAATTATATCGTCCTCAAAAATACCATAAGACTCCATTGAATTACCATTAACTTTACAAGCGACACAGTTACTTTTATTTGATTTTATAAAACTATTTACATCAATATATTCTATTTGTTGATTTAGACTATCCAAAGGTTTACCCGCAGATATCGCATCATAAAAAGGAATTAAATTATTTAATTCAATAGATCTAGATTTCAATTTATCTTTTTTAATGTGACCTTGTTCTTCTAAATATTCTAAATACTGGAATATGGAAGATTTAGACTTTAAACCCATGTGTTCTTTCATTTCCTCATAATTAGGAGATATTTTGTTGTTCTCAATATATTTTCTCAAAAAATCTAAAAGCTTTTTGGCGTTTTTAGTCATTTATTTGATATATCCTTAGTTTATTAGTTCTATCATAATAAATCAGACAATTTGCATACAATATATTCTTTAAATTAGAACTTTCTTGATTATTAAATACTTTAATACTTTTTTGGTCTCTTAAACCAAATAAAAAAGATTTTCTTTTCAAACTTTTAAAATTAAATTTGACTTTATTGATATCCATTAAATCATATTTAATCTGGAATTTTCTATTATTATAAATCTCGATTAATGATTTAATAATTATATTGGTCAATACAAAAGAAGAACAAGGGTTTCCAGGAAAAAACATATAAATTTTATTTTTCTTTATAAATAATTTAAAAGGTCTACCAGGTTTTAAATCAAGACCATCAATAATTAAATTAAAATTTTCAAAATTAATATCATCTTTACTTTTACCTGTACCCCCAATAATAACTGTAATATCTGATTTAGAATTGTTTATTTCTTTTAGTAATAATTTTTGATCATCTTTTATATGAATATTCTTATCAACAATATGATTATTCTTTTTTATAAAATTATTTAAATAATAACCATTTGTGGGGAGAATAAAATGACCTTTGGTAAATTCGCTACCTGTCGAAATAATTTTGAATTTTAATGGTTGTAGTATTTTGACTTTTATATCTTTGAGACTTTTTATACTACTTAATTCATAAAAAGATAGATATTTATTTTGAATATTTATTTTACTACCTTTTTTGAAGATATGTCCCTTTTTTCTGATAAATTTATTATTTTTATTAAAATTAATTATATAAGCATTCCCTTTATTTATAAAAATTTGCTCTTGGGGAACTACATATTTTATATTATCAGGTATTAGTGACCCAGTTTTTACAATTAAACACTCATTTAAATTTACCTTTATTTTATTAAAAATATTTAATTTTGATTTTCCAACAATTTTAAATTTTTTTCCTACATTTGTTATTGCTATACCATCCATTGATGATTGATTTTGAGGGGGTATATTTTTCTTAATCACTATATTAGATTTGATAAAATGATTATTATTTAAATTTTGACTTAAAATTGATGAAAACTTATTTTTTGGAAGATAACTTGAAATTAATTTAATTGTCTTAAAAATATCATCCAATATTGTTTTTACCTCCTCTTTTTTTTATTATTTCAATTTTCTTAATAGTTATCTTTCTTTTGTAAGACTTAAGCATATCAAAAGTTGTAATAGAGGCACACGAAACAGAATTTAAGGCTTCTATTTCTAATCCTGTTGAGTAGTTTGATTTCACAATACTTTTTATTTCTATATATTCCTCGTCTCTTAAATTTAGAGACAAAGAAACATAATCTATTGGAATATTGTGTGTTAATGGTATCTGATATGAAGTATTCTTTGCAGCATAAATACCTGCAATTTTGACAGTGTTAAATAAATTATTTTTTAATTCTTTATCGCCTTTAATTATTGAATAAAGTTTTTTGTCAATTTCAATTAAAGATCTTGCCTCTGCATATCTTTTTGTTTTAATTTTTTTTGATATATCAACCATTTCAATATTTTTATTTTTTTTATTGAAGTGTGATAAACTCATTAAGCCTCATATAACCTATTAATATATTTAATTTTATTATCATTTTTTAAAATACTACCACCTATTAAAAAAGAAGATATTCCACTTTCTTTTTTAATTTTTTTTATATTTGAAACTGTAACTCCACTTTCGCTTATTATAATTTTATTTTTTAATATTTTAGATAGTTTTATAGATTTATTTATATCAATCTTTTGTTCTTTTAGATTTCTATTATTGATTCCAATCAATTTTGTATCTATACCAGCAATTTTCGTTGCTTCAGAAATATTTTCAATCTCTATTAATACATCTAAACCAATATCAATTGCCAAATTATATAATTTTTTTATATTTGATTTAGATAAAATTTTTGCAATTAATAATACAGCATCTGCACCAAATTCTTTAGTTTCAAATACTTGTGTTTCATTTATTATAAAATCTTTTCTGATAATTGGTTTATCAGTAATTTTTTTTGCAATCGTTATATCATTTAAACTTCCACCAAAATTTTTGTCAGTTAAGATGGATATACAACAACATTTTGATTTATGGTATTGTTCAAGAATATCCTGAATATACTTTATTTTACTAAAATTTTTTATCGAAGGACTATATCTTTTAAATTCAGCTATAAGAGCATTTTTTTTATTATTTAGATTGCTTTCTATTGTACTAAGAAAGTATTTTGACTTACTATATTCAGAATTCTTTTTTTTATTAGTTTTTTGTTTTAAATATTTAATATGATTAGTTTTTTCTAAAACTATTTTATCTAAAATATTCATTACTTTTTAATTTTGTTTAAATGATCTAGGGCCATAAACGTATCAAGAGAATTATTTAATATATCAAAGCATTCATCAAATTTATATGTCGGTTTTATGGTTTGCATCGCGTAAATTGAATTAATAATAGTTATATCTCTGTAACTATCTTTTTTCCCCTGAAATAATTCAATCAGCCTACTTGCATTATAAGAGGGAATTCCTCCTTTAATATCCTTAAAATTTAATTTAGATGAAAGGTATTTTTTATATTTGGTATGAGATATCTTCTTTTTAGTGATATTTTTTCCTCTTTTAAAATAAAAATTTGTTGGAGCAAATATACTTATTTCGTCTAACCCATCATCTGAGAAAAAAATTGTAGAATTTTTATTATCAATTTTAGATAGTATTTTTAACATAATTTCTGCAGAGTTTTTATTCACTGTACCTAATATTTGATATTTTGCTCCTAATGGATTTAATGTAGGGCCCATATAATTAAATATCGTTTTTATTCCTAATTTTTTTCTTACTTCTCCAACTTTACTAAGATTTGAATAAAAAAAAGGTGCATTTAAATAGACAAATTTATCATTTGTTATTTTATTAATTATTTTCTTCGAGTCTTTTTCACTGGATATATTCAATTCAGAAATAATATCAGAGGAACCACTTAATGAGCTAGCAGCACGATTACCATGTTTTGCAACTGGAATTTCAACAGATGATAATAATATAGCTACTGTTGTTGATATATTTAGTGTCTTTAACCCATCACCTCCAGTCCCACATGTATCCAAAGAATTAGGATATTGCTTTATTTTATTAGAATTTTTAAAAATAAATTTCCTTAGAGATAAAAGTATATCGCTATTATTTATTAATTTATTTAGTTGATGAATTATAATTGCTTGATGAGAAATATTATCTGAGTCAAATAAATATTTAATAGCATATTCAACATTTCTCTTAGTTATTAAATCATCTATTTTAAATTTCATATGCAATCCATAAAATTTTCTAAAATCTTTGAACCCACAAGAGTTTCGATACTTTCTGGATGATATTGCACACCATAAATCGAAAATAATTCATGTTTAAAACTCATTATAATTTTATCATCTTCTGAAATGCTTGTTATTTTTAAATTTTGAGGAAAATTATTTTTATTTAGATATAAAGAGTGATACCTAGTTGCACGGAACTTTTTATCAATATTTTTATATATTTTACATTCATTTATTTTTTTTAAATTTGATACTTTTCCATGCATTGGTGTACTTAATGTGTCTATTTTAGCGCCAAAATAGACTCCTAAAATTTGATGACCTAAACAAACACCTAATATTGGTATAAATGAGTATATTTGATGGACTAAATCAAGACATTCACCTGCATTAAATGGATTACTTGGTCCAGGTGATATTACAACACCTTTACTATTAATTATTTTGTCAATATTTTTTAAGATCAAGTCATTTTTAATAACTAATACTTGATCTCTTTTACTTAAACAATGATATAAATTATATGTGAAGCTATCGTAATTATCTATGAGAGTAATCATTATATGTTGTGAGCTAAATTGTAAGCTTCAAATAAAGCACTAGCCTTATTGATACACTCACTATGTTCATTTTCAGGTATGCTGTCAAAAACAATACCTGCTCCACTTTGTGCATATATTTTTTTATTTTTAATCATTGCAGTTCTGAGATTAATACAACTATCCATATCTCCATTTGCATCTATATAAAAAACCGAACCTGAATAAAATTCCCTATTTATTTTTTCATGTTTTTCTAATATTTCTAGTGCTCTAATTTTAGGTGCTCCAGAAACAGTCCCTGCTGGCAAGCCAGCAAAGAGAACATCTATAGGTGTTAAATTATTTTTTAATTCTCCCGTAACATTACTTACTATATGCATTACATGAGAATAATATTCTATTATATTTTGCTCAGTTACTTTTACAGTATTAATTTTTGAAATTTGACCAACGTCATTTCTGCCTAAATCAACTAGCATTAAATGTTCGGCTAGTTCTTTTTTATCCTTAAGTAATTCATTTTTTAAATTATTATCTTCAATCTCATTTTTACCCCTTCTTCTAGTTCCGGCAATAGGTCTAAGTGTAATTTCTTTATTTTTTACTTTAATCATAGTCTCAGGACTTGAGCAGATAATTTGATAGTTTTTTAGGTTTAAAAAAACAAGATAAGGTGAGGGATTAATTGACCTTAATGCTCTATAAAAATTAAAAGGATCAATTAAATAGTCATTAGAAAATCTTTGAGAAAGAACAGCTTGAAATATTTCACCAACTTTAATATCACTTTTTATTTCCTTAACTCTTTGAATAAATTCCTCTTTCTTAACATAGTTTTTAAATTTTTTAAGTTTACTAAAATTTAATTTTTTATTTTTGGAAAAAGACTCTTTAAGTATATTTTCTAATGTTTTTAGGGATTTTACTGGTTTTTTCTTGATATTTGAAACTTCAATTAAATGTGTCTCATTAAGAACATTATCTATGATTATTAGATTCCTTGGTTTTACAAAATGTGCCAGAGGTATTCCAATTTCATTCTTATCAGGTTTATAACTTAATTTTGGAAGGGTAAACTTACATAAATCAAATGATACATTACCAATAAATACGGGTAGAGGTATATTCTGATCATATATAGTTTTAATTTTTAATTTTTTATAAATTTCCCTTATAAAAGAGTCTGGTGATTTAATTTTTTTCTTTTGATTATCTACAAGTACATAATTATGAAAAATTTCAATATTTTGTAATATATTAAAAAGAATAATAGAGAATCTTCCTTTATTATCACCCCCAATGACTGACTCTAAAATGGAGACATCTTTAAATCTATTTGCAAGTTTATTATATATTGTAATTGTATTTTCAGTATCTAGAAAAACTTTTTTACCGTGAACATACATACTAAAGTTGTAAAAGTTGTTCGTTATCAACTTCTATATCTAGAGTTTCTTTTATTTCTTTAATAATTTTTGAATATATTAAATTCACAATATTTTGTTTTATATTTAAAGAGTCAATAGATCCAATTGAATTTATATCTAGATAAATAACTTCATTTAGTAACACTACTTTTAATTTTTGGTCTTTTTTAATAATAATTATTTTTTCTAAAATCTCTGGCTCAATAAAATTATTTTTAATAGTTAGAGAGTCAGTAAAATAGTTGACCTTTACTGTTCCTGCTTTTTTTAGTAATTCTTCATTATGTGAAATATCTATATTTTTTTTATAATTGCTAAAAGAATTTAGAAATTTTTCTTTGAAATCCAATGGTAGATCTTCTTTAAATATCTTTTGAACATTAAATTGAAATAAAAAATTATCTTTTTTTATTTCCCCAGATGATTGATTAAAGTCAATAAAACTGTATTGATCAGGAATATTTTCTAAAAAATTAAATGAATTACTAAAGAAGATTTGATTTGTACTATAGCTATCTAAATTTTTAACATCATTAGTTAGTGTAAAATTTTCTATTTCTAATTTAGTTAATGTCGCTACTACATCTTCATAAACATTCTCTAATGTCCTTTGATATTCTTCTTCAAGAGATAAAAGTTTTACAAAAAAGTATTTCTCTCCAATTTTAATATTATTACCTTCTTCTCCTAAACTAAGTTTTTCTAATACTTCAAGAATTTGTGGTAATATTAATTTTTCATCAACGTTTTCGAATAATTTGAATTGAAAGTCTTCACTCTCTTTCAGCTCATTAAAATTTTTATTTGAAATATTTTCTAAAATAATTTGTTCATAGGTATAATTTTTTGGCTCAATAAATTTATTAATATTTGCCTCATAATATTCATTTATAATGTCATCAGTTAGTAGTTCTTCTTGAATATAATTTTTGATACTTATTTCATTAATTGAAATTTCATATAATTCGTTATTGGAGTAAAAATCCTCCTCTAATTGATAATTGAGAAGATTATCGTCATTTTTAATCTCATATATATTTAATTCTTTCTCAATCAGAAGATCTGGATTAATTTCGTGACTAACTAATGTCTGCGCATTAAGGCTATCATTGAATAAATCAATATATATATTTCCCTCAATTTCTTTTAAGTAATTTTGAAGTGATGCTTCATCTAGATTTCTAAACATTTCGTCATTATTTAAGGATTTTTTTAAAACTACTTTTTTGGAGTTATCACTTATACTAATTTTTTCATCTAAATAATTAAGAAAAACTAGCTCATTTACATATTCATTTGTAAATTGAATTTTTGAAAATAACTCCTCTTGTTCTGATAAATTAGAAAGGCCATTTTCTGATTTATAGTTTTCATATGCTCTAGAAAATTCAGATGTTGATATTTTTTGGTCTCCTACTTTTAAAACATAATTTTTACCCACATAGGATCCAAATCCGATAAATAAGAAACTTATGCCTAGTGCAGCACTAAATATTATAACTATTAGTTTTTTAGTTTTCATTTTTATAAGTATTTTGATATCAGTTAACCTAATGAAATATATAATATTTAATTGGAAATCATATTTAAATATATCTGAAAGTATGAACTTATCAAAGGTAGTGTCTAAACTACCAAGTACAAAGAAATACAAACTTATTTCTAGTCCTAATAACTTTTATAACCTCACTCTCAAATCTAGATATCCAAAAAATATCTATGCAGCACAAAATGTAGATTTACATGGAAAAGGTGCTTCTACAGGGTCTATAGATATTCAAGATTTAGTTAGTAATAATATTAAATTTTGTATTCTTGGTCACTCAGAAGTTAGGTCTAATTTTGGTGAAACAGATTTGATTATACAAAAAAAAACTGTTCTTTGTCTGCATAACAAAATTACACCAATTGTTTGTATTGGAGAGCCTGTAGATATTTATAAATCAAAAAAAACTAAAAATTTTTTAAAAAAACAAATAAATAAAATATTTAAAAAATCTATTATTTATAATGAAGTTATATTAGCTTATGAGCCTTTATGGTCAATTGGTACGGGATTAACACCAAAAATGTCTGAAATTAATGATATTTTGCAATTTTTGACCAAAATGTTAAAAAATTATTCTTTTAAAAAAATAAAAATTTTATATGGTGGTTCCGTAAATTTATCAAATATAAAAGAAATTTTAAGTTTACAAAAATTAGATGGGGTTTTAGTAGGCTCTGCTTCAACAAAACCTTCATTTATTAAATACTTTAAATAACATTATGATAAACCTATTTTTAATAATTAGTGCGATTATTGGAGTGGTGCTCATTTTAATTATACTTTTTCAAAAAACTGAAGGTGGAAGTCTAGGGCTAGGCACTCAAACATCTCTTACAGGTGGAATGACAGCTAATAAATCCTCTTTTTCAGGAATGACAAAAATTACTTATGTATTAGGTTTTGGTTTTTTATTTTGGTGTTTGTTTATGGGCGCAATTATTACAAAACAATATTCATCTTCAACTGATTTAGAAACTATTCAAGAAGAAATTATTTTAGACGATTCAATAGAGGAAATGATTCCAGAAGTGCCTAATCAGTGAAATTAATTTTCGTTACCGGAGGTGTTGTTTCATCGCTAGGTAAGGGAATAGTCACTGCATCATTAGCCTCTCTTCTTAGATCTAGAGGCATTAAACTAAAAATTAGAAAATTAGATCCGTATTTAAACGTTGATCCTGGAACAATGAGTCCATACCAACACGGTGAAGTTTATGTCACTGATGACGGCTATGAGACTGATTTAGACTTAGGCCATTATGAGAGGTTTACAGATATAAAATGTTCTAAAAATGATTCTATTTCATCGGGTAAAATTTACTCGACTATACTATCAAAGGAAAGAAAAGGTGAATATTTAGGATCTACTGTACAAGTAATACCTCATGTTACTGAAGAAATTAAAAATTCTATAAAAAAATCAACTAATAAGGATGATGTTATTATTTGTGAGATAGGGGGCACTGTTGGTGATATTGAAAGTCTTCCTTTCTTGGAAGCCATCAGACAATTTAAAAATGAAAGACAGCTAGACACACTCCTCATACATTTAACTTTACTTCCATATATAGAAACATCTGGTGAAGTTAAAACAAAGCCCACTCAGCACTCTGTTAAAGAGCTTTTAAATGCCGGAATTCAGCCTGATATAATTGTTTGTAGAAGTAATAAAAAAATAAAGTATGAAGAAATTCAAAAAATTAGTTTGTTTTGTAACGTACCAACTAATGCTGTTATTCCGTCCTATGATGTAGGGAGTATTTACCAAGTACCTTCTTTATTATCAAAATCCAAATTAGATGACTTAGTGATAAAAAATTTAAATATAAAATCTACAAAGAAAAAAGATCTTTCAAAATGGACAAACTTTGAAGTATTAGAGTCAAGAGCAAAAGAGGAGCTAAACATATTTATAATTGGAAAATATGTTCATTTAAAAGATAGTTATAAATCTCTCTATGAAGCTATTTATCATGCAGGTGTTCACAATAAAGTAAATGTTAAAATCAAATGGATTGACTCTGAGACAATAAACAAAAAAAATGTTGATGAGTTATTAATTAAGGCCGCAGGTATTCTTATACCTGGTGGTTTTGGTAATAGAGGTATAAGTGGAAAAATAGAAGCTATTAGGTATGCTAGAGAAAATCAAATTCCATTCTTAGGAATATGTTTGGGCATGCAATTATCAATTATTGAATTTACTAAAAATGTTTTGAAAATGAAAAACTCAGGCAGCTCTGAATTTGGCAAGAATACTAATAATGTCATATCGTTAATGACCGAATGGAGTAAAAAAAATCAAAAGGTTACAAGAACAAAAGAAAATGATTTAGGTGCTACTATGAGATTGGGCTCTTATCCTTGTTATATAAAACATAAATCTTTAGCCTCAAAAATTTATAAAAAAAAATTAATTCATGAAAGACATAGACATAGGTATGAAGTGAATCCTAAATATAGATCTTCAATAGAAAAAAAAGGTCTTGTCTTTTCTGGATTTTCAAAAGATAAAAAATTATTAGAAATCATTGAAAATAAAAATCATAAATGGTTCCTCGGTGTTCAATTTCATCCTGAGCTGAAATCTAAACCGTTTAAGCCTCACCCTATATTTTTCTCATTTATAAAAAATAGCTTAATGAATAAAAATGCCTAAATCTGTCCAATTATCTAAATATTCTATTAAAAATGACACTGATAGACTGACTTTAATATCTGGCCCATGCTTGTTAGAAAATGAAAAATTAGTCAGAAAAGTTGCGCAATCTCTTATTAAATATACAAAAAAAGAAAAATTTAATTTAGTATTTAAATGTAGTTTTGACAAAGCTAATAGAAGCTCTGATAAAACAATACGCCATAAAATTTCTATTGATAAATCCATAGATATACTAAAAAATCTCAAAAAAGATTTAAAAATATCTATCACTTCCGACGTTCATGAGACTTTTCAAGTTGATAAGTTAGCTGAATTTCTTGATGTAATACAAATACCAGCTTTTTTATGTAGGCAAACAGATTTAATAAAAGCTGCTGCACAAACAAAAAAGATTGTTAATGTTAAAAAAGGACAGTTTTTATCACATAAAGAAGTTTCAAATATCATCAATAAAATTGAAAATGAAAATAACAAAAAAATATTAATAACTGAAAGGGGAAATTCATTTGGATATAATTATTTAATAAACGACTTTAAAGGTATTCATTTAATGAAAACATTTGGATACCCAATTATTTTTGACTCAACTCACAGTGTGCAACTACCTGGTGGATTGGGTAAAAAAAGCGGAGGTGCTAGAGAGTATGTGGCACCATTATCGAAAGCTGCTTCATCTTTGAGAATAGCAGGTTTCTTCATTGAAACACACCCAAACCCAGAAATTGCATTAAGTGACGGTCCTAATATGGTATATTTACACAAAATGCCTAAACTCTTAAATGCTATTAATAAAATAAATAAGGCGGCAAAATAAATGAAAATTAAAAATATAATAGCAAGAGAAATTTTTGACAGTAGGGGAAACCCAACTGTAGAATGTGAAATGATCTTTGAAAATATCCCATATCCTTTTCGAGGAATGGTACCATCAGGGGCGTCCACAGGAAAATTTGAATCACTAGAATTAAGAGATTCAGACCCTAATAGAATGAGCGGCAAGGGTGTTCTTAAAGCAGTATCTAATGTTAATGAACTCATAAAACCCGAAATTTTAGACAAAAGTTTCATTGATTTTAGAGAATTTGATAAATTCCTAATAGATTTAGATGGCACAGAAAATAAATCAAAGTACGGAGCAAACGCTATTTTATCTCTTAGTCTTGCCTACTATAAGGCTTGGTCTTATGTAAACTTTGGTGCAGTATTTCTCTCTCAGGGTTTAGATAATTTAATTATTCCAGTTCCAATGCTGAACGTAATAAATGGCGGACAACATGCTGATAATGATGTTGATTTTCAAGAGTTTATGATTTTACCAATAGGATTTAAATCTTTAACTGAAGCTTTATCTTCAACACATTCTGTAATAACTAATATAAAAAAAGAATTAAAATCTAGATCTTTAAATACTAATCTTGGTGATGAGGGAGGCTTTGCACCTAATTTAAAATCTCATTTAGATGTTCTAGATTTAATATGTAATTCAATTTCAAAAGCAGGCTTTAAATTAAATGATCATTTTAAAATTTCATTAGATGCTGCTTCTAGTGAGTTTTACTCTGATGGAAAATACAACTTTGAGGGTAACACATACACAACAGAAGAAATGATAAGTGTTTACGAAAATATTTGTAAAAACTATCCTATTTTTTCAATTGAGGATGCACTTAATGAAGAGGATTATGAAGGTTGGGTAAAAATCACAAATAAACTTGGTTCAAAAATACTATTAGTTGGCGATGATCTTTTTGTTACAAATATACAAAAATTGCAAACTGGTATAGATGAAAAACAAGCAAATAGTATTTTAATAAAATTGAATCAAATAGGCACAGTTACAGAAACTTTAGAAGCTATCAAGCTAGCTACAGATAATAGTTTTGCATCTATTATGTCTCACAGGTCAGGTGAAACTGAGGATTCTTTTATCTCAGATTTAGCAGTTGCTTCACGCTGTCCTTTGATTAAAACTGGTTCATTAGCTAGATCTGATAGAGTAGCAAAATATAATCAGTTACTTAGAATATCAGAAAATGACAAGATTAAAGGGTATGCTGGTGAATTAAGTGAAGTTTTTAAAAGTTAGTTATTTAATAAATTTCTTTTTTATATTTGTATTGATTTACCTTATTTATCACACAGTTTATGGAAAGTTCAATATTGGAAATTACTTAATTTATCAATTTGAGGAAAAAATGTATAAAAAATTGCAATCCAATCTCGATCAAAAAATGTTAGATATTAATATTGATTTACATTCTTTCTATTCAAATAAAGAGGATTATGTTGATGAAATTACAAAGCAGAATAACCCAAATATTCAAGATGGAGAGACCATATTAAAGTTAGATTAAGATGAATAAAAAAAACAAAAATAATTTTACAAATGATCAGTTGCTGAAGTTTTATGAAAAAATGTTTTTAATTAGAAAATTTGAGGAAAAAGCTGCTCAATTATATGGAGCTGGAAAAATTGGAGGTTTCTGTCATTTATACATTGGTCAAGAGGCTGTTGTCATTGGTATTCTTTCCTCTATTAACTCAGAGGACACCGTTATCACTGCTTACAGAGATCACGGGCATATATTAGCTCGTGGTGTAGATCCTAAACTAGTAATGTCTGAATTAACTGGAAGGAAAGATGGCATTTCAAAAGGTAAGGGGGGATCAATGCACATGTTCTCCAAAGCTAATAGATTTTATGGTGGACATGGTATCGTTGGAGCTCAAGTGCCTTTAGGCGTCGGTATAGGTTTTGCACATAAATATAGAAACGAAAAAAAGATTTCAAGAGTCTATTTAGGAGATGGAGCTATGAGTAATGGCCAAGTTTTTGAGGCATTTAATTTAGCATCACTTTGGGAGTTACCAGTATTATTTATTATCGAAAACAATAAATATGGAATGGGTACATCTATTGGAAGGTCTGCAGCAGGAGGGGAGTTGTACGAACGAGCAACTATATTCGGCATTAAAGGTGAAAAAGTAGACGGTATGAATTTTTTTAATGTAAGTGAGTCAGCTATAAGGGCAAGAGAATATATCGAAAAAAATTCTAAGCCCTACATTATCGAAATGGATACATATAGATTTAGAGGTCACTCAATGTCCGATCCTGGTCTATACAGGACTAAAGATGAAGTGAATAAAATGAAAGAGATAGACCCTGTGTTAATGATGAAAGAAACTTTATTAAATGATTATAAAATTCAAGAGGACAAGATTATAGATACTGAAAGTCATATTAAGAAACAAATTAAAGATGTAGAAAAATTTTCACTTGAGTCGCCACTTCCAGATTTAGAAGAATTATACACCGAGGTATATTTATGAAAATACTTCTACCAGCTTTATCTCCAACAATGGAAACAGGTAACTTAGTAAAATGGTTAGTTAAAGAAGGAGATAGTGTACTCTCAGGAGATATTTTAGCAGAAATTGAGACTGATAAAGCTACTATGGAACTTGAGTCACCTGAAGATGGCAAAGTTGAGAAAATACTTGTTAAAGAGGGCACTGAAAATATAAGTGTTAATACTGAGATTGCTCTTCTTAAAGTTGATGGTGAGGAAATAGAGGAGATACCAGAAAAACCTATTGAAAAATCTCCACAAGTCTCCTCTATTGGATCTAAACCTCTTACAACAGAAGTAAATATTTCAATGAATTCTCTTTTAAATCAAACAAAAGAAAATTCAGGTGAAAAGAATTGGTCTGAAAAAGAAATATCTATGAGAGAGGCATTGAATCAAGCTATTGAAGAAGAAATGAAATTAGACAAAGATGTTTTTCTCTTAGGAGAAGAGGTAGCTGAATACGATGGTGCATATAAAGTAACCCAAGGGCTTCTAGATAAATTTGGATCAAAAAGGGTTTTAGATACTCCTATTTCTGAGCATGGTTTTACAGGTTTGGCCATTGGAGCGGCCATGGCAGGTCTTAAGCCTATATGTGAATTTATGACTTTTAATTTTTCTATGCAAGCAATTGATCAAATAGTTAATTCTGCTGCTAAATCTTTATATATGTCAGGTGGAGAAATAAATGTTCCTATAGTTTTTCGAGGCCCAAATGGTGCAGCGGCTAGAGTTGGAGCACAACATAGCCAATGTTTTATATCTTGGTTCTCTCATATACCAGGCTTGATAGTAATTACTCCTTCAAATGCTAGAGATGCAAAAGGTTTATTAAAATCATCTATTCGAAATCCCAATCCTGTTGTTTTTTTAGAACATGAATTACTCTATAAAGAAAAAACTAACGTCCCAGAAGAGAACGATTTTTTAATTCCTATTGGTAAAGGCAATCTTATTAAAGAAGGTAAAGATGTAACTATTATTGGCTTTTCAATGTCTGTGCAAAGAATATTAAACGCTCTTCCATCAATTGAAAAACTAGGGATTAGTCCTGATATTATAGATCTAAGATCAATTAAACCTCTAGATGAAGAATTGATATATAAATCTGTTAAAAAAACCAATAGAGTTGTAATTGTTGAGGATGGCTTTGGCAATACAAGTTTTGGATCACACTTATCTTATTTAATCCAATCAAATTGCTTTGATTTCCTTGACTCAGAAATAATTAAAGTTAGTGGAAAAGATGTCCCAATGCCATATGCAGAAAATTTAGAAAAATTGGCATTACCCAATACTGATGAAATTGTGTCTGCTGTTCAAAAAGTGTCATATATAAAATAATGTTATATGAAGTTAATTTGCCATCTTTATCGCCCACAATGGAGGAGGGTAAAATTGTTAAGTGGATAAAAAAAGAAAAAGATCCAATATTGAGTGGTGAGGTCTTATTTGAAGTTGAAACAGATAAAGCCACAATGGAGTACGAGTCACCAGAAGATGGGTATATTGCTAAAATAATATCCATGGAAGGTGAAACAGCAAATGTTAATCAATTAGTTGCAATAATTTCAGATGATTTGACTTTTACACAAGAGGATATAAATAATTTTCTAAAAAATAATAATTCAGATAATAAAATACAAACTTTAGAAATAAATCCTTCTGAAAATGATAAAGATTTGGTTTCAGATAAAATATTAATTACACCCTTAGCTAAAAAAATAGCTAAAAAAAAAAATATAGATATTTCAAAAATAAAATCGATTTCAAGAAGAATACGTACCGATGATCTTGATATTAATGAAACTTTTGATAATGGGGCTATAAGAGTATTTATATCTCCAATTGCCAAAAAAATATCAAATGAAAAATCTATAGATTTGTCAAAATTAAAAGGTACTGGTCCAGATAATAGAATTATTTTAAGAGATGTATCAGACTCAAATTATTTGTCTGAAGGCCCAAAAATTAATAGATTAAGACAGGCTATTGCAAAAGCAACAACACATTCAAAAAATAATATTCCACATTTTTATTTAAATACTAGAGTGAATATGGCTACTCTATTAAAATTTAGAAAAGATCAAAAATTAAAAGGTAATAAGTACTCTTTAAACGCAATATTAATGCAATCTATATCAAATGCATTCAAAGCATTTCCAGACTCAAATTGTACATATAGGGATAATGGCGAATTTATTATTAATAAAGATCATAATATTGGTATTGCCGTTGACTCTAAGTTTGGCTTAAAAATGCCTGTAATCAAAAAGATAAATAATTTTAATTTAAATGAAATTAACTCTAAACTTAATGAAAAGATAAATTTAACAAGAGATAATAAACTTTCTCCCTCTGATCTGTCAGATGGTGTCATAAGTATATCTAATTTGGGTTCATTTAATATCCGCAGTTTTGATGCTATTATTTTACCAGGACAAACATACATATTAGCAGTAGGCCAGATTTTTGAGGATGTTTATGTGGACAAAGGTAAAATTGAAATAGGGAGTTTTATAAACTTGACATTATCTTGTGATCATAGAGCTGTTGATGGAGTTTTAGCTTCACAATTTTTTTCTAGTATTGTACAAAATTTAGAAAATATTTCAGATGACAATTAAGTATGATTTAACAATAGTTGGCGGTGGACCTGGTGGTTATGTTGCTGCTATAAAAGCAGCACAACTTGGTATGAAAGTTGCTTTGTTTGAAGAGGATAAACTAGGAGGTGTATGTCTTAATTGGGGGTGTATTCCAACTAAATCATTACTGCATTCAGCAGAATTCATGGAAGAGGCTAATCATTTTGGGCTAGATAAGAAAGATCTTACTAAAATTGCTCTGGACAAAGTTGTAAAGATGTCAAGAACAGCATCTGATAATTTATCAAAAGGCGTTAACTCACTAATGAAAAAAAATAAAATTGATATTTATAAACACCGAGCATATCCCAAAAAAATAGATAATGAATTTTTTGTAAATACCACAAAAGATGAAATTTCCTCTCAAAATATGATTATTGCCACGGGCTGCAAACCTAGAACAATTGGTGACATTAGCTTTTCTAACTTAATTTGGAGTTCTAAAGAAGCAATGATACCTAAATTTCTTCCAAAAAAATTATGTATTATCGGATCAGGAGCAATTGGAATAGAGTTTGCAAGTATTTATAATGCTTTAGGTTCGGATGTTACAGTGTTTGAGTCTCAAAATAAGATTTTACCGCAGTTTGATAACGACATTTCAAATGAAGCAAAAAAAATATTTGAAAAAAAGGGTATTAAATTTGAGTTAAATGCAAAAATTGAGAAAATTGCTGAAGACAAAAAGAATGTATCCTTTAACAATATTGACCAAAAGGTTGCATGTGATGCATTAATACTATCTGTAGGTGTGATACCTAATTTAGATAAAGACTTTATAAGTTTCCTTAACTTAAATCTATCTGATACCGGTTATATAAATACAAATCATAATTATGAGACAAATATTAAAGGTTTATATGCCATTGGTGATATTATTGGTGCCCCTTGGTTAGCCCATAAAGCCATGCACGATGCCATAAATTGTGTGAATCATATTTCAACAGGTAATGATACTCATAAACCAAAAGAAAATCATATCCCTGGTTGTATATATAGCTTACCTCAAATAGCTACCGTTGGTTTCACCGAACAACAACTAAAAGACAATAACACTCCCTACAAGACGGGTAATTTTCCATTTTTAGCGAATGGCAAATCTCAAACTATGTCTAACTCATATGGATTTGTTAAAACGCTCTTTAATTCTGAGACCGGAGAGGTATTGGGTGCACATCTTATTGGACCTGATGTTACAGAAATGATAGCCACATTTGGCCTTGCTATTTCATCTGAGTCAACAGAAGATGAATTTATCAATACTGTTTTTGCACATCCAACCTTATCAGAGTCTATTCATGAAAGTGTCTTATCAGCTTTTGAAAAACCTTTACATTTTTAAACATGATCAGACATCCAGAAAAAATTAAAAAATTTAATCCTACGACAATTAAAAAACCTAATTGGCTAAAAGTAAAAGCACCAACATCAAAAAAATATTTTGAAACACTAGACATAGTAAAATCTCATAACTTAGTTACTGTCTGTCAAGAAGCAGCATGTCCAAATATCGGAGAATGTTGGGAAAAAAAACATGCAACTTTTATGATATTAGGAGATACCTGTACTAGAGCATGTGCATTCTGTAATGTAAAAACTGGTAAACCTTCAGAACCACCAGATCCTATGGAACCTCTAAACGTTGCTAAATCTGTTTTAAAATTAGGACTTAAACATGTTGTTGTAACAAGTGTAGACAGAGATGACTTACCTGACGGTGGTGCTCAGCATTTTATTGATACTATTAAATACATAAGAGAACTATCCAATAATACAACGATTGAAATTTTAACACCTGATTTTTTAAGAAAAAATAGAAATTATATTGATATTGCAAAGGTAAAACCTGATGTTTTCAATCACAACTTAGAAACTGTACCAAGAATTTATAAACAAATTAGACCTGGTTCAAATTATATTGAAAGTTTAAAACTTTTGAGAGAGGTGAAGGAATTCGATAGATCAATATTTACAAAGTCTGGTATTATGGTTGGGTTAGGTGAGGAATACTCAGAAATAATTGAGGTATTAAAGGATATGAAAAGATCTAATATTGATTTCGTCACTATTGGTCAATACCTACAACCATCTATTCATCATGAAAAAGTTCATAAGTTTTACACTCCTGAGGAGTTTAAAAGTCTTTATAATGTATGTTTAAATCTAGGATTTAAAATGATTTCTTCGTCACCAATGACAAGGTCTAGTTATCACGCAGATGAAGACTTTGAAAAATTAAAAAATGTAGTTTAGCTATCTCTAAGAGAAATATTTGACCAACAAGCTATAAAATCACCTCTACCTATAAGACCAGATTTTTCATTTGTAGTTGCTTTGATAGAAATAATATTTTTATTAATATTAAGGTTCTTTGATATGCTGTCTAATATCTCTTTAAAATGAGGATTAATTTTAGGTTCCTCTGATACAATCATTAGATCAATATTATTAATAATCTTTTTCTTTGAATTCATTTTGTTTAAAGCATAATTTAAGAAGTCTATTGAATTTCTATTTAAGTTCTTTTTGTTATTTGGAAAATAAGTACCTATATCTCTTAAAGATAGAGCGCCTAGAATAGAGTCTGTTATAGCATGTAGTATTACATCTCCATCTGAATGAGAAATAACTTTTACTTTTGATTTTATTTTTGCACCACCAAGTTTTAATAAATTATTTTTATTAGTCATGATAGTTCTGTGAATATCATAACCAATTCCCACTAAGATATTATTTTCTAATAACTTATTTAATGTTTCTAATTCACCTTTGTAAGTAATTTTTATATTTATTTCATTTTGTAAAATATATTTTAATTTGTATTTATTTTTTTCGTACCTAAATAATTGGCTGTCATCAATTAATTTTTTTTCATTATATTTATTATGCAAATAAGTAATTTTATTTTTTAAAAATCCTTGTGGTGTTTTTATAAGTTTTAGTTTGTCTCTATCTAGGTTTTTATGTTTGACTACAACAGTATCTGAACATTTATTATAAGGCACCACACAGTCGTATTTTTTATTTATTAGATTTTTAGTTATTTCATTAATTATTTTTTTTGAATTTAATGGTCTTGCTGCATCATGTATTATGACGTATTTTGCTTTATAATTAGATTTATTAAGGGCATTTTTAACACTTTCTGACCTAGTTTTTCCTCCTTTTATTATCTCTAAATCATTATAGCTTTTAATATCAGTCTTTTTGATATTTTTAACA
>CACJEH010000009.1:0-28014 GCA_902592365.1 uncultured Alphaproteobacteria bacterium
AAGGAAAATAAAGAGGCATCATTAATTTACCTAAAGGAAATTTTTGAAAATCACAGTGATAGCGTTTATATCGCTGAAACCTTGTATCTTATAACAAAAATTTATCATGAAATAAACGAAAAAGAATTAGCGAGAAAATATGCTTCAATACTTGCTTACAATTTTCCAAATAATTTTTGGTATGAACAAACATATAATATATTAAATGATTTAGAAATTAATGAGTTAGATAAAAAATGGTATGAAAAATTTAATCCAATTAAAATATTAGATCGCAGCAGAGAAAAAAATACAAATACAAGTATACAACCTATAGAATAATTTAATGTTAGTTTCATTAGAAATTAAAAATTTTATTTTAATAAATAAGATTGTTGTAAATTTTATTAATGGTTTTAATGCTTTTACCGGTGAAACAGGTGCAGGTAAATCAATAATTATAGAAGGGCTGAAACTAGCGCTTGGTGGAAAAAATCAAACAAATTTAAATTTAAAAAATAATGAGATTGCATCAATTAAAGCAGTATTTGAAATAAATGATTTAATTAAGAAAAATTTAAATAATTTGAATGTTAGTTTTGATGACGATTATTTAATTTTAGAACGACAAATTAACTCTAATCAAAAATCTAAACTATTGGTAAATGGTGAAATAAAACCACTTTCAAAGATTTAGATATGTTAAATTTAAATATGAAAAAATTTGACTTGATCTTATTAGATCTTGGATTTTCATCTAATCAATTAGAGGATAAAAATATTGGTTTGTCATTTAAAAATAATTCAAATTTAAATATGAATTATCTGGGTGGTGATTTAAATGCATATAAAATTATTAATCATTACAATAGAGAAGAACTTCAAAGAGTATTTTATTTATATGGTGAAATCAATCAGTCAGAAAAACTTGCGAAATACATCATATCTCAGAGATCAATTAAGAGGATTAGTACTAATTTTGAGCTTATAGAGATACTGAGAGATAGTGGAGTAAATTTTAGATCAAAAAAAATACACTTTGCAACTCAAGCATTTCAAGCTCTAAGGATTGAGTCAAATAATGAATTAGAAAATTTAGAAATATTTTTAAAAAAAGTTCATAATTTTTTAGAGATTAATGCATATTTAGCAATTATTTCATTCCACAGCTTAGAGGATCGAATAGTTAAAACCTATTTTAGAAATAATAAGATCCATAAAAAAAACAATTTTCAAAACAAAAAAAATTGGGGCTTTGAAAACCTTACTAAGAAACCAATAACGCCATCAAAGTTAGAACTTGCAGAAAATAATAGGTCTAGATCTGCAAAATTAAGAGTAGGAAGATTCTTAAATTGATAAATCATGTTTCTAAATTTATAATATTATTTATATTTATCATTCTATTTTTGAGTTTTAAAAATCAAATTAAAATTCTTGAAAATAATTTAACATATATTAAAGAGAGTTATTATAAAGATAGTCAGATTTTAATTAACAAAGAAATACTTCTAACTAAACAAATAAATCAATTACAAATTAATAAACTGAGTGAATTTCAAGATTCTGATATTAAAAAAATTATTAAATTTGATAGAGATGAATTTAATGAATTTACAATTATAAAGATCAATTATGTTCAACCTGAGTAATGAAACAGACTACAAGTTATTATCTAAAACAAGAAATCTTTACTATTTTTTTACTTTATCAATTCTATTGCTTTTTTTTGCTATTTTGGCAAAGTTAGTTGTTTTAAGTTTAGACAAAGGTGACAGATCCCCATCTAATTTTATAGGCTCAAGTCTCAAAGCTTTACCAACAGTATACGATTTTAATAAAAACAGATTAGCATATTCTGACTACAACTATTCAATTAAAAATATTAAGAATAAAGTCAAATATATAAACAGAGATGTTCCACTCAAAGATATTTTAGATTTGATTTATCAAGGAGATCCATACATTAAATTTGAAAAAATTCTCACCCGAAAATACCCTTATAGTGAAATTACAAATAATATGATTGGTCATACTAATATTGAACATCAAGGTGTCTCTTTGATTGAAAAATTTATAGGTAAAAATAATAATGATATTGAGTTATCATTAAACATACAGATTCAAAAAAAAATTTATGAATCTTTGTATAACGATACACTTTATATTAATCCAGATTATACTTTAAATGTTCTAGTTGACTTAAGTAGAGAAGAAATAGTAAGTAATGTTTTTTTAGATAATAGGGTCGAAAATAGATTTGACGAGACTTTGTTGCCCATGAAAGATCTTAAATTTGATTTTGGATCTGTTTTTAAAACTTTTACAGTTTATTCAGCTATAAAAAATCAAAAAATTGACACAAATGAATATTTTGATGTTGACCAACCAGTTTATATTGGTGAAAAAATTATTAATGACTTTCCAAGAAATAGCAACATTCCTCTAAAGGTTGGAGATATTCTAAAAAAATCATCTAATAGAGGAGCAATCTTAATTAGGAGAAATTTAGATTGTCAAGATGAATTCAAAGTTGATTTAGACCATATAGGCCTTTTTAAATCATCTAAAATAGGTTTTGATATGATTTCAGTTGACCCTACAGTAAATAATTTTAGAGGAAGTTATTGTGATAATATTCCTTTTGGTTACGGTTTATCAATTTCACCAATACAGCTAATCAATGCATATGGAAAAATAATAACTGGCAGAGAAAATTTTAGTGCTTCATTTCAAAAACAAGAAAAACTTTTTAATAATAGGTATAATAAAATTTCAAATAACATAAACAAATTATTATTTTATGCTAACGAAAGTAACAATGAGCTATATAAAAATTTCTTAGTAGCTGGTAAAACAGGCACTGCAGATCAAATCGTATCTCCAAATAAAAAAATTCAAAATGTTACATATGTAAGTTTCTTCCCTTACAATAATCCAAAATATTTGAATTTTACATTTATGCATAATCCAAAAGAAAAATATGGCAAGTATATGACTGCTGGAAATACTGTAAAACCTGCATTTTATAATCTTTTGAAAGAGATATATATGTATTTAGACTTATCAATTGTTAACACAAAAATGACAGACATTTAATGACCCTAGAAGAGTTAAAGATTAGGGGTTATAAAATTGTAACTAATTGGCAAGAATGTAGCCAAAAATCAATATTTCTTATTAATAGTAAAAATTATACAAAATTTTTAAACTATAAAAAAAAAGCAATTAAAAAAGGTTGTAAATTTATATTATGTTTAAATAATTTTAAAAAAAGTATTCATGAAAGTAAAATTAAGCACTTCTTTTATAAAAATCAAAAAGATTTAGAGAATATTGCTAAAATTTTTTATAATTTTAAAAAAATTAAAATTTTTTTTGTAACAGGTACTAATGGTAAAACTTCTGTTGCTTACGGTGCAAATAAACTTTTTAACATTAATAAAATTAAGTCATGTTATATTGGTACATTGGGTTTTTATATTAATTCTAAAAAAATTAAAAAATTAAATAATACTACTCCATCATATTTTGAAATATTAAATTTACTCCAATTCGCAAGTGAAAATAATGTTAAATTTGTATTTATGGAGGTTTCAAGTATAGGTTACAACGAAGGTAGAATTGGAAATTTAAAATATCATTATTGTGTATTGACAAATTTGAAATCAGACCATTTGGATTATCATATTAATTTAAATAATTACCACACAGCTAAAATAAATCTAATTCAAAAACATAAATTAAAAAAATCTTTTTTATTTATACAAGATGATGTTTTAAAAAATAAATTTAAAACTTTTAATGATAAGTTAATAATTCAGAGTAGATTTATAAATAAAAATAAAATATCTATAACAAAACAAAATTTAGATAAATTTAAAATACATACAAATAAATACGTCTATGAAATTAATTCCTTTAATGATTTCATGATTAAAAATATTATTACTATAATAATGGTTTATAAAAAAATATTTAGAAGTTTCCCTGAGAAAATTAATAATTCATTATTTCCACCTGGGAGGTCAGAAATTATATACAATAAAAATGGTAAAGTTATTATAATAGACTACGCCCATTCAAAAGACGCTTACGAGAATTTATTAAATAAACTTCATCTCTTAAATAAAGAAATTATTATCATTTATGGTTGTGGAGGAGACAGAGATAAAACTAAAAGATCACAAATAGCAAGAGTAGTTTCTAAATATACAAATTTACAAATAATAACAGACGATAACCCAAGAAATGAGGATCCTGCGATAATTAGAAAAATTCTTTTAAATAATTCTTCTAACGCTATCGAAGTACCTAATAGAAGAGAGGCTATAAAATATGGTGTAAATTACATAAAAAAACACAATGGTGTTTTAATAATAGCCGGCAAAGGACATGAGCAAACACAAACCTATAATGAAAAAAAATATATCTTTAGTGATAGATCTATCTCAGTAAATTATGCAAAAAATTTATAAAACAATTAATAACTTAAAATCAAAATACAATTGTAATATTGTTTTTGATACAAGACTTTTAAAAGAAAATGATATTTTTATCGCTTTAAAAACTACAAATAATAATGGTAACTTATATTGTACAGATGCTATTAAAAAAAAAGCATCTTTAATCTTAGTAAATTTAAAAACTAAGCATCCTAAAATTATTTATATAAAAAATACTAACTTATTTATAAAGAATTTTTGTAAATTTATACTAGACTCATACAAAGGAAAAATTATTGCAGTTACAGGATCTGTAGGCAAAACAACATTTAAAGAGAATATTTATCATATTTTAAAAAATAATAATTTAAAAACATACAGATCTTATAAAAATTATAATAATATTCTTGGCCTTCAATTTTCAATTATGAATATGAATTTAAACACTGATTATTCTATTTTTGAATTAGGTATTAATAATTCTAGAGAGATGACAAAATTAGTTAAAACTTTAAGACCGCATTATTGTTTAGTTACATGTATAGAAAATTCTCATATTGGTAATTTTAGAAATTTTAAACATTTAATTGATAACAAGTTAAAAATTTTTAATTCAGATAGATTAATAAATGGATTAATAAATTATAATTATCAATCTGACTACATCAGAAATAAACTTAGCGCAAATGTAAAGCTAGTTAATATCGAAAATATAAACAAAGAAAGTAAAAAAATTAATAATAAAGTTATTATTAATTTTACTGAAAATAATAGAAAACATAAAATTGAGTCTAATATGGAAAATATTTACGAAAACATAGCTATAATATCATTTTTATTTCTAAAAAAAATTATTAAGAAATTTAATTTAAATATGTTTTTTTATAAAGATTCTATAATTGAGTCTAGAGGTAATGAAATCTCAACTTATATTAATAAAAAAAAGGTGAAATTTTTTGATCATAGTTATAATGCTAGCCCATATTCGCTAAACAAACAAATTTTATTATTTAATAAGAGAAATATTAATCAAAAAGTTTTTATATTAGGGTCAATGAAAGAACTAGGTGATCAATCAGATTTTTTTCATTTACAAACTATTGAGTTGGTAAATAAATTAAATTTAAATAAAATTTTGTTTATTGGTGAAGAATTTTATAAATTTAAAAAAAATTTTAGAAATTTTAATTTTTATATGAATTACATACCTGTCTTAAAATATTTAAATAAAGAAATTGACACTATTACAAATATTTTTGTTATGGGTTCAAGATATAATAAATTAGATAAGATAATAAAAAAATATGCTAGCTGATCTATTATACTCATTTAAAGATGTTGAATTTATATTTAATTTATTTGGATATATTTCTTTTAGATCAGGACTATCTCTAGTCAGTGCATTTTTTTTGGTTATTTTTTTAATGCCTTATTGGATTAAAATACAACAGGATGTATTTCCAAGTGGACAACCAATAAGAAATGATGGCCCTGAAACTCATTATCATAAAAAAGGTACTCCTACATTTGGTGGTGTATTAATTCTATTTTCAATCATTATAAGTACAATTATTTGGACATCGAATTTTTCCAGCTTTAACTATATTTTAATATTAACTTTAGTTTTATTTGGTCTTATTGGCTTTATTGATGACTTACAAAAAGTAAAAATTGGTAAAGGAATATCTTCAAAAACCAAATTATTAGGTCAACTAGTAGCAACAATAATTATTTATTTTACTATCAAACATAATGGATTTGACCTAAATAAATTTAGTATTCCTTTCTTAAAAGATACTTCTATTGAACTAGGTTATTTATATTTTGTTTTAATTTTATTTATTATTATTGGATCTACTAATGCAACAAATTTAACTGATGGCTTAGATGGTTTAGTTTCAATGCCTCTAATATTTGTTTTCCTAACATTTGCCATATTTGCATATATTTTAGGCAACATAAATTTTTCAAATTATTTATTGGTAAACTACATCAAAGGATCAGGTGAAATAGTGATCTTTTCTACATCAGCAATTGGTGCATTACTAGGTTTTTTATGGTTCAACGCAAGTCCCGCATCTATTTTTATGGGAGATACTGGTTCACAATCACTCGGAGGCTCACTAGCAGTAACATCAATTCTTTTAAAACAAGAGATTGTATTAGCTGTGGCTGGGGGGCTTTTTGTAATCGAAACTATATCAGTGTTGTTGCAAGTTACTTATTTTAAATACACAAAAGGAAAGAGATTATTTTTAATGGCACCACTTCATCATCATTATGAAAAAAAGGGATTTTCTGAGCAAAAAATAGTCATCAGATTTTGGATATTAAGCTTTCTCTTTTGTCTCTTAGCTTTATCACTATTGAAAATTAGATAATTGATAAATTTAAAAAAAAAATTTTTAATATATGGATATGGAATAAGTGGTAAATCAATAGAGAGTTACTTTATTTATAAAAATTGTAAATATGATATTTACGATGATTACAAAAATATTGTTGGTAAAAAATTTGTTTCCAAAGATAAAATTTTAAAAAATTTATATGAATATGATTATTTTGTGGTTTCACCTTCAGTGAAAATAGGAAAAAATCATTTTTTATATAAATTTAAAAAACAAATCTTAATTGATTTAGATTTTTTAAGTTTGGAAATATCCTCTCAAAAGACTATAGGAATAACTGGAACTGAGGGAAAGTCAACAATTTGTAACTATATTAATGAATTTCTCTCAAAAAAATATCGTTCAAAAATTATAGGAAATTTTGGAGATACTATTTTGGATAAAAAAAATTTAAAAAATTTTTTATCTAAAATTGATTTCTTAATTATTGAATTAAGTTCATATCAGTTAGATAAATTGAAATTTTTAAAATTAGATTATGCATTAATAACTAATATATTTGTTGATCATTTAGATTATCATAATAATTTTAAAAGTTATATAAAATCGAAGTTTAAGATTCAAAATCTACTACAAAATAATTCAAATTTATATCTCTCTAGAAAATTATTTTTAAAATATAGACCTTATATTAAAATTAATAAAGAAAGGTTAATTTTTAATGAACATAGAATTGTAGCAAAAGATAATGTTACAAAACATCTTAAAGAGCTTAATATTAATTCAATTAAAAAATTGATATTTAATATTGACACTGATCTTAAAATTAAAAATAAAATTCTTATGAACGATTTAAATTATCGAAACCAATTAATATATAAATCAAAAAATTTAGAAATATATAATGATAGTAAATGCACTAACTTACATAATGCAATATATAAAAATAATTTGATTAAAAGTTCAAAAAAAATACTAATTCTTGGTGGTAAATTAAAAAATCAGGAAAATTTAAAGTTAAAAATATCTAATACATTAGTTTTATTTTTTGGATATGACTCAAATTCATTTTTAAATCATTTAAATTTCATAAATTCAAAATTCTATAAATTTATCAACTTAAATGATCTTATTAATTTCTTAAGATTAATTTTAAAACTTCATAAATATAACTATGTAATATTCTCTCCGGGAGGTGAGTCGTTTGATTGTTATAAAGACTACATAGACCGTGGGAAGAATTTTAATAAGTTAATTAAAAAAATAATACATTGAAAAATATATTATTTAGAGACGATCAAAGTTTATTTGGTTCTATCTGGTATATTTTACCAAAAAAACTTTTTGTAATACCTTTCATATTGTCCTTTATTGGTCTTCTTGCTATTTACTCATTAATAGGCACTGAATATCCTATTTTACTTATATTTAAACATATAATTTTTTTATCTATATCATTTATTATTATAATTTTTTTGCCATTACTTTCTAAAAATGATTTAAGAAAATTTTTGAATATTTTATGTATTATATTTATATTACTTTTATTCTTAGTTCCTTTATTTGGAAATGAAATTAAAGGCGCATCAAGATGGATAACTTTTAATTATTTTTCAATTCAACCATCAGAATTACTAAAAGGCCCCTTAATATGCATGTTTTCATGGTTTTGCTATTTATATATAAAAACTACAAATAAATTTTATTTATCTATAAATTTTTTAATAGCACTAGCTGTAATAATTCTCTTACTTATGCAACCTGATATAGGAACTTTATTAATTTATTTATCTATTTTTTCTTTAATTTTGATCTTATATTTCAGAAACCTTAAACTTTTTATTTTCTTAGGTTTTGTTGGTATATTTTTTCTTTTAATAGCATATTTTTCATTTGATCATGTCTCATATAGAGTTGATAATTTTTTAGATGGTGACAATTCTCAAGTTTCAAAAAGTTTATCAGCAATAAAAAATGGTGGCATTTTTGGTGTAGGCCTTGGAGAAGGGCAACTTAAATATTCAATACCAGAGTCACACAATGACTTTATTTTTGCGATATTAATAGAAGAATTTGGAGTTTTGTTTGGTTTATTTGTTTCCTTCCTATATCCATTATTTTTTTTATTAGTTAAAAAGTCAATTTTAAGTCCCTCTAATTTATTTATCATAAATACCATATTTAGCTTATGTTTTTTAATGTGTTTACAGGCTTTTGTAAATATAGGCTCATCTATCAATCTCATACCACCTACTGGAATGACACTTCCATTTATTAGCTATGGAGGTTCATCAATGCTTTCTTATGCAATAATATTTGGTACAGTCATCAACTTTAGTAAAAATGAAGAGAGTACTACAAATAATACATAGTGAAGTTGCAGATGTTAGCGTAATTTCTAAATTTTTTCAAAAAAAACATCAATCATCTATAATTTTTTATAAAAATCTTCATTTTTTAAAAAAAAAAGATATCGATCAATTTGATTTATTTATATTTCATGGAGGAAAACAGAGTGCAAATAGTAAATCAAAGGCTATTTTGAATGAATATAAATTTCTTAACTACATTATTAAAAGAAACAAACCTATTGTAGGTATATGTTTAGGTGCTCAATTAATTGCAAAAATTTATGGATCCAAAATATCTAAATCGAAAAACAAATTATTTGAATGTGGTTATAAGAAAAATTTAAAAAATAATAATAAAGTTTTCAAAAATAATCTATCTTTTTTACAATTTCATACAGAGGGTATTTCTTATAATAAAAATATGGAACTATTAGCTAAAGGTATTATGCATGAAGTTGACTCCTTTAAGATTAAAAGGAAAGATATTTATGGTTTTCAATTTCACCCAGAAGTTACTTCTAACACAATTAAAAGGTGGCATGATATAGTTAAAATAAAATATCCTTATATAGATAACTTAAATAAAATAATGAAAGATTTTAAAAAATACCAAAATCAAAATTATGAGTGGTTTCAAAATTTTTTATTAAATATTTTAAAATGATAAATATTTTTTTTTCAGATGAATATAAAAATCACGATACTGGTAATCATCCCGAGTCAATAAAAAGAATAGAAGTTGTAAATAATTTAATTCAAGAAGAGTACTCTAACTGTAACCTTATTGAACCATCTATAGCTGATAAAAAATTAATTTCCTTAGTTCATGACACAGATTATGTAAATTATATTTTTGACTCTATACCTGCATCTGGTTTTAATTATTTCGATCCTGATACTATCGCGAGTCCTAATAGTTTAAAAAGTTATCTTTTAGCTGTTGGGGGGAGTGTGGATGCTGTAAAAAAAATCATAGAAGATAATAATAAAAAAAATGTTTACTTTTGTGCACATAGACCTCCAGGACATCATGCAGAAAGAAATAAAGCAATGGGATTTGGTGTTTTTAATAATGTAGCTATTTCAGCAGAATATGCCCTTAGGTCTGGTAAATTTAAAAAAATTTTAATTGTAGACTTTGATGTTCATCATGGTAACGGTACCCAACATATTTTTGAAAACAGCAAAGATATATACTATGCATCATCTCATCAATACCCATTTTACCCAGGTACGGGTTCTGAGAATGAGAGAGGAACTGGCAATATATTTAACTGCCCTTTAACAGCTGGTTGTGACTCTAAAACATTTAGATCATTATTTGAAAATAAAATAATTAACAAAATAAATAATAGTTTCGATTTAATATATTTTTCAGCAGGTTTTGATGCCCATAAGTTAGACCCTCTCGCATCAATTAATTTACAAAATGAAGATTTTTATTGGGTGACAAAAATTGTATTGGAAAAGTTGGCAAATAATGTTCCAATAATTTCAGTCTTAGAGGGAGGATATGATATGAAAGGCTTACTTCATGGATTAATAAGCCACCTAAAAGCTTTAATAGAGTACTCTAATGAATAAAAAAAATGAAAAAAATTTTGAAAGTGCTCTTAATAGATTAGAGCAAATATCCGATTTATTAGAAAATGAAGAAACACCTCTTGAAGAAAGTATCAAGTTATTTGAGGAGGGCATAGAGTTAAAAGAATACTGCGAGGAAAAATTAAAATCTGCAAAAATTAAAATTGAAAAAATTGTAAAAAAGAATAAATCACTTGCATCAACAGAATTTCAATAATTAAAATTTATGTCAGTTTTAAGTAGAGTCAAATTACCCAAAGATTTAAAAAAATTATCATTCAGTGAATTACAAAAACTTAATGATGAATTGAGAGATTATACAATTGAAATAGTATCAAAAACTGGTGGACATTTAGGTGCTAGTCTTGGTGTTGTAGAACTAACAGTCGCCTTACATTATGTATTTAATACTCCATCAGATAAAATAATTTGGGATGTGGGGCATCAAACATATCCTCATAAAATTCTTACGGGTAGAAAAAATAAAATACATTCTTTGAGAAAAAAAAATGGCATATCTGGTTTTACTAAAAGATCAGAGAGTATATACGACCCTTTTGGAGCAGCCCATAGCTCAACTTCAATCTCCGCTAGTCTTGGAATTACAGCCGCAAGGGATATATTAAATAAAGATTTTGATGTAATTAGTGTTATAGGTGATGGTGCAATTAGCGCAGGAATGGCTTTCGAAGGATTAAATAATTTAGGACACCTAAATAAAAATTCTTTAATAATTCTGAATGATAACGAGATGTCTATAGCTGAACCTGTTGGTGCTATGAGTAAATATCTTGTGAATTTATTGAGTTCAAAATCATATGAGGGTTTTAGAGATATTATAAAAAACTTTACTAAAAGACTTCCAAGTGAAGTTGGAGAATTTGCAAAAAAAACAGAGGGTTATTTTAAAGGTTATCTTACTGGCAATACTTTATTTGAAGAATTAGGTTTAAATTATTTAGGACCTGTTGATGGACATAATTTAAAGCTATTAATTCAATTATTTAAGAAATACAAAAAAAAAGAATTACATGGCCCTGTATTTCTTCATTTAATTACTCAGAAAGGTAGAGGTTACAAACCTGCTGAACAATCTAAAGATAAATTCCATGGAGTTTCATCTTTTGATGTCAAAACTGGTTTACAAAATAAATCAAAACTAGTTACATATACTAATGTAGTGAGCGACACTATTTTAAAATTAGCAAAAAAAGATAAAAAAATTGTAGCAATAACTGCTGCAATGCCCTCAGGAACAGGCTTAGATAAGTTTAAAGAAAAATATCCTTCTAGATTTTATGATGTAGGAATAGCTGAACAGCATGCTGTTACTTTTGCTGGAGGTATGACGACAGAGTCTATTAAACCTTTTGTTGCAATTTATTCAACTTTTCTTCAAAGAGCTTATGATCAAGTTGTACATGACATTGCTATACAGTCATTGCCTGTTAGATTTTTAATTGATAGATCTGGCTTTGTAGGTGCTGATGGTGCTACACATGCTGGATCTTTTGATCTAACTTACCTCTGCTGCCTTCCTAATTTTGTTGTTATGGCACCGTCTAGCGGTGAGGAATTAAAAAATATGATCAATTTAGCATTATCTATCAATAACAAACCATCTGCAATTAGATATCCAAGAGATCTTGCACATGAATATAAAAATAATGATAAATTTCAAAAAATAATTATAGGAAAAGGAAAGATTATAAAAAATGGAAAAAAAGTTGCCTTTCTTAATTTAGGAACAAGGTTAAAAAAAGTATTAGAAATTTCCGAGCTGATTAAAAAAAATTATAAATTGGACTGCTCTATAATAGATATGAGATTTGCAAAACCAATTGATGTTAAATTAATACAAAAACTTATGAAAAATCATGACATTTTTGTTACTATTGAAGAGAACGCTATCGGGGGTTTCTCTAGTCAGGTCAATGACTTTCTAATAAATAAAATAAGCAATACCCCAAAAATACTAAATTTTTTTATGAAAGATGAATTTATTGATCATTCTGACATTGAGGATCAATATTCTAAATCAGGTATTACTCCAAAAATAATATATGAAAAGCTAATAAAGTTTTTAATGTGATTTGGATTTATGAATTAATAACAAATCTGCAATCACAAAATTAGTCATAGCAATTCCTACTGGCACTGCCCTAATACCCACACAAGGATCATGGCGTCCTTTAGTTTTAATTTTTGTATTTTTAAAATTCTTTGTAATAGTATTTTTTTCACTTAATACTGAGCTCGTTGGTTTCACAATATATCTAAAAATAATATCTTGGCCTGAAGAAATACCACCTAATATTCCTCCTGCGTGGTTAGTATCAAAATTAATTTTCTTGTTTTTGAAATTAATTTGATCAGATCCATTCGTGCCGTCATAATTTACTAAATCAAATCCTGTACCAAACTCTATACCTTTTACTGCGTTAATACTCATAATCGCTTTTGATAACTCAGAGTCAAGTTTTTGATATATAGGCTCTCCTATACTTACAGGACAATTTGAGACTCTAACTTCAATTACAGCACCAAGAGATGAACCTTTTTTTCGATGAGTAAGGATTAGATCTTCCCATTTTTTTAGGATGGACTTATTCGGTGAGAAAAAAGGATTTTTGTTAATAAAATTATTATTCCAAGTTGAGTTTTCTATCTTCTCATTACCAATTTGAATAACAGCACTTGTAACATTTATTTTATTTTTTGAAATTTTTTTAAGAAGTAATTCTGAAAGAGCACCTGCAGCAACTCTCATTGCAGTTTCCCTAGCACTAGACCTTCCACCACCTCTATAATCATAATTTTTATACTTCATAAAATAGGTGTAATCTGCATGACCAGGTCGAAATTTATTTTTAATTTCTGAATAGTCCTTGCTTCTTTGATCAGAGTTATAAATTATCATTGATATCGGTGCGCCAGTGCTTTTACCGTTAAAAACACCAGAGAGTATTTTAACTTCATCTTTCTCTTTTCTTTGTGTTGTAAATTTTGACTGACCTGGTTTTCTTAAATCAAGTCTTGTTTGAATATATTTTGTATTAATAGGTATTCCTGCTGGAAAACCATCAACGATACAACCTATAGCTTCTCCATGACTTTCTCCCCAAGTAGTAAACTTTAATAAATTTCCAAATGAATTATGAGACATGAACTAATTATTTTTTACTAAACTCATTTAATAAGCCTGCTACACCTTCAGCTTCATCAACTGCTACCATTCCAACTGTATGATAACCGCAATCAACATGGTGAATTTCACCAGTTACACCAGATGAAAGGTCGCTTAAAAGGTATGCTCCTGTGTTACCAACATCTTCAAGTGTAACATTTCTCTTTAATGGAGAATTTAGTTCATTCCATTTTAAAATAAATCTAAAATCACCAATACCAGAAGCCGCAAGAGTTTTAATTGGACCCGCAGATATAGCGTTAACTCTTATATTTTTATCTCCCATATCAACAGCAAGATACTTTACTGAGGCTTCAAGCGCTGATTTTGCAACTCCCATTACATTATAGTGGGGCATAACTTGCTCTGCTCCATAGTAGGTTAACGTTAAAATACTCCCACCATTATCCATTAAATCATAGCAATATTTACAAGACTCAGTAAAGGAATAACAGGAAATATTTAAACTATTTAAGAAATTCTCTTTTGATGTATCAACATACTTACCTCTTAGCTCATTTTTATCTGCAAACGCAACAGCGTGAACAAAAAAATCCAATTTTCCCCATTTATCTTTAATTTTTTCAAAAGCAATTTTTACTGATCCTTCATCACTAACATCACACTGAATCAATAAATTAGAGTCTACAGATTTAGCCAAAGGATCTATTCTCTTCAATAGAAGATTATTTTGATAAGTAAAAGCTAATTCAGCACCAAAATTTGCACATTGTTGAGCAATACCCCAGGCAATAGACTTATCATTAGCCACTCCCATTATAAGCCCCTTTTTATTTTTTAAATCCATTTTTTGCTAAAATTAATATAATACTCATACCATGTCAGATAAATTAAATCCAATTATTAAGTTTAAAGAATGGTTTGATTTAGCCACTGAAAAAGAGATCAACGATCCTAACGCGATGTGTCTATCAACAGTTGACGATAAAAATACCCCCCATTCAAGGATGGTTCTATTAAAAGATTATAATGATGAAGGTTTTATCTTTTATACAAATTACGAAAGCAATAAAGGAAATGACATTTTAAAAAATGCCAATGTTTGCCTAAATTTTCATTGGAAGTCATTGTTAAGGCAAATAAGAATAGAGGGTAAAGTCGAAAAAGTCTCAAAAGAAACATCTGATAAATATTTTAATTCAAGACATTATTTAAGTCGAATAGGGGCGTGGGCTTCTAATCAATCAAAAGTCCTAAAATCAAGAGATGATTTAGAGAATAAAATTGAATTTTATAAAAATAAATATCCTAAAAAAGAAAATTTCCCTCGTCCTGATTATTGGGGAGGGTTTATAGTAAAATATTCAAAAATCGAGTTTTGGGAGGATATGCCTCATAGAATTCACAAAAGAGAAGTCTTTGAGTTTAAAGATAATGATTGGGTATCGTATACCCTTAGCCCTTAGTTTTTAGAGTATTCATTCCATCTTTTTAGCAAATCAGAACTGGAAGACTCTTTGTGATTTCCACCTACACCAAATTTTAATTCAATATTATATTTCTTTGCTGTTTCATATTCTAAAATTTTAGAAGTGTCTGATCTATCACCTCCATTAGCAAAAATAATTTTTTCATTTGGATATTTACTTCTTACTTGAATTAACAAATTATTTGCACTTCCCATTTCATCATCTTCAAATTCCATAGCTTCATTTACCACTTTTAAGCTATCAACAACATACATTCTATGTTGAATATCCATAAAAAAATTTCCCTTTTTATCAATTAACCATTTATTAGAATTTACACCTACGATTAAAAAATTAGAAAACTCTAAACATTCTTTCATCATCATAATATGTCCAGGATGGATGGGGTCAAATCCCCCTGAAACAACGCTAATAATTTTATTTTCCACTTGAAATAGACTCTAAATAATTTTTTAAATTCATGTAATCTTTACCTGAAATGTGATTTGGAGAAATATTTAATATATCTCTCCATGATGTGAGATAATTTAAATTCACTTTCATTTTAGATATATTTTTTTTAGCTTTAGGGTAAATACCATAGTAAAAAACTACATAAATATCTTTAACTTTAAGTTTATTTTGTCTTAAAGCTTTTATGAAATGTAATTTACTTCCTCCATCAGTTGCCATGTCCTCTACTAATATTGACTGATTATTCTTTTTAAACTCTCCCTCTATTAGCTTACCTTTTCCAAACCCTTTAGGGCTTTTTCTTATATATATCATTGGATATTTCATCTTTTGACACAGAAAGGAAGAGTAGGGAATACCAGCTGTTTCGCCTCCTGCAATAATAGTCGAATTATCTTTATACTTCGATTTAATTTGTTTGCTCATTTCATTAATAATTAATTCTCTTTCTTTTGGAAATGAAATTAATTTTCTACAATCAACATAAACAGGACTTTTTTTGCCAGATGTAAGAGTAAATTGGTTTTTGAAGTTGATATTAACGCAACCAATACTTAACAGTAAGTTTGCTATTTTTTCCTTATTATTTTTGATTTTGACCTTCGACATTTTTCTGAACAATATTTAACATCATTCCATACTTTTTCCCATTTTTTTCTCCAACTAAATGGTCTTTGGCATACCACACAAATTTTGAAATCTTTTTTATTCAGCTAAATAATCTTCTCAATCTCTTTATCTTCGAGATTACCATTAATTATAACAAGAGGGCAATGTAACGAGTTAGATTTTTCATATATAAGTTTGTCAATTAAAGGCCCAGGTTTGCCTATATCTTTACTTGTAGCAAGAATAATAGTTGAATTAGATGAATATTTATTTAAGAAACTTATAAACTCATCGATCTCATTATATTTAAATATTTCAGATTTTGCTTTAATTTTAGATTTATCTGAGATGTAGTTATGCACTTCTTTATGTTTTAATTTTTCAGTTGTTATTTGATCTATATCCAAAATTTTTTCAGCCCCTGATGTAAGCATCATACCTTCGCTTGCGCTTTGAATAAAGCTAACAGTAGTAATATTAGATTTAGTTATTTTTGCTCTCCTTATAGCAAATTTAACTGCAGTCCACATTTCAGCACTTTGATCAATAACTACAAAATAATTTCTATTATTATTTTTTTTCATTTTTTTCTAAATATTAAATTTGTAACTAAGCTAAGCAATAATGATATAGCAATCAAAATTATAATATAAATAAAGGACTCAGTTTTTAACAACTTTTCCAATTTAAATGAAATTCCTCCTTTTTTTATATGCAAGTTTTTAGATACCATCTTAATAATTTCATTATTTTTTATCTCGTACATATAAACTTTTATATTTCCAGGTGAGATATTATCTGGTATTAAAAATTTTTTTAAAAATAGATTTCCACTTAAACTTTCAAGCACCTCTTCTATATACAAATTTTTCACCTTCATTGCTTTTCTTATTTTATGGAGTTCAAAAGAATGATTGCTTATTAATGAATGTCTATCCTTTAAACTAGAATATAAAAATATTTCATTCAAAGTCTTTTTAGGAGACGTGAAGATCGCAAAAAAACTAGGTTGATTATTCAACTCTTTTGTTTCGTTAATCCATAAAAAACCTTCTTTAACTTTTGTCGTCAATTTTGCTTTTTTATTCTCTCCTTCGAAAATGAAGATTACATCACTGTCTTTATTTTTATTACCAAACAAAACTACTTCTTTTCCTAAAAAATTTGAGTTTATTTCAATTTCAAATTGATCTAAGGAAAAATTAGATGCAAAACCAATTTTAAAAAAAAATATGATTATTAAAATATATTTATACATAATTTATAATGAATAAGTTCTCAGGTGTTCTAAATAAATCATAAGCTAAAAATGATGAAATAATTAATAGTAATATACCAAATGTAACTTTTAAATTTTCTTGATCAAGTATATCAACTATCCTTGCAGCAAGTGCAGCTCCAATAGAGCTACTTACTATTAATCCTAAAGCCAATACAAAATCTATATTTTGATTTATGTATATTTGCAAAAATAAAGATACAAAGGATACTATCGTGATGTTATATAGTGATGTCCCTATTACTGAAATAGTTTTCATACCTAAAAAATAAATCATACATGGAATAAGTATAAAGCCACCACCAATACCAGTTAGCCCTGTCAATACACCTATAAAAAAACCAATTAAAAGTGGCGCTAGAACACTTATATATAGTTTAGATTTTCTATACTTAATTTTAAAAGGAAGTCCATGTATCCAAGAATGCTGGTGTAATTTAAATTTTTTATTTTTATGTACGATATTAACTTTAGCTGTTTCATAAAGAATAAATACAGCAGTTATAATTAAAAGAATTATATAGATGCTATTTAAATAGTTATCAATTAAACCAATATTTTTTAAATTATTTAGAATTAATACACCAAAAAGTGTCCCCACTAATCCACCAATAACCATTGTTAAGCCCATTTGATAGTCTATGTTTTTTCTTTGAAAATGACTTACAACACCAGTTGATGTCGAGGCGAATACTTGAACAGTTGTAGTTCCAACTGCAACAGCTGGAGGAATGCCAACTAGTATTAAAAGAGGAGAGGATATAAAACCTCCACCTATGCCAAAGAGTCCAGATATAAAACCAATTCCAACTCCAAGGGAAATTAATATATAAATATTTATGGATATTTCAGCAATAGGTAGGTAAAAATTCATATATTGAAATAAAATATTATACTTAAAATTAATAAAATAAATTAATGATTAAATACACTTTAGCATTTGCTTGTTCAAGCGATGGTTTTATTGCAAAATATTCTGGAGATAATCCATTTGAATGGACTAGCTTGGAAGACAAAAAACACTTAGACAACTTAATAAAGAATCATAAATGGCAAGTTATGGGCAGAAAGACTCATGAATTAAATCCAAACGAGACTAGATCAAGAATTATTTTTTCTAGAAAATACCAAAAAATCAAACAAATTAAAAATTCAATAAATCAATATTATTTTAATCCAGATATTAATCAGTGGGATGAATTTGAAAATCTTTGCAAAGAAAGTGTTTTAATTTTAGGGGGAACCAGTGTTCATGACTATTTCTTATATGCTGATTTAATTGATGAAATTTTTATTACTATAGAGCCTTTAAAATTTGGAAAAGGCTTACCAGCTTTTACATACATAAATTTTAGGGACTTAGTTCCCTACTTAAATGAGAGAGGATATCGTTATTCTGAAAAAAAAATTAATGATAAGGGCTCTTTGTTAGTTAATTTTTCAAAAACTTAGTAGTTCTGTATAATCATTTTTGTCGTTTACATTAAAAAATTCTATTTTTTTATTTTTTTTAAAATTTATATAATCAAATCCAATTTCTTCAGCAAATTTCATAATTTTATAACCATTATTTTTTAAAAGGACTTCATTTAATTCCATAAATATTTTTGATGACCAAAAAGAGAACATTGGTTCGATAATATTATCAATCTTACAAATATAAACTTTGCTCTTTTTCTCTGTAATTGAGATAAAATTATCTATTATACCTGTGTTTATTATTGGGGCATCAGTGGGGAAAAGTGCAAACCATAAATCCTCTTTTGAGTTTTTATATAGATCAAGAGCGCTATGTAACCCAGCTAGTGGTCCTTTGTAACCGCCAATTTTATCACTTACAACTTTATAACCAAATATTTTGTACTTACTGATATCTCTATTAGCATTAATAATAATCTCATTAGACTTTTCTTGAAGACTTTCTATTAAAATTTCAATAAAACACTTATCTTTAATTTTTAAAAAACTTTTATTTTCATAACCCATTCTGGACGATTTACCACCCGTTAGTATTACAGATACAAGCTTACTCATCTTTGGTATATCTAAATTCTCCAGATAAAATATTTAACCGTTTTCCTTTAATTCTTCCAATCATTGTTAAATTTTTCTTTCTAGCTATTTCAACTGCCCAAGCAGTGAAACCTGATCGAGATAATAGTATTGGTATTTCCATTTTGATACATTTCAATACCATTTCACTTGTCAGTCTGCCAGTTGTGTAAAAAGACATTTCTTTTGCGTCTATTTTCTTATCAAGTATCAAACCAGCAATTTTATCAACAGCATTATGTCTTCCCACATCTTCAAAATAATACAAAGGTTTATCTCTTTGACATAAGACGCAACCGTGTATTGCACCTACAGATAAATATAAACTTGGCTCAGTATTAATTTTTTTGGATAAATTCATAAGCTGTTGATGATCTATTCTTATTTTTTTATTCAAGGAAATGGTGTTTATTTCTTCAAATAAGTCTCCAAATACAGTCCCTTGTGCACAACCAGAGGTATTTACTTTCTTCTTTAATTTTTCTTCATAATTAGTTTTACTCTTTGTTCTTACAACAACTGTCTTTAGGTCTTTATGAAACTCAATCTTTTTAACATCGTCTATATTAGTAAGCATTCCCTGATTGAATAAATAACCTATAGCTAAATATTTTGGATAATCTCCTATAGTCATTATTGTTACTATTTCTTGGTTGTTTAAGTATAGCGTGAGTGGTTTTTCTTCAATGATTGGAATTTTTGTTATTTCGCCTTTTTCATTAATTGATTTTTTTAATTTAAATAAAGATCTGTTATTTACGCTAGGTTTGATTAAAAAATCTGTCATTTTTTTCTTGATTGTATTATGGTGACAAGGTGAAAACAATAGCTGTTATTGGTTGGAAAAATAGTGGCAAAACTACTTTAGTGAGTAATTTAGTAAAATTTTTTAAAGAAAATAAAATAAAAGTTGGTGTGGTAAAACATGCTCACCATTCTTTTGACATTGATCATCCTAATACAGATAGCTATAAAATTAGAAAATCCGGAGCATATAAAACTACACTAGTATCAGATAAAAGACTTGCATTCATAGAAGAGAAAGCCGATTCACATATTAATTTAGAACCTCTGGTAGAAATTAACAAAGATTGTGATTTGCTAATATTTGAAGGGTTTAAGAGATTTGATGATTTGATAAAGTTAGAAGTAAGCTTACAAAAAAATAACAAAGACTACCTCTACAAATCTATAAATAATGTTAAATATATCGTTACAGACGATAATATCGATCATCCAATTCAGACCTTTAATCACAATCAAATAGAAAAAATTGCCTCTAAAATATATTATGAAAACTCCTAGGCTAATATCTTTCAAACTTGCACAAAAAATAATAATTCGGGAAAAAAAGAATTTATTTCAAGAGTCAAAGATTAAATTAAAGGAAGCACATAATGCAGTAGTATCAAGAACAATTACTTCACCAATAAATCTACCCTTACAAAATACTGCAGGATTAGATGGTTATATTATTTCTAATAAAAAACTCAACAAAGTGTCAATATCTAATAAGCTTCTAAATGCTGGACATTCATATAAAAGATTAAATCCTAATTTAGCCTATAAAATAAATACAGGAGGTATTATTCCACAAAACTTTAAAAATTTTATTTCATTAGAAAACGCAAAAGTTGATGGGAAAAAACTATTAGTCCAATATTCAAAAATATCTAATAAAGATATAAAAAAAAAAGGTGAGGATTTAAAAAAAAATAAAATACTGATAAAGAAAAATGAAAAAATTGACTTCATAAAAATTGCATTACTTTCATCAGTAGGAATTACAAATTTATGGGTATACAAAACTTTGAAAGTTGCTGTCATATCCTCAGGAAATGAATTAATAAAATCTGGCAAAAAAATAAAAGATCATCAAGTATTTGACTCAAACAAATATCAAATAATTCATTTTTTAAAGAAATTTAATATAAGTGTTCATGACTTAGGTATTTTAAAAGATGATGAAATAAAAGTTGATAAATTTTATAAAAAAAATCAAAATAAATTTGATATTATAATTAGTTCAGGTGGCTCCTCATTTAGCTCTAAAGATTACATATCTTCATTTCTAAGTCAAAACACTGAACTTCTTTTTAAATATGTAAGAATTCAACCAGGTCGACCTGTGATTTTTTCAAAATTAAAATTCAATTATTATTTTTCACTTCCTGGAAATCCATTAGCTGTTTTCACTAATTTATTTTTTTTAGTAAGTTTATTTATAGATCCTTCTCGCAAAGATAACTCTAGTATTACCAAATTTTACCAATCTGGATTTTCAGAAAAGAAAAAATCTAATTTAACAAAATTTTATCGTGTGAAATTATCTAAAAATATACTTTATACTCATAACTCAAAAGGTTCTGCAAAGCTAATTTCTCTCTCTGAAGCAGATGGGTTAGCATTTGTCCCAGAAGGAAATGATAAAATTAAAAAAGGCGAAAAGATTAGTTTTATTGAATTTTAAATTTGATATTTACTAAATTCCCCTTTTTTTTTAGTGAAATGATCTCATATTTTTTTTCTTCACAAAAATTTTTAAAGTCAAATTGTGATAACGGGTCATCACTTTCTATTGTAAGAACGTCATTTTTTTTTAATTTTTTTATAAATTTTTCAGCTTTTAAGACAGGTATAGGGCACTCAAAGCCTTTAGTATCTAGATAATAATCCATTTATATATATATTTATTTTAAAAATACATGGAAATAAAGAATTTAGAAATTATTTTAGCTTTAGATAGTGAAAAACATTTCAATAGAGCGGCAGAAAAATTAAAAATATCACAGCCTGCTTTATCTATGAAGCTAAAGGCTTTAGAAAATGAAATAGGGGTAAGATTAGTAAAAAGAGGAAAGAACTATATTGGATTAACTTCTGAGGGTGAAATTTTAAAGGAACGATTTAAAAATATTGTAAAAGAGTACACTAATATCAAACAGTTAAGCTCCGAGTTAAAAAATAATTTAACTGGAAATTTAAGAATAGGTGTTATTCCTACTGCTTTATTGGAAGTTTCCTTTTTATTAAATAGTTTTGTTAAAAAATTTACAAATGTCAAATTGCAAGTAATTTCTATGTCTTCTAATGAAATTGATAAAAATCTTCATGATTTCAAATTAGATTTAGGGATAAGTTATTTAGAAAATGAACCAATATTAGGAGTTGAGAAGATACCTTTATTTAATGAAACATATTTTCTCATATCTAAAAAAAAGAATTTAAAAAATAAAAAGAAATTAAAATGGCAAGAAATTGGTAATTTAGATCTATGCTTAATTTCTAAAGAAAATCAATTTAGAAGAATATTAGATGCTATTTTTAAAGAGAATAATATCAATCCACGAGTTTTAATTGAGTCAAACTCTATGACTCATATTTACTCTCACGTAAATAGTTCAGAATTTTCAACAATTATGCCATATATATTTACTCAGTCATTTAACTACGATGAGAATACAAATTTTATTCAATTAATTTCTCCAGAAATATCTCATAAGGTAGGTATAGTTCATATTGATGATAATCGCCCATCACCTATTAAAAATAACTTTTTAAAATTCTTAAAAAGCTTTAATAAGTAATACTTATCAATTAATTACTTATTGATAATTGAAACTTAATAAAAAATTACTAAATTATATCAAATGAAAGACTCACAAAGTAAGATTCATCCAGGTTCTGGTAGAAGAAAAGCATTAGAATTCAACAAGGGTCGCCAAAGTGATGACCAGTCAATTGATGATCTTAAAAATCTTATACCTAATGAATATTTTAGACAAAGGGATATGCTTATTGAAAGCCTTCACTTAATTCAAGACCATTATAAATGTCTCAAACCAAAACATTTAACAGCACTGTCCGAATTAACAAATTTACCTTTAACTGAAATTTACGAAACAGCATCATTCTATGCTCACTTTGATATCTATAAAGAGGATGATACCAGCCCACCTGAAACAACAATTAGAGTTTGTGATGGTATTACATGTGAGATGAACGGATGCAAAACTTTAGAAAAAGATTTAAGTGATAGTGTATCCTCTAGTGTGAGAGTAGTTAGAGCACCTTGCATGGGAAGGTGTCATCAAGCACCAGTAGTTGAGGTAGGAAAAAAACATTTTGTAAACGCAGATGTAAGTGTAGTTCAAAAAGCCTTAAAGGAGCAAGATACAAAACCAGTTATACCAAATTACATTAGCTATGACGATTATGTAAAAAATGGTGGATATAAAATTCTAAAAGATTGTATTGAAAATAAAAAAGACCCAATGAAGCTAATAGAAGAAATGGAGCAATCAGGTTTGAGAGGACTTGGTGGTGCAGGATTTCCAACTGGCAGAAAATGGAGATTTGTAAGAGCAGAAGATAAACCTAGGTTAATGGCAATTAACGGTGATGAGGGTGAACCAGGAACATTTAAAGATCATCATTACCTTACAAGAGACCCACATAGATTTCTAGAGGGAATGTTAATTGCTGCATGGGTAGTTGAGGCAACAGATGTATATATATACATGCGAGATGAGTACCCTGATGTAATAAAGTTTTTAAAGAAAGAAATTAAAATCTTAGAAGAAAAAAATTTAAACATTAAAACAAGAATTCATTTTAGAAGAGGTGCTGGCGCCTACATTTGTGGTGAAGAGTCATCAATGTTAGAAAGTTTGGAGGGCAAAAGAGGTTTACCTAGACATAAACCTCCATTCCCATCTCAAGTAGGACTTTTTGGCAGACCAACATTAATACACAATGTTGAAACAGTTTTTTGGGTAAGAGAGATTTTGGAAAAAGGTGCTGTATGGTTCAGTAGTCATGGTCTCAATGGTAGGAAAGGTCTAAGAACGTTCTCTGTGTCGGGAAGAGTAAAAAACCCTGGTGTTAAGTTAGCTCCAGCAGGAATCACAATAAAACAACTTATTGATGAATATTGTGGCGGTATTCAAGAGGGTCATACATTTAAAGCATACTTGCCTGGAGGAGCCTCTGGAGGAATACTTCCTGCAAAATTAGATAATATTCCACTTGATTTTGACACGCTACAAGAGCATGGATGTTTTATAGGTTCAGCTGCTGTAGTCGTTTTATCTGACAAAGACAACATGAAAGATATTGCCAAAAATTTAATGTTTTTTTTCCATGATGAAAGTTGTGGTCAATGTACTCCATGCAGAAACGGAACTGAAAAAGCTCTTAAACTTATGAACCAATCATCTTGGGATGTAGACCTTTTAAAAGAATTATCATCAGCAATGATGGACGCTTCTATATGTGGTTTAGGACAAGCTGCTCCAAATCCAATGCTTTCTGTTATTAAACACTTCCCAGAGGAGGTAACCAACTAATGTCAGACAATATTAAATTTAAAATTGATGGCAACGAATATGTAGCTAATAATGACGAGTCGATTTGGGACGTCGCAAAAAAAAATAACATAGATATCCCTCATCTCTGTTACTCACCTGAGCCAGGTTATCGAGCAGACGGAAATTGTAGAGCATGTATGGTTGAGATTAAAGGGGAGAGAACTCTTGCAGCATCGTGTATTCGTAAACCTACTGAAGGCATGGAGGTTACAGTTAACTCTTCAAGAGCAGAAAAATCACGATCTATGGTTTTTGAACTTCTTGTGTCTGATCAACCAGAAAAAAATAATTCTCCTGACCCTGAGTCAAAGTTTTGGAATTGGTCTGAAAAATTAGGTGTTAGTGATAGTCGTTTTCCTAGTAAAGATAAAATAGAGTTAGACAGATCTCATAAAGCGATGAGTGTTAATTTAGATGCATGTATAAATTGTAATTTATGTGTTAGAGCTTGCCGTGAAGTACAAGTAAACGACGTAATCGGAATGGCATACAGAGGGTCAACAGCGAAGGTAATATTTGATTTAGATGACCCAATGGGCAATAGCACTTGTGTTGCTTGTGGAGAATGTGTCCAAGCTTGCCCAACAGGAGCATTAATGGAGTCTTCATTAGTTGATGATCAGGGAAAAAGAGAGTCTTATTCAGATAAAGTCGTAGAGAGTGTTTGTCCTTATTGTGGTGTAGGATGTCAAACTGAAGTACACGTAAAAGATGACAAAATTTTGTACGTGGATGGTAAAAATGGACCCGCTAATGAAAATAGGTTATGCGTAAAAGGTAGATTTGGTTTTGACTATATCAATCATGATGGAAGACTCACTAAACCATTAGTGAGAAAAGCTGGTGTTAAAAAAGACCCAAATCTTGAAATTAAAGATGCTGATATCTATGATTATTTTGAAGAGACTACTTGGGAAGACGCAATCGAAAGAGCTTCATCTGGTCTTTTAAAGTTAAAAGAAGATCATGGACCAAAAAGTTTAGCTGGTTTTGGTTCAGCAAAGTGCTCCAATGAGGAGGCTTACTTATTTCAAAAATTGGTTAGAGTTGGTTTTGGATCAAATAATGTTGATCACTGTACTAGACTTTGTCACGCATCTTCTGTTGCAGCACTGATGGAATGTGTAAACTCTGGGGCTGTGTCAGCTCCTTTTATGTCTGCATCTGATGCTGACTGTGTAATTGTAATTGGTGCAAGGCCTACAGAAAACCACCCTGTTGCTGCAACCTATCTTAAACGCGCAGCAAAAAGAGGTTCTAAATTAGTTGTTATGGATCCAAGAAAGCAAGGTTTAACAAAACATGCTACCTATAACTTACAATTTAAAGCGGGTACTGATGTTGCTATGCTTAACGCACTTTTATTCACTATTGTTGAAGAGAAACTTTATGACGAAAAATATATTCAAGGACAAACTGAGGGTTTTGAAAAATTACAAGAGGAAATAAAAGATTTTTCTCCTGAAAAAATGGAAGCCATTTGTGGGATCAAAGCTCAAGAGTTACGAGAAGTTGCCAGACTTTATGCTAAATCAGAGAGGTCCATTATCTTTTGGGGTATGGGAGTATCTCAACATGTACATGGAACAGATAATGCTAGATGTTTAATAGCCCTAGCTTTAACTACAGGACAAATTGGAAGAGAGGGTACAGGGTTACATCCTTTAAGAGGACAAAATAATGTCCAAGGTGCATCTGATGCCGGATTAATTCCAATGGTCTTTCCTGATTACCAGTCAGTTGAAGATGGAACTATTCACCAGAAATATGAAAATTTTTGGAAGACAGGTCTTGATGATAAAAAAGGTTTAACCGTCGTAGAAGTTATTAACAAAATTTTAGAAGATGAGATCAAAGGTATGTATATTATGGGTGAAAATCCTGCAATGTCTGATCCTGATCAAAATCATGCACGAGCTGCACTAGCTAAATTAGATCATTTAGTTGTTCAAGATATTTTCATGACTGAAACTGCCTGGCACGCAGATGTAATCTTACCTTCATCAGCCCATGCTGAAAAAACTGGGACTTATACAAATACTAACAGACAAGTCCAATTAGGTCGCCAAGCAGTAACACCTCCTGGTTCAGCCAGACAGGATTGGTGGATTACTCAAGCTATAGCTCAAGGTATGGGTTTAGATTGGAGCTATCTACATCCAAGAGATATTTTTAATGAAATGGCTCAAGTAATGCCTTCACTAAAAAATATTACTTATGAAAGACTAGAAAATGAAAATTCTGTTACATATCCTTGTGACGATCCAAACAAACCTGGAAATGAGATTATATTCAATGAAAACTTTCCAACTGCAAATGGAAGGGGAAAAATAGTACCTGCTAAACTAATCCCCCCAGCAGAGCTACCAGATGACGACTTCCCGATGATATTAACAACAGGAAGATTATTAGAGCATTGGCATACTGGTTCTATGACAAGAAGAGCAAATGTTTTGGATCATATAGAACCTGAAGCTATAGTAAGTATGAATAGATGGGACATGAAAAGGATGACAATTAATCCAGGAGATCAAGTTTTAGTTAAGACAAAAAGAGGATCGCTAGCTATTAAGGTTAGAAGTGACAGAGAAATTCCTGAAGGTATGGTTTTCATGCCATTTTGTTTTGCTGAGGCTGCTGCAAACGTACTTACAAATCCGCAGTTAGATCCGATTGGTAAAATTCCTGAGTTTAAGTTTAGCGCAGCAAGTGTTGAAAAAATTCAACCCTCAGTCAACTAATTCAAAAAATAGTTATTATATTTTTGATCGGTATATCTTTTATATAAACAATTAAACCTATTAGAGCTATTATCAGAAAATTAACTGTCATTATAAAACGAAACAAATTAAAATTTGATTTATGTAAATCATTTTCGTTTTCAACAACCAGTAATGATTTGTTCTG
>CACJEH010000010.1:0-27158 GCA_902592365.1 uncultured Alphaproteobacteria bacterium
TAAAGCAGTTTCAATTAGAGGATCGGATCTATCTACAACTTTATAAGTAGAAATTCCTTCACTTATTGGAACATCAACAACTTTCCTATCTCTCCAGGCAACCATTCTTCCAAATTTTCCTTTTGCAATTAAATCAACAGCATAAACTCCAAAAGCACTAGCTAAAATTCTATCACGCGGAGTAGGAGGCGCACCTCGTTGAACATGCCCTAAAGAAGTGACCCTACACTCTATATCAGTACTTTTCATTATTTCCTCTGAAAGATAATTACCTATTCCGCCTAATCTTTTTTGACCATCAGCGTATTCAACAGTATAACTTTTTCCGTTTTCTGTTTTTACTGCCTCTGCTACTACAATCAGCGAATGAACTATTCCTCTATTTTTCATTTCAGTGAGTTTATTAACAATTCCTTTGATAGAGTAATCTAACTCAGGAATTAGGATTATATCTGCTCCACCTGCAATGCCTGCGTTAATAGCTATGTGTCCCGCGTCTCTACCCATTACTTCTAAAATCATCGTTCTTTGATGACTTGCAGCAGTTGTTTGTAAGTTATCTAGTGCTTGGGTGGCAACATTTACAGCTGTATTAAACCCTATGGAGCTTTCAGTGGCTCCCACATCATTGTCAATTGTTTTAGGTATGGCTACAATATTTAAGTCACCTCTTTTTGCAATTTCAGTTAATATCGACATGCTTCCATCTCCGCCTATAACAATAAGCCCATCAAGACCTAATTCTTTGTAACCATCAATAATGTCTTGGGATCTATCTTTGTATTTACCATCTGGCATGGGAAATTTAAAAGGATTACCTTTACTTGTTGTTCCCAAAAATGTCCCACCTTGTCTTAGAAGGGAACCGCTAAAAGTTTGATAGTCTAATGGAACATAAGCCACTGGTCTTTGCATCAAACCAACAGTGCCATCACGAATACCCATAACTTCCATCTGATATGTATTTTTAGCTCTGAAAAATATCGATCTAACTGCCGCGTTTAAACCACCACAGTCTCCACCACTAGTAAGAATTCCAATTTTTTTCATTTAAAATTTATCTGAGTCCCACAGCCACGCTGCCCCTCTAACACCGCTGGAGTCACCGTGAGTATTCCGTAAGATCTTATTTCTTATCTTATCACTAAATGTGTATTTAGGAAGTAATTTAGGTATATTGTCATAAAGTCTACCAACGTTTGACATACCTCCTCCAAAAACTATTACCTCAGGATCAACGATACCAATCATTACAGATATTAATCTGGCAAAACGATCTTCATATAATTCAAATTCTTTTTTTGCTCTTTCATCTCCATTTGCTTCCAAAGCGACTATTTCTCTTGTTCTTAAACTAGTGCCATATTTCTCATTAAATAATTTTGTAAAACCTATTCCTGATATAAATTGCTCAGCACATAAGGGTCTTTTGCAATTACCTACATTACATTGGACATTAGAATTAATTTCCTCCTCAGTAGGATAGGGTAATGGTTGATGTCCCCAATCTCCTGCAATTTGGTTAACGCCCTCAATGACTTTCTTTTCATAAACAAATGATCCGCCAAAACCAGATCCAATAATTACACCCCAAACTGATTTATAATTTGCCCCAGAGCCATCGATAGCTTCAGATAATGCAAAACAGTTAGCATCATTCATTATACGGATTTCTCTATTTAAACTTTTTTCTAAGTCTTTATGAAATGGTTTGTCATTAATCCATATACAATTTGCATTATTTACTAAGCCAGTTTCATATGAAGAAAATCCTGGTATGCAAACCCCTACAGAATTTTGTTGATCTGTAAATTTATCAAATTCTGAAACTAAAGATTTTACGGTATTTAAACCACTTTCGTAATTTTTTTCATAAGTAGATCTTTTTCTCTGAATTTCTTTACCATTTGAGTCTATTAAAATACCCTCAATTTTGGTACCACCGTAATCAATGCCTATTTTAAAATCACTCATTTTTAAATAGATACCATAAGTTATAAAATATATGTATGAAATCTTTTAAATATATGTATGGATTGTAGTCAAATAGGTTTAAATTTTTTTTATGAAAAAAAGAATTATTAATTGGGGCATATTAAGCACTGCTAAAATTGGTTGGGAGCACGTAATACCTGCAATAAAAAAATCTAAAAATAGTCAGGTTATAGCGCTCGCTAGTAGAAATTTATCCAGAGCAACGGCTTTAACAAAAAAATTTAAAATACCTAAAAGCTATGGTTCTTATAAAGAGTTATATGAAGATAAAGATGTAGATGTAATTTATAACCCTCTTCCTAACCACTTACATATAAAATCAAGTATTGAGGCCTGTAAAAATAAAAAAAATCTCCTATTAGAGAAACCATTATCTTTAAAATCAAAAGATATAGACCCATTAATAAAAATTGCCTCACAAAATAAAGTTATTGTTAAAGAAGCATTTATGGTCAGGCATCATCCTCAATGGCGATGGGTTAAAGAATATATAAAATCAGGTAAGATCGGATCAATATCAAGTATATCAACAGTGTTTTCATACAATAATAAAAATCCAAAAAATATCAGAAATATCAAAAACTTTGGTGGAGGGGCCATCTATGACATTGGATGTTATCCGACTGTCATATCAAGATTTCTTTTAGATAAAGAACCAAAAAGAGTTATTGCAACTTCTAAAAATGATAAAAAATTTAAAACAGATATTTTATCATCCGCATTGTTAGATTTCGGAGATATTTTCTCAACCTTTACAGTTGCTACACAAAGCACATATTCACAACAAGTAGTAATTCTTGGCACAAAAAAAACAGTTGTTATTGAAAATCCTTTCAACGCAATTGCGAATAAATCAACTACAGTTGTTATCTACAATGGAAAATCAATCTATCGAAAAGACAATACAATAAAAGTATTTCCAGCGACTGATCAATATGAACATCAAGTTACAAATTTTTCTAATGAGTTAATTTATAAAACTAAAATAGATTATGGATTATTAGATGCAAAAAAAAATATGAAAGTCTTAGATGCAATTTTTATGTCTATTAAGAAAAAAAAGTGGATTAAAATTTAATTTATTAGTGAGATAATAAAAAATTTCAATTAATCAATGGGCACTAGAAGGAGCCCATATATTTATATCACCCTCTTTTGCAGCTTTATTTATTTCTTTTATTTCTTTTTTTGAAAATTTTAAATTATCAAGTGTAGCTAAGTTTTCTCTAAGCTGTTTTACTGTTCTAGCCCCAATTAAAGCAGAAGTTATTGCACGATTATTTAATACCCAAGCTATAGCCATTTGGGATAGAGATTGATTTCTTCTTTTTGCAATTTTATTGAGTTCATTAATAATTTTAGTATTTTTTTTCGTTATTAAATCTTTGCTGAAAGAGCTATTCTCATTAACCCTTGAAACTTTGGGAATGCCTTTTAAATATTTATTAGATAAAAAACCTTGGGCTAGTGGAGAAAAGGCGATACAACCAACCCCTTTTTTTATGAGAGTTTTTGTTAAATCTTTTTCAATCCATCTATTAATTAATGAATAAGAAGGTTGATGAATTAATAATTTGATTCCTTTGCTCTTTAAAATTGAAATCATTTTATTTGTCTTATTGGAGGAGTAAGAAGAGACACCAATATACAGGGCCTTACCAGCTTTATAGATACTTTCTAAAGCATCAGCTGTTTCCTCAAGAGGTGTATTTGGATCAAAACGATGAGAATAAAATATATCTACATAATCCAGTTTCATCCTCTTTAAACTTTGATCGCAACTAGCAATTACATGTTTTTTTGAACCCCATTCACCATATGGTCCATCCCACATATCGTAACCTGCTTTAGACGATATAATTAACTCATCACGGTATTTTCCAAGATCACTTTTCATGACTTTTCCAAAATTAGACTCAGCACTGCCATAAGGTGGTCCATAATTATTTGCTAAATCAAAATGAGTAATTCCTGCATCAAAAGACTCAAAAAGAATTTTTTTAGACTCTGAAGCCATTCCATTGCCACCAAAGTTATGCCATAACCCTATTGACAAGACAGGTAGTTTTAAACCACTATCACCACAGTTTCTATAATGCATTTTTTGATAGCGATTTTTGTCTGAAATATATGGCATTTCTAAAGTAATTCCTCTTTGTATGGCATCGAATTTGCTGCTCCCTCCCTTGTAACAGAAACACCTGCCACAAGATTAGCAAACTCAATAGCTTCTTTGTAGTTTTTATTTTGTGAGATTGCCACACTTAGAGCCCCATTAAAAGCATCTCCCGCACCTGTTGTGTCAACTACTGGTTTTTTTAGATTTGAAGCAGGTACTATAAACTCCTCTTTATTGTTTTTAAAATAACAACCATTTTCTCCAAGTGTAATAATTATATTCTTTATCCCTTTGTCTAAAAAAAAACTTCCTGCTTTTTTACAGTCTTCCTCATTTTTAATTGATTGACCGTAATAAAAACTTGCTTCCGTTTCATTGGGGGTAAAAAAATCAAAATATTGAAAGTTATCATTAGTTATTTCACTGGCGGGTGCTGGATTTAGAATTGTTGTACAATTAAAATCTTTCGCTTTTTTTAGAGCATAGAGTGTTACCTCTTTTGGTGTCTCTAACTGAGTTAAAAAAACATTAGAAGACTCAATTATATTAAACTTTGAGTCGATTAAATTTTCATCAATTGTACCAGCAGCTCCTGGAACAACATTTATTGCATTTTGCCCAGTTTTTTCATTAATCAATATACCTGCAGCCCCAGTTGATTCATTTTCAGAGATAACCAAACCATCATAATTTATTTTATCTCTCTTGTATAAAGAGATTGCAAGATCGGCATAGCTATCTTTACCTACTTTACTTATAAATGATACATTACCTCCTGCTCTAGCTGCTGCTATTGCTTGGTTAGACCCTTTACCACCTGGTCCGATGATGTATTTTTTTCCTAATATGGTTTGACCTGGTATTGGAATATCATTTGCAAAAAAACACAGATCTGCAACGAATATCCCAAATACACAAATGCTCAATGATCTAATACCCAAACAGTACCATCAGGTTTAACAACTCCTTTAGTTAAGATAAAGCATCCAAATGGTCTTGTTTCGTTTGTTGTTATTATGGCAAATGCCTTTTTGGCTTCATCATAAAATTTAAACCTTTCAATAGATGAAATTTTCCAGTGCTCTCCAGAGATTTTCTTAGTTATGTCAATTATTTCTTGATGAACCTCATTTAATTGATCTGGATTTCCATCAATTTCCATCCTTTGAATAGGAGAGTCGACAAAGCTATCTAGAGGAAATACGGAGAGTATAGCCTCGGCAGCTCTTGCAGCATTTACACCATCAATACGATGAACTCTGGAGTTCATCGAATAGGCAGGAAAATTTGAGTCACATAAAATTAATTTATCTCCATGTCCCATCGCTCTTAAAGTATGCAAAACCTCTGGACTAAGAATAGGATCAATCTTAATAAGCATATAACATAGAACTAAATTAATTCGTTAAATTCAACTTAATTAATTAATCTTTACTGGTTTGGATCTTAGTTTTCCGACAGTCTCTAGCTCTGCTTTTCTACATAACTTCGGAGGGAGACCTTTATTTATTAGTTTTAAATCTTCAAACACTATTTCGCCCATTTCATAAAAGACAGACTCTAGAGCTCCCGCTCTGTGTGCTGAGAAAAGAATATTTTTAGATTTACGTATGGGATCATTTTTTTTTACTGGCTCCTCAGGAAATACATCTGTTGCAACTTTTATTTTTCTTTTTTTTGAAATTTTTAGTAGGTCTTTAAAATTCACTACATTAGCCCTACTTAGAATTAGTAAACAAGAATTTTGTTTCATCAGACTCAGTAGCTTTTTATCAATCATATGTTTGTTTTTTGTTGTGATAGAACTAAGAACATAAATCACATCTGATTTTTTAAATATTTCATTAAGAGAATTAATTTTACAATTATTATCCTCAAGCAACTTGCTTGGAAGCCAAGGGTCGTATGCAAGAAAATTATTTGTGAATGGCTCTAACAAGGGTTTTAACTTTTTGGCTAGATCTCCAAAACCAATAAAGCTGACAGTGTTATTCTGCAATAAACTAGCATTCATATTACTTTCCAACCCATATTTTTCTTTATTATGAATAAAATCTATATGTGCTTGATGAATTTCCCTCTTGAGAGATAAAGTAAAACCAACTGCAATTTCAGCAACTGTTTGAGCAAAAACAGGAGCAGTGGAGAGAACATAGATACCATTTTTAAAACAATACTCATAATCCATATTGTCCATGAAGTTGCTCTCAACATTGAATATAGCTTTAAGTTTTGCTGCCCTTTTTAAAATTGAATTTGGAAGGTCAGGTTGTCCAATTATAAAATCTGCTTTTGATATATTGTTTTGATAAAATTTTTTTTTATTTTTTATTGGAGCGTTAATAAGTTTGAAATTTTTTTTTAAATAAACAAGCTTATCTTTAGAGAAAATAAGATCCATTTGTCTTGGAAAAGGATCAACAATTATTGTTTTCATTACTTGATTATATCAATTATTTATTTTTTTGATAATCTAAGTTGAAATGAAAAGATCTGAAATAAATGCTGCAATATCTGAAGCTAAAGATATGATCGATAGATATTCGTGGGTTCTACCTAAATGGGGCTATTGGTCTAAAGAAGAGTACAACAATAATCCTGGCCTAAAAAATTATTTAAAAAATCATCAAATGGGCTGGGATGTTACTGATTTTGGTAAAGGCGAATTTGAAAAAAAAGGTATCACCTTGTTTTGTATAAGGAATGGAATACAGGGTAATAATGATGACAAACCCTATGCAGAAAAGTTATTGTTTATGAGAGAAGGTCAAGAAATTCCTTTTCATAGCCATAAGGTAAAACTAGAAGATATAATTAATCGGGGAGGTGGGGAATTAGTAATTGAATTTTTAGAAGTCGACTCAAATCAAATTGAATTAAACTCTAAAATTGATGTTCTTGTTGATGGTGAAATAGTTTCCGTTGCACCAAGAGAACCCTTAATTTTAAAAAGAGGTCAGAGCGTCACTGTTGAAAGAAACATATATCATAAATTTTACTCTGCTGATGGTTCAGGAATGGTTATGGCAGGAGAGGTTTCTCAAGTCAACGATGATAATAAAGATAACTATTTTTTAGAAAGTGTGGGAAGGTTTACTGAAGTTGAAGAAGATGAAGAGATTTTACACCCATTATGGAATGAAATTTAAATTCAATGAAAAAAGGAATAATTGCTTCAGGTATTTGGTGTGTAGACATATCTTACAAAATTAAAAATTGGCCATCTGAAGGAAAAACATCAATAGTAGAAAGAAAAATAGATGGTGTTGGTGGAGGGCCTTCAAATGTTTTAACAAATTTAGAATATTTAGGTTTTAAGTATCCCAAAATTGCTCTTGGGTGCATAGGTAAAGACAAAGAAGCAGATATAATTAAAAAACATAATAAAAAAAATAATATCATTTCAAAATATTTAACTGTTCTAAAAAAAATTAAAACATCCTATACCTTAATAATGTCTAAAGGCGGAGGTGAGAGAACATTTTTTCATTATCCAGGAGCAAATGAAAAATTAAGCTATCGAAATATAAAACTATCAAACATAAAAAATTATAAACCGAAAATTTTCTATGTAGGATATTTGACCTTTCTAGGTGAATTAGATGAATTAGACAATAATAATAAAACTAAGTTGTGCTCAGTGTTAAAAAAAACAAAAAAAATGGGAATGTTGAATTGTTTAGATCTCGCCTCGTATGATCATAAAAACTATAAAAAAATTATTAAAAGTGCAGCAAAATATTGTGACTATCTCTTCTTAAATGAAATAGAAGCTGAGCTAGCTACAGGTTTCAAAATAATTTCTAAAAATAAATTTAATAGAAAAAATGCTGAGTCTGCAGCTAATTATCTTTTAGATTGTGGGGTAAATAAAGCTGTTGTTTTACATTCACCTCAATTTACTTTATGGAAAGATAAGAATGAACTATCTCACTGGCATAAATCAAAATTATTAAAAAATACTCAGATTATTAGTAAGGTGGGTGCTGGTGATGCATTTTGTGCTGCTTGCTTATATGGAATACATGAAGACTGGGATATAGAAAAAATTTTAAAAAAGGCCCATTCAGCTGCCAGTTCAATTCTTAAAACGGAATTCTCTAGTGGCAATATCCCTAATATTAAATATCTATAGCTATAGTTTTAGAACTTTTTCGGTAATCATTAAATCTTTGTTCAAAGATCTATCTGGTTTAATTTTCTTTTTTTTAAGCTGATCGTGATAAAACTTCACACCTTCAGTAGAGGTCATTCCATTCACAACATCTCTCATAGTTTTAACAATCAACTGCTGATCTTCTGCTAAATTGATTTTTCTACCAAATAATGCAACTTTTGCCCCATATTTACAGGATTTTGAGATAAGTTCAAAACAATCTCTTGTTGTTCCTTTGCCACCACCTAGTATTCCAACTATAAGATTTTTTGGGTCATAACCCGCTAACTCTTCCATTGCTTTAGGACCGTTGTAGGCAATTTTTAAAAATAGTGGTCTTTCACTTTTCAACTGCCCAGCTAGTGTCTTAAGGATACAATCATTTACATACTCTCCTAGTTGAAGTTGGTTTAAACCAGTTTTTGTTTGTGGATTAAAAACTTCTAAAAAATAATTGAAATTATTTTTTTCAGCTTCTTCTCTAAAATCCCTATAAGAATTTAACATCTCAAGATCGTGATTTAAGCTTTTAGAAAACGTAATTGAAAATAAACCAAGATTTGCATATTTTTTAACATTTTTTAAATTAGCAGTTCGAAAAGGTGTAGCCATTTCTTTTTTATAATTTCCATGTCTGATACCCCAAATATCAGATGTATCATTCATTCTAACAGCTGGTGTTACTGGTGAATTTTTAAAAATCCCTTTTTTAAATAACTCCTCCGCATTGGATGCAGACATAAGCATAATATCTACAAGTTTTGATTTAGTCATAGACTCCATCAAATCTAAATAATCTTTTAAGTTTTTATATTGATTTAAAATTAAACCATTTTTATTTCTTTTATTTCCAGGTGCAGGTATTCCGCCGCCCATATCTGCATCTTTGGCATCAGCAATAATAAAATCTTTTGGAGAAAAATTATAATTTCTAATTCTCTGTAGTTTTAAATCAAGTGACTTTTTCATAAATTGAAGCTTATCATTATTATATTTACGGTATAAATAGAAAAATTAATTTAAGATTATATAATAATTATATGTATTTAGGAATAGACTTAGGGACCTCTTCAATGAAATGTCTTATTATTGGGGATGACCAAGAGATAATACATAGCGTTTCGAGTAAAAATATATCATTATCAAATCCAAAAAGTGGTTGGTCTGAACAAGATCCCTCTTCATGGATTAAAGCATTGGAACAATGCCTCGGACAATTAAAAGTAAAAGTAAAATTAAACGAGATTAAATCAATTTCATTTTCAGGTCACATGCATGGCGCAACATGTATTGACAAAGATCATAAAGTAATAAGACCTTGTATTTTGTGGAATGACACAAGAAGTCATCAGGAGTGCAATGATATTATGAATGATAAATCAGTCATGGATATTGCTGGAAATATTGCTATGCCAGGATTTACTGCACCAAAAGTATTATGGCTAAAAAACAATGAATTTGTAAATTTTGAATTAATTCATAAAGTTTTACTGCCCAAAGATTATTTAAGGTTTTATTTAACTGGTGAGTTTTTTAGCGATCTGTCTGATGCTTCTGGAACTTATTGGCTAGATATCGAAAAGAGAAATTGGTCAAATAAATTACTTGAAGCAAGTTTTATGAATATCTCACAAATGCCAAATATTTGTGAAGGGACTGATCAAACCGGGGTTATAAAGAAAGATATCGCAGAAAAATATGACCTGAATATTAATTGTAAAGTTTTTGGTGGAGCAGGAGACAACGCTGCTGCTGCCGTTGGTCTAGGTTTATATGAAGAGGGTGATGCATCTATTTCTCTTGGCACATCAGGTGTTATTTTTGGTTCTACAAAAAGATTTTTAAAAAATTATGATGATGCTATTCACTCATTTTGTCATTGCCTACCAAAAACATGGCATTTAATGTCAGTTATGCTCTCTTGCACTTCTAATATCAATTGGTTTATTAATACTTTTAATTCATCATTAAAAGAAATTACTGATCAATTAAAAAATTCGATACTTTCTGAAAATTTAATAAACAACTCCCCATACTATTTACCTTATTTGACTGGAGAGAGAACACCAATTAACGACCCGCACGTTAGAGCAAGTTTTCATAATATGGGTATTGAAACAAATAGATCTTTATTAGTTTATAGTTTGATAGAGGGAATATCATTTGGGCTCAATGATAATTACCAAGCACTTTCTAAAACAGGAATAAAGCTCGATAATTTATTTGTAATAGGTGGTGGTTCAAACAATGAATATTGGATAAAACTTTTAGCCTCAATACTAGATAGAGATTTAGCAATTACTGAAGCATCAGATGCAATGGCAGCATATGGAGCTGCAAGATTAGCTTTTTTAGGTTTTAATGATTTAGATCACAGTGAAGTTTTAAAACCACCGACTGTAAAAAAAATTATTGAAAAGGACTCCAATTTAAATTCACTTCTTAAAGATCGATTTAATGATTGGAAAAATTATTATATTAACTAGTTTTTTTAAATTATGTCAGATTTAAACTATAACGAATTATTAATTAAACTTCTTGATAATCTCAAAAATGATTTAAAAAATCGCTATTTTATTGCTCTATCTGGCCCACCTGCCTCTGGAAAAAGTACAATATCTGAAAAATTAGTGAAGGATCTCACTCTGAAAGGACACAACTCTAGTATACTTCAAATGGATGGTTTCCATTATGATGACCAAATTTTAAAGCAAAAGAGTCTTCTTTTAAAAAAAGGTGCTCCAGAGACATTTGATGTTATGGGTTTTTTAAATTTTTTATTTCGATTACAAAATGAAAATGAAGTAGCTATACCTATTTTTGATCGTTCTCTTGAATTGTCAAGATCTTCAGCTGTGATTATTTCTAAAGAAACCAGAGTTGTTATTGTAGAGGGTAATTATATTTTATTAAAGACACATCCTTGGAGGGAATTACATAAATTTTTCAATTCAACAATAATGATCAACACCAAACATGAAATTTTAGAAAAAAGACTAATAGAAAGGTGGAGAAGTTTCAACATACCAGAAGAAGAGATTAAACAAAAGGTTTTTGAAAATGATTTACCAAATGGTGTGAATGTTTATAAAAATAGTATTCTAGCTGACTTTAACTTACAAAACTAAGAATTTGGCGGTTCTTTAGCACCAGTCATATATGCAACTGCATCAGACATTGAATTATCTTTAGGATTAATTACACAAAGTCTTTTGCCTAAACGGTGTATGTGTATTCTATCAGAAACTTCAAAGACATGAGGCATGTTATGAGAAATAAGAATAATCGGAATTCCCCTAGATTTTACTTCACCAATCAATTCCAAAACTCTTCTACTTTCTTTTACACCAAGTGCTGCAGTAGGCTCATCCATAATTATAACTTTTGTTCCGAACGCAGCAGCTCTAGCGACCGCAACACCTTGTCTTTGTCCACCTGATAGTGTTTCAACTTGTTGATTAATATTTTGAATAGTTAACAAACCCAACTCTGATAATTTTGTTCTAGCAAGTTCTTGCATACCTGATTGATCTAAAAATCTTAAGAACTTACCTATGAAGCCTTTTTTATGAATTTCTCTGCCTAAAAACATGTTATCAGCAATAGTTAGAGCCGGAGAGAGAGCTAGGTTCTGATAAACAGTTTCGATACCTGTTTTTCTTGCCTCAATTGGAGAACCGAAAGTAACTTTATTTCCGTCTAACAAAATTTCTCCTGAGTCTGGCTGAACTGCTCCACAAAGAGCTTTAATTAATGTTGATTTTCCTGCACCATTATCACCAATGACTCCCAAAACTTCGTCCTTATAAAGTTCTAAATCAGCATTATCTAAGGCCACAACTTTTCCATATCTTTTATTAATTGCCTTTGCTTGTAATACAGGTTGCATTAATTTGATATCCTCCTTATCCATTGATCAAGCCCAACAGCCATAATTATTAAACATCCTAGGGCAAATCTTTGCCATAAAACATCTAAACCAGCAATAGATAGACCAGAACTAAAAACTCCCACGATCAAAGCACCGAACAAAGCACCAACTATAGAACCTCTTCCACCAAATAATGAAGTTCCTCCTATCACAACTGCAGTTATAGAGTCAAGGTTACCCTCGTAAAAACTAGTTGGAGAAACTGAACCAACTCTACCAATAGAAACCCATGCACCTAAAGCTAGTATTACACCAGCGACAGTGTATACAGACAATAGCATTCTATCTGTTCTAATTCCTGATAGTTCAGCAGCATCTTTATCATCACCAACTGCATAAACGTGCCTACCCCAAGCTGTTTTGTTAAGCACAAACCACAAAATTATAAATATTAAAATCATTAAAAATGATCCATAAGTAAATTGAGCACCATAGACCTTGACACTTTTTCCAAAGAAATGAAGTAAAGGTGCATTAGCTTCAATGTCTCTTGCTCTTATTGATTGTGAACCACTAAAAAATATTACTAGTGCAAAAAATACATTCCAAGTTCCTAAAGTTACTATGAAGGGTGGAAGACGAAATTTAGTTACTAACCATCCATTAATATATCCACATATAGCACCGCTAGCCATTCCAACCATTATTGCGAAAGAAGTTGGTAATCCCATTTGTACAGATAGCTTTCCCATAAATACTGAAGCAAGCACCATTATAGCTGCAACGCTGAGATCAATTCCTGCAGTTAAAATAATTAAAGTTTGAGCTGCTGCTAAAATTCCAACAATAGTTACTTGCTGAATGATTAGTGATAAGTTAAAGGCAGAGAAAAACTTCCCTCCAGCTATAAGACCAAAAGCTGCAACACTTACAAAAAGGATAATAACTGGTACCATTGTCGGATTACCATGAAGAAAGTTTTGAATTTTTTTGAGAGTATTTGGTTTTTCTAGTTCAAAAGTATGATGATCTTGATCCTTGGAACCTATTTCATCTTGGAACTTTGGTTGATCTTGTAAATCCTTTGAAATATCACTCATGTTTGTGTCTTATTATAGTTATATAGTTATATAGTAAAATAGGGCAGCAAGAGCCACCCTATTTTAATGTTTAATTTATTAGGACTTTAGCCCCAACATCTATCCATACCCTCTTTTGTATCGATAGAAGGTACACCAGATGCAGGTTGATCTGTAACTAAGTTTACACCAGTATCAAAAAAGTCTAGACCTGGAGTATTTGCAGGCTTAGTTCCATTTTCAGCCCAAGCTTTAATAGCTTCAACACCAAGAGATGCCATTAGAAGTGGGTATTGTTGTGAAGTAGCACCAATAACACCATCTTTAACATCTTGAACACCAGGGCAACCACCGTCAACAGAAACAATTAAAATTCCATCATCGGCTTTACCAGCAGCTTTAAGTGCCTCGTACGCACCAGCTGCAGCAGGCTCGTTAAGTGTATAAACTACGTTAATGTCAGGATTTTTTTGAAGAAGTTTCTCCATTGCGTCTCTTCCACCTTCTTCATTACCATTTGTAGGCTCATTACCAACTATTCTTGGGTCATCTTCGTCTCCCCATCTAGTGATATCTTTAGTGTCAATACCAAAACCAGTTAAGAAACCCTGGTCTCTAAGAACGTCAACAGATGGTTGGCTAATGTTAAGATTTAACATAGCGATGATCGCTTTAGAAGTATCTCCAAAAGAAGCAGCAGCCCACTCACCAATTAACTTACCAGCTTTGAAGTTATCAGTAGCAAAAGTTGAGTCTGCAGCTGTGATTGGCTCTAAAGGTGTATCAAGAGCAATCACCAATAATCCAGCATCTCTTGCCTGTTGAAGAGGTGTAGTAATAGCTTTTGTATCTGATGCAGCAATCAAAATACCACTAGCACCTGAAGCGATACAAGTTTCAACCGCTTTGACCTGAGTTTCGTGATCACCATCAATTTTTCCAGCGAATGTTGAGAGTTTGATGCCAAGCTCATCAGCTTTAGCTTTAGCTCCCTCTTTCATTTTAACAAAAAAAGGATTGATATCCGTTTTTGTAATCAAACAAGCTTCAATAGCATGACTTCCTGCTTTTGCGGGAACAGTTGCAAAAGTAAAAGCAACAGCCATTAATGAAGCTAGAACTAGAGATAATTTTCTCATAGTCATTTCCTCCTATATATAGTTAAAAAAAAATATATCTTATTCTCACTCTAACTTGCTAGTTAAATTTTAATTTTTTAGTCTTGATTTTTAACGAAATGTTTATCTACTATTTCTTTCCACGAACTATAAGAATTTCTTATATTTTTATTATTATTAGGAGTAATCTTAGAGTTTTTCACCTCAAAAACTCTTAAATCATTGAAACTATTATAGTTATTATAATATTGTATACCAAAAAGCAGAGCACCATATGATGACATATCTTCCATTTCAGAGATAGATAACTCAATATCCATAAGGTCACTAATAATTTGAAGGAAAAACTTATTTTTTACCATACCACCATCAATGGACAAATTTTTTAAATCAAGATTTCTTGATTTTTTAATAAACTCTAAATACACGACCATTTGGTAAGCAACAGACTCTAATCCAGCTCTTACTAAATGATTAGTATTTGTCGATGCATTTATTCCAAAGAATGCAGCCCTAGCGTTTGCTATCCAAAAGGGAGGACCTAGGCCTGAAAAGGCAGGTATTAAATAGACTCCATTACTATCTTTTTCTTTTTTTGATAAGACTTCACTATCTTCAGCCTTATTAATTAATTTTAAATTGTCTTTAAGCCATGAAATTGTCCCCCCGGCAAATGAGTTTAGGCACTCTAATGCATAGATGTTCTGTTTATCACTTGTGAAAGCCAGGGAGGTTAGTGAATTTTCATCGATAATCATTTCATTGCCAATGTTTGTTTGAATGTTAAAACCAGTTCCTGTTGTGATTTTAGTATCACCTTTATCAAAACAAAAATTTGCAAAAAATGAAGCTTGCGCATCACCAGCAACTCCAATTAAGGGTATTAACTTTTTGAATGCTTTATTAAAATCACTCTCTCCAAAAATATTTGAACTATTGAGTATTTTTGGAAGTTTCAAATTATTGCAATTAAAAATATTTAATAAATTTTGATCCCAAGAATTTTCTAAACAATTAAATAACAAGGTTCTTGATGCATTTGTAGTATCAGTCACATAAGAATTTAGGTTTGTAAGTCTATAAATGAGATATGTTTCGATTGTTCCAAATAAGATATCTCCATTGTCGATTTTCGATTTAACTTCTGATTTGTTCTCATAAACCCATTTTAATTTACTGCCAGAAAAAAAAGTATTTGGTTTAAGGCCAGTTTTTTCAATAATTTCTTTATTTTTTGATTTATCGTTTAGAATATCCTCACAAATTTTTTGACCTCTAGTGCACTGCCAAACAACTGCATTATGTATTGGTTTTCCATCTTTTTTATTAAAAAGTGTAAATGTTTCTCTTTGGTTAGTTAGACTGATGAATTTAGGATTTGACATAATTTCTGATGCTTTTTTAACTAACTCTAATAAGTTTTGATAAATTTCTTCTAAATCGTGTTCAATATAACCTTCATCTGTAATTATTTGCCGGTGTCCCTTTTGAAATCTTTTTACGATCTCTAATTTTTCATTAAAAACAATAACTGTTGTAGATGACGTGCTTGAGTCAATAGTTATATAACTCATTTGTTAAGTAAGTCTTTTGATATTTCAGCTATCTTTTCTGGACTCATATTATAATGATCTAATACATCAGCTTGAGATCCATTAATCATATATTCATCAGGTATTCCAAGTATTTTGAGTTTTACATTTATATTATTTTGAGCAATTAGGCTCGCACAACATTCACCAAGTCCTCCAAATATACTATGTTCTTCGACTGTTAAAATTGCTTTAGAGTTTTGAGAAAATTCTATAAATGTTTCTTTATCAAAGGGCTTTATTGTATGCATACTGATAATTGAACAATGAATATTACTTTTTCTTAAAATTTCACTAGCCAAGTATGCTCGTTGCAAAGTTTCACCAGTTGCTACAATTGTTAAATCCTCTCCTTTTTTTACCACAATAGATTTTCCAATTTTAAATTTTGTGCCTGGAGGATGAATATCCATCATTGGTTTTTTCCCATACCTAATGTAAAGGGGATGATTATATGAAATAGCTTGTTTTATAACTTCGGCTGCCTCAAAGTTATCCGCAGGTGCAACTATTGTCATGTTATTGATTGCTCTTAAAGTAGCAAAGTCATGGATGGAGTGGTGCGTAGATCCTAGCTGTCCATAACTTATTCCTGCACTAATACCTATTAACGAAACATTTAGGTCAGAGTAAGCAACATCATTTTTTATTTGCTCTAAAGCCCTAGCAGTTAGAAAACTTGCAGGTGAGACTCCAAATACAATCTTTCCCCCCGCAGCCAATCCTGATGAAACTCCAACCAAATTTTGTTCAGCGATGCCAACTTCAATGATTTGATTAGGCAATTCTTTACCAAAAGGAACCAATTTACCTGATCCTCTCGAGTCACTAGTAACAACTATAATATTTTTACTTTTCCTTGCCTCTTTAAGTAGTGTCTCAGAAAAGACCTCAAGATTTGGTTTACCAATTTTATTCATAAGAATTTAGTTTCTCATTTAACTCTGAGATAGCGCTTTCATATTCATCCTTACTCGGCACTTTGTGGTGCCAGTTAATCTGATTTTCAATAAAACTTACACCCGATCCTTTAGTTGTTTTTGCAATTATTACAGTAGGCTTATTTTCCTTAACGGGGACATGCTGAAATACATATAAAAGATCAGAAATATTATTTCCATTAGTAGAAATAGTTTCAAAACCAAAAGACTTAAATTTTTTATCAATTGGTTCAATAGGATTTACATCTTCAGTTTTTCCAGTAATTTGTAAATCGTTTCTATCAACAATTACAATTAAATTATCTAAGTTATATTTTGAGGCAGTAGTACAAGCCTCCCAAACGGAACCCTCTGACAGCTCTCCATCTCCCAATAAAGAAAACACTTTATTTTTTTTTTGATCAATTTTTTTGCATATTGCTAAACCCACAGCGACTGAAAGACCGTGACCAAGGGCTCCAGTATTATGTTCAATCCCAGGTACCTTTTTTGTAGGGTGACCAATAAAGTGTGAATTAAATTGATTCAAGGTATTTAAATCTTTTTTTGAATAAAAACCGCAATCACATAATACTGTGAATAATGCTTCTACAGAGTGTCCTTTACTTTGAATAAAATGATCACGATCCAAGTTCGGAAAATTTTTAGGAGAAATGTCCATAACTGAATTGTAAAGAACATTCAAAATATCAATACAAGAAAGACTCCCCCCAGTATGACCTGCACCAGATTGAAAAATTATTTCAAGAATAGTCTTTCTATACTCTAATGATTTCTTTTTTAAATTTTTCTCATTCATAGTGAATAGATAAAGAATATCCCCTTTCTAGGCTTGATCAATTATTATATATTACATTTAGTAAGGTAGGAGGTAATAAGACGTGTCATCAACATTAGGTATAATAATAGGTAATAGAGATTTTTTTCCAGATCATCTTATTACTGAGGCTAGAAATGAAGTTTTAAATATTTTCAAGAATAAAGGTTTAAAACCTATTATTTTGAAAGACTCAGACACCAAGCTGGGTGGAGTGGAAACATTTCTTGAAGCTCAAAAGTGTGCTGATCTTTTTAAATCCCATAAAGATGAAATAGAGGGCATATTAGTGGTCTTACCTAATTTCGGTGATGAAAAAGGAGTAGCTGACACAATTAGACTATCAGGTTTAGATGTGCCTGTTCTCGTTCAAGCAACTCCAGATGATTTAGATAAAATGCAACCCTCAAATAGAAGAGATGCTTATTGTGGTAAAATATCTGTTTGTAATAATCTTTATCAATATGGAATAAAGTACTCGTTAACAAAAAGCCATGTTGTAAGTTTGTCCGGAAATGAATTTGATTATGAGCTAAATAAATTTATTTCAATTTGTAAAGTAGTGAAAGGTATGAGGAGGGTCAGAATAGGTGCTGTTGGAGCAAGACCTCAAGCTTTTAATACAGTCAGGTTCAGTGAAAAAATTTTAGAACGCCATGGTATTAGTGTCACTACTATCGATTTATCAGAAGTCCTTGGTAAAGCTAAAGAACTTAATGATGATAGCAAAAAAGTTAAAGACTCGATGAATAGAATTTCAGGTTATGGAGATACTACTGCTACCCCATCTGAAAAATTATTACAGCTTGCAAGGCTTGATGTTGTTCTAAATGATTTTGTTGAAACAAACAAACTCGATGCTACTGCTATTCAATGTTGGACAAGTGTTCAAGAAAATTATGGATGTAATGTTTGTACGTCAATGAGTATGATGAGCGAAAATATGCTTCCAAGTGCTTGTGAAGTAGATGTCACTGGAACTTTAACGATGTATGCTATGCAATTAGCCTCAAACAGCCCAAGTGCTTTAGTTGATTGGAATAATAATTATGACCAAGACGAGGAAAAGTGTGTTTTATTTCATTGTGGAAATTGGGCTAAAAGTTTCCTCCCTGATTTGAAAATAAGTACAGCACCTATTTTGGGAAGTGTTTTTGGTGAGGAAAAAACCCATGGTGCTCTTGAAGGTAGAACTCCAGCTAATCCTCTAACTTATGGAAGGATTTCCACTGATGATAACTTAGGTAAAATAAAATGCTACTTTGGAGAGGGAGAGCTAACTGATGATCCTTTAAACACTTTTGGTACAAGAGCTGTTGCAAAAGTACCTAAGCTTCAAAAATTAATGCAATATGTTTGTAGACACGGTTATGAACACCATGTAGTGATGAATGCTTCAAAAACGGGCGAAATATTAAATGAGGCTTTTGGTAATTATCTTAATTGGGAAACTTATATTCATAGTTAATTTAGCTAATGTGTTTTAATTTACTATAAGTAAAACACCAAAAATAACTATAATTTTTGATTATTGAAACTTTTTGATGTTTAATCTGATTTTTTTTGTCGCAAATGATCAATTTGCATGATTTTAAGTAACAAATGTTTTGGATTTGCTTAAAAAAATTAATATTATGCTCTCGTTATAATTAAGGAGGAATTTATGAGAAAAATAATTCTTACAATTCTTGTATCATTTTTATCTCTTTCTGCATTTGCTGAAAGATATGTAATGGTAACACACGGTGAGGGTAAAGACCCTTTCTGGCCTGTTGTGCAAAAAGGTGGTGAAGATGCTGCTAGACACGTAGGTGCAGATTTTGAATATATCTTCAACCCTTCAGGTGACATGGGTGACATGGCAAAATCAATTGCTGCTGCTGCAGCAACTCAGCCTGATGGAATGGTAGTTTCACTTCCAGATCCTGAAGCTTTAGGTCAAGCAATTAAAGACGCTGTTGCTGCTGGTATTCCAGTCATCACAATGAACTCAGGTCTTGAGTCTTCTGCTTCACTTGGTGCACTAATGCACGTTGGTCAGCCTGAATACCTTGCTGGTCAATCAGCTGGTGCAAGAGCAAAAGCAGAAGGTGCTACAAAAGCTCTTTGCATGATTCAAGAAGCTTACAACACAGCTTTGACAGATAGATGTGGTGGTTACGGTGAAGCTATTCCTACTGAATTAGTAGATAGCTCAAACGATCCTGCTACTATCCCAACAAGAGCTGCTGCTGGTTTACAAGCAAACCCAGATGTTGATGCAGTATTATCAGTTGGTCCGCACGTTTGTGTTGGAGTTCAACAGGCTATCGATGAGTTAGGTATGTCAGTACACCACTCTTGTTTTGACTTGAGCCCACCTGTTATGGACTTAATCAATGAGGGTAAAGTTGCTTTCACAATTGACCAACAACAACGTCTACAAGGTTATATGCCTGTTGTAGTATTACACTTATACAACAACGGTGCTGGCCTTTTACCTGGTGCAAATATTCCATCAGGTCCAGGATTTGTTGACAAGTCAAATGCTTCATCAGTTGCTGCTTTAGCAGGTATTGATAGATAGTATAATCTTATAAATCTTGAAAAGTGGGTAGTAAACTACCCACTTTTTTTATATTTAAGTAAAATTAAACTGAATGATCTTTATCAAAATTATATAAATTAAATAATGGCTACAACCTCAACTCCCCAAAGACAAGAGTCTGATAGGCACCAAAAGAAAACTTGGCTTACCACACTGGTTTCAAGACCAGAAATTGGACCTATTGGAGTTATGCTTCTTTTATTTGGAATGCTTGGCTATTTCTCCATCCCTGCTGGTGAAATGTCTTGGAACCCTTTTACAGGTGAGGGTTTTAATGCACTAGGTATTAGAAACTTTCTAAGAGTTATATCTCAACTTGGAATCATAGCAATTGGTGCTGGGCTTTTAATAATTGCTGGTGAGTTTGACTTATCTATTGGATCTATGATTGGTTTCGCAGGAGCCTGTATGGCAATGATTTTAAGGTGGGGTTTTTCATTTATTGTGCCTTACATATCTTTTGAGGGAGGTTTCCACATAGAATTTTATACGGTTTTCCACATTGCTGATGTTTCTCCAATACTAGCAATATTTATTACTTTATGTTTCACACTTTTTTTTGGATGGATACAAGGTACCATTGTAGTTAGATCAGGCTTACCTTCTTTCATCGTTACACTTGGTGGATTATTTTTTTTAAGAGGACTTACAGAAGTTTCTCTTCGCTCTTTCAATCATAGACCAGATCAAGCTAAAGGCGCTACAACAGTTACAGAAATCCCAGATATTAAAAATATTGTAAATGTTCCTGGACATGGTGAAATGGTTCGTGAAAAAGCAAAAGCTCTTCCAGAAGCTGACCTTGTATCTTTAGCTCAAACATTACCAGCTGATACAGTAGCAGCAATAACTGAAAGACTCGAATATACATATCAAAGGGTAGCAGATGCCAAAACTCAAATTTTGGTGGATAAAGGTACCAAACCTTTGCAAGAAGCTCTAGCAAATGCTCAGGCTACTGGAAACGAATATATGGTCGGGATGATACAAGAAAAAATTGCTAACTTTAAAATCGATCCTGTAGTTGCAAAAACTGTCACAGATGTTGATATAGCAAGGGTTTATATAGATTCATTATACTCGGCTCAACCTGTCGCTAACTTTTTTGGTGGAGATATTTTAGAGCCTGTATTTGATTGGCTATATTTTCCAATTGATTGGAATACCAATAATTTTGGAAACCAATTTGCTCCAGGGCTGTACTCTTGTGTAATGATTTGGCTTATTATAGCCATAATTTGTTATGTTGTTCTAAGTAGAACACAGGCTGGTAACTGGATTTATTCTACCGGTGGAAACTTAAGTGCTGCAAAAGCTAATGGTGTGCCTACAGATAAAGTTAAAGTATCTCTATTTATGTTTTCTGCTTTTTGTGCGACTGTATTTGCAACTTGCCAAGTTTTCGAGGTTAATACCGCAGATGCGGCTAAAGGAAATTTAAAAGAATTAGAGGCAATTGCTGCTGCTGTTATTGGCGGTGTTGTACTAACAGGTGGCTTTGGAACAATTTTAGGTATATGTGTTGGTGCATTTATTTTTGGAATAGCAAAAGAGGCTTTCTTCTATATCCCTGGAATCGATGGATCATTTTATAGAGTCTTTTTAGGTTTAGTAATCATAGCCTCTGCACTAACAAATGAAAATATCCGAAAAAGAATTATAGGTAGTATATAATGAGTCAAGATAATCAAGCCCCATTTATTGAGATTACAAATTTAGTTAAAAAGTTTGGTACATTCACAGCACTGAACGGTGTCTCCTTAAATGTTTTGCCTGGAGAGGTTCACGCACTTCTTGGTGATAATGGTGCCGGAAAATCAACTCTAATAAAAGTTTTATCAGGTGTTCACAAACCTACATCTGGCGTGATTAAAGTTGATGGAAATGAAGTGAAATTTGGATCCCCAAGAGAAGCTACAAGCGCAGGCATAGGAACTGTTTACCAAGATTTAGCATTGAACGCACTTACATCGGTTACTAGAAACTTTTTTTTGGGTAATGAGTTAAAAAAAGGCCCAGGACCTCTTGGAATATTAGATTTTAAAAATATGAATGAAATTACTATCGCTGAGATGGGCAAGATAGGAATAAATATCTCTGATCCGACTCAGTTAGTAGGTACGATGTCTGGAGGACAGAGACAAACTTTGGCGATTGCTAGAGCGATATACTTTGGAGCTAAAATATTAATCTTGGATGAGCCAACATCAGCTCTTGGACAAAAACAACAAATGGAAGTATTAAAGACTATAAAAAAAGTCCAACAATTAGGGAATATCGCAATTATTTTGATTACTCACAATGAAATCCATGCCAGGCTAATAGCTGATCGATTTACATTCTTAAGCTTGGGTGAAGTAATAGGATCTGGAAAGTCATCAGAATTAGGCGGAGATGATGTTAAGCGTTTAATGGCTGGCGGCGCTCAAATAGGTGATCTAGCAAAAGAGCTTGAGGCCGTATAGTATTTTTTACTAGTAAGAGCTAGGATTATTATCTTTATCAGACTCATCGTGTTTTTGATTAGTTAGCTCTTTAAACTTTCTTACATGAGCTGCCGCAGCGCCTGATAGCAACCTTACATCATTAGTAATGGTAACAAGATCAAAACCCCATTCGGTAGCCTTTGCAGCATACTCTGGAGTTCCACAATGAAGACATGCAACTTTCCCATGTTTATGAGCAATTTCTAAAATTTTCTTTTTAGAATCAATCATCTTAGGTTCTGTTCGATCAAATCCAGGTGTTAACTCTCCTTTGTTCAGTCCTATCGTTAAATCTGCTGTACCAATATAAAGTCCATCAAGACCAGGTGTGGATGCTATATCATCAAGATTATCAAATGCTTCTTGAGTTTCTATCATAGCTAGACAAAAGGTTCCCTCATTTGACTCATAAAAATAATTTGAACTAACTGAAAAGTTAGCTCTCGTTGGACCAAAACTTCTGATACCCACTGGTGGATATTTACAATCTTGAACAAGTTTTTGCGCTTGCTCTTTATTATTAATCATAGGACATATTATTCCCAACGCTCCTGCATCCATGACTTTAGATATTACGGCGTGATCTAGTCCTGAAACTCTACAGATTGGAGTGACACCACTATTTCTAATACTTTGCAACATTGTAAATAAATCACTAAAGCCAATCATCCCATGTTGATAGTCAATGGTCAGGGCGTCATAACCCTGCTCAGACATAATTTCAGCAGTAAAAGTATTGGGTATTGATAAAAAACTATTTAGAACTATTTCTTTTTTTTGCCATTTAGTTTTTACTTTGTTTTCAATCATTGAGTGTTAGATACTAAAATTATTTAAAAATATAATTATAACAATTATTTATTATTCATGAATAAATGCATAAATTTAATCAATATTTTCCATCCTCCCACTTTTGACAGATTTATAGGCAGTTTCGGCTAAGAGAAGAGCTCTTCTTCCGTCCTCAAAGCCAACAGATACAGGCTTTTTTTCCAAAATTGTTTCGACAAATGAGCTAATAGAATTCATATAAGACTCTTGGTATCTCTCAATAAAAAAATTTAAATAGGGCTCACTCTTATCAACAAACTCTGAATTATATTTTTTCAATTCATGTGGCTTTCTATTTTCAGATATAACCATCCCTTTACTTCCAAACAACTCAACTCTTTGATCGTATCCATAAGTTGCTGATCTAGAGTTGTTTATGTGACATTGTTTCCCCGACGCTGTTTCCATTATAATCATCAAGGTGTCACTATCATTTAATTCAGATTTTATTTTTGGATCTATTAAAGCATTAGAAATTGCAAATACTTTAACTGGCTCTTCACCAAGCATAAAACGGGCTAAATCAAAATCATGAATTGTCATATCTCTAAATTGCCCACCAGACACTTTTAAATAATCCCAACTCGGCAGACCAGGATCTCTAGATGTAATCAGACATTGATGAAGCTCACCAATTTCACCATCAATATAAGATTTTTTTGCAGCCTGATGACCAGGATCAAATCTTCTATTAAAGCCTAATTGTATTGGAACTTTATTACCTTCAAGTCTTTTTGAAAACTCATTTACTTTTTTTATATCGAGGTCAATAGGTTTCTCACACAAAACAGGTTTCTTTGATGCAACGGATCTTTCTATGAAATCAATATGTGTATTTGTTGGGGAAGATATAAGAACAGCATCAATATCATTATTATTAAAAATATCGTCAACACTTTTCACAGCAAGTACGCTTAAATCATTTGATACTTTTTTTGCAAATTCTTCATTTGGGTCATAAATGCATACTAAATTTGTCTGTTCATGAAGTTGAATATTCTTAGCATGCATTTGGCCAATACGCCCGCACCCAATAACTGCAATACTGACTTTTTTCATATCACAGAAGTATAGTATTCTTTTAATTTAAAAAATAAAAAAAAATTCATTTTGAATAAAATTTAAGTATTCTTTAAAAGGTTTATTTATTTATAATCTTTCTTGAGGAGGGGTTTATGAAAGCAAAATTGGGAATAGCACCTATAGCATGGTCCAATGATGATTTACCTGAACTTGGAGGAGAGACTTCTTTAGATACCTGCCTTAGTGAGTCAAAACTTGCTGGATTTACAGGTGTGGAAACAGGTGGAAAATTTCCAAAAACTCCTGAAAAACTTGGTCCAATTTTAAAAAATCACAAATTATACCTGGCATCAGGGTGGTATTCAGGAACTGTGCTCGATAATGACCTAGAAAATGAAAAAGATAAAGTCCTTCAACAACTCACTCTCTTCAGAGACCTAGGCGCAGCAGTTTTAGCATATGGAGAAACATCTGGAACTATCCAAAATATTAGAAATGCTCCTTTAAACACAAAAAGAAAAATACACAGTGAGGACTTTAGAGAGTATGGAAGAAAACTAACATTATTTGCAGAATTTTGCGCAGATTTTGGTGTGCCAATTTCATTTCATCATCACATGGGTACAGCGATTGAGACTGAGGATGAGCTTGATAAATTAATGAACCACACAGGTGAGGCAGTAAAAATCTTATTTGACACAGGCCATATGACCTTTGCAGGAGGCAACTCTTTGAGAGTAATAAATAAATATGCAAAAAGAATAAATCACTTTCATGCTAAAGACATTCGTTCAAAGGTTGTAAATGATTTAGATCGATCAAAAAAAAGTTTTTTAGATTTTGTGTTAGAAGGGGCTTTCACAGTACCTGGAGATGGAAATATTAATTTTAAGGAAGTTGTTGAGACATTATCAAATAATAACTACGAGGGATGGTTCATTGTCGAGGCAGAGCAAGATCCTGCCAAAGCAAACCCATTTGAATACGCTAAAATTGGAAATAAAGAACTTGTAGAGTGCTTAAGTATGTATGGATATGAGATAGAGGATTATAGAGATGAATAGTATTAAGGGAAAGTTTGCACTAGTGACTGGAGGAACACAAGGTCTAGGGGCAGCAATCGCAAAAAATTTTGCTGATAGCGGAGCTGAAGGTGTTGTCACAATTGGTAGAAAAGAAGATAAAGGAAATGAGGTAGCAAAAAAAATTCAAGATGAAACTGGATGTAAAGTAATTTTTGTAAAAACAGACCTAGGAGAGGTCCAAGAGTGTAGAAATGCAGTTTCAGTTGCCAAACAAGAATTTGGGAGATTGGATGTTCTTGTTAACGCTGCCGGTATTACTGATAGGGGAGATATTGTTAATACGAGCGAAGAATTATTCGATAAAATGATAGGTACCAACTTAAAAGGTCCTTATTTTTTAATTCAAGATACTGTGAAAATTATGATTGAACAAAACATAGAAGGTTCAATAATTAATATTGGTTCTGTAGCAGCTATGACTGGCCAACCATTCATATCAACTTATTGTGTATCAAAGGGGGCTCTTGCAACATTAACTAGAAATACAGCATTCGCATTATTAAAAAATAAAATAAGAGTTAATCAATTAAATATTGGTTGGATGGCTTCGGATGGAGAGCATGAGATTCAAACAAAATATCATGGCGCCTCAGAAAATTGGCTAGAAGATGCTGGTAAAGCTCAACCATTTGGAAGATTGCTTGATCCAAAGGAGGTAGCTAAAGCAGTAACATTTTTAGCATCTGATGACTCAGGTATGATGACAGGTTCTGTTGTAAACTTTGATCAGTCGGTGTGGGGAGGGTATCCTTTTGCACCACCTCAGCCTGCAGAAAAAATGGAAATAAAATAATTTAATTTAAATATTTTTGAGCACTTTGTTGACAACTTTTTAGTGTAGCTTCCAAATCCTTATTCAAAAAAATATACTCATAAATTTTATGACCAACATCTTCAATAATATTTGAATAGGTCGGTAGAGGATATCTTGCCCACTCTATAATTTTTTCCTCCTTTTCCATTTTATCAATTTCATTAAATATTGGACTTAGAGCTCTTACTTCAGGATCATTAACGACACTAAAAACGGGAGATGATAAACTGCCATGTTCGATATAATATTTTATAAACTCAGGAGAGACAAAATTTCGAATATTTTTCATAACAAAAGGTATTTTTTCAGGAGAGATATTTGAAGGTATACCCAACGAAAACCCACCTATTGGAGATACTTGAAAAGAGGAATTTCCAGCAGGTCTTGGTAAATAACCAGTTTTCTTGTATGCGGGTGATGCCTCATTTAGTTCAAACAAATGTGCTCTACTACTCCAATTCATTACCATTGCTGATTTACCCTGACTATAATATTCAACACATTCATCATTGGAATGAGCAGATAGCTTGTTTGGTGAGTATGCTGTCAATTTTTTCAACATTTTTGCTGCCTCAAAAGATGCATCAGATAAAAAATTTGCCTTTAAAAGTGTTTTTTCTACGTCCAAATCATAAATATTTTTT
>CACJEH010000011.1:0-24850 GCA_902592365.1 uncultured Alphaproteobacteria bacterium
TACCCATCTTCATGCTCGATGATAAATATTACTTTATGATTATCAATTTTGTGAAAGTCAATTTTTCTAATTTTTGTTATTTTTTCATTATTAATAACAAGACTAGCCTGTTTCGATAGACCATTTAAAGTGTTAGTAATAATTTCTTGTTCATTTAAAAGATTATTCATTTTAGATGACCTCTCAATAATCTCTTTTTCACTTTTACTAATTGACCCTGGCTCTAAAAGTGCATGAGTATAAAATTGTAAACCTAAATCAGTTGGTATACTGCCTGCAGAGAAATGACCTTTTTGTATGAGTCCGTGAAAATTTATTTCATTTAAAACATTTCTTATTGTAGCTGGTGAGAGTTTATAAGAAATTTTTGAACTAAGTGCTTTGGAACCCATAGGCTCGCCTGTTTTCAAATAGCTTTCAACAAGTGACTTGAATATAAGCTTTGATCGTGCTCCAATATCCGTAATTTTTTTATTCATTAATCTTAATTAATCTTATAATTTAAAATAATAAAACATAAATGTCTGGATATACAAGAAATGATAGAGAACTTTCTAAAATTAGAAATTTAGAAATAATTCCAGGCTTTCAACCAAATAATCAATCATCATGTTTAGTTAAATTAGGAAATACTCATGTTTGTTGCTCAGCGATTATTGAAGATAGAGTTCCTGGATTTTTAAGAAATTCTGGAAAAGGTTGGTTAACCGCAGAATATGGTATGTTGCCTTCTTCTACATCTGAGAGAATGGATAGAGAGGCAGCCAAAGGTAGGCAGTCTGGAAGAACACAAGAAATTCAGAGACTTATTGGAAGAAGTTTAAGGTGTGCTGTTAATTTAGATATACTTGGCGAAAAAACTATCAAGATTGATTGTGATGTTATTAGTGCTGATGGAGGAACAAGGACAGCGTCTATCATTGGCGGATACGTTAGTCTTGTTCGATCAATTAATGATTTCAAAAATAAATTTAATTTATCAAAGGCAATTATAGTAAATCAAGTTGCAGCAATATCGGTTGGTGTTGTTAAAGGAACATCATGTATAGATTTAGATTATATTGAAGACTCGAGTGCTGAAGTAGATTGTAATGTGGTTATGGCAAATGATGGACAATTTATTGAATTTCAATCTACTGGTGAAGAGGCCAAATTTAGCAAGAAAACAATTATGAGTTTTATAGAACTGGTTGAGGGATCGATGCCAGAAATTTTCAATATTCAAAACTTAGCAATTGAAAAATAATTTATTACTTGGCACGAATAATAATGGAAAATTAAAGGAATTTATTTTTTATATAAAGCACTTCGATCTTTTTACTGAATACAAAGTTTTAAATCTTAATGAGTTTAACAACATAGGTAAACCTACTGAAGATGGTAAAACTTTTGAAGAAAATTGTGAAATTAAATCGAAATATTTTTTAAGTAGAACAAATACACTTGTACTATGTGATGATAGTGGATTTGTTGTAAATAAATTAAATAACTATCCAGGAATAAAAACAGCAAGAGAGGCAAAAAAATTAGGAGGAGAGCAAAAGGTTATAGATTTTATTTTTAGCAAATTTAGAAACTTAAGTTATATTGATGCGACTTTTTTTTGTTCTATTTGCGTTTTAGGGGAAAACCAGAGATATATGGTATCAGGTTCCATACCAGGTTTTATAATAAAATATAAAAGAGGAAATGGTGGTTTTGGATATGATCCATATTTTATTCCTACAGATAACAATAAGACATTTGCTGAAATGAATAATAAGCAAAAATTATTAAATTCGCACAGATATGAAGCTTTTAAAAAATTATCTAATCAAATATCACAGGGTAATTAATCATCATATTTTCTAATGGCAATCTTCCAAAATCATCTAAATCGATGGCACTTGGTAAAAAATTGTTTTTTAGAATTTGATTAGCAATAGTAAGTGATATTTTTACTGAGGTCCTGAAGAAGAACTCCCGATGTGGTTCATCCATGGTAGTCAAATCGATATTTCGAACGAAAGTCCGATTAATGGGCTTATAATAGTTTTCTAAATTCTTTCTTTGCTCTAAAAAATTGTCAATTAGGTAAGTTCTCTCGAGGGGATAAGTCCCTTCCTCTGTTGCTAAATATCCCACTAAATCTTTATAGCTAAAAGTATCGTCAAAAATAATAATGTTTTCATATGTATTTAAATCTCCCATCAACTTCACTGATAATTCCAAATCTACTGCACTGTCTCCAAATGGAGATGATTTAATATATTTTAGTGGGTAGGTATCCTTAAAATATTCAAATAATTTTAATCCATATTCGTTTTGTTTGTATAATACACCAAGTGAGTTTGATGAATTGATATAATTCCCAAGTATTTCAACGTGATGGTAAGGGCTGCTAAATACGAAAATAATTTCATTATCTGCATACTTATTCATTACAGAGAAGTCATTTGATAAAGAAATTGTGAATGTATTTTCACCAAGTTTATTTGGCAAGTCATACAAATCCTTTGAATTGGTAGGGCCTATAATAAGAGAATTGTTGATTAAGTTTTGTATTTCATCAATTGAATAGATAAATTCTATTTTTTTGATATCAGGAAAGTTATCGATTTCTTCTAAAAAAACATCGTAAAACATGGATGTTAAAATTTCATCCTCCGATAAAAAAACAATTATTTTATCTATATTATTAAATTCAATTATTTTATCTACGGGTTTCGATGGCTTCTTTATTATCTCAACTTTCTCTACTTCCTCCTCTTTCTCTTCAACTTTTTCTGGTAATTTTTCAATTGGCTTTTTTTTCTCGATTGTTGTTGGGGCACAACTAAAAAATGATATTAATGTAAGTAATATAGTTATATTTTTAAAAAAACTCATAATGAATCCAGGTCTCTATTTAGTTTCAACTCCCATTGGAAATTTAGATGATATCACATTAAGAGCTATAAATGTTTTAAAAAATTCTAATTTAATTTTATGTGAGAACACCGCTAATAGTAAAAAGCTTTTGAAAAGGTATGATATCAAAACATCATTGTCTAAGTACACTGATCACGACTTTAACAAAAAGAAAGATTACATATATAAATTATTAAAATCTAATCAAGTTATATCATTAATATCAGACTCTGGCTCTCCCCTAATATCAGATCCTGGGAACCAATTAGTAAATTTTTTGTTTGAAAATCAGGTAAGTGTATATTCAATACCTGGTGCTAGCGCCTTAATCGCAGGCATTCAACTGAGTGGTTTTTTAAATAAAAAGAAATTTGCCTTTGTTGGTTTTCTTCCCAAAAAAAAAGAACATAAAGAAAAAACTCTCTTAGAGAATAAAATTAATAATTTAATTGTTTACTCAACTAAACAACAATTACGCAAGGACGTTTATGCCATTGCTTCTATTTCTGAAGCATTTGAAATTGTAATACTTAAAGAACTAACGAAATTATATGAGGAAAGAATATATATAGATTACGAAAATTACGAAAATTTCAATTACTCTAAAATTAAGGGTGAGTTAGTTTTAGCTGTGAGCATTGAAAAAGAGACTGACAAGATTAATGATTTCAATTTTAAAGAGATAAAGGAGATAATTAACGAGTTAGGTGTAAAAAAGGCTTATCAACAGCTTAAAAGTAAGTATAAAATATCAAGGAATGATTTTTATAAATTATCAATTGATTTAAAGGATGACTAAGCATTTTATAATTTTACTGTCAGTATTTTTTATTGGTTGTGGTCCGTCACTTGTATCTACAGGCGCAAAAACTGTCATTAAGGAAAACGAAGATGAAAAAACATTTAGTGAAAGTTGGGACGATGCCACAATTAAACTTGGTATTAAAGAAAAATACTTTTCATATGATGCAACCTTATTTACTAGGATTGATGTTGAAGTCGAGTTGGGAAAGGTATTGCTAACAGGAGTTGTTCCTTACGGGGATATGAGGTTAGAAGCTGTGAGATTGGCTTGGAAACAAGATGGCGTTATTGAAGTTCTTAATGAAATCTCAATTGATACGGGATATGGGCTTGATGATATAGCTAAAGATAAGTTTATTAGCACACAACTTTATACAAAGATATTTACTGACTCGAATATAAAGAAGTTTAAGTATGATTTTGAAGTTCAAAAACAAACTGTTTATCTATTTGGTGTGTCAAGTGATGAGCAAGAGATCAATAGAGTTATCGATCATGCAAAAGATATTAAAGGTGTTTTGGATATCATAAATTATATTCAAGCTAGGTAGTTAAGCATCCGATAGCAAATGTAGATGGAAATGAAAAACCTCTTGACCGCCGTCTTTGCCTTTATGCGTTTTAATTTGAAAACCTTTATCTCTTAAACCTAAAATATCTATAACTTCATCGACAGATTTCCAAAAATTGGTTTGATATAAGGTGTCTGCATTTTGTAAAAAATCAGAAATATCAAGTAAAGGTTTCTTAGGTATAATTAAGATATGTGTTTTTGCTTTTGGGTTAATATCTTTGAATGAAAGCACATGCTCATTTTCAAAAACCTTATCACAAGGAATTTCACCTTTTAAAATTTTTGCAAAAATATTTTCTTTATTATAAGTCATAATCTGACAGGGACACCTTTACTACTAAGATATTTTTTTACAGTCTTTATTTTGTATTTTCTGGAGTGAAATACGCTCGCAGCTAAAAGGCCTGTAGATTTTGTTAAATGCCCTAGATAAAAATGTTCTAGACTGCCAACGCCCCCACTGGCAATTACAGGAATACTAACACTACTGGTTACTTTTTTTAACATATTGCTATCGAAACCATTTTGAACACCATCTGTGTCCATTGAGGTCATTAATATTTCTCCGGCACCAAGACATTGTACTTGTTTTGCCCAAGGAATAAGTTCATATTTAGTAATTTCTCTTCCGCCTTTGACAACAACTTTCATTTTATTTTTATGCCTTTTTCCATCAATTGCTACGACTATGCATTGAGAGCCATGTCTCAATGAAGCTTGTCTTATTAATTTTGGATTTTTTACCGCTGCGGAATTAATTGATACTTTATCTGCTCCAGCATTAAGCAAATCTGTTATATCGCTCAAATCTGAAACACCTCCACCTACAGTTAAAGGGATATTTATAACCTTGGCTATGGATTTCACAGTTTTAATAAATGTTTTTCTATTTTGATATGATGCATTTATATCAAGCATACAAAGTTCATCAGCACCCGATAAAGAGTAATATTTTGCCATTTCAACTGCATTACCCATTACTCTTATGTTTTTAAAATTAATACCCTTAACAACTTTATTTTTAATAACATCAAGGCATGGAATTATTCTTGTTTTAAGCATTAAACTGGACCAGACTATTTATAGATATTTTATTTTCGTATATAGCTTTACCTACAACAACATTATTGAAACCGTTTGATCTACTCAATTCAATATCGTTAAGGTCCTTAACGCCTCCTCCTATAGTAATATGCTTGTCAGTTAATTTTTTTATAGAATTAAACGTTTCCATATTTAAGCCAGATAGCATTCCATCATTAGCAACATCTGTGACAAAGTAGGAATGAATAGGCCTGTTGTTATATTTATCTATGATATGCTTTAAAGATTGATTAGTTGTTTCTTGCCAGCCATGAGAAGCAATTTGATTATCTTTTATATCCAAAGCAATGGATAGTTTTTCAATTAAAGAGTCATCAAAATTTAAAACATCATCAATATTTTTTATTGCAAAGGTTCCAATTACAATTGTATTAAACCCTTCATTAATTTTATCAATAATAGCGTCTTTACTTCTTATACCACCAGCAATTTCTATATTAATATCAATTTTTCTTCTAATCTGGCTCAGGACCTGATTGTTATTGCCTTTGCCTAAAGTAGCATCTAAGTCCACAACGTGGATAGTATTGAAACCTGCATCTTGATATGTTTTGGCCATATCAAGAGGAGAATACTGATAGATTGTTTTATCATCTGCGATACCTTTTGTTAATCTCACACACTTTCCATCTATTATGTCAATTGCTGGGAATATATTCATGATTTCAAAATATAATTTTTTATCAAATTTAGTCCGTGTTTGTGGCTTTTTTCAGGATGAAATTGCACTCCGTAAATATTGCCTTTCTTTACAATAGAAGGGAATTTTTTACCATAAAGAGTGAAAGCTAAAACATCTGATTTTTTAATATTTTGAAAAATATAACTATGAACAAAATAAAAATCCTTCTTGTCAAAACTGTTTGCAATAATAGTGTCATCTTTGTTTAAATTAATAGTATTCCAGCCCATATGAGGAATTATAAGTTTTTTATTTCTAAATTTTTTGATATCTCCACTGATAATTCCTAATCCTCTTGTAGTCTTATCCTCATAGCCCCAATCAGATAAAATTTGCATACCAACGCATATACCTAAGTATGAAGAGTTATTTTTTAAGTATGTTTTTAATGGTTGAATAATTTTTAATTTTTTCAAATTTGACATAAGAGTGGCATAAGCACCTTGTCCAGGCAAAATGATTTTATCAAACGAAGTATAATTAAAATGACTTTTAATGATCTTTAATTGATATGGCCTTCCTTTAATAATATCTTTGATTGCTTTATTAATCGAACCAATATTTCCAGATTGCCCGTCAATAAGTCCTATGACTTTTTTTTTCAAAGTTTTCCTTTAGAACTCGGAATATTTGTTTTTCTTGGATCAATAGATATAGCTTTTTTCAAGGATAGTGCAAATGATTTAAAGCAGCTTTCAATAATATGGTGATTATTTTTCCCATATAATGTTTCGATATGACAATTCATTCTTGACTCAGTAACTAAAGATTTAAAGAATTCTGAAAATAACTCTTGGTCCATGTCACCGACTTTTTCTAAAGATGTTTTTACATTCCAAATAAAATAGGGGCGATTACACAAGTCTATAACTGATCTTGTTAGTGTTTCATCAAAAGAAACATAAGAGTATGCAAATCGTGTTATACCTTTTTTATCACCAAGTGCGTTTTTTATACTCTCACCTAAAGCAATGCCAACATCTTCAACAGTATGGTGCATATCTACTTTAAGGTCGCCATCACATTTTAAATCTATATCTATCAAACTGTGGGTACTTATTTGTTGAAGCATATGATCAAAAAAAGCAATTCCAGTATCAATTTTATTTACTCCTGAGCCATCAAGGTTAATTTTTATTGATATTTTTGTTTCTTTTGTGTCTCTATTAAATGTAAATTCACGCATTTGTAATCAGGTATTTAGTACCTATATTTATAGGAATAATGGATAAAAATAAAACAATAATACGCTCGACAACTGTTGTTTGCGTTCGTGATAATGAGAGTGTTGTTATAGCATCTGACGGACAAGTAACTTTGGGTACATCTGTCATTAAGTCAAACGCCAATAAGATTAGAACATTTCATAATGATCAAATTATTGTTGGGTTTGCTGGATCAACCGCCGATGCATTAACTCTTTTTGATAGACTGGAGAAAAAGTGCGAAGAATTCTCATATAATTTAAAAAGAGCTTGTGTCGAATTAGCTAAAGATTGGAGAACCGATAGGTATCTTAGAAGATTGGAGTCAATGATTATTGCAGCTGATAAAAATGAAACATATCTTATTAGTGGAACAGGAGACGTTCTGGAACCTCAAGAAGGTATAGTTGCAATTGGATCAGGTGGCAACTTTGCTCTCAGCGCAGCAAGGGCTTTAAAAAGAAAATCTAATTTGTCTGCAAAAGAAATTGCAGCAGAGTCACTTAAAGTTGCAGCAGAGCTTTGTATTTATACAAATGATACTCTAAACATCTCAGAGATTAAAATTTAATGGATAGTCAATCTCTTACACCAAAAGTTATTAAAGAAGAACTTGACCGCTATGTAATTGGTCAAGATGATGCAAAAAAAGCAGTCGCAATAGCTCTTCGAAATCGGTGGAGAAGGTTAAATGTAAAAGATGAGACTCTCAGAGATGATATCATCCCAAAAAATATATTAATGATTGGGCCAACAGGTTGCGGTAAAACTGAGATTGCAAGAAAATTAGCAAAACTTACACAGTCACCGTTTATAAAAGTAGAGGCAACTAAATTTACAGAAATTGGATACGTTGGAAGAGATGTTGAACAAATTATTAGGGATTTAATTGAAGTTGCAATTAATTTAGAAAAGAAAAAGATAAGAGATCGTTTTATAGACGAAGCCAAAACAAACGCAGAAGAAATTGTTTTAAAGGCACTGCTTGGTGACAATCCAAGTGAAGAAACCAAGGAAAAATTTCGATTAATGCTTAGAGATAATCAACTTAATGATAAAGAGATCGAAATAGCATTAGATCAAAAATCTAATCCTTTTCAATCATTGGACATACCAGGAATGCCTGGTGCTCAAATGGGAATGATTAATATGAATGATATATTTGGTAAAGGTTTAAAAAATAAAAAGAAAACGAAACTTAAAATAGGTGAGGCTTATGAGCCGCTTATTCAAGAAGAAATTGAGAAAATCGCTGAAAAACAAAATGTTGTTCAAAATGCAATTAAAAGTGTCCAGGAAAGTGGAATAGTTTTTATAGATGAAATTGACAAAATTGCACCCAATAGTGAGAGACGAGGTGGGGATGTTTCAAGAGAAGGTGTGCAAAGAGATTTACTACCGCTTATTGAGGGTACAGTTGTAAGCACAAAATATGGAACAATCGAAACAAATCATATTTTATTTATTGCGTCTGGTGCTTTTCATCAATCCAAACCAAGTGATTTGCTCCCGGAACTTCAAGGAAGATTACCTGTAAGAGTAAGGTTAAATGCACTTAAAAAAGATGATTTTATTAGAATTTTAAAAGAAACTGATAATAGTTTAACCAAACAATATAAGTCATTATTTGCAACAGAAAATATTGAATTGAAATTTGAAGATGAGGCTTTAGAAGAAATAGCTACTCTCACTGAACAAATAAATACTGAGGTTGAAAATATTGGTGCACGACGATTACAAACAATGTTTGAAAAAATTCTTGAGAGAATTAGTTTTGATGCAAACCTAAGTGATCAAAAAACTGAAGTAGTAAATAAAGCATGGGTTACAGATGCTGTAAAATCAGAGATAAAACCAACCGACGAAAAGAAATTTATTCTTTAGATTTAAGCTTAATATAAAAAGCACCCAAACCACCATGTTGTATTTTACAAGGCGAATATGATTTTATCATAAATTGAAATTTTTCTGTATCTAACCAAAAAGGAAATTGTCTTCTTATCTTTCCTGTAAAAAATTCTTCTCCTTTAGTTTTATTGCCAAGGCCAGTAACCACTATATGAAATAAGTTTTTCCTCTTGTAATTGACTGAAAAATATTCGATTAATTTTTGGTATGCTTGGTCAACTGTAAGACCATGTAAATCGATTTTGCTAAAATGCTGATTTTTAAATTGTTTATAAAGATTGTTATCCAAAAGAACTGGTTTAGATAAAATTTTTTTAATTTTTGTACTTTTTTTATCTAAATTATCACTCTTTTTTTTGTTCTCAATAGGACCACCGATTGAAATACTAATTTTTTCATTAGGTTGTTCCTCTAATGGTTTTTTAATTTGTTGTTGATTTAAATTAAATTTAATTTTATGAGACAAGTTTAATAGAAAAAAGCTTCCAATTAGGATCGGAGGATTTTTTATCTTTTTCAAAACCCCATTCTTCGACAACATTCAGAACTTCGTTATTTGCAACATTGTAATGTTCGGTTTCAAACTTCACAGACTTAACTAGTCTTAGGTCATCAGATTTATCATCTAAAATAGAGCTATTTTTTACTTCTGAAAATTTTATTTCTTTGGGTGCTTTTGCTTGTTCCATCGCTTGCATTGCTTCAGGTGTAAGTAAATCTTTGACTTTTTCGATACTGTTACTTTGATAAGCCTGAACAATCATTTCATATGCTTTATTAGCGCCTTCTAAAAATTCGTTATTATCATTTTTAGGAACTATCTTAGGTTTAAACTTCGATTGAGGATTTTTTTTTGTTCTAATATTCACAATTTTTCCGTCAGAGGATCCAAGAATGCTCCTTAGGCGATACACTAAAAATATCGCTATTGCTCCAAAAAGCACAATATCTATAAATTCACTACTCATAATTTTTCAACATTTTTGCCCAATTTGAATTAGGTATTTTATTTTTTATAAACTCTTTATGAGCTTCTGTCTCTTCTTTTGTTAGTACGATGGATGAGTAATTCGGCTCACTAGCTAAGTTAATTTTTTCAGATTTTTCCATACTTAATTCTAATCCTATTTGGTTTATACCTTGTAATTCCAAGTATACATCAGTCAAGATTTTAGCGTCTTTTAAAGCACCATGTTGATCTCTATTTATAAGAGTATTGATTTTTAATTTTTTTATAAGTGCGTCTAATGATACTTGTTGCCCTGGAAATCGTTGTCTTGCAATTTTAATTGTATCTATAACTCTCTCCTTCAATATTGGTGGTTTAGATAGTTTCTTAAGCTCAAAGTTTAAGAAACCTATGTCAAAAGATGCATTATGAGCGACAATAAAACTATCTTGAATAAATTCTAGGAAGCTGTCTGCAATCTCTTGAAAAATTGGCTTATCTGTCAAATATTCATTAGTTATACCGTGTATTTTAATATTGTCCTCGGTAAGAGTTTTAGAAGGATTTATATACTCATGATAGCTTGCCCCGACCTCTTTTTTGTTAAGTTCGATACAGCCAATTTCAATAATTCGATGTCCCTCTTTAAACTCTAAGCCTGTAGTTTCAATATCAAGTATAATTTCTCTCATAGCTTATTTAATAATTTAATTATATTTAAACGTAAGTTCAAGATTGATCCATTATTGTTTATCGTAAAAGTTGATTTATTTTTTTTTATATTCTCTTTAATCTGCTTATTATTCATTAATTTAAAATAATCTTCTGTAACACCTCTTTTTAAAACCCTTTGTTTTCTCTTAGTGGTATCCGAGTTTACGAATACCGTGACATTAAAATTATTGAATAAATTTTCTTCATAAAGTAATGGAATTTCATAAAATACTGGCAGATAAGATTGATGTTTTTGGGCTATTATTTTTTTTTTGGCGTATAAAAGAGGATATATTGTTCTCTTAAGTTTCCTATTAAAATCTTCATTCTGTAACATTTTAATAATTTCTTTTTTGTAATTATGATCATGAAGTTTCAATTTTTCTAAAATAATTTTTCTTGTACGGTCATCATTGTATAATTTTGAAATTATAGCATCAGATGATATACAACAAAAACCTAGCTTAGAGATAAATTTAATAAATTCAGTTTTACCCGATCCTATATTTCCTGTAACTGCAATTTTAATCATAATTTATTTACAAGCATTTGATAAATTTTATTGTCTATTTCTATCTTTTTACCAGACCATATTTCGTATGATGGTTTTGCTTGTTCTAAAAGCATTTTTAATCCACCTGAGAATTTTATGTCATGTTTTTTAGCTTTTTTTAAGAGATCTGTTTCAATTGGGTTATAAACTATATCAATTACTCCTTTAGCTTTCTTAACTAAATTCAAGATATTTCTATTTATTTTATTTTTTTTTGTCATCCCTGCACTGGATGCGTTTATTATCAAATCATATCTTTTCTTGAGATGAGATGATCTAATCAGAAAACGATCAAATTTAAATTTTTTTTTGAGGTTTTCCTCTCTTCTTATAGATGTCGCAAAAATATCAATTTTTTCAATATTTTTTTGATTTAAAAAATATAAAATTGCTCTTGCGGCTCCTCCTGCACCAACCAATAATACAGATTTTGTGTTTCTAATTTTCAAAGAATTAAAAGTCTTACTGAAACCAATAACGTCTGTGTTGTCACCAAAAATTATTTTGTTTTTTTTATAAATTAGATTTACAGAACCAATTTTTTTTGCTCTTGCGGTAATTTTATCGCAAAAACCAATAAAATTTTCTTTATATGGTATTGTAATATTAAAACCAACAAATCGTTTATCTTTTCTATAATTATAAAAAAACTTATCTATATTTTTTTCTTGTATCTCGTATTTCCTATAAATAAAATTATTATTTCTTGACCAATAATTATGTATGAATGGTGATAAGGAATGATTTAGTTTTTTTGCTACAATGCCTATTTTTTTTTTATTCATTTAGATACTTCTTAATGTCTTTAAAAAATTAATAATATCTATACCAATAATATTGAAATAACTGCCGTATATATCTTTAAAAAAAAAATTTCCCTTTCCTTCTATATTATAACAACCTACGGCTTTAGACACTTGTTTAAAGTTCTTATTAACGTAATTATTTATATCTCTCACTCTTGTAATTTTAAAAGTAATGTTAGTTTTTGTAAGAGTACTTTTAATAAGATTGTTATTGATCATAAAAATCATTGCTGTGTAAAGTTCGTGAGATTTACCATTAAATGCTTTAAGGGTTCTTTTACAACATTCAGGATTGTCACATTTATAAATTGTTTTTTTTTTAAATAGAATTGTTGTATCAAAAGTTACGATAATTTTATTACTATATTTTTTAGAAAGATATTCGGCCTTAGCTTTTGCAATTTTTAATGCATCATATTTATCATTATTTAAATCTTTTACTTTTTTTTCATTTATATTAGGTGACCTATACTGAAATCTAAAATTCATTAATTTAAATATTTTTCTTCTAGATTGGCTTTTAGTACCTATAATAACCTGTTTGATTAATTGTGGATTAAATGAGTTATTCATGAAATTTTCGAGTTTTTAACAATAAAATTACCTTTAATTTATTAATATTAAGTTATCAACATTTGTTATTAAATAACTAAAAAAGTACTTAAATATAGGTTTTTTTGAATAGGAAGATGTTAATCCCCATCATTCGACATACAACAACATATCTATATATAAATATATATATTTTCTCTTTATTTTTTGTTATATACCTTATCAACATATCTAACTATCTAGGTAATTTCCAATATGCATTTAAACGAACTAAAAGATAAAAAACCTCAAGAACTATTAGATTATGCTGAGTCTTTAGGAATTGAAAACGCTTCTGGTTTAAAAAAGCAAGACATATATTTTTCTGTTCTAAAGAAATTTGCAGAAAAAAATGAAGAAATCATTGGTGAAGGCGTATTAGAAACAATGCAGGATGGATTTGGATTTTTAAGATCAGCTAATTCTAACTATCTTCCGGGACCAGATGATATATATGTTAGTCCAAATCAAATAAAAAAATATGGACTTAGAAAAGGCGATACTCTTGAAGGACCTATTCGCCCTCCTAAAGAGGGTGAAAGATACTTTGCATTAGTAGAGACAAATAAAGTCAACTTTATAGAAATTGCTAAAAATAATAAATTCAAAACAAATTTTGATAACTTAACTCCTCTTTATCCAGAGAAAAAATTTAATCTAGAAACAGAAAAACCAGATACAGATTTATCATCTAGAATTATAGATATAATTGCGCCAGTTGGTGCTGGTCAAAGATCTCTAATTGTTGCACCACCTAGATCAGGCAAAACTGTTATTTTGCAAAAAATAGCAAAATCAATTGCAGAAAATTTTCCTGAAGTCTATCTAATGGTTCTATTAATAGACGAAAGACCGGAGGAAGTTACAGATATGCAACGATCTGTTAAAGGTGAAGTAATTAGTTCAACATTTGATGAGCCAGCTGCAAGACACGTTCAAGTTGCAGAAATGGTTATTGAGAAAGCTAAAAGACTAGCTGAAAATAAATATGATGTAGTAATTCTACTAGACTCTATCACAAGATTAGGTAGAGCATACAACACGGTTGTGCCATCAAGTGGTAAAGTTTTAACAGGTGGTGTTGATGCTAACGCACTACAAAGACCTAAAAGATTTTTTGGTGCTGCTAGAAATATAGAAGAGGGTGGTTCATTAACTATTATTGCTACTGCACTAATAGAAACAGGTAGTAGAATGGATGAGGTAATTTTTGAGGAATTTAAAGGAACTGGTAATTCAGAAATAGTACTCGATAGAAAATTATCTGATAAAAGAACATATCCTGCTATTGATGTTCAAAAATCTGGTACCAGAAAAGAAGATTTACTCTTAGACGCTGGAGATCTACAAAAAGTGTTTATTTTAAGGAAAATTTTATCATCAATGGGCACAGTTGATGCTATGGAGTTCCTTTTAGATAAGATGAAAGACTGTAAAACTAATGAAGAGTTCTTTAGCAGTATGAACCAATAGATTAATCTAAATCTAATAGATCATCCAGAGCATTAAGCTGATCAGTATTAACTACTTCTTTTTCACTTGCCGATAGTTTCCCAGTGTAATTTTCAATACCAAGGTAAGCAATTTCAGACTCTTCGTCAGGGATTGTTATAAATAATCGATAATATTTACCATCTTTTTCAAAGAAATTGGACATCCTTTCACAACCATATTGCCCAAAATTATCTTGAATAAATTTACTTGAAGCATGTTCAAAGTATTGATTTTTTTTGTTCAAATATATCGATTTTAATTGAGGGTAATTGCAAGCCATCCAGGGGTTATAGTAACCTTGTTTAAATCCGTATATATCTATTGTACCATCTTTGTCCACGTCAGCTTTTTCTATTCTGAATGAGTCATTTATTGAGGTAGGAATTATTTGATGTTTCTCAAATTTTTTATTATTGACATTTTTGAAAACATATAAAGAGGCCTCATCTTTGCAATCACCTCCACTTCGACTAAATGGTTTATTAGGATTGTTTCTCTTACATACAACTTCCTTTTCAATTCCTAAGCTATCTATGTAGCCATCATTGTTAAAATCAATTGATGCAGACATCCAAGCTCTATCTGCTAGTTTAAATTCTTTTTTGCCGGACCCCTCTATCCAATAGCCAGGTTTCTTTGCTACATCTCCAGTCCAAATTAAAAAATTAGCTTGATCTTTTGGCTTTGACTTAAGTTCAAAACTGTCTAATTTTTCAAATGTGAGCTTATCATTTTTATAATCTATCTTTGACCAGCAGAATGATGTATCTCCTAAATTTGGGCATCCTCCAAATAAAATTATTTCATCCTTTGATTGTAGGATATGGTTAAAGCCAATATCGACAAATTGATTAGAATTTTTTGCTTTTGTACATTTATTTGTTTTCAAATTACAAACTTCGATTTGACCACCTGGATCATAAAAATAATCAATCACTTCAAAAAATCCGTCATTATCAAAATCAGTGTACATTAAGTCATGAGAAAAATGTGACGAGCCAAATTTACTTAAGCTATTATCATTCAAATCGAATATGTAATTAACATCTTTCCAACTACTCTTTCTATTTCTTCCATCCTCTCTATTTGACAGATAGATTATTTCTCTATCACCATCATTATCCGTATCAATTGTGTCTACCCTTCTTGCTGTGAGAGGTAGAGTGTAATGGTTAGAAGATAATTGATTTAATCTGTTTTCAAAAATTTTATCTAAACTTGGTATATTTATAACCACCAAATGCGAGTAAGGCTGTTTGTTGGAACTATCACCCCAATTAACTACATTATTCCAAGTATGAGCAACAATTTTTTCACCATCTTTATTATCAATATATCTTAAAAGTAGAGATCTATTCCAAGTGTTTGGATCTACATCATGTGACTTTACTTCATATTTATCACTCAACTCATGAATAATAAGGCAATCATTACGATTATTTATTCTTAAGTGTTCAGTTTCTAATTTACTACAGTCAAAAGGTTTAAAGGTTTTATTTTCAATTTTACCTGTCTGTACGCTAGCTAATGTTAGCCCATAGGTAATTGTAGGAAATAGTAGTAGTAAGAATAAAAATTTTCTCATGTTTTCTTTTAAAAAAAAAGCAACAATTTGTCAAAAAAATTTTTTAGTTGAATTTATTGGTTTATCTATCCTTTATAAATCATATGATTTTGAAAATTAAAACCAATTAACGCCTTCTTTTTCGCAAAGTTTTTTTAACCTTAAAGGATAATCAGTTATTATTCCATCTACACCGTATTCGATCATCCTCAACATCTCAAATTTTTCGTTAACAGTCCAAACGTTCACAGGTAGTCCTTCCTCATGAGAAATTCTAACCATGTCTTTATCTATGTCTTTATGTTTAGGATGCCATGCCTCCCCGCCTAATGTTTTGATAAGCCTGGGTAACTCTCTGCTGTCGCTATCGTATAACGGCATGAAGTCTAACCAAGGTGATTTATCATATATTTTTCCTTTGAGCTCAGATGTTAAATAAGCTTTTGAGATTTTGGAGTCTAAATTTTTTATTTCTCTTAAAATTCTCCAATCAAAAGACGAGTAGATTATTTTATTTTTTAATTCTGTTTTATTTACCTCATCAATTATTAATCTTGCCATTACATTCGGAGGGGGTGTTATGTTGTCTTCAACAGGTGTTGATTTAATTTCTAAATTAATTATCAAATCATCTGCAATATAATTTGATGTTAATTCAAGTAGATCAGATAATTTAGGGATTTTTATTTCACCTAAACTTTTTTGATTATCAAATCTCCTTCCGTATTTAGATTTTTTATCAATTTCTCCAATTTTAAATTTAGACAATTCTTCATAAGTTAAATCGAAAATTTTAATATCATTATCTTCAATCCAATTACCCTGAGCATCCTTTGTAAGGGCTGGATTTAATCTAAAATCATGATAAATGACCGGAATTAAGTCCTTGGTAATTAATATATCTGTTTCGTAAGCGCTAATTTTATTTTCAAACAAATATTTAAAACTCCCCAAAGTATTTTCTGGTAGGTCCCCCCTAGCGCCTCTATGACCATAAATTTTAATGTGATTTGGTTTAGTCAATATCAATTGATTATGCTTTTTGTTTTTTTCATAGGTGGACTAGAATAATTATAAATTTATAATAACCAAGTTTTGTTTAAGTCTGGAACAATATATTCAAACTTTACCCCCTTGGTGAAAGCTCCAGTTATTGGTTATAGAATTTCAGGAGATGATGTTTTGAATATTTTAAAGAAAATTACCAAAAAAAATTTTTCTAAAGATCACTCTTTAATCCGAATTGTCAAAATTTACCAACAAGATGAAACCATATTGGATGAGTGTAGTGTGGTATATTTTAAATCTCCCAAATCTTTTACTGGAGAGGATGTCTGTGAAATTTTTTTACACGGTTCACCACTGATAGCTAGTCAGTTTGAGCAGTTATTAAAGAACCTAAAAGTTCCAGGTTTACGATTAGCAAAAAATGGAGAGTTCTCTTACAGGTCTGTTCTAAATAGCAAGAATTCTCTCAAACAAGCTAAGGCTATTAATGGAATAATTTCTAATGAGAGCTTTTCAGGCTTAGAATATAATAAAAAACTACTTTTTGAGGGAGATATTGCCAGCGGTCTTGTTCCTCTCAGGGAGGAGGTTATAAATTTATTCTCAGAAATTACTGCATCGATTGACTTCGTTGACGACGAGGACTTTAATTTTAATCAAATAAAGAAAAAGCTGAGGATATTTTTTACTAGCTGTAATAATTTATTACAAAAAAATAGAACAAATATTGAACAAAAAAATATTTGCAGAATTATGTTGGTAGGTCCGGTAAATGTTGGTAAATCAACTTTATTTAATAAAATTATTGATAAAGATAGAGCAATTGTCACAAATATTAAGGGCACCACTAGGGATATTCTTTCAAATGAATTTATAATTAATAGTAATCGCTTTGAAATATTTGATACCGCAGGTCAAAGATCTAAACAAGGTAAAATAGAAAAATATGGCTATAAAAAAGCACAAAAAATATCCAGAGAAATAGACCACTTTTTTGTTTTAATCGATCAAAATACTAAAAAATCAGATATATCAACACTTCTTAAGGATTTCATGATACATAAGAATTACAGTTTAATTGAGACAAAATCAGATATATATAAATATAAAACAGAAAATATCAAAATAAACCATAGTTTAGAGAGGTATAAAATATACCAGAAATTAAAATTATCTTCGATTCATCAAAAATATGTAAAAAATAAGCATAAAATGATCGATCTTAATTTAGAAGAAATCGATTTTTTGGCAAGAGTCTTAGAATATGAACGTGATATTGTTAAGGAAAAGGATATTTTGATCATAGCCCAGCTAATGAGAAATATATTAGATGATTTTTCATTTGAATTTGGTTATATTAACAACGAAGATATTTATGATAGAGTTTTTAGCAAATTTTGCATAGGAAAGTAGATTGTTTCACGTGGAACATTATGATGTTGTAGTTATAGGTGCTGGTCATGCTGGAATAGAAGCGGCTAACATTTCCGAAAAATATGGCCTTAAAACAGCACTTATAACTAAAAATTACTCAGATTTGGGCAAATTATCATGTAACCCTAGTATTGGAGGGGTTGGTAAGACGCACATAGCTAGCGAAGTTGATATTTTAGGGGGGGTAATTTGTAAAATTGGTGACAAATCAGCGATACATTACAGAGTATTAAATCTTTCTAAAGGGCCGGCAGTGTGGGGTGTAAGAGCTCAAATTGATAGAGATTTATACTCTCAAAATATGAAAAAATTTATTAAATCTTCTAAAATTGACCTTATTGAAGATGAAGCCACTAATATATTAGAAAAAAATAATAAAATTATAGGCGTTGAGTTATCTAATATTGGAAAAATAAAATCAAATGCGGTTATTCTCACTACAGGGACCTTTCTTAATGGAAAGATTTATTTTGGTAATGAGTCACAAGAGGCAGGTAGAATAGGAAATAGCTCCTCAAAAGTTCTTGCAAAGTTTATTAATAAGAATTTTAAAACAATGAGGCTGAAAACAGGAACACCTCCCAGAATATATGCTAAATCTATTAATTATGATGTTTTAGAACCTCAGACATCTGAAAATAATGGTATATTTCTATCTTATTTTACAAAACAAAATACGAACAAAAAAATTAATTGCTTCATCACAAAAACTAACAATAAGACTCATAAAATAATAAGAGATAACCTTGAAAAATCTGCAATGTATTCAGGTATAATTAAATCTCAAGGCGTCAGGTACTGTCCTTCAATTGAAGATAAAATAACAAAGTTTGGAGATAGAAACGGGCATAATATTTTTTTAGAACCGGAGGGTTTAAACTCTGAGCTTGTTTACCCAAATGGCATTTCTAATTCTTTAGATAAAAAGATCCAAATAAAATTTTTGAGATCAATTAAAGGTTTAGAAGAATGCGAGGTAGATCAATTTGGATACGCAGTTGAGTATGACTCTGTTGACCCTAGAGAATTAAAAAATAATTTTGAAACAAAAAAAATAGAAAACTTTTTTTTAGCAGGGCAAATCAATGGAACTACAGGTTATGAAGAAGCAGCAGGGCAGGGAATTTATGCAGCTATTCATGCTGTTATAAAAATAAAAAAAATAAAATTTAGTAAAGAAGTTTTTGAAAGAGATAACAGTTATATAGGAGTCTTAGTCGATGATCTAACAAAATTAGGAGTCACAGAGCCATATCGTATGTTTACATCTAGAGCAGAAAATAGGTTAAAGCTTAGAACCGATAATTCTTATGAACGATTTTCAACAATTATAAATTCTAGAGCTTTTAACAAAACCGAATATTCTTTAATTTCAAATAATATTAATAATGAAAAAAAAATATTAGAAAGATTAAAGCTGCTTAAATTTTCACCAAATGATTTAATGAAAAAAAATATTAAAGTAAAAAAAGATGGCAAGGTTAGAAATGGCTTTGAGGTTTTAAAATTCTTAGATCCATCTCCAGAGAAATTTAAAAAATTTTTCAATATAAAGATTAGCCAAAAATTATTGACTAAAATATATTTTGACTCAAAGTACGACGTTTTTTATGAGAGAGAAAAAAAATCTTTCGATCAACTTAGCAAAAATAAAAACATGAAACTGACTAATATTAATTTCAATAAGATCCCATCTTTATCTAAAGAAATTCTTGAAAAATTAAATAAATATAAACCCGAAAATTTAAATGATGCTGGTAAAATTTCAGGTATGACTCCCAGTGCATTATTTCAAATAGTTAAACACAAAAAAGTTAAAGGATCTAAAGTTGCTTAATGAAAAATTAGTAAAGTTTTGTGACAATAATTTTAACGACGGAAAATCAATTTTAAAAAAACTTTTTGAATATAAAAAAATGTTAATCAAAGAAAATGAGACCATGAATTTAATTGGAAAAAGCACAATAGCTGATTTAGACGTAAGACACCTTTTAGATTGTATACAGATAGTTAAGTATTTACCTCATCAAGAAAAGTCTTTGATGGATATTGGAACGGGTGCTGGGCTTCCAGGAGTTATCTTGTCAATTGCAGGCTTTAAAAACCTTCATTTAGTTGAAAAATCAACAAAAAAATCTCTTTTCCTAGAAAGTTGCAAATTACGACTAGGGTTAAATTATGAGGTACATAATAAATTAATAACAGAATTACCAAATCTTAAAATCGACTGTATAACTGCACGTGCCTTTGCTTCAATTGAAAAAATAATATCTATGACAAAAAAAATGATTAATAAACAAACAAAGTTCATATTGCTTAAAGGTAGGTCCTATTATGCAGAGCTTGAAAAAATTAGCCCACAGAATTTCTTTTGGGAAACACATCAAAGTATTACTTCGAATGAATCTAAAATAATAATCTTGGGTACAAAATGATCATTACAATTGCTAATCAAAAAGGTGGTGTTGGTAAAACAACTACCGTTGTTAATCTAGCTACAGCGTTAGCATCAATAGATAAGAAAGTTTTAGTAATTGATATGGATCCGCAATACAATTCATCAATGTCGTTTAATGTCTATAACCCTAATTTATCAATTTATAGAGTTTTTAGTAATGAAGTAAATATTGAAGACACAATACAAAAATCTCAAATACCAAATCTTAATGTAATTTCTGCTTGCGAAGATCTTGCAGCAGCAGAGTATGAGTTGGCCGATGATGAAAATAGAAATTTCCTTTTAAAAAATTACATTAATATCGTAAAAGATAATTATGAATATATTTTTATTGATACACCACCAACATTAGGCTTATTAACAGTAAGTTCTTTAACCGCTAGTGCTGAAGTATTAATACCGGTCCAATGCGAATTTTTTGCTTTAGAGGGATTATCCAAATTAATCAAAACAATCGAATTAGTAAAAACAAATTTAAATATAGATCTTAAACTAAATGGTATTATTTTAACAATGTATGATAAAAGAAACTCTTTATCATCATTAATTGAAAAAGAAGCTAGAGAATATTTTGATACAACTGTATACAAATTCAATGTCCCTAGAAATGTAACTTTATCTGAAGCACCAAGCCATGGACTTCCAGCAATTATTTACGATTTAAAGTGTAGTGGTTCTCAAGCATACATAGCTTTGGCAAAAGAATTTTTAGAAAGGAGCAACTTTAATGGTAGTCAATAAAAAATTAGGAAAGGGCTTATCCTCTTTATTAGGGAATAAAAATATTTCTAAAATCGATAATTCTGAAAATAAAGGGTTACTACTAATACCTATTGAAAAAATATTTAGAGATGAAAATCAGCCAAGAAAAATATTTGATAAAGAAAAAATAGATGAATTGGCCCAATCAATTAAAAAAAATGGCTTAATTCAACCATTAATTGTGATAAAAAAAGATTTAGATAATTATCTTTTGGTAGCAGGAGAAAGAAGGTGGAGAGCAGCCCAAAGTACTGATATTAAGGTTTTACCTGCTTTATTATTACCAGAAGATCTTGATAAAGATGAAATTTCTCTAATTGAAAATATCCAAAGAGAGGATTTAAAAGTCTCAGAAGAGGCCAAAGCATACCAACGATTAATTAAAAAAAATAATTACACACATGAAACATTATCTAACATTGTTGGTAAGAGCAGATCTCATATAACAAACTTGCTAAGAATATTAGAATTAGATGAATTTTTCTTAGATTTATTAAATAAAGGAAAAATATCAATGGGCCATGCAAGAGCTTTGGTTGGTAAAACACCAAATGATTTTGATGATTATTCACTAAACAAAATTATAAATGGTAAATTATCTGTCAGAGACTTAGAAAAAAAGAAAAGTAAAACAGTCTCAAACGACCCAAATTTAATACATGAGGAGAAGAATTTGAGTGAAACTATTGGTTTCAAGACTAAAATAACATTTAACAAAAAAGGTAAAGGCAATTTAAAAATTTTTTATGAAAACTTAGAGCAGTATAACTTTTTGATTAATAAGTTAAAAAATTAAATTTTTTAAGTAAAACCTCTTTTTTAAATAAACCTAATAATTTTCTTAAATCTATTTTAGTCTTTTTAGCTTTAAAAATCTCCATTCTTAAAGAGAATATATCGTCTTTTAATATTTCACTATTGCTAAACACAACATCTTTTTTATTTATTTGAAATTTTTCTATTTCAGTTTCAATCATGTGAGGATTTAATTTTAAATATTCAAATAATTCACTTTCATTTTCAAGATTATTATTCTTAAGAATAAATTTGATATCCTTATCAATTTCATATGAATTTATTATCCCTGAGTCTGCATATTTTTTAACATCTTTGTAAGGTAAAAAATTTATAATTTTTTCTTTTCCTTCATATTTAATTTTCTTAAAAGTTATGTAAACTGTGTTATTTTCCTCGAAAAGACTTATTGATCCTTCATTAATTTCATTTATATCATCGACTTTTTTTATTTGTATCTCATTCTGAAATAAAATTTTTTTTATGAAGTATTGGTAAAATATTGATTTATGTTCATCAATATTAATTCCATATAAAAAATTTTTATCTCTACCAGCAATGAAATTATTTATTATTTTAGCGTTCTCTGACAAATCTGTACTTACAATCTTTATCCTCAAAATAAATTAGATCATCAATAAAATCATTAGTTATTATATCTATTAAATTTTCAAATATTTCATCATCAGCAGCGATATTACTAGCATTAAATTCACCCGAGGCTATTATATAAGATGAACTTCTAGTATAATTTTGGACAAAAATATCACACATCAAGTTAGTTTTAAGATATCTTTTAGATATTTTGTAACTTACGTCTAATGTTATTTTCTTCCTATCAGAATTTTTATCAATATTAGTAATAAATACACCCTCTGTTTTATTAGGGCTTATCTTAATTAGATAGTCAAAGTTTGTGTCATCATATAGCCCCATGGAGTTTAAATACTGGATTAAAGTGTTGTCATATAAAAAAAATTTATCACCCTTTGTAGTTGAAACACCAAATTTCCCTTTTTCAATACTTGACGAGATACAACCTACTAATAAGATTTTAATTAAAAATAAGATTAATAATTTTGTTCTGAACATTTATTTTTTTTACTAATTTCTTATCTTTAATCTTTTCATTAATCTTTGGAGTAGTAATCAGATTATCATATATATCATTAATTTTATAATCTATTTGAGTCTTATATGTGGTCACAAACTTTCCATTAATTTGTATTGGTAAATCAATTATTTTTTCAATAATAAATTTCTCATCAATTAATGGCCACATTATATCGTCTGTGTTTTGATTGAATAGGTCTTTGAAAATTTTATTAATTAATGAGGGAAATAATGGGTATAAGCAAATTAATATTTTTTTTCCTAAATCGTTTTTAATATTTATCTGTTCTTTTTCCATGTAATTAAAAAGAGTAAAAATATTAGCAATGTATTTATTCAAAGACAGGTTTGATATATTTTTGTCCATTTCATAAAGAGTTTTGTAAATGAATTTATTTTCGTCTTCACTTATTTTTTTATTATCAAAATCTCTTGAAAAAAATCTTTCTATTCTATTGGTTAAATTTTTTGAACTTTGTATTCCTGCATCTGTCCACTCTAGATCTCTTTCAGGAGGAGAGTCAGATATCATGAAAGCCCTAGTTGCATTTACACCATAATTTTTGATAATTTCATCGGGATCAACAACATTTTTCTTTGACTTTGACATTTTTTCTGAGGGACCCTCTTTTACTTCTTGGTTTGTAGAAATTTGTATTAGTTTTTTATTCTTGATAGCAACGTCACTTGGTAAAACCCATGCATTTTCATTATTTTGATATGTTTTGTGGGTTATCATTCCTTGAGTAAAAAGTTCTTTAAAAGGTTCAGAAAATTTTAAATCATATATGTCTCTTAATGCTTTTGTAAAAAATCTAGCATAAAGCAAATGTAATATCGCATGTTCAATACCACCTATGTATTTATCTACTGGCATTAATTCGTTAATTATTTCTTCGTTAAAAGGTTTTTTAGGATTTTTGTTATCTAAAAATCTTATGAAATACCAGGAAGAGTCAACAAAAGTATCAAAAGTATCTGTTTCTCTAAGGGCTCTATTTCCTGTCTTTGAACAAACAATGTTCCTCCACTTATCGTGTTTGATTAATGGGTTACCTTTGCCATCCATTTCTATGTCATAAGGTAATTCAACTGGTAATTCATCTTTATCTAATACTCTATAGCTCCCATCTTCATAATATATAACAGGTATTGGGCAGCCCCAGTATCTTTGCCTTGAAACTCCCCAATCCCTTAATTTATAATTTGTCTTTCTATTACCCGACTTATCCTTCTCAAAATATTTGATAATTGTTTCTATCGCCTCGTCTTTTTTCATACCATCAAGAAATTTTGAATTAATCATTACACCATCTTCTGTAAAAGGGAGTTCTTCATCAGAACAATCCATTACTTTTTTAATAGGCAATTTATATTTAGTTGCAAATTCGAAATCTCTGTCATCATGAGCAGGACACCCAAAAATTGCTCCCTGTCCATATG
>CACJEH010000012.1:0-24431 GCA_902592365.1 uncultured Alphaproteobacteria bacterium
TAAGGGTTGGGGGGCTTGTTAAAACAAATAGTTTAAAATTTTTAGATGGAAAATGGATTTTTGAAGTAGTTGATCAAAATCAAAATTCAGTAAATGTTGTATTTTCTAAAACACTTCCAAATCTAGTAGAAGAAAATAAGGGTATTATCGTTGAAGGAAAATTTATTGATGACATTTTTGTTGCAGAGATAGTTTTGGCCAAACATGATGAAAACTATATGCCCCAAAGCGCTATAGATAAACTTAAAGAAGAAGGAAAATGGAGAGGGAATTAATTGATATCTTATTTAGGTAATAGCTTCATTTATATTTCGTTAGTACTAACTATCTTGTTTTATATAAATTTATTAAAGAGAATAATTCCATCAACTACCTTTTCTTTAAAATTAATTTATTTTATAAACCTCATTCCCTTTGGTCTTTTAGTATATGCATTTTCAATTTCAGATTTCACTTTATTGAATGTTGTCGAAAATTCTTATATTGACGATCCCATTTTTTATAAAGTTACATCTGCCTGGGGCAGTCATGAGGGATCAATTTTATTATGGGTTTTTTTAATTAACTTATTTGGGGTTTTTTTCCTTTACAAAAATCAAACTGTTGAGATTCATAAAAATATATTATTTATATCAACTTTATTTATTCTTTATGTAGTAATTAGTTCAAATCCATTTACTCATGTAGAAGCAAATGAAAATGTTTTAGGTTTGGGTCTAAATCCGATCTTGCAACATTTTTTATTTGTAATTCATCCACCAACTTTATTCTTGGGATATATTGGTTTAATTATACCTTTTGTGATATCTGCACATATGCTAATTAATAAAAATTTTTCAGAGAAATTATTTAAAGAAATGTTGATTTGGTCAAGAATTTCATGGTTTTTTTTAACTGGAGGAATAGTTTTAGGCTCTTATTGGGCCTATTCAGAACTAGGATGGGGAGGTTGGTGGTTTTGGGATCCAGTAGAAAACATCTCGTTAATCCCATGGTTATTAAACACTGCCTTGATACATTCCCTTCAAGTTTCAATAAAAAGTAACCAACTAAAATTATGGAGTCTAAATTTAGGGCTTTACTGTTTCATTGCATCAGTGTTTGGAACTTTTTTAGTTCGTTCAAATTTAATTGTATCTGTTCATAGTTTTGCCACAGATCCACTTAGAGGATTATTTTTGATTATTATAATCGCATATTTGCTAGCTATTACAATAAGGCTAAATATAAAAAGTATTTCTAATTTTAATGAGGACTCTTTTAATTTAATTAGCAGAGAGAGTTTCCTTTTATTAAATAATATATTTTTTATTTGTTCTGCTCTCGTTGTCTTCATTGGAACAGTTTATCCATTGTTTAGCGAAATGATTCTTAAAACATCAGTTTCAGTAGGTGCACCGTATTATAATTTCGCATTTAATTTGTTACTTGCACCATTAATTTTATTCATGGCATTTGCACCACAGATAAATTGGGGAAAGCATGAAAAAAAAGATAAACAAATACCTTTTATAATAATTTTTTCATTCTTGATTAGCTTGGTATCCTATTATTTTTCAAATAATTTTTATTTTGCGCTTAGTGTATTTGTTACAGTTCCATTATTTTTAAAAAGTATTTTAGTTTTAAAAAATAATTTTAAAAAAAATATAAGTTTTTATTCTCAATGGCTAGCACATTTAAGTATTGGTTTTTTTATTATCGCAGCTGTATATACAGAACAATTCGACTATGAAGAAAATTTACTATTTGAAAAAGAGTCCACTAATGAAATAAAATTACAAAATAATAAAACTGCAATAATTAAAAATATTAAAGACGAAAAATTCCAAAATTATAAAAGAATATCAGTGGACTTATTAATTTCTGATGGACAAAAAGAAAAAGAGCTCTCGCCTTCAAAAAATATCTACCAACCCTCAGGGCAAGTCACAAATGAGGTTAGCACTACTAATAAGCTCTTTAGTCAATATTATGCAACAATATCAACAATTGAGAGCAATAAAGTTGGGATCAATTTAGTATATAAACCATTTATAAATTTATTATGGTTAAGTGCAATGATGCTTGTTTTTTCGATATTTTTATCCGTTATTAAAAAACGATGAAGAGACATCTATTACTACCTATAGTTGGGTTAATAGTGTTAGTTGTAAGTGTGATATTTTACTTCAATCAATCAACTGAGATAAATAATACAAGAGATGAGGTATCGAGTTTAATATTCGAAACACCAGACTTTTACAACAATAAGTTAATTAATGAAAATTCATTAGGTGAATTTTATATTGTTAATTTTTTTGCTTCCTGGTGTAAGCCATGCTTATTAGAGCACCCTTTGTTGATGGAAATGAAAAAAAAAGGTGTAAAAATCATTGGTATTAATTTTCGAGATGATGAAAAGAATTTTAAGGAGTGGATTAATGAACATGGAAATCCTTTTGAGTACATTTTAAGAGATGATGGGACAATCGCTTATGAGATGGGTTTAATTGGTGTTCCAGAGACGTTTTTTATTGTTAATAAAATGACTCAAAAAAAGATACAGGGGCCTTTATTTTATGAAGATGTCGAAAAGTATTTATAAACTAATTATACCATTTTTAATAATTCATATATCTGTAATTAGCTTTGCAGGTGTAAATGAATTAAGTGATTATTACAAAACAATCAGATGTCTTGTTTGCGAGGGTCAGAGCATTCAAGAGTCTGATACAGAGTTTGCAATTAATTTAAAAGAGCAAATCCAAAAAAAATATAGCTCTGGAGTATCCATTGAAGAAATTAATCAAGAGCTAATCAAAATTTATGGTGAAGAAATATCTTTTAATCCAACTAAAAATCACATACTACTTTGGGGAACTCCTTTTATTGTGCTAACAATTATTTTTATATTTATTAGAAATAAAATTAGATTTTTTAAAAGAGTATAAAATGAGTTATTTGATCGACTTATCTAATCAAATTGTACTTATTAAACCTCAATCTTTTTCTTTCGTTAGTTGGTAAATGTTTATTCAATCTTCTATTAATTAAACCAAATAAGCCAATTATCAATAATGTTAACAAAATAAAGTAAAAGCCAACAATTGGATAAGGAACAAAAGGATTAAAAGTTTTATCAGCGAAATAACTGGCATAATAAATCGCATCTCCTTTTTGTTGCCACGCTGGAAAACCAGTAAAAAATACCAATGTTGTTGCATGAAACATAAAAATTGCCTCATTTGTGTAAGAGGGCCATGCCAAGCGGAGCATAGTTGGCCATATAATGCGTCTGAATTTTTTAATACCTGTAAAACCAAACGCATCTGCTGACTCTAAGTCTTGACTAGGGACGGCACGCAACGCTCCATAAAAAATCTCTCCTGCGTAAGCAGATGTGTTAAAAAATAAAACAATTAAAGCTCCTAACCAGGCTTTGGTAAGCCAACGCGTTTCAACTGTAACAACAAGAAATCCTAGATCAATATCAAATCCTAATCTTGGTAAAAGAACAAATAAATCATATGCAAAGAAAAATTGGATGAATAAAGGAGAGCCTCTAAAAATAAAAATAAATAATCTACAAGGAGCGCTAAATAGAGATAAATTTGAATTTTTACCTAAAGCAAGAACTGTTGCAAAGAAAAATCCTAGGAGTAATGCTAAAACAGCAAAATATATATTCCAAATCATGCCTGAGCCAATTAATACAAATTGCTCACAAAGTGTTATGTCAGATTTTGGTAAAAGTCTCTCTCCATAACCTATAGATCTAAGCCCGTAATCAGATAGTGTTTGAAAACAACTCGACATCAGCCAGCCTTACCTGCCATGGTAGCTTGTCCTTGAGAAAGACGAGCTGATATTTTGTCTAATACAGATTGTGACAAGTAAGTTAATGATAAATAAAAAATCATAAGTACTCCGAAATACCAAGCTCGCCAATCGGGATGGGGATACTCATATACGCCAGTCTTAATTCCACCTAATTCTTTAGCCCAGTAAACAATATCTTCAATGCCAAGAAGAAATAGAAGTGGGGTTGCTTTAATTAAAATCATCCACAAATTGGACAGACCTGGTAAGGCATAAATCCACATTTGCGGTATGAGAATTCTTCTAAATATTTGACTTTGAGAAAAGCCGTAAGCCTCTCCTGTTTCTATTTGAGATTTTGGAACAGCAGCCATAGCTCCAGACAAAACGTTGCCAGCAAAAGCTCCAAAAACAAAGCCAAAAGCAAGTAAAGCTAGAGAAAATCCATAAATATCGTGTAGCCACTCGCTAGCAGTGTTTAAGGGAAGTTTCGCAGCTGCACAAACAACAAAATCATTTCCTTGCCTAATTGGCTCAGTAACATCAGAACATAAAACTTTATGACGCAAATATTCAAAAGCTTGATCAAGTGCTATTGGAATAAATAAAAAGAAAACAATATCTGGAATACCTCTTATCATAGCAAGATACCCTTTTCCTAAAGAGCGAATAATTCTAAAGGTGGATCTTGAAGCAGTTGCGCCTGCAAAACCAAATGCCATTGCCAATGGAGCCGCCAAAGAAAGCAAACCCATAACAACTAAAAAAGAAAAATAAAATGACATATGTTTTGCTGTAGTGACATAACATGATAACCACATTAATCCTTCTAAGGTTTTAGGGTCCGCACAATAACTAAACATTTGGATATACCTTTAGTTTATCTGTTATTTGAGGTGAAAAATCTCTAATTAAATTATTTCTTTTTCCTGATAAAACCTCATCTATACCAAGCTTACCAGCCAAAGGTGCATTGGTTATACCTGAATGCATAACTGCCAAGTATAAACCATTTAATTTTTCACCTTTTTGATTAATAAGACGCCCAATTTTAGGTCTTCCATCAACTGGCAAAGGTCTTTTGCCAAGTGTAAAGTGATCTAAAATCATATTTCCATTATAGTTGAGCCTAGTTGCCATGTCTTGAATTAGTTTTTTTGCAGTACCCTTAATGTTTTCCTCTTGGCTTGAGTCACCATCAAATTTTCCTCCTATTATTAATCTTCCTTTGTCATCCTGTCTTGCATGGAAATCAAAACCTGTGATTGGATATTTTAATAATTCGGGCAATGGTTTTGTATAAACTAATAAACCTAAACTTGAGTGCATTTCAAAAGGAATATTAATTGTTGATAATAATTTCGTAGCGCCAAGTCCAGCAGTTAAAATTATCTCATTATCATTAATAATTTCATCATCGGTTTTGACACCAGTAACATTGTTGCTATCACATATTATTTCTTTTACTTTAGTTTTTAATATTTTCGATCCACTAGCTTTGAAAAGTTCTTTAGTTGCTCTAACACCATCAATGGCCAAGTCATCAACACCAAAGCCGGCAATAGTTGGAATATTATTTAAGTAAGGTATATGTTTTTTTAGTTCAGATTTAGTTGATATTTTTACCGATTGCCCCCAATTTTGATGCTGCTTTATAGTATTTTGAAGCTCTTTCTCTTCTTGATCCCAAATAAATGCACCTTTAGATGTATAATTTAAATTTGAAATATAATTTATTAATTTTGGCCAGTAATTCAAATTAGCCAAACGAAAAGTAGCGTAGCTTTTATCGTTACTAGCATATCCATTCACCCAACCCCAAGTATTTGATGTGGCTTGGTTTTTATCACCAGGTAAATGTGATGATAAAACAGTTATCTTATCTACACCATTTTTGTAAGCATGGTAGGCAAAGGATGCACCTACAATTCCTGCCCCAACTATAATCATTCTAAAATGGATTTTATATTATGTTTCAATGTTTCTTGAGTAAATATTATAAAGAAAAAAAAAGAGGACGGATATTCCGTCCTCTTGTTCATTAATTTAAATTAAATAATCTTAAAAAGTTGCGGCTTCAAAACCAAACCACTTTTTAATAAGTGCATTTAATGATCCATCGTCTTTCATCGAGCTAATAGCTGCATTCATTTTAGCTTTTAACTCTGTATCAGATTCACGGATACCCATTCCAACACCGCCTCCGATTGAGACCTCTCCTATATTTGCAAATTCACCGTTTGATTCTGCAATTATAGATGCGAGGTAATCACCATCTGCTAAGACAGCATCAGCTTCACCATTTTGCACTGCAGATATTGTTTCTTCTGCTGTTGCAAATTCAACTAAAGTCGCTCCACTTTCAGCAACATACCCTGCCTGAATAGTTGCAGTTTGAGCAGCAATAACAGCACTATCTACATCAATGTCTGCTCCGCTCATTCCCATGTATACTGATGGAGATGGTGGAAAATAATCTTGTGTAAAGTCAATCACCTCATCACGTTCTGCAGTAATTGACATACCAGCAATAATTGTATCGTAGTTACCAGACACTAAATTAGGAATGATAGAATCCCACTCGTTTATAACCCAAACGCAATCTAGATTTGCTCGAATACAAAGCATATCACCAACATCTTTTTCAAATCCGTCAACTTCGCCATTATCGTTTATAAAATTATATGGAGGATAAGCACCCTCTGTGCCCATTCTTACTGTTTCTGCGAAAGCAGAACCAAATAAAAAGAGCGCAGCAAATGCTGATAGTATTATTTTTTTCATAATTTTCTCCTTGTTCTTCCTCTATTACTTCGAATAAATACTTTATAAAATATAAACTAAAATAGAATAAATAGATAAACTTTTTATTGAAACGCTCTAAATATTTGATTAATTATGATGAATAGAACAAATCTGCGTTGATTATACTGCCGTTTTGAATATCAATATTTTGATAGCGGATATTTCCCTTAATTTTTGCTGTTGACTTAATATAGATATCTTTAGCTTGAATATCTCCATCAACTTCTCCTTCAACTGTTACGGTATCAGCAGTAACAGTTCCCTTAACATAGGATCCTGGTTTTAAATTAATGGTTGATGACTTTATAGTACCAGTTAATTGTCCAGAAAAATCTATATAGTCTGTGGACTCAAGAGAGCCATTAATTTTAATATCTTTCGCCAGAGTCGATTGGTTGATAGTACTATCGGTATCAAACATAAATTCAGTTTTTACTTCAGGTTTTTTTTCACTAGATCCAAACAACGCCATTATTGATCAACCTCTTGATTTTCAATAATCTCATCTTCTTTAGCTTCATCAGTGGAAACTGGTGAATAGGATTGGACAGTGCCCCTATGTCTTAGTGTGCCTTGGATTCTTGCACCATAACTCACTTGTAATGAAGCGTATTCAATTATTCCCTTAATGTTTGCAGAGTTACTAACAATCAAATAATCCTCTGAATTTATCTCACCATCAACACTTCCAGAAATTGTTATTTCTTGACCTGACATGTCTCCACTAAAAGCACCTTTACTGTTAATATTTATATTTGAAGATTTTAGAGTTCCTGTAAGAGTTCCAGAAATATCTGAAGTTTCTGCTCCTTCAATTCGTCCGTCAACTCTAACACCGGAACCTATGTTTACAGCTTTAGCATCATTATCTATTGGATTAGATTGTATTTCATCACCTGATAAATCAGTGTTATTTTCGTTCATCTCAGTATTATTCTCATCCATGAAATTATCCTAACACAATCTAAATATTCATAAAATCTAAATTATTTTTTAAAAACATTGAATTGATTAGGTTTTTAGAACTAATAACTTAGATTATTATAAATTTAATATAATTTAACATATTAACTTTAAGATTTGTTTTTTAGCAATATCTTTGGAATCGAAAAAATGAAATATTACTAAATTATGAAAATACTTGAGTTAAGTCATTTGGAGAAAAAATTTGGTGAAAATAAAGTTCTAAAAGGCATTAATCTTGTAGCTAATAGAGGAGATGTTGTAAGTATTATTGGAAGTTCTGGTTCAGGAAAAAGCACTATGCTTCGCTGCGTAAATTTTCTTGAAACACCTGATAGTGGAACAGTAAATGTTTGTGGTGAAATCATCAACTGTAGCGATAAAAATTTTAAAAAACCTAATAAGAATTTACAATTGAAAATTACTTCAATTAGAAAAAAATTGGGTATGGTTTTTCAAAGTTTTAATCTTTGGTCTCATATGAATATCTTAGATAACATAACAGAAGCACCGGTAAATGTTTTAGGAATAGATAAAGGGATTGCGGAAGAAGAGGCAATGGATCTATTAAAAAAAGTTGGGATCGCCAACAAAGCAAAAGAGTATCCCTCTCATCTATCAGGAGGACAGCAACAAAGGGCAGCAATAGCTAGAGCGCTCGCCATTTCTCCAGAAATATTATTATTTGATGAACCGACATCATCTCTTGATCCAGAATTGGTAGATGAGGTCTTGTCTGTTATACGTGATTTAGCTGAACAGGGAAAAACAATGTTAGTTGTAACTCATGAAATGGAGTTTGCTCGAAAAGTTTCAAATAAAGTAATTTTTCTTCATGATGGTCTTGTAGAGGAGGAAGGACATCCTGACACAGTTTTCACAAATCCCCAATCAGAGCGTTGCAGGAATTTCTTATTTAATAGACGCGAATAATAATTTTTTATAATTTATCAACGTGAATTCATTATTACTGTTCTTGGTAAGACTACTAGACTTTTACACACTTATTGTATTTTTTTATGTAGTAGTGTCTTGGTTATTTCACTTTAATATATTAAATAGTCAAAATATTTTTTTGTGGCGAGTTTTTGAAAGTTTTAAAAAATTAACTGACCCTCCCTTAAATTATATAAGAAGATATTTACCAAACATAGGCGGCTTAGATATTTCACCAGTGCTTTTAATATTATTAATATACTTATTTAAAGATTTACTGATTGAGTATTGGCCCAGAGGATAATAAATAGGAGATTAAAAAAATGGCAGATATAATTGATGGTAAAGCTTTTGCAGCAAAAATCAGAGCTGAGGTAAAAGAGGACTCAGACAAACTAATTAGTCAAAAACAAGTAGATCCCTGTTTAGCAGTGGTGTTAGTGGGTGAAAATCCAGCAAGTAAGGTTTATGTGGGACAAAAAACAAAAATGGCTGCAGAATGTAATATAAAAACTAAAGATTACAAGTTAGATGCAAGTACAGATCAAGAGACATTATTAAAATTGATAGATGACCTGAACAATGATGAGTCTGTTCATGGTATTTTAGTGCAGTTACCTCTGCCCAAACAGATTGATGAGAGAAAAGTGATAGATGCCATTGTGGTGGAGAAAGATGTTGATGGTTTTCATGCGATTAATGCTGGCAGACTTTCAATAGGTGGGGATATGTTAAAGAGAGCTTTTATCCCTTGCACACCATTAGGATCTTTACTTTTATTAAAAGATCAGATAGACGATTTAAAAGGTAAAAGTGCTGTTGTGATTGGTAGATCAAACATTGTTGGTAAACCAATGTCTCAACTTTTAATTGAAGAGTCATGTACTGTTACAGTAGTACACTCCAAAACCAAAGAAATTGAAAAAGTTTGCTCACAAGCAGATATTATTGTTGCAGCTATAGGAAGGGCTGAGATGATTGACTCAAAATGGTTAAAGGATGATGCGGTTGTTATCGACGTTGGCATAAACAGAATAACTATTACGAAAGAAGATGGAAGTGAAGGAAGTAAGATAGTGGGTGATGTAGACTTTGAAAGTGCCTCCACGAAAGCCTCAAAGATTACTCCTGTACCAGGTGGTGTTGGACCAATGACAATAGCATGTCTACTAAGAAATACTGTAACATCGGCTTATCGACATGCTGGTCTTGAAGACCCAAGATCAAATTAAAATTAAGTTTTAATTTTTCCTGAAATACTAGACCCAGGTGTTACGACATTTCCTTGCTCATCAACAATTACTGGACCGGAGACTGGGTCAGTTACTCCCAATTCTGAACTGAGCTCCTCTAAAATATCTCTTAATGTAATTGCCGATATCATGGAACTGGGAATATCAGATTATTTTTTAACCCAAGGATAAATTAGCAAAATGAATGAGTCTAAAGCGAAGTAAATTTTGGACCTAGAATTTGAGTTTATTTTTTTTTAACCTTAATGCATTGAGTTTTATAAAACCCTCTGAATCACGTTGATCATAATTAGAGGTTTCAAAAGTTGCTAGATCTTCATCATATAAGCTATTAGGTGACTGTCTTCCAATGACAATCACATTGCCTTTATAGAGAGCAAGCTTTACTTGTCCGTTTACTCTTTTCTGTGTAGCATCAATTGCTTTTTGTATCATTACTCTTTCTGGTGCAAACCAATAACCATTGTAAATTAACCTTGCATATTTAGGCATTAGTTCGTCTTTTGTAAAAACTTCCTCTCTATCCAAAGTAATGCTTTCCATTGCACGATGGGCTTTAAGAAGAATTGTACCGCCTGGTGTTTCATAGACACCGCGTGATTTAATTCCTACGTATCTATTTTCTACAATATCCGCTCTACCTATTCCATTTGCTGCTCCTAATTTATTTAACTTTTCTAATAGATTAAATGGTGAGAGCTTTTTTCCGTTAATAGCAATAGGATCTCCATTTTTAAATTGAATGGTTATCGCTGTCTCTTTGTTTGGGGCTAACTGAGGACTTTTAGAAATACCAAAAACATTTTCAGGTGGTCTTTCCCATGGGTCTTCAAGAATTTTTCCCTCTGCAGATCGATGAAGAACATTTGAGTCCACACTATAAGGGGACTCTTTTTTATTATGTTTCATGATAGGGATTTTGTTTTTGGCTGCGAATTCCAACAGTTTTGTTCTTGATAACAAACCCCACTCTCTCCAAGGTGCGATAACTTTTATTTTGGGTTCTATGGCATAGTAAGAAAATTCAAATCGTACTTGGTCATTTCCTTTACCTGTTGCTCCATGAGAGACAGCATTTGCTTTTTCTTTTTTTGCAATTTCAATTTGTCTTTTTGCTATTAATGGTCGAGCAATTGATGTGCCCAAAAGATATTCGCCTTCATAAATTGTGTTACAACGAAACATTGGAAAAACATAATCACGAACAAATTCCTCTTTTAAATTTTCAATATATATTTTCTTTGCACCAAGTTTTTTTGCTTTAATTTTCGCTTCAGTCAATTCTGCGCCTTGACCAAGGTCTGCTGCATACGCAATTACATCTGCGTTATATTCTATTTGTAACCATTTTAATATGACACTTGTATCCAAACCGCCGGAGTAGGCTAAAACAATTTTATTTTTCATTCTTTAACAATCTTGTTGAAGAGAATTATACGCGTTAGTAAAACCTATTAACGTGTATGTATCTGTTGTTTCTGTACCTCTTTTGGAATATCCGACAACTGACATTTTTTTACCAGCTTTTAAAGCTTTAATGATTACAGTATCGTCTGCCATCGACCAAGCAGAGTCTTCTTCTCCAAAAAATTGATAATTTTTAGAGTCAATAGTAACTTTAACGTATTTTTGTGAGTCATATGGGTACCCAGCATCTATTCTTACATATTCGGCAGCACCTTCTTTGAATACATAGAAAATTACTGCTCCTCTATTCGTGTAGTCACCTTTTTCTGACGTAGGAACTTGAAAAATTGAACATGTTTTATTGTTTATTTTTTTAAAGGACCACTTGCCGTGCTCGAAATCAATAGAGTGACTAGCAAACAAATTACTAATTAGAAAACATAAGAATAAAGATAGATATGATAATTTTTGTTTAAACATGCTGATTTGATGTCAGAGAATATACCAATTAAGATTGATTTTTAAAATAATAAATGGAAAGATGTAAATTGAGAGATTAATGGTTAAAGTTAAAAATCCTTTTGTGGAGGCACTTCAGAATATTGCTGAAAGGCAGGATATTGGGAGTTTTAAAAAAATTTTTGATTATTTTGGTCCTAGACTAAAGTCTTTTTTGATGAAGTCAGGTGCAGACGAGGCTGTTGCAGAGGAAATCATTCAAGAAACCATGACTATTATTTGGACCAAAGCTGATTATTATGACCCATCTGTGGCATCACCAAGTACGTGGATTTATACTATCGCTAGGAACAAAAAAATTGATATTTTAAGAAAAACAAGAAAAGCGGTCTTGGAGGACATTGAGACTGCCATTTTACCTCCTGTAGAGTCTAAAGCGGATGAGAATATCGAACATGATCAAAAATTTGAAATGGTAGCACAATATTTAGATGATCTTCCAAAAGATCAACTAGATTTGCTAAAAATGAATTTCTTCGAGGAAAAATCACATGGTGAAATTGCCGAGATAACCAAAATCCCATTAGGCACTGTAAAGTCGAGAATTCGTCTAGCATTAGAGAAGATCCGCGGCAAATTGGAACAAGACGGCAGTATGATTAATCTAAATAATGACAGCGGAAGTATGGTTAACTGATGACATTTGAGATACTCAGCACACCCGTAAACTCACCAGCAAGCTTAATTTTTCAGCAGTGTTTAGCTGAAGTTGACCCTGAGAATAAGTCTCTTAACTCTGCGATTAATGAGGTAGGTGGATATTTTTTAGATAAGGTTGAGACATCTCCGCTATCAAAAGACCTATGGAATAAAGTTTTAGACCAATCAAATAATAAAAATTCAGTAACTCAAATTGATGAGTCGAATGATCCTTTTTTAAGTCAGTTACCAGTTACTTTAAGATCCCATTTAAGAAATAAAAACATTAAATGGAAATCTTTTAAAGATGTTAAAGTTGCTTCTATACTGCCCAAGGACAATAATGAAAAGCTAGAACTCATTCATGTAATGCCTGGTGCAAAAATTCCACAACACACACATGAAGGCAATGAAAGTTTTTTAGTTTTACACGGCTCCTATAGTGATGAGTACGGTAATTATAAGCAAGGATCTGTTCAAGTAAGAAGTGATGACCATAATCATACACCTGTTGGTGACTCAAAAACTGGTTGTATCGGACTAGCTTATACTCACGGTAAAATTAAATTCTCCGGTAAATTTGGTAAGTTACTAAATTTAATCGCTAACTAATTTTAATTATAAAAAATATAGAATATGCGCTGGAGCAATACCGGCTGTTAGTATTAGCCTTAAAATAAAATAATCAGTTTTAATTATTTTTTCTTTGAAATAAAAAAAGAAATCAAAGCATAAAACTATAAAATAACCTGCTATAAAAAGCCCAATAGTTTCGTCAAATTTTAAGTCAAATGCTAAAACCAAAAATGCATAAACAGCTGGGCAAACACTAAACAAAATAGCTATATTATTTTTTGATTGAAGATAAACGCCCCAATACACTGCACCTAAAAATGACATTATGACTGCAGAGTAATAAACGAACATGTCTTTATCAAAATCAAGAAATATTAAATCGATGTTGTAGAAACAAAGATAAAAAGGAATTAAACCAGGAATACCTATAAGGTAGATCATTCTTGATAAAGTTTATCGATTTGCTCTGCTAAATCTAGGTCTCTTTGGGTAACTTTCTGAACATCGTGTGAAATAAGAGATATGGTAACAGTTCCGTAATCTAAAATAATTTGAGGATGATGATTTTTTTTCTCAGATAACATCGCCACTTGGCTAGTAAAGGCAAAGCTTTTTCTGTAATTTTTAAATTCAAAAGATTTTGTCAATCTACCCTTATTGTCTTTTGGCCAATCGGTCATAGCTTAAGGTGCTGGTGATGGATTGTTTTCATGTACATCATTAATTTCATCAATAATTTCTTTTGATAATTCTATATCTACTGAATTTATATTTTCTTTCAACTGATCCATTTTTGTTGCACCAATAATATTACTTGTAACAAACTCTTGTTGGTTAACAAATGCAAGTGACAATTCAGTGGGGGTAAGTCCGTTATCCTCTGCAATTTTACAATATTGCTCTGTAGCAACCATTGATCTCTCATTGGTGTACCTAGTCCAATCCTCCCAAATTGTTAGTCGAGCACCATCTGGTTTTTTTGAATTTCTATATTTTCCAGTTAAAACTCCACAAGCTAAAGGGGAATAAGCCAACAAACCCACCTGGTCTCTAATGGATATTTCAGACATACCAACTTCATAAGTTCTATTTAATAAACTATATGGATTTTGAACAGACATGACTCTTGGTAGGTTTTTATATTTAGACAAGTTGATGTAATTGGATAAGCCATAAGGGGTTTCATTAGATAAGCCAAGATATCTAATCTTACCTTGATCAATAAATTTTTTTGCTGTCTCTAAAATTTCTTCAAATGGGGTCCATTCTTTTTCTTCTTTATAATTTTTATATCCCAGCCTCCCAAAAAAATTTGTTTTCCTCTCTGGCCAATGGAGTTGATAAAGATCAATGTAATCTGTTTGTAATCTTTGAAGACTTCCCTCTAATGCTTCGGTGAAATGTTTTTCATTAAATTGAAGGCCACCACCTCTAATCCATCTTACATCAGGACCAGCGACCTTTGACGCTAATATTACTTTCTCTCTATTATTTTTCTGTTTAAACCAATTACCAATTATTTTTTCAGTGGCACCATATGTTTTTTCTTTTCCCTTGACTGAATAGTACTCTGCTGTATCAAAGAAATTGACTCCTTTTTCCATAGAATAATTCATTTGCTCAAATGCCTCATTTTCTGTGTTTTGCTCTCCCCAAGTCATTGTACCAAGGCAAATAAGGCTAACTTTAAGGTCAGTATTTCCTAAGGGTTTGAATTTCATAAAAGATTCATACGGTTTTACTTGAAAAATATCAAGATAATAGCCATATTAAAAATAATTAAGGAGAAATAATGGTCGAATTAAAACAAAATACATATTCGCAGTCACAATCTAAAGTTATAGATCAGGGCTTAAGAGATTATATGATGAAAGTCTATAATTACATGACCTCTGGTTTAGCGATAAGTGGTTTAGTGGCATGGGGATTTTCTCAGTCTCCTACTTTAATGGGGGCTATTTATGGCACAGCACTTCAATGGGTTGTAATGCTCGCTCCACTTGGATTTATTTTCTTTTTAGGTGCAAGATTACAAAAAATGTCTACCTCTGCAGCTCAAATGACATTTTGGGCTTTCGCTGCTGTGATGGGAATTTCACTGTCTTATATATTTATAGTTTTCACCGGTGTCAGCATAGTTAGAGTATTTTTAATCACAAGCTGTACCTTCGCTGCGATGAGCATCTATGGATATGCAACTAAAAGAGATTTAACCAAGTTTGGTTCATTTCTTATAATGGGGCTCATTGGAATTATTATTGCTAGTATTGTAAATATATTTTTACAGAGTTCAGCGATGCAATTTGTAATTTCTTGTGTGGGTGTTTTAGTGTTTGTGGGTTTAACTGCTTACGATACCCAAAGAATTAAATCAACTTATTATCAAGTTGCTGGAACTGCTTTTGCAGGAAAAGCTGCAATCATGGGCGCACTGACATTATACTTAGACTTTATAAACCTATTCATAATGTTGATGCAATTATTTGGTCAAAGAAGATAAATAAATTTCAAATTTAATTATAAGGGGTCGTTATTGGCCCCTTTTTTTTTACTAATTTAACATATCATTTTTTTATTTAGCCATTAAGATCCTCGCGTGATCGGATACATCTTAGCAATTGGTGCTGCAGCTACGTGGTCTATGGTTGCTTTATCAGCAACTAGAATTGTCAGATATTTTGGAAGTTACAATTATAATCTTTTAAGATTAGTAGGAATAGTAGTCCTTTTTTTACCCTACATTGTAGTTAATTGGAATCCGATTTATTTTAATAAATCAATTTTTATAGCAATATTTTTATCATCGGTAATTGGCATTATAATAGGAGACACATTTTTATTTATTTGCCTAAAAAGGCTTGGGCCTAGAAGGCAATCTTTATTATTTTCTTTGCAAATACCATTTACTATCATTTTAGCAGAAATATTTTTACAAACACTTCCCTCTGTGGTCGAGCTCTTTGGATGCTTTTTAATTTTTTTTGGAATCATAGTTGCAATACAATTTAATCGAACAATTCCTGATGATGACTTAGAAAACATTCAAGGGAACAAATATATTGGACTGATTGCTGGAGTTGGTCTAGCACTATGTCAGGCTATTGGGATCATTCTTATGAAACCTGCGCTTGAGGCAACAGACCCCATCATAGTGTCTTATGTAAGAGTTTTAATAGCAGCAATATTGATGTTTTTTAGCTTAGGATTTTTAAAAAATAATGATCTTTTTGAAAGAATGAAAGATGTTAAAAAAACTTTTTATAGTATTTTTCTTGGCTTTATGGGAATGGGTGTTGGAATGACTATGTTAATCATTGCTCTAAAAAATGGAGATCCTGGAATTATTTCTACTTTATCAAGCACAATGCCGATTATGATAATACCAATATTATGGATTGTTACTAAAAATTATGCAGGGCATCTAGCAGTAATAGGCGCTACTCTAACTTGTTTTGGGGCAGGGGTAATTTTTTTAAATTAATCCGAACCTTTTTCTACATTAACTATTTTTAGATCCTTTGTTTTTTTAATTTGCGTTTGTAAAATTTTGTTTAAAGGGTCTTTACCTAAGTATTTTTTAAACTTTTTCTGACTTTGTGTAGCTTTATCTGTATTACCCTCGGTTATTGCAACTAATGTTTCTCTTAAGTGCTCAAGACCTTTTTGCTCATTTGAGGATTTGTAGCGCATATATGCAGCTCGTGGATAAATAAAAAGCTTTGTAAAAGCATAAGAAAACAAAATTAAAAGAATAAGAAATGTAATTAAGACAAAAAGGAATTGAACAATGGGGATGCTCAATTGCCAAATTCCTAAAACTAGTGAAAGATTACCAGCATTGTTAAATAGATAAAAAAGAGCACCGTAGCCACTTATAAAAATAATTAAAATTATTAGTAGCCTTATCATTAAATCATATTTTCTAGAAAAATTTGGCTATCATTATAAATTTGAGCTAGTTCATAAGATGATTTAAAAAATATTTTTTGATTAGGATTTAATTTCTCGTATTCAATTATCGCCTTTGTATATTGTCGATTGTACATCGCATCAATAAATGATGGTAAGGGTTCATATGAATTTTTTGTTATTTGAATTTCAAATATATTTTCAATAATTCTTTTAAGCCATTGAAAATTATTTTGTTTCATAAACTCATTTTGTACATATGTATTTTCATTAATCTGTAATTGCTGTACTGAATATGTATAATCTGGAATGGTGAGTAGCTCCTTAAATTTTTCTTCATTAAAAAATAAATATTGATTTTGAAGTTTTTGAATATTTTTATTTCGAATTTGTTGCTGATCAATATTAACTATAATCTGATTTATGGACAAAATTAATTCATATGCCTCATCATTGGATAAAGTAATTTGTTGTGGCTCTGGCTGAACAATTGCAGTTTGAGGTATTTCTTGAACATTTTTTGCTAACTCTAGTATAAGAGACTCAAGACGATCTACTTTATCTTCCAGTTCTTTGTTATTTAAATCATTTACAGTGGTTATCTCTTTTTGAACATTTAATGATTGAGTTTCTTGGTTTAATTTGCTGAATTGAACTTCATCAAATATTAAAAGGTTATTTCGACTCAAGTAGCCCGCTGAAGCAGTTATAATGATTAAAAATATTACTATTAGGAAAAGATTTCGTTTGAGAAAGCTTTTTTTACTGTCATTTTTTTGATTTTCAGGCATTCAATAAGAATCTATATTTTTTATAATAATGAAAGTTTTAGCAATAGAAAGTTCTTGTGATGATACGTCTATCGCCATTGTAAAAGATGATAAAAGTGTTGAGTTTCTTGAAACAATTAATCACAGGAAATTTCATAAGGATCATGGGGGCGTTATACCCGAGATGGCAGCAAGACAACATTTGGAAATTTTAGATACATTGGTCAAATCAATTAAAAAAATTGATTTTTCAAAAATTTCGGCAATTGCTGCAACTTTTGGGCCTGGGCTCATTGGTGGATTAATTGTAGGGTCATCTTTTGCAAAAGGTATATCAATGTCTAAAAATATTAAACTTATTCCAATTAATCATTTACAAGCACATTTGTTATCACCTCGACTTGTATCTAAAATTAAGTTTCCATACTTATGCCTACTCGTCTCTGGAGGGAATACGGCATTAGTATTGGCTAAAAATCCAAAAAATTTTATTACTCTCGGATCAACAATTGATGACTCTGCAGGTGAGTGTTTTGATAAAGTAGCTAAAGGATTAGGTTTAGGTTATCCTGGCGGACCAGAAATTGAACGACTAGCAATAGGTGGAAATATTGAGAGGTTTGTACTCCCAATGCCTTTGACAAAAAAAAATAACTGTGAATTTTCTTTTTCAGGTTTAAAAACAGCAGCGCTAAATACCATTATAAAAAATAAAAAAACGAAAATATTTCTGAGGGACTTTTCGGCTTCATTTCAACATACTGTATTTAAATTGTTAGAATTTAAAATATTAAATAGCATTAAACTCTTACAAAAAGAAAATATTAAAATTAATGATTTTTCAATTTGTGGTGGAGTAGCAGCAAATAAATATTTAAATAATGAGCTCCAAAGACTTGTTGCATTAAAGAAAATTAATTATCATCAAGTACCTTTGTCTTTATGTACCGACAACGCTGCAATGATTGGTTGGAACGCTATCGAAATTATGAAAACTAGAAAAATTAGATTAAATAATTACAATGTTAGACCCTCACCTAATATACTAATTCATGAACACTTCTAAAAATTATTGGCTCCTTAAATCAGAACCTAGTTCTTGGTCATGGGATCAACAAAAAAAGAAAAAAACTGAGCATTGGGATGGTGTGAGAAATTATCAAGCAGCAAATAATATGAAAAAAATGAGAAAAGGAGATGAGTGTTTATTTTATCACTCAGTAACAGAAAAAGCTATTAAGGGAATTGTTAGAGTTACTAAAGAATATTATCCGGATCACACCGATAAAAAAGGGATATTTGGGATGATTGATGTAACCTATGTTAAAGACTTAAATGAAGTTTACTTATCAGAAATAAAGGAAGACCCTTTTTTCCAAGATTTTCCACTTGTAAAACAAGCTAGATTAAGTGTGATGCCTGTAACATTGAAGCAATGGAAGAAATTAATTAAGATGAGTGAAAAAAATGAAAGAATTTAAATTATCTAATCCACTGTTATCGAAAGAACAATATGAAGGTATGTATGCAGAGTCGTTTAATAATAAGGAACAATTCTGGTCTAGAGTGGCAAAGTCTCATCTTACTTGGTCTAAAGACTTCACAAAAATTAAAAATACCAACTACAATGGTGACGTATCTATCAAATGGTTTGAGGATGGGGAACTAAACGCCTGCTATAACTGTGTTGATAGACATGCAGAAACACAACCGGATGAAATAGCAATTATTTGGGAGGGAGATGATACTAGTAAAAATAAAACCTTCACTTATAAAGAACTAAAATCCGAAGTAAGTAAATTTGCAAATGTTTTAAAAAAACTTGGCGTACAAAAAGGCGATGTTGTAACAATTTATTTAACCATGATACCTGAAGTTGCGTTTGCTATGTTAGCTTGTGCAAGAATAGGAGCAATACATTCGGTAATATTTGGAGGCTTTGCGCCAGAGTCAATTGCTGGACGAATTAAAGATTGTAAATCTAAGTTTGTAATAACTGCTGACGAAGGTGTTAGGGGTGGTAAAAAAATTCCTTTAAAAAAATATATTAATACAGCTTTAGAGAGCTGTGATAGTTCTATAAAGACTCTTGTAATTCGATACACATACACTCAAGACAACCTACACCGAAATAATAATTTTTATTATGATGAACAAATTAAAGAAGTAGATGACCAATGTGAATATGTCACTTTGAATGCAGAGGACCCTCTATTTATTTTATACACATCTGGTTCAACTGGTAAACCAAAGGGTGTTCTTCATACTACTGGCGGTTACTTAGTTTATGCATCGTTTACTCATAAATATTCTTTTGACTATCATCCAGGGGATGTTTATTGGTGCACTGCGGATGCAGGTTGGATTACTGGGCATTCTTATTCTGTTTATGGCCCCCTTGCGAACGGTTGTAAAACATTATTGTTTGAAGGTGTTCCTAATTATCCAGATTATTCTCGCTTTTGGGAAGTTTGTGATAAATACAAAGTAAATATTTTTTACACAGCACCAACTGTTCTAAGATCTTTAATGAAAGAGGGTAATTCTTATATTGAAAAATGTGATTTAAGCTCCCTGAGAATTTTAGGAACAGTTGGTGAGCCAATTAATCCAGAAGCATGGAATTGGTATTCGTCAGTAGTTGGTAAAAACAAATGTCCTGTTATCGACACTTGGTGGCAGACTGAGACAGGCGGCCATTTAATTTCACCTATACCTGGCATTTCAATGCTTAAACCAGGCAGTGCAACGAAACCCTATTTTGGAATTGATGCTGCGATAGTTGATGATAACGGGAATATTTTAGAGGGCGAGTGTGAAGGTAAACTTTGTATTTTAGACAGTTGGCCAGGCCAGATGAGAACAGTTTATGGAAATCACCAACGTTTTATTGATACCTACTTTAGTCAGTTTAAAGGAAAGTATTTCACTGGAGACGGATGCAGAAGAGACAAAGATGGCTTTTATTGGATTACTGGAAGGGTAGATGATTGTATCAATGTATCTGGTCATTTACTTGGAACTGCTGAAATTGAAAGCGCATTTGTTGAGCATGAACTAGTTTCTGAGGCTGCAGTTGTGGGCTATCCTCATGATATAAAAGGTCAAGGAATCTATGCTTTTGTAACCACTAACACAGGGGTCGAGGTAAGTGATGATTTAAAGCAAGAGCTCGTTCAATGGATAAGAAAAAAAATTGGCCCTATAGCAACACCAGAAAAATTGCAATTCTCTCCGGGTCTGCCTAAAACAAGATCAGGTAAAATTATGAGAAGAATTTTAAGAAAAATAGCTTCAAATGAGCAAGATCAGTTAGGCGACACGTCTACATTAGCTGATCCAAATGTTGTTCAATCTTTAATAGACGGGTCTAAAAATATCTAACACCTCAGATATTACCAATTTATATAACTCAATTAAAAGGATTGAGCAAGGTAGCACTATAGATAATGTAGTGAACACTTATCCCCAACTTAAAAGAAATTTTCTTTTTTTAGTTATTCAAGAATATTACAGAAACTATGAAAATAATAATAGAATACTTTCCGAATATATTAATAACCGAACACTTAAAAGTGTTAAAACCCTTTTAAAAATTTGTATAACATTATTGAATTTCACAAATAAACCTCATTATGCAATAGTTAATGACGCAGTGGAAATAAGTAAAAAATTTAAAAAAGAGAAACTCATAAATGCTGTTTTGAGAAATATTTTAAGAAGTAAAAATGAAATTAAGTATGAGAAAAATATTTATCCTAATTTTAAAAAAACAATAGATAAAATATTTTCAAGTAAATCTATAAGAAATTATACTTATGGAACATTATTTGAAAAACCTAAAAATTACCAAATAAGTTTATTGGATAACAATAGTGCTATTTATAATAAAAGGGTTTTCATTTTGGAAAAAAAAATTATGAAAAGTTGTTTTGTTCAAGATATTGGTAATTTTGAAGTCATTAACGCAATACATAAAATTTACAATGACAAAAATATAATTGATTTGTGCGCTGCACCTGGAGGTAAAACTATATTACTTAAATCCTTAGGTTTTAATGTATTGGCAATAGATAAATCTCAAAATCAAATAAATAAATTTAAAGAAAATCTTAATCGCTTAAATATCAAAATAAATATTCATAAAGTTGATTTTCTTAAAAAAAAATTTGCTGATAAATTTAATTCAATATTATTGGATGCCCCTTGTAGTGCTTTGGGCACATTTAGAAGAAATCCGGATGTTACGATCAAGGTTGCTGAGCCTGAAATGAAAAAGTATCAAAAAGTACAAATTGAAATGTTGAATAAATCTCTAAAAATACTAAATAATAAGGGCTTTTTAGTTTATATTGTTTGTTCTTTTCATCCCTTTGAGACAATCGATGTTATTGATAAAATTATGCAAATACATAAAAATATTAAATTACACAACATTAAATCAGACAAAATGATAAAAAGAAAAAATGGATATTTTATTAACCCTTATAGCTTTAAAGAATTAGGTGGCTCAGATATCTTTTTTGTTTCTGTTTTAGAAAAAATAGTATGAAGATAATAATATCACCATCAATTTTAGGTGGATCATTTTCAAACATGGAAAAAGTTATTTCAGATCTTGACCAATCTAGAGCAGAGTACATTCATTTTGATGTAATGGATGGTGACTTTGTTCCCAATTTAACTTTTGGGCCACAATTTATATCAGATTTGCGTGTCAAAACAAAAAAAATTTTTGACGTACATTTAATGGTTAAAAGAGTAGGTAGATTTTTAGATAATTATATTAATGCAGGTTCGGATATAATTACTTTTCATTATGAAATTGATGAAAATTTAAATGAACTAATTAATAAAATTAAATCAAATAACATTAAAGTGGGTATTGCTATAAAACCAAAAACACCATGGGAGGAAATAAAGAAATATTTACATACTATTGATCAAGTAATAATCATGACTGTGGAGCCAGGTTTTGGAGGACAATTATTTATGAATGATCAAGTCAAAAAAATAAAGGCTTTATCAAATTATATTAATGAAAATAATTTAGTTGTTGATATTGAGGTTGATGGTGGTGTCAATTATGAAACTGGAGAGCTTTGTATAAAAGCTGGGGCAAATGTCCTAGTTGCAGGGTCATTTTTATTTCAACAAGATAATTTAAAAATTGCTACAAATAATTTAAACAATTTCTTTAACAAATGAAAAAAAATAAAAATGCTTTGATATCAGTTTTTAATAAAAATCATCTTGATGATATTTCAAAATATTTAATTAAAAATAAATACACTATTTACTCGACAGGTGGGTCATCTAAGTATTTAAAAAAAATAGATGTGCCACATATCTTAATTTCAAAATATACTGATCAAAAAGAAATATTAGATGGCAGAGTGAAAACACTTCATCCTAAAATTTTTGGGGGTATTCTTGCCACAGACAAAAAAAGTCATCAAAAAGAACTTAATAAGGAAAAAATTGTGAATTTTGATTTACTGATTGTTAATCTTTATCCATTTGAAGAAACTTTAAGAAAAAGTAAAAAAAAAGATGAAATAATTGAAATGATTGATATTGGGGGGCACAGTCTTATTAGAGCAGCAGTCAAGAACTACCAAAAAACTGTAATAATTGTAGACCCTTTAGATTATAAAGGTTTTATAAAAAAATCACCTAAAACGGAGTCGGCTAAGAAAAAATATGCTTTAAAGGCTATAAAACAAATCACTGACTACGACTTGGCAATATCAAATTGGTTCCAAGGTAACTACTATGAAAAATATTTACTAAGGTATGGTGAAAACCCACAACAAAAAGCTACTGCGTTGATAGACAAAAATAAGTTTAGTCAATTAAGTGGGGAAAAACAACTAAGTTACAATAATTTATTAGATTTAGATGCTGCGGTTACAATGGCAAATGAGACAAGCACTATTAAATATATCTGTATAATAGTCAAACATAATATCCCATGTGGTGCATCGATAGAAAGCAATCATAAAAAAAGCTACTTAAATGCGCTTGCAGGAGATCCAATTAGTGCGTTCGGCGGTGTTGTTGCTTTTAATAAAAAAATTACTGAAAGCACAGCTAAGTTATTAGTTAAAAATTTTTATGAAGTTGTAGCTGCACCTGAATTTGAAAAAGATGCCTTAGCAATTTTAAAAAGTAAAAAGAATTTAAGAGTTCTAAAAGTTAATAAATTTACAAAGGAAATTGAGCAAAGAAGTATTTTCGCAGGAACGCTTATACAAGATGTAGATAATAAAAAATCAACAATTAAAAAAATATTTGGTGTAAATAAGTTGAGTAACGAAAAGATTGATTTTTTTACTAATATACTAAAATTTATAAAATCAAATGCTATTGCTGTTTTTGATAACACTAGTTTAATTTCTCAGTCAGGTGGTCAAACCTCGAGAATTGACGCTCTTGAAAATTGTTTGTATAAATTAAATTTAAAGCAAGAAAAAAAGAAAAAAGATAAACTTTATTTATTTTCAGATGCTTTTTTCCCTTTCACAGACTCTTTAGAATTTATAAAAAATGATAAATCTCAAATTGATATATATGCTCCTATGGGGTCAAAAAATGATATTCTAATTAGGAAATTTGTGAGAGAAAATAAATTAAATTTTTTTCAACTAAACGATCGTCACTTTAAACATTGATCGAAATTTATAAAAATAAACCTCCAAAAAATATTTATGTTCCAATGAGAAGTTATCAAAATATTGAATTCAAACAAAAATATTCTATAAAACTTCTAGAAAAATTTTTTAAAGAATTTCCCGAGGAGAAGAGGGGAAGAAAAAAATTTAAGCAAAAAGAAATACAGAATGTTAGACAT
>CACJEH010000013.1:0-23639 GCA_902592365.1 uncultured Alphaproteobacteria bacterium
CATCTTCTTACAAAGATCGATTTTGAAAGTCCAAATAATAGGATTAATGATGCAGATATAGATTTAAATGGACAAATTTGGATATCAACAATGGATATTCACCAAAAGACTCAGACTGGAAAAATTATATGTCATGACTCCAATTTAAAACCAATTTACTCAGATAACTCATATATTATTTCAAACGGACCAGTTTTTGACTACGAGAGAAACGTGGGTTATGTAACTGACTCTATAAAAAGAATTATTTATATTTTTTCTATCAATGATTTGTCAGGAAACGGAATAAATAAAAAAGTTTTTCTTTCCATGAACAAAATCGATGGAAACCCAGATGGAATGACAGTTGATAAAAATGGTAACTTATGGGTAGCAATGTGGGGAAGTGGCAAAGTTTGTTGTTTTGATAAAAAAGGTTCACTTAAATTAATTTTACAACTTCCTGTTTCAAAAGTAACAAGTTGCACTTTTGGTGGGAAAAATCTCAATGAGCTTTTTATTACAACTGCATCTGTTGGTCTCAACGACATTGAAGCAGAAAGACAACCGCATGCAGGAAAACTGTTTAAGTTTGTTACCCAAGAACAAGGCTATGCTTCAAATTGTTATAGATCTGAAAATATCCCAGATTTGTATCATTAAGTATGAAATTTAATCAATCTCAGATTAGCGAAATAATTCAAATGGCTTGGGATGATCAAACAGATTTTAGTCATATCAAAAAAATTTATGAAATTGATGAGGGTGATGTTAAAAAAATTATGAAAAAAAATATTAAACAAAAAAGCTATGAAATTTGGAGAGAGAGAATTCACCAAAGAAGTGCTCAAAAGACACAACTAAAAGGAAAAGATAATGTCTAAAGCATTATTTGGAGCAGGATGTTTTTGGGGGCCTGAAAAAAAATTTTCTGAGATCAAAGGTGTGATTGAAACCCAAGTAGGCTACTCTCAAGGCTTAACAGATAAAACTTCTTACGAAGAAGTTTGCAAAGGTAATACAAACCATGCCGAAGTCGTTTTCTTAAAATTTGATGAAAATCTCGTTTCATATACCAACCTTGTGGAGTTTTTTTATCAAATTCATGATCCGACAACTTTAAATCAACAAGGCCAAGATCGAGGATCTCAATACCGATCATTGATAGGATACTATGACGAAACTCAATGTGAAATAGCAAAGCAGATCACAGACAAATTGAACGAAAGCCAATTTAATCAAAAAATTACTACGATTATAGAACCCGTAAAGAATTACTGTCCTGCTGAGGATTACCATCAAAAGTATATGGAAAAAAAATACTCTTTTTTAAATTTTTAAATCGGAGAGTAAGGATAAATTATTTTTGGGAACTTATAATTAGATTTTTTCTTATAATGCTTTTTTATAAAATAATTTGATTTTAATTTTGTCGGCGAAATAATTTTATTTTTAATAAAGGTAAATTCAGAAAATTTTTTAATTTTTTCTAATCCATTTCCTATTAAAAAATAGTTTTGACTCAATATATCCTCAAGGTCTGAGTCAATTTTTAAAGTTTTTGTCTTTCCAATTAATCTCCCTGAGGTATCAATTTGTTGAATAGCTAAATCTTTTCTATTTGTGTCAATCACACACAAGACATCTTTAGTAAGTTTTTTGTTAATACCTAAAAAGAAATGCTCAAAGATAGAATAACCCACAATTTCTACTTTATGATCTATAAAAAAGCCTTTCATAAGTGAGTGACAATTTCTTATTGCTGTAAAGCGTGCTGGTCCATAATTTAGATGCAATTTTTTAATATGATTAGCCTTTATTTTTGTTTCAGTTACTAAGTTTTGTAGCAATTCCGATAATATTTTTTCATGTCCATACTCACTTTTTACAGTTTTATCCCAAATGATTTTTTCATTTTTAAATAAGGTAATTGAACAGTATGATAAAGAGCTATCGATGCCGATTTCAAAATTTTTTACTTTACTGATCATTTTTGTGTCAAATTTTATATTTCCAATTAGTACATCCTATGCAACAAGTGTGAATGATACAATTCCAAATAATATTCTAATGTATCATCGATTTGGTGAAAATAAGTATCCCTCAACAAATATACGCGAAGAGCAATTAGTAAGCCATCTAGAGTATTTAAAGGATCAGGAGTTTAATTTTATTTTAGCTAGAGATCTTTTGTTTGAAGATAAATTACAAAAAAAAACTATTTCAATAACTGTAGATGATGCTTATTTATCGTTTTTTGAGGTGGGATTACCTATTTTTGAAAAGTATGAGATACCAGTCACTCTTTTTTTAAATACAGAAAACGTTGGTGGACAAAATTATATGAATTGGACTCAGCTTAAAAGTGTTCTAAGTCGTGGTGTAGATATTCAAAATCATACACACTCTCATTCAAGTTTATCTAGTCTTAGTGAAATTGAAATTGTAAATGAAATAAAAAAATCACAGAATCTTATTTTTGAAAATTTAGGCATTACTCCAAATTTATTTGCTTATCCTTTTGGTGAAAATAGCACTATAGCACAAAAAGTAGTTTCTCAGTATTTTGATGCAGCATTTGGACAACATTCAGGTGCCTTTTCAATTAATCAAAAATATTTTATTCCAAGATTCCCCTTAAATGAGAATTACGGATCTATTAATCGAATAAAAGATGCATCAAGTGTTTTACCTTTTAATAATGTGCTTATTGAACCTGGCAATCCTTATCAAAGTGAGCCTATCATTAGATATGCTTTAGATTTTAACGAGGACTCCTCCAACATAAATTGTTTTATAAGTGATTTTAAAGGATCATTTAATCCAACAATTACAAATCTTAATAATAAGTTATTAGTTGAACTTAATCGTTTACCTGTAAAAGGTAGGCTTAGGTTTAATTGCACAAAAGTTAATAATGGTATTTTCTGGTTTGGTTATCAGTATTTAGTTAATTAAATTTAAATCGATCAAATTCTTGAAGATTATTTGAAGCAATGATCAGCTCTAATTTATCGACATATTTATCGCCGATTTCAGCATAGGCTGCTAAATATTTCACTTTCATACTAATAGGGTCTGTGTATTTTATGCGCTCATCTATTCGTCTAATGACACGAAAATTATAATAAGCTTGATGAGTATTGATATTAAACATATACGCTTCAACACTCTCTGATAAATTTTTAAATTTTAAAACTGCGTGAGTTTTATCCTCATCCCTGTCTTGAGGAATGATCCCTTTGTCTTCACGTGTAGTCCACTGACCATAAAGAGCATTTCCCTCAGTTGCAAATCTAGACTGTCCCCAACCACTTTCAATAATTGCTTGTCCAAGAGCTAGTGACACCGGAATAATATTAATACGTTGTTTGAGTTTTCTAAAAAGTTTTGTGTTAATTTCGCTATAATCTAATTTATATTTTTTTGATAACCTAATAATCTCGTCAGTTTCGTTTTTATTTAATTTCTTCCTAGCAAATTTTTTTTCTATATTTATTACCATTCTTCGTTCTTGCATGATTGAGGTATTTGAATTGTAAATCAAAGGAAGGGTTACAAGGTAAAATAGTTTTTTCTTTGTTGGAACATCTTGTATTTCTGAAAAATCATCAGGTAATTCTGATATTATAGGAAGATGACCAATATTTTCTTGCGTTAAAATTTCAGGAATAAAATTATTTTTTTTATAATATTTATTTAAATCAACCCAGTTATGAAATTCTCCTGCGTTAAGAGAGGAATTTAATAAAAATCCAAAAAAAAAAATTAAAAGACTAGACTTCAACGGGTCGTACTTCACGGACTTCGGGAATATAATGCTTTAGCATATTTTCAATTCCCATTTTTAAAGTTGCCGTTGAACTTGGACATCCCTGACAGGCCCCTTGCATTTGTAGAAATACAACTCCCTCATTATATTTGTCAAATATGATATCTCCACCGTCCATAGCAACAGCTGGTCTCACTTTGCTATCTAGAAGTTCTTTGATCTTTTTTACAACATCACTATCGTTCTCATCAATTGTATGTCCAGTTGATGCAGATTGCTCTGAGATAATAGGTTTGTTCATTGTAAAGTGCTCAATGATACAACCCAAAATTGCAGGTTTCATAAGCGTCCAATCATTATCTTTGCCTTTGGTTATAGTGATAAAGTCAGACCCAAAAAAAACACCCTCAACACCTTTAATATTAAACAAGTTCATTGCCAAAGGTGAGCTTGAGGCAGACTCTTGGTTTTGATAGAACATAGTTCCGTCTTTCATGACCTCTTTTCCTGGCAAAAACTTTAAGGTTGCAGGGTTAGGCGTTGGTTCAGTTTGTACGAACATTGCTAATAATATGTCTATAAAATTGGAAATTTCAAGCCAAAGTGTCTATCTAAAACCGACTATCTTATAGACTTCTTTGAGAATTGGGCCTGCAATTGTGGATGCTTTTTCGCTGCCCATATCTAGGACTTTATTTAATTCGTCTTTATTATTGAGAAGATTTAATATCTCGGTTCTAATTGGTCCTATGACTTGAATTAATTTGTCTGCAAGGTCATTTTTTAATTTTGAATATTCTTTGCCAGCATAACTTACCAGAGTTTTTTCAATACTTTCATTTGAACAAGCAGACAAAATATTGATTAAATTTAAGCATTCAGGTTTATTTTGTAATTGATCCTTGTTATCAGGAATAAGGTCTGAGTCAGACTTTGCCTTTTTTATTTTAGAACTTATATCATCATCGCTGTCAGTTAATAAAATTCTGGAAAATTCAGATGCATCAGATTTTGACATCTTTTTAGTTCCATCTCGAAGGCTCATTACTCTTGTTGCATTTCCATAAATAAGTGGTTCTGGCAGTGGAAAGAAGTCCACTTTAAAATCATTATTGAATTTTTGTGCAATGTCTCTTGACAGTTCTAAATGTTGTTTTTGATCATCACCCACTGGAACATCTGTTGCAAGGTAAGCAAGAATATCTGCAGCCATTAAATTTGGATAAACCATTAAACCAACACTTACATTTTCTTTATTCTTTCCAGCTTTATCTTTGAACTGTGTCATTCTATTAAGCCAACCAATTCGACTGACACAATTAAATACCCAAGCAAGCTGAGAGTGTTCTGCTACACTTGATTGTTGAAATATAATTTGTTTTTTATAGTCCACTCCTGCTGCAATAAACGATGCTAATACCTCAAGTGTGTTTGAGCGAAGTTCAGTTGGATTTTGCTCAACAGTAATGGCGTGTTGATCTACAACACAATAAATACATTCAAATTCTTTTTGAAGCTCTACAAAGTTTTTTATGGCACCAAGATAGTTACCTAAATGCAATGTTCCTGTTGGCTGAACACCAGAAAAAACTCTTTTTTGGAAACTACTCATATTCAAATATTATTAAAATTGATATCAGAATTATCTAATAATATCGAGGGACTTAAATTGATTAACATAAAAAACCTAAAAAATAGACATCAAATCCTTTTCAATTGATTTGAGTAATTTTTTATCTTTGATTTTTTGGTTATTGTTATTCGTTAATTGAAAAATATCAAAAACCTTTTCCCCGTATGTAGAAATTTTTGCTGATTGGACACTTATTTGTTTGTCATGAAAAACTCCTAAAATATCCATTAATAATCCAGGCCTATCGCCAGATAATATTTGAAAAGTAGTGACTTGCTTACTCATATCGTTATCAATTGTAATTTGAGGATTTACAGCAAGTTTTTGTAGACCTTTGGTAAATGACCGTAAGGGTTTAAAGTCTTTTTGATCAAGAGCACTCATTACATGTTTAGCTGCTCTTTTTTGTTCGCTTAAATCTAAAACACCTTTATTCAAAAAATTGGTTACCCAAAACACATCAATTACTTGATTGTTATTTAAAGATATTATTCTAGAACTAAGAATATTTGATTGAGAGTGTGTAAACCCCGAAACAATATCTTTTAAAATTCCTGGCCTATTTTTACTTGTGACAACAACAGCACTATATTCTTTATTTTCATAATTAAGAAAATTTACAGAGTTAATAACCTTTGCTTTTTTATTTCTTTGGTAAATTTTAAAGATATCGACGATCATTCTTGATGAAAAGGCTTCCCAGAATTGATTTGGAAATTCATTTATCGAATTTTTTATAAACTTTTTTAAATTAACATCAGATTTTTGTAATACTGATTTCTTTAAAGATTCTTGAACAGATGTAGAATAAGTTTTTGTATCTAGACCTCTTTGCAGAAAATCTCTTGCATTATAAAATAAACTTCTAAGCAGGCTTATTCTCCATTCGTTTAGAACGTTTGGTCCGACAGAGGCAATGTCACATAAGGTAAAAAGAAACAATGAGTTTATTTTTTCTTCTGTGTTTGCAATAGAAGTAAATTTAGCAATTGCCTCAGGACTTTGAGTGTCATTTTTAAAAGCTGTATCGCTCATTGATAAATGGTTTTCAACTAACCACAATGTCAATTCTTTCACTTCTTCTGATACAGGAAGTCTTTTTAGGATCTTGTTGGTCAACTCTGTTCCATAAACAGAATGATTTTTTGGCCCCTTCTTTCCAATGTCATGAAATAGTAAAGCGATGTGAAGGGCTTCTCTTGAGGATAACCTGCTATATATTTCATTATAAAAAGATTTTTGTCTTAGCTCATTTAGGTTGTGCAGTGTTAATAATAAGTGTTCGTCGGTGGTGTAGTGATGATAAATATCAAACTGCACTTGTCCCCAAACTCTGCCAAACTCAGGAAATATTTCGCTAAATAGCTGGGTATCATTAAAATCATGAAGGGCTTGTATAGGATTTTTTTTGGAGACGACAATATTTAAAAATGATTGGAGGTGCTGTTTATTTGTGGTTTTTTTTAAAACTTTTCTTTTTTCCTCGACGGTCTTTAAAAAGCGAGGATGAATGAGTAAATTATGTTCCAAGGATTTTTCAAAGACGTTTGCCCATTTTAGTTGAAGGTTTTTAGCGGTATTATTTTTTAAATTCAGAAAACCTTTTTCAATTATAAATTCTTTTTCTAATGATTTAGTTTTAGTGGGTTTTCTTTTATAAATTGTTTTGATTATTAAATCCTCTGGAAGCTTTGAATAAAAGGTTCTTAAGAGAGAATTAATCTTTGCAACATTCACAAACAAATCTTTCATAAAAATCTCCACTCCTTTTTCCTTCTTTTTATCTTTGTAAGAGAGTTTTTTTGAAATTTTTAATTGATTTTCAATAGATAAAACATCGCCTTTGCTTTCGTTAAATAAATGAATAAATGCTCGAATGGTTAAGAGAAATTTCCAAGCATTCTTTAATTCTTTAATTTCCTCTTTGGTATAGATATTAACAGACGTTAAGTCTTCTAATTTATAAATATTAAACATAAAGATCGATACCCACAGTATGGTATGAATATCTCTAAGACCCCCAATGCCCTCTTTGATATTCGGCTCTAAATTACTTTTAATTCCTATTCGATAGTCATGTCTTTCAACTAACTCTATAAGCTTTAATTCGCTGAGCTTTAAGGGATTTTGTTTTCCAATTAAAATCTTAATGGACCGAACAAACTCACCATATTGAATTTCATCACCAATAATAAAACGAGTCTCAACAAATTTTGTAATTGTCTTTGTATCTTTCTTAGAATCAATTAATGCCTGTTTAATTGTTAAGAAAGATATTCCAACTTCTAATCCAATATCCCACAGTGTGTTATTTAATTGAGTAATAAAATCTCTTATATTTTTATTAGATTTTTTATAAATAAATAGTAAGTCAACATCACTTTTTGGTGACAAGTCATGTCTGCCGTACCCACCTACAGCGATTAAAGAGAAATCTTCTATTGGATAAATATTATAAATTCCTTTAACTATTTCTTTTACAACTGTATCCACAAGATCTGTATGATTTTTATTAAAATAGAAGCCATCATTACTTGATGCTAATTTTTGAAATAATTTAACCTTATTTGATTGATACTTCTTTTTTATTTGAGAGATATCTTTCATTAATAAAACTTTAACATTGTATATATGTAATGGTCTAAAGAATCAATTTATGTCATCAATAACTGTTTCAGACGTAATTAGTACTATTCTTCGAGGGCTGAGAGATGTTTATTTTTTGATTAGCTTATATGAATCTACCTCATCAAATAAAAAAAAAATAATCTGTTACCCTAGAAGGCCTTTGAATCCACTTTATACTTTAGCTAAAGTTAGATGGGGCTTGCCAGTTAGGTTTACGTCCTCCCCAGAACTAGCTGACATAGAATTATATTTTTATGACAAAACTAATAGTAACTACCAAGTCTCTGGAAATCCAAAAAAAATAGTAATAAATAAAAATTGCACTGACATCAGTAAATCTAATGTTGATAAAGTTTTCTTAGAGATTTTTGGTTATTCTCTGAGCTTAGATCCAAAAAACTTTCATGGTTCAATTTTAGAAAAATCAGAGCAAAATGCAAAACATGACGGGAAGATTATAAATAGTTCTTCGTTAGGATTTAAAATTTATAAAAATAAGGTTTACCAAAAATTAATTAATAATATTTATAACGAATTTGCTATCGATTATAGGGTCGTATGGGTTAAAGATGAAATTGTATTAGCTTACGTGAAATTTGCTCAAAAAGAATATCGCTTTAAATCTAAAACTGTTTATTCAAAAATAGTCTCAATTTGTTCTTTATTTGAAAATGAAGAGATTAGTTTAATAAATGAATTTTGTAAAAAATTTAAACTAGATTTTGGGGAGTTAGACATTTTAAGAGATAGGGATACGAAAAAAATTTATATTGTTGATGTCAATAAAACTGCTTGGGGTCCGCCAGATAAGATTTCACTTGAGGATGGAAAAAAAGCTATTGCACTTATTAATGACAAGTTTAGAAAAAGCTATTTAATCTAACCCTCCCTATTAATTTAGAGAGGGTAAAATAAATATTACTAATCAATTATAACTTCGTAAATAGCAGTTGAACCCGAAAGTTCATAGGCTCCAATCAATAAAGGAGTTCCTTTTCTGACATGATAAAGTGGAGGTGTCTTGTCGGCAGGTATAAAAACTAATGATTCAGGAGATATGTCACCACCAGTTTGTTTTGTACCATCTCCAAAAAAGTTTCTACCATTAAAATATCCAAGAAATTTTGGTTTTACCATACCAGTAATATCGTACATCATGATACCGCCCTGTCTTTCAAGACCTACAAAAGCTATTGTTCTTCCATCAATTTCTCCAACTGTAAGAGCCTCTGGCTCTGCACCTTTATCGTCACTTCTGTCATCAAAAGATCCCGCATCCTCATTCCAATTAAAAAAACCTGAAAACGCTGTTCTAACAGCAATATCATTACCGCTATCATAAATAATTTGTCCGGTATTACCGTCCAAAATTGAAAAAGATCTTCCGCCGTAGGTATAGATTTCTTCATAAAAACCGTCACCATCAGCATCTCCCATAGTAGTAGTTGTTTTTAACCTACCGAGATTTGATTTTTTTTGTAGCTCTGAGGCATTAGGAAAGACTGAAGGGTCTAAAGTTAAATCAGCGACCCTTACCTCTTCTGAGAATCCATCGTAATCTTTTGCATCTCCCTCATTAGCCATTAAAACATAATCATACATTTCACCATTAATCTCTTTACTGACAACTACCATGGTGTCTGGTTGATACATTCCTTTAACCGGCCAAGGCTGTATATTAACTCTGTTATCCTTATTTGAAGCATCAAGAGCGGACTGAGACCAATCTTTATAGCCTAAACCAAAGTAATCAGTAACTATGCCCAAACTAATATCTATCTTTGCAATAACGTTATTTTCTTGAAGAGCTACATAAGCTCTTTTAGAGTCACCGCTAACTGCTATAAACTCTGGTTCAGCATCATACAAAAAAGATGATCCAGGTTTTACAATTCTGCCACCCTCTGGAGCCCCATTGTAATAAAAGTTTATATTTCTGATTTTATCTTCACTAGGGCCAACAAACCATTTGTTTAAATCAATAATTGAAACAGATCCTTTGGGATCAACAGTGTAGTCATCATTTGGCTCACCCTCATTGGCGACCAATGCATATTTCCCATCCGGAGTAAATACAACATTATCAGGCAGCGCACCTACTGAGTACCCAAAAGCCAATTTTAATGTATTAAGATTATAGAACAAAACAGCACCATTGTCTTGTTTGTCTTCTGCCTCGATTGCTAAAGCAAGCAAACCTGCTTGTTCTGAAACAGCAACACTGTTTATTCCACCAACACCTGCTCTTGGTTTTATTGAAATTAATTTTTCTGTATATGGTAATCTTGTAATATCTAAAACATCTATAGATTTTGTTAGATTGTTTGTTACAAATATTCTGTTTCTTTGAGAGTCGTAAGCTAAAATTTCTGATCCACCTTCGTCCCATGAAAAAGTTGAATAGCCTGAGATTTTATTAAGTTCCAATGCATTTACATTGAAAAAAACAAAGCTTAAAAGCATTGATAATAATAATTTCATTATTTATTCTCCAAATACCAAAGAATATTAGATTTATTGATTATGTAATTTTAATTAAAAAAATATTAATCTAATATTAAAATTTTCTAATTAGGTTATAAAGCTGTTCAGTTTTGCCTGATTTTGGTACTTTTTGAATAGACGAAACCTTTTTTTGCTCTGCCAATGTTAAAGATTTAAGATCAAGCTGTTTTAATAAAAAAGAAGAACCCTTAGTTATAGAGTATAAAAAATTTAATACACACCCAATCTGATAAGCTAACTTTTTTTCGTCACTTGATAAATAAGATAAATAGGTACTTAATTCTTTTTCAATAACCCTTTGGTTTAAGATATTTTTCGTGTGCCTTAAATACACTAAATATGCAATAAATACTTTTTCTGATTGTTCTATTCCTACTAGAGGACTATTTAATATTAGGTTGAATGCATAAGAAGCTCTAATTTTGGCTGTTTGCTCCCATCCCAAATCTGAAATAATGCATGAGAGTTTTATTACTCTCAGTTGGTTAGGGGACATTTTTAAATTTATAAATTTTAAATAAACATTTTTAATCCAAGCAAAAGTCTTTTTATTAAATATTAAAAAACGACATCTACTTTTAGCTATTAATTCTAAAGAAATTTCAGTTGGATCTAAAAGCCTTTGCTTTTTGGGAAGATTTTCGTAAATGAAACCCTCTCTAATCCCGTATCTTGGATAAATAAACTGCTCGCAGTTTGATAATTTTAACACCTTGTCCAATACTTCTATTGCAATATGAATATGTTTTATTCTGTCGACAGAAATTTTCGGAATTTTTTGTAGGTCGTCAATCCCAATTTTTTGTAATTCTGATTTTAATTCATAAAAATTTTTCCGAGAGATACTCAAGTTGTGTATTTCATTAAAGGGCAATTTATTAAAATAAATATAACATCTTGCAATTGTCCTAAATGCTCCACCAATTAAATAGAAGATTTTTTGATTTTTATGTTTTGAATTTATTTCTTTGTTAATTTTTTTATGCTCTTTATGTTCTTTAGTGAAGTTTAATATACCCAAAGGAAAAGAAGATATATTTTTAATTTTATGTGGTGTTATTTGTGCTAATTCAATACTGCCACCTCCCATATCAATAATGGTCCCATTGGCCCTAGGTATTGCAGAACGAACGCCTAGTGTGGCATAGGAGGCCTCTTGTCTTCCAGATAAAGTTAAAACTTTTCCCTTAAAAACTTTTTGTATCTTATTTGTAATTTGTTTTTTGTTAGAAGCATTTCGAATTGCTGCAGTACACAAAGCGACAGAGTGGTTAGGTTTTATTTCTTCAATTATTGAGTTAAAAAAAATTATTGAGTTGATACATTTTTTTTCAGCCTCTTTGCTGATCAATTTTGTTTTTGGAAGGTATTCACCTAACCCACAAAAAAATTTTTTATTATAGAGCACATCAGGGCTTCTCATATTGCCCCTAAATACACACAATCTTACTGAATTTGACCCTATATCTATTACTGCAATAGAATCTTTTTTATTAAGCATATTATATTGCATATATTTAACAGATGATTGAAAAAAAACTATTTTTATTACGTCACGCTAAATCCTCTTGGAAAAATTTAGAATTAGACGATCATGAAAGACCATTATCTGAGAGGGGGATTTTTAGTTGCAAAGTAATGGCAACGCATATTTTTAAAAAACTAAATTTTAAAGATATCTCAATTTTTTCATCGAATTCAAAAAGAACACAAGAGACTTGCAAAAAAATATTTAAAGACTCAATTAAAGTTAATTTTGAAAGTGAACTATATACTTTCAACTTTAACGATTTAATTAAATGGATAAAAAAAATTAAAATTAACAAAAATTTAATGATAGTAGGTCATAATCCAGCTTTTATTGATTTAATTAACTATATTGCAAAAGATAAAATAATAAAATTTCCAACATGTGCATTTTGCGAGATTAATCTATATATTAATTCCTGGAGTGAGATAAAAAAAAATACTGGTGAAATTAAAGAACTACAATTAGTAAAAAGACTTAAAAGTTATAATTACAAGAATGAATAAGTATTTTAATAGAGAAATATCCTGGCTAAAATTTAATGAGAGAGTAAATGAATTATCCTATGATAAAAACGTCCCAATTTTAGAACGACTAAATTTTATAAGTATTGCTGCATCAAACTTAGATGAATTTTTTTCAGTAAGAGTGGCTGGATTAATTGAACAGTTAAAACTCACTCCTAATAAAAAAAGTTTTGATGGAATGAAGATTGAGGATCAAATTAAAATTGTTGACTCATTAACAAGAGGTTTGATTAAAAGGCAAAATGAATCGTATGGTCAAATTGAAAAAGAATTAAAAAAAAATAAAATCTATATTTTAAGAGATAAGTTTTTAAAAAAACATTTGTCCCACATAAAAAATTATTATTTGAATGAAATTATTTCGATTCTGACACCAATTACAGTTGATAGCACACACCCTTTGCCCTTTATACCAAATTTAAGTTTGTGTCTTATCGCTAAAATTAAAAATAAAAAATCAAAAAAAGAATTTATCTCAGTTATGAGAGTATCAGATTTAAAACAACGCTTTCTTAAAATTATTGATAAACAGGGTATTTATTTTTATCCCGTAGAGTCAATAATTAACAATTATGTTGGGGATGTATTCCATGATTTTGATGTTATTGATACAAATCTATTTCGCGTAATAAGGGACAGTGATTTAGAGGTTTTGGAGGAGGCAGACGATCTTATCAGAGAGTTTAAAAAACTTGTCAGGGAAAGAAAAAGAGGACAGGTAATCAGATTAGATGTTCAAAAAAGTCTTAATAATAATTTTAAATCATTCATCATTAACGAGTTGAATGTATCTGAAAATGAAATTTTTGAATACGAAGATCTACTGGGGTTCGACCAATTATCAGAAGTCTTTGGAAATATAAAAAACAAGAATTTAAATTATAAAAAATTTAAACCTCGTTTCCCACAGCGAATAAATGATTTTGGCGGTGATTGTTTTGCAGCAATCAAAAAAAAGGATTTAGTTGTACACCACCCTTTTGAGTCTTTTAATGTTGTTGTTAGTTTTTTAGATCAAGCATCAAACGACAAAAACGTTGTGGCAATTAAGCAAACTTTGTATCGTACTAGCGATCAATCGCCAATCATTGATGCACTCATTCGTGCTGCTGATGCTGGTAAATCTGTAACAGCAGTTGTTGAGTTAAAAGCAAGGTTTGATGAAGAAAAAAATCTACAGTGGGCATCAAATTTGGAAAAAGCTGGAGTTCAAGTAGTGTATGGTTTTTTAAATCTAAAAATTCATGCAAAAGTTTCCTTAGTTACTAGAAGAGAAAAAAAAAATTTAGTCCATTACGTTCACTATGGTACTGGTAACTATCATCCTCAAACAGCAAAGGTTTATACAGATCTATCATTTTTTACTTGTAATAAAGATCTAGCATCTGATGCTATAAAATTATTTCATTATATGAGTAGTTATAACATGGCAAAAGATTTTAAACGAATATCTTTCTCTCCATATAACTTAAGACAAAAACTATACGAACATATTGACTACGAAATAGGTTTATCAAAAATTAAAAAGCCAGCTAACATATGGATCAAGATGAATAATTTAGTTGATCAAGAAATAATTAACAAACTTTACGAAGCATCTAAAGCAGGAGTGAAAATTACTTGTTTAATTAGAGGTATCTGCTGCTTAGTTCCTGGTGTTAAAGGAATGTCAGAAAACATAGAAGTTAAAAGTATTGTAGGAAGATTTTTAGAGCATTCACGTGTAGTTTGTTTCGGAAAAGGCAATAAACTACCCAGTAAAAAAGCAAAAATTTATATTTCATCTGCTGACTGGATGACTAGAAATTTTGACAGGCGCGTGGAAACATTAGTTCCTATCGATAACAAAACTGTTCACGAACAAATTTTATATCAAATTATGTACACTGCCATTAACGATAATCAAAATACTTGGATACTCGACTCAGATGGAAATTATCAAAAAATAAACTCTAAACTAAAAATAGACTCACATAAATATTTTATGACCAACCCTAGTCTCTCAGGGAGAGGTACTGCTGCCAAAAAGGTCTATAAAAAAATAGAAAAACAATAAAATGTTATTTGTATTTTCTATTGCTGTTCTCTCATTAAACTTATTTTTGTTTTTTAGTACTTCAATTAATATTTTTTTAATATCAATTATTTCTCAGAGTTTAGTTTATTTCATTTCTTATTATTTCTTTGAGAGCTATCTTGAAAAAAAAACTTTTGACCTAAGAAAATCTGACAATATGTTATTTACAAAAGTCCGAAATATTTTAGAAGAGACTCTTTTAGACAAAGAAAGACGCATCGAAGTTGGTGACAAACAAAGTTTGGAGTATCAAGACATTCTTAACTCCTTAGACCTCTCAATAGTTATTATAGATTACGATTATAATATCATATTCGTTAATAATATTTTCAAAGAGACATTTAATTTAGAAAATGCAGATAACCTTAAAATAGGTTTAAGAGACTTATCTTTGTCTGAAAATCTAAGTAACGCACTTAAAACTAAATCAAAAAAAAATTTTGAGTGGAACAGATTAATACCAAATGACCGATATTACGACGTTACAGGATTTCCAATTAACGATTTTTTTTGCGTTGCTTTTAAAGACATTACTGCAATTAAAAATCTTGAGATGGTAAGAACTGACTTCGTAGCTAATGTAAGTCACGAATTAAAAACCCCTCTCTCTTCAATAATAGGATATTTAGAAACACTTTTAACTGTTGACGATGAAAAAAATAGAAAAAAATTTATTTCAATTATTCAAGATCAGTCAAATCGAATGAACTCTTTGATTGATGATCTATTAAGTTTAAGTTCCATCGAGAATAAGAAAACTAATGAGAATGACCAATTTTGTAATTTATTAAATACTGTTAAAATTGGAATAAACTCTTTGGAATCAAAAATTTTAAAGAAAAACATAAATGTTGATATTAATTTAGACCAATCTCTTTTAGTTGGATGCCCTCATGAAGAATTTATTCAAGTGGTTGTCAATATCGTTAACAACGCTGTTAAATATTCAAAAGATGGTGCTAAAATTTTTATTAATGCTCGTGAAAAAATGAATACTAGTACTATGACTGAATATGTCGAAATTTCCTTCAAAGATAATGGCATAGGCATTGCAGAAGAGCACATCTCAAGGCTTACCGAGAGATTTTACAGAGTGGACAGTGCGCGATCCAAAGAGGTTGGTGGTACTGGATTAGGCCTTTCAATTGTGAAACATATTTTGAATAAAAACATGGGTTTTATTGACATAAAAAGTGAAGTTGGAAAAGGCTCAGAGTTTTTAATCACAATTCCAAAGCATGCTTAATAAAACTTTAACATATTTGTAATATAAGATTTATTTCTAACGGATACTTTTAGCTCAATTTAAATAACATAAAGGAACTTAACTATGAAAAAATCTATGTTAACTTTTCTTGCTTTAGCAGTAAGCGTGCTTTTCTCTGCTGAAACTTTTGCAAGAGATCAAATCAATATTGTTGGCTCATCAACAGTATACCCATATGGAACAGTAAACGCACAAAGACTCGGCGAGTCAGGTTTTAAAACCCCCACTTACAACCCAATTGGAACTGGTGGTGGAATGAAAGCATTTTGTGCTGGTGTGGGAGTTGAATTTCCAGATATTACTGGAGCGTCACGACCAATGAAATCTAAAGAAGCTAAATTATGTCTTGAAGCCGGTGTAACAAACGTTATTGAAGTGATGTGGGCTAATGACGGTATTACTTTTTCTCACTCCAACGAAGCAGAACCCTTTTCTCTAACAAGAGAAGAAATTTTTACAGCTATGGCTGCAAAAGTTGTTGTTGATGGTGAAGTGGTCGAAAATCCATATCAAACTTGGAACGAAATTAACCCAAGTCTTCCAGCGTACAAAATTGAAGTATTAGTAGCTCCTCCAACCTCAGGAACAAGAGATGCATTTGATGGTAAAGTAATGGAAGCTGGATGTACATTAGAAGCAGTAACTGGCAGTGACGATGGATGTACTGATTACAGAGAAGATGGAAAAATCATCGAGATGGGTGAGAATGACACTCTTATTGTTCAAAAACTAGTTGAGGATCCAGAACGTTTTGGTTACTTTGGTTATTCTTATCTAAAAGACAACGGAGATAAATTACAACCATCTACTGTTGAGGGAGTAATACCATCTGCTGAATCCATTGCCACTTATGAGTATCCAATGGCAAGACCTCTTTTCATATACTTAAAAGCAGATCACATCGGGGTTGTACCTGGCATTCAGGAGTTTGCACAAATGATGGTAAGTGATGAAGCAATTGGTGATAACGGTTACCTAACAAAAATTGGTGCTGCACCTATGGTACCAGACCTTATCAATAGAGTAAGAAACGTTACTGACAACTTAGATGCAATGGGATTTGATATTGCAGCATGTGCTGAAGCAAAACACCCATTAAAAGATGCTGGTTACGCTTTTTCAAGCGGACTTTGTAAGTAAGCATTAATTAATTATCTTATTTTTAGGGGCAAGATTTCTTGCCCCTAAGACAAATTCAGTTTATAGAGAAATAGGACAGTATGCTTTATTTATCACTTGTTTTAGTTTTTATACTTTCTTATTCTTTTTACTTCTATGGTAAAAAAAGAGCATTAAGCCTAAAATTTAAAAAAAATGAAAATCTTTCCTCTCTTCCAGATTATTATGGATATTACGTTGTCCTTTTAGTTTTTTTTCCAGCAATAATTATTTGGTTCTTTTTACTTCTTTTTAAATCAAACTTTCAAGAGATGTTTGTAATGTCCCCTGTGTTATTTCCAGATGTCGCTACATGGAGCTCTGGAAAATTCGGTTTAATTATGAATAAGATTAGCAACCTATCTATGATTGTTAATTTATCAGAAATTGATTTGACCGTAGGCGACAAATCAATTTTAAAAATGGCCAGTGAGAGTGAGATAATTGCAGCAAAAAATTTAGCAAATTTTGACAAGATCTACGGATGGTCGAATTTAACTCTATTTATCATTCTACCTGTGCTTTTAGGATTTTTGGCTACGAAATCAATATCAGGAAAACTAAACGCACAGCCAATTGTTGAGAAAATTATTTCATATGTTATCAAGGGCAGTTCTTATATTGCAATATTCATTACTTTTGGAATCTTCTTTTCTCTTGTTTTCGAGGCCATTAATTTTTTTCGGTACGTAAATTTTATGGACTTTTTCTTTAATACGGCATGGAATCCCAATAGAGCTTTTGTAATCAATGCATCAGAAGGCTTCGATCAAGAGGCTTTAAAAGAGGCTTTTGGTTTTGTACCTTTGCTGACCGGAACGCTTTTAATTGCATCTGTTGCCATGTTAGTCGCTGTTCCTTTAGGACTGCTAACAGCAATTTATTTAGCAGAGTATGCGTCATCAAAAGTAAGAGATATAGCTAAACCAATAATTGAAATTCTTGCTGGCATACCCACAGTTGTTTATGGATTTTTTGCTGCTTTATCACTGGCACCTTTCATAAAAGATGTCGGTGAAGGCGTTGGATTACCGGTGTCCGCTGAAAGTGCTCTAGCTGCAGGTTTAGCGATGGGTGTTATGATCATACCTTTTGTTTCCTCTCTTAGTGACGATGTCATAAAAGCAGTTCCTCAATCTTTAAGAGAGGGTTCTTATGCAATTGGAGCAACTAAATCAGAAACTATTAAAAAAGTAATTTTACCAGCAGCTCTAGCTGGAATAATGGGCTCATTTTTATTAGCTATATCTAGGGCAATAGGTGAGACAATGATTGTCGTTATGGCCGCCAGCCTAAGAGCAAATCTTACTTTTAATCCCTTGGAGCCAGCGACTACAATAACAACACAGATTGTTACAAGTTTGATAGGAGATGTCGAGTTTGATAATCCAAAAACCTTAGTTGCTTTTGCTTTAGGCCTAACTTTATTTGTAATGACATTAATTCTTAATATTGCTGCTATAACAATAGTAAAAAAGTACAGAGAAAAATATGAGTAGTTTAGAAAAGAGACTTGCAGCAGAGAAACGTTTCAAATTTTATGGAATGTTTGCGATGACTCTCTCTTTGTTCTTCGTGCTTATTTTAATGTATAAAATTTTTTCTACCGGCAGTGGTGCTTTTGTTAGAACAACTATTAATGCTGATGTTTATTTTGACCCAAATTTTATAGAGGTTTCTAGTAACTCCTCCAAAAAAGAAATAATGAAAGCATCTTATGTTGATCTTGCTGATCAAGTGATTAACCAAAACCATCCTGGATTAGATGAAGAAAATTTTATTAAAGTCAGAGAAATGTACACAAGAAAATTTGATTATCAGCTGAGAGATTATATTGCAAACAATCCAAATGTAATTGGAAAAACTGTCAATTTAGATATATCTGCCTCATCAGATCTTGACCAAATTGTCAAAGGAAACTATCCAAGAAATGTTCCCGAAGCACAACGAAAAATAAATGATTATCAACTTTCTATCTTAGACTCTTTAGACTCCAAAGGTAAAATGTCTAAGACATTCAATTTTTGGTTTTTCACAAATGGAGACTCAAGAGATCCAGAAACAGCCGGAATACTTGGAGCACTTATGGGGTCTTTTTATGCTTTATTGATCTGTTTTAGTTTTGCTTTTCCAATCGGACTTTTGGCTTCTGTGTACTTAGAGGAATTTGTTAAACCAGGAAAAATAACTGACATTATTGAAGTAAATATAAATAACCTTGCGGCGGTTCCCTCTATTGTTTACGGACTTTTAGGCTTAGGTATGCTAATTGGAGTTTTTGGGATGCCATATCAAGTCCCTTTAGTTGGAGGATTAGTTTTAGGTTTTATGACTTTACCAACAATTATTATAGCATCTAGGGCATCGCTCAGAGGCGTCCCCCCTTCAATTAGAGAGGGAGCACTTGCTGTGGGGGCTACTAAAATGCAAACTGTATTTCATCATGTAATCCCTTTATCTTTGCCAGGTACTCTTACTGGAACAATTATTGGAATGGCACAAGCTTTGGGTGAGACAGCCCCTTTATTATTGGTAGGTATGGTTGCTTTTGTGATGGAAATACCGGGAGGGGCATTCGACCCTGCCACTGGTCTTCCTTCACAAATATATCTATGGTCTGAGAGCGCTGAAAGAGGTTTCCTCGAAAAAACATCTGCAGGAATAATGCTACTTTTATCTTTTTTGATTATAATGAATACTTTGGCAGTGTTGGTAAGAAGAAAATTGGAGGTGAAATGGTAGATCAAAACAGCAATTATGCTTTGCAAACAAGTGAGGTATATGTCCACTATGGAACAAAAATGGCAATCAATAACGTTGCTCTTAATTTTCCAAAAAATGAAGTAACTTCTCTTATAGGGCCCTCAGGTTGTGGTAAGTCGACATTTTTGCGATGTTTAAACCGTATGAATGATGTAATAGATATTTGTAATGTTAAAGGTAAGTTTTTGTTGAATGGCAATATTGATATATATAGCCCTGATATACAGGTAGAAACTCTTCGCGAAAAAGTTGGAATGGTTTTTCAAAAACCCAATCCTTTTCCAAAAACTATTTATGAAAATGTTGCCTACGGACCAAAAATTCATGGTATTGCTTCTTCTCAAAAGGAATTAGATGAAATAGTAAAAGACTCACTTCATAGAGCGGGTCTTTATGAAGAGGTAAAAGATAGAATGGATGATATTGCTACCGGTTTATCTGGAGGACAACAGCAAAGATTGTGCATTGCAAGAGCGATTGCTATAAGACCGGAAATCATTTTGATGGACGAACCTTGTTCTGCATTAGATCCAATAGCAACCGCAAAAATAGAAGATTTAATTAACGAATTGAAAGAAAATTACACAATTATTATAGTAACTCATTCTATGTCTCAAGCATCACGTGTATCATCTAAAACTGCATTTTTTCATTTAGGTAACCTTGTCGAATATGGAGAAACTGGTAAGATATTTACAAAACCTGATAAAGAACAAACAAATGACTACATAACTGGAAGGTTTGGTTAAAATGGAAACAGCACACACAGATAAAAACTTTGAACAAAAGTTAAATCATCTTACAGATAATTTAATTAAAATGAGTAATATTGTTGAGAAACAAATTGAAATTGCAGTAAATGTTATTAAATCTAAAGATTCATCTGATGCACAGACAACACAGAATCTTGATGAACAAGTTGATGAAGTGGAAAGAGATGTTAGGGATTTAAGTTTCGAAATTATGACTTTACATAGACCCGTTGCCAGTGATTTAAGACTAGTTTTCACTGCCCTCAAAGTTTCAAAAGAGCTTGAGAGAATGGGAGATCACTCTAGAAATTTAGCAAAAAGAGCTATTTCAATTTCTTCTTCATTTGACGAGGATTTAACGGACCAAATGCATAATTTAGGTAAAGGTGTCCAAAAAATGGTTAATCAAACACTTGAGAGTTTTTTTAAAAAAGATGAGGTACAGGCAAGGATCTCATGGAATCAAGATGCAGAAATTGACAGGCAGTACAAATCTTTATTATCTGATTTAATAGAAAGAATGCACAATAAAGAAACAAGTGTTGTTGATGAAGGCACTAAGCCAATTTTAATTGCAAAGTCCTTAGAAAGAATAGGTGATCATGCTACTAACATAGCTGAAGAGGTCATTTTTAACATTACAGGTCATTATATTGATTTAAAAAAATCTGATTTTGAATGACAGACAAGATTTTAGTTGTAGAGGATGAAAAACCAATCTCAGAATTAATTGGATTTCATTTAGAACAACAAAACTACCAAATAAAATTTTCATACGACGGAGAATCTGCAATCCAAGAGATCGAACATTGGCTGCCTGATTTAATTTTATTAGATTGGATGCTACCAAATATATCGGGCATTGAAGTTTTAAAGAGAATTAAAAGAAAAGATAATCTAAAAAAAATTCCAATTATAATGTTAACAGCTAAAGGTCAAGAAGATGATAAAATTAGAGGTTTTGAATTAGGTGTAGAGGATTATGTAACCAAACCTTTTCTTCCAAGTGAGATCCTTGCTAGAATTAAATCATTACTTAAAAGAACAAAATCAAGAGAAGAGAACGACTCACTCAAGTTTCATGATATTAACATTAATCTTACCAACAGAAGGGTAACAAGGGGTGAGAGAAAGTTAAATTTAGGACCGACTGAATTTAATCTTTTAAAATTTTTTATTGAAAATAAAGGTAGAGTCTATTCTAGGCAGCAACTATTGGATAACGTTTGGTTAAATGATGCTTACGTTGAACCTAGAACAGTTGATGTTCACATAAGAAGACTCAGAAAAGAGCTGAATTTAACAGGAGAAAAAGATTTCATTCGAACAGTTAGATCCGCTGGCTACTCTATCGACTCAGAAAATTAAAATGATTAAAATTCTTGTACTTTGTACAGGTAACTCTTGTCGATCAATTATGACAGAGGGGCTTTTAAACCATTATGGGAAAGACTTTTTTAATGCTTATAGTGCAGGAAGCCACCCTGCAGGATATGTGCATCCATTAAGTATCAAAACATTAGAAAAAAATAAAATTTTCCTAGACAATTTTAAAAGTCAATCATGGGATGATTTTTCAGATATTAATTTTGATTTGGTTATTACTGTGTGTGATAACGCAGCTGGAGAAACTTGCCCCGTGTATCTCAAAAATACATTAAAGGCACATTGGGGTGTAGCTGATCCTGCAAAATTTAAAGGCACTGAAGAGGAAGTTGACATAGAATTTTTAAAAGTATTCGATGTTCTTAAAAAAAGATGTCTTGCACTAGTTCAAAATTATAAGCAAAACAACTTATTAAATATCGATCAAATAAAAGAAATTGGAAATTTAATCTAAATTTAACTTTAATTTAATATAAATGATTATTTTATTAGGTGGAAGATTGGCATTTCCCCTGTGATTGAAACATAGACCTCCTCTACTTGTAAGAAAAATTATGCCAATCTTCCCAAACTAATAAAATAAACCTAAGATTAAAACTATTCCATAGGCTGTTAGAGATAAAAAAATTGCAGCAGAGCCCAAATCTTTAGCTTTTTTTATTTTGTTTGACTTATCCATAGTAATTTTATCACAAGTATATTCTATTGCAGTGTTTAGAGCCTCAATACTAAGTATGAGCAAAGGTAAAATTATCAGCCAAAGTGTGAACAAAAGAGCTGGTTGAAAAATTACGATGTATAGAGCAGACAAGGGAAACAATAGTAGCTCTCTTCTTGCTGCTTTTTCTTGAAGGAGAATTTTTAGGCCTTCAATTGAACACCAAAAAGCATCTACTATATTTTTATTTTTAAAATCCATATCTGAAGTTTAACTACTTATGTGAAGTTTTTGTTAAATCTTGACTTTTTATTTTCAATTAACCTTTTTTTAACTCTCCATCTAAGATTGCTTCGAACAATATATCCAATACAGTTTTGAGACCCACATCGACACGGGTGATCCTCGAAACAAAACATGTCATATCCATAGTCGTAGGACAGCTCCTCGCCTTTCTTAATATCTTTAATTGCGCTAATCCATATTTTTCCTTTGATGATATCAGTTTCACAATTAGGGTTGCAGGAATGATTAATATATTTTGCTAAATTCCATGTTACTTTTCCATTGATGTCGTATTTTTGATTCAGTGTAAAAATGTAAACAGACCCGACTGTTTTAGCCCTTTTGTTTGCCTCTATGTGAACATCAGCAATCTTGTCGGATTGAGCTTTAGTTATCTTTAACCCGCGATATTCAATGATTCTAGTGCCAGCACAGATATCAGCTTTTGCAAAAAGACCAGATGCATGAATTTTAGAATTTTTTCTAATATAAAGCTTTTGTGAAGAACCCATTTAATAAAACTTTAACAATCCTCAATACTATCAATCGTAGATATATCTATTTTTAGATTCTATGCAAATCAAAAAACATCGATCCATATTCATTTCAGACATTCATATTGGCATACGTGCTTCAAAAGTAAAGGAGCTCTTACACTTTTTAAAATATAATGATTGTGATCATCTTTATTTACTTGGAGATATTATAGACGGATGGCGTC
>CACJEH010000014.1:0-20111 GCA_902592365.1 uncultured Alphaproteobacteria bacterium
CGGGCTATCATTATGGATTTATCAGCACTTAGAAAGTTTGAAGTAAGAGGTCCAGACGCTGAAGAACTTTTGCAAATGACTTGCACTAGAAACATCAGAAAACTATCTGTTGGCCAAGTTGTTTATACTGCGATGTGCTACGAGCATGGAGGTATGCTTGATGACGGTACAGTATTCAAAATGACGGATGATAACTTTAGGTGGATTTGTGGAGATGAGTATTGCGGTGAATGGTTAAGAGAAAAAGCAAAGGAACATAACTTTAAGGTATGGATTAAATCTTCTACTGATAATTTACATAATGTTTCTGTCCAAGGACCAAAGAGTAGAGAAATATTAAAAAAGATAATCTGGAACCCTCCTCATCAAACATCATTGACTGATTTAGAGTGGTTTAGGTTTTCTATAGCTAGGTTAAATACTTTAGATGGAATTCCTTTAATGGTATCTAGAACCGGATATACAGGTGAACTAGGTTATGAAATATTCTGTCATCCGAGCAAAGCTGCTGAAGTTTGGGATGCTGTAATGAAAGCTGGAGAAGAGTTTGGAATTGTGCCGATGGGATTGGACGCTTTGGATTTAGTTAGAATTGAAGCTGGTTTAGTTTTCGCAAATTATGAATTCGATGATCAAACTGATCCGTTTGAGGCGGGAATTGGTTTTACAGTTCCTCTCAAATCAAAAGAAGATAACTTTATTGGTAAAGAAGCTTTACTTGAAAGAAAGGCAAACCCTCAAAGAAAACTAGTTGGACTTGAGATTGAGGGAAATGAAACTACCGGGCATGGTGACTGTGTTCATCCTTCAAATAATGGAAGGGAACAAGTTGGAATTATAACAAGTGGTATGAAATCCCCTGTACTAAATAAAAATATTGCTCTTTGTAAAATAAATGTCAAATACAGCGAGCTTAATACTGAAGTTGAAATAGGTAAGTTAGACGGTCAACAAAAAAGAATAAAGGCTAAGGTTGTACCTTTCCCATTTTATGATCCAACTAAATCAAGAGTTAAATCCTAATTTTTTTATCTTTTAAATGAGTTCAATTTTTTTAGATAAATCTTCAACTTTACCAATTAGTGATAACAGGTTTGATAAAGGACCTTTTTTTGAATTTTATCATAAAGAAGATAATTCTTATGGTGTATACGCTGATCGCTATTTTCCAATATCTGTTGGAAATAAAATCAAAGATAGTTACTGGAATTTGAGAAGAAAAGCTGTCATGTATGATGTACCTGAAAAACCTATTCAAATAGAGGGACCACAGTCAGAGGAATTTCTTGATAAAATATTTTGTCGCAAAATTAAAGATATGAAAGTAGGCAGGGGTAAATATGCAATTGCCTGTTATGAAAATGGTGGAATATTTATAGATGGTGTACTTTTTAGATTAGAGCAAAATAAATTTTGGTACGTTCAACCTGATGGACCCCTTGAAACTTGGTTAAAAGCTCATCAAAAAAACTATGAAGTTACTATAACTGACCCTAATTCTCGAGTGATACAAATTCAAGGTCCAATTTCTAAAGACATAATTTCAAAGCTGACAAATGGAGAAATAAACAACGATTTTAAATATTATCATTCATGCTATTCAAAAATAGCTGATCAAAATGTATATGTCTCTAGAACAGGATGGACTTCTGAATTAGGCTTCGAAATTTATACTCTAGGAAATAAGACTAATTATAAAAAAATTTGGGATACTATTTGTGAAATCGGATATCCGATGGGTATGACATTTGATGGTCTAGAATCAATGGATATTAGAAGAATTGAAGCAGGCATCCTAGATAACAACACAGATTTTGACTCTTCAATGAATCCTTATGAAATTGGATTAGGCTCTTTAGTTGATTTGGAAAAAGAAAATTTTATTGGAAAAAAAGCTTTAGAATTTTTATCAACAAAATTTGGAAAGAGATTATTTGGTATAACTACCGATAAAGAAATTATTCCAAGAGCAAAAGTTTATTTATCATCAAATGAACAAAAAATTGGATATCTTTCAGCATCAACTTGGTCTCCTACTTTAGAAAAGTATGTGGGCTATGTACGTTTTGACTATCCTGGTGAGTGGAAAGAATTTCAAATTAAAGTTGAGTCTGTTAATGATAATTTAGCTGACTGCGAAATAATTGATTTACCATTTTACGATAAAGAAAAACTCATCCCAAAGGGGATTGACAAAAATATTCCTTAATCTTTATTTTTTTCTTTTCTAAAGTATGGTATTAGAAAAACAAAACAAGCTACAAAGAAAAAAAGACTTCCAAACATAGCCCAGAAACTACCAATACTTGATATTATAAAGCCTACAGCAGAAATGATAAATAAAATCCATCCAATAAAATTAAGAGTATTATTGGACATATAATATTTATTTTGTATCTAAATATGTAGCCATAGAGTCATCCATAGCATCCAACCATGTAGTATGATGTGAGGGACCAGTGGTGCCAGTGACTGGCGAGGAAAAGGATTTATCTCTATAAGTCAGGATATTTTCTTCCTTATGGTGTTCCCAATCATAAAAATGTTTGCGAATTAACTCAAAGTCAATTTTTGGGTAGTCAACAGCAGAGCATAAATCCACACAATAATCTGTTTGAAAATCAATCATTTGATAGGCATCTTCTAGGGCCTCTTCCTTTTTAACCCAGTTATCAATATCCTTTGCTAACTCATCAGCTGAAGGCAGAGTTATTTTGTTCATTATTATGTCTCTAACATACCAAGCTTGGGCATCAAACATGTTAAAAGTATGAAACTGATCTTGCATACCAAGATAAAACAAATTTTGATTATTTTGCCATACTACTCCTTTATATAAGTTTGGAGGATATAGCCTGTTATGAGTTTTTAATTTAAGATCCTCTGGTAAAAAAGGAAAATGATGTAAGTAACCTGTACATAGTATTAAGGCATCCATTTCTTGAACTGTGCCATCTTTAAAAACTGCTTTGTTTCCATCGATCTTATCCATGTAATGTACTTCTTTCATACCTTCAGGCCAATTGAAACCCATTGGATTGTTTCTATAACCAATAGTAACAGTTTTAGCTCCATATTTATGGCACTGTAACGCTACATCTTCAGCAGAGTAACTACTTCCGAGAACGACAACGTTTTTATCTCTAAACTCTTCAGCGTCTCTGAAATCATGAGAGTGCATTATTCTCCCTGGAAAGCTATTCATTCCCTCATATTCAGGAATGTATGGAACAGAGAAGTGACCAGTCGCAACAACTAATTTATCAAAACTTTCAGTTTTAGTTTGATCGTCTTTTTTATTTCGGTATGTAATATCAAATCCATTACCATTATCAGCAACAGAGGTAACAGTGGTGTTAAACTTTACGTATTTTTTTACATCTGAATTTTCTGCACGACCTAAAATGTAATCTTGAAGGACGGCTCTTGGAGGGAAGGAGGGAATTGGTTTTTTGAAATGCTCATCAAAAGAATAATCTGCAAATTCAAGGCACTCTTTTGGCCCATTCGACCAAAGGTATCTATACATGCTATTGTGAATTGGATCTCCATATTGATCAGACCCGGTTCTCCAAGTATAATTCCAAAGACCACCCCAACTTTCTTGTTTTTCAAAGGCAACAACCTCAGGAATATTTTCGCCTTTGCTTTGCGCTTGACGCAGAGATCTTAAAAAAGATAGTCCACAGGGACCTGTACCAATTAATGCAACTTTTGTCATTATTCTCCTCCAGTTTGAATTAATATTAATAATTAAATTTTAATTTCCAATCCATTTTTTGTCATACTCTGTAATAAATACAGGGATAATAAAAATGTTGTTTCATATTATGGAACAGGTTTATTGTAGCATTTTATTAGGAATATATATTTTCGAAGAGGTTTAATTGAATCATGCAAAAGTACTCAGTTTTTAGTTTAGTTAAAAATGCTTTCACCAACCATGAAAATTGGGAGGTAGCTTGGAAAGACCCTGAGCCCAAAAAAGAATACGATGTCATAATTGTAGGCGGCGGTGGCCATGGTCTTGCAACAGCTTATTATCTTGCAAAAGAACATGGCATCACAAACGTTGCCATACTTGAAAAGGGTTGGATTGGTGGAGGTAATGTTGGAAGAAACACTACCATCTTGAGATCTAACTATATGTTTGATTCAAACGCTCATTTTTATGAGTTTGGCATGAAGCTTTGGGAAACACTTAGCCAAGAATTAAATTACAACGTTATGTACTCACCGAGAGGAATTATAAACTTAGCTCACTCTGATGCACAAATGAATGCTTACGCTAGAAGAGGTAACTCTATGAGATTAAATGGTATTGATGCAATTCTTCTTGGAAGGGATGATTTAAAAAAGATGATCCCATTTGCAGATTTTTCAGAAACATGTCGTTTTCCCATTCATGGTGGTTTAATGCAGCCACGTGGGGGAACTGCAAGACATGATGCAGTTGCTTGGGGATATGCGAGACAGGCTGACTCCATGGGTGTCGATATAATTCAAAATTGTGAAGTGACAGGTTTTGATGTTAACAACGGAAAAATAGAAGGAGTTCAAACATCAAGAGGAAATATTAAAACTAAAAAAGTTGGATTGTGTGTTGCTGGAAGCACTACACTTTTAGCAGACATGTTAAATATGAGACTTCCAATTGAAGCACATGTTCTGCAAGCTTGTGTCTCAGAACCAGTTAAACCTTTACTTCATAACGTAGTTACATTTGGAGCAGGTCACTTTTATTGTAGCCAATCTGACAAAGGTGAAATGGTCATGGGTGGTGATTTAGATGGTTACAATAGCTATGCTCAAAGAGGAAATATGCCAATGATACAGCATGTTTTAACAGGTGGATTGGCTGTCTTCCCAAACTTTAGTAGACTCAAAATGCTACGAACTTGGGGAGGTATTATGGATATGTCCATGGATGGTTCTCCAATAATCGATAAAACTCATATTGAGGGAGTATATCTTAATTGCGGTTGGTGTTACGGAGGCTTTAAAGCTACTCCTAGCTCAGGTTTTGTTTTTGCACATACAATAGCACAAGATCAAGTACATGAACTCAACTCAGACTTTAACCTTGAAAGATTCCATACTGGAAAAATTATAGATGAAAAGGGTGTAGGCCCTAAACCTTGGATCGGTTAATAGATGTTAGAAATAAAATGCCCATACTGTGGCAAGCGCTCACAAAATGAATTTTCTTATGGCGGAGATGCCACTATAAAAAGACCTCAACTAGGAGAAGAAATTTCAACCGAGGATTGGGATAATTTTGTTTACTACAGAGATAACCCAAGAGGAAAACACTCGGAACTATGGCATCATGTTTCTGGATGTAGACAATGGTTTAAAGTCTCAAGAGACACCGCTACACATGAAATTTTTGACACTTGTAAAATGAACGAGGAGTTTAATGTCTAACAGTTTTAGAACAACCAACTCAACTGGACTTATTAATAAGGATAAAAAAATTAATTTTACTTTTAACGGTACTATTTATCATGGCTATGAAGGAGACACTCTTGCATCTGCTTTAATTGCAAATGGTGTTCATTTAGTTGGAAGAAGTTTTAAGTATCATCGACCTCGCGGTTTTTTGGGAGTTGGTGTTGAAGAACCAAATGCAATGGTACAATTGCATGATGGTAATAAATCTGAACCTAATATCATTGCAACCGAAGTTGAGTTAGTTGAGGGATTAAAAGCTAAAAGTCAAAATTGTTGGCCTTCAGTTCAATTTGATATTGGAGAAATCAATAATGTTTTAAATCGTTTTTTTCCTGCAGGTTTCTATTACAAAACATTTATGTGGCCAAAAAGTTTTTGGATGAAAATCTATGAACCATTTATAAGAAAAGCTGCTGGTATGGGTAAAGCACCACTGTTACCTGACCCAGATAGGTACGAGCATAATTATGAACACTGCGATGTACTAGTTGTTGGCTCTGGCCCATCAGGCCTCGCAAGTGCTCTGGCTGCTGCTAAAAATGGGGCAAGGGTTATATTAGCAGAAGACAAGCCTAATTTTGGTGGCTCTCTTCTAACTGACGAAGTTACGATTGGTAACATGTCAGGAAAAGAGTGGGCTAGTGATACCATTTCCCAATTAAAAAGTATGCCAAATGTAATATTAAAAAAAAGGTCACAAGTCTTCGGATACTATGATCACAATATGACCGTAATGATTGAAAGAGTGAGCGATCATATTGAACATCCCTCAAAATACACACCAAGACAAAGACTACATTATATTAGAGCTGGAGAAGTAATAGTTTCAACTGGTTCTATTGAAAGACCAATATCTTTTGGAAACAATGATAGACCAGGAATTGTATTAGCCTCAGCAGCAAAAGAGTATATGAAGGTTTATGAAACATTAGTTGGTAAGAAACCAATTATATTTACCAATAATGATACAGCTTATTCAACTGCCCTTGAGTTTATTAAAAATGATATTGAACCAATCATTGTAGACACTCGAGACAGCTCAAACGGTGAATTAGTCAAGGAAGTTCAGCAAAAGGGTATTTCTATAAAATTTAATTCAGGGATCGCAGACACTAAAGGACATTTGAAGATAAATTCTGCTATCATCGGCAAGCTTGACTCTTCAAAAGAGTCTTTTATTTCAGAAGAAACAGTAGAGTGTGATTGCATTTGTATGTCCGGAGGCTGGACACCAACGGTTCATTTATCCTCCCAAGCTGGAAATAAATTAAAGTTTAATGATGATATTGATGCGTTCGTACCGGATAAAAAAAGACAAAAAGAAACAGCAATTGGAGCAGCTAATGGTTCTTTTACATTAAATCAATCTCTAGCTGAAGGTTTTCAAGTGGGCTTTGATTTATCAAACAAATTCACAGATCAAAATAATCCTACAAATAGTCCCAACTCAAATGAACCTAGCTATGAAAAACATGAAAAGCTCTGGTGTATGCCTTTACCATCTGGAAAAAAACCAAAACGCTTTATCGACTTTCAAAATGACGTTGCAGTTTCTGATGTAGAGCTAGCAATTAGAGAAGGCTTCAGATCAATTGAGCACGTCAAAAGATATACAACTCTTGGGATGGCTGGCGATCAAGGTAAGACAAGTAATTTAAATGGTTTGCAATATGTATCTAAAATTGAAAAAAAGATTGTTCCAGAAGTTGGTCATACAACATTTAGACCACCATACACTCCTGTAACAATTGGAGCTATCGTGGGTAGAGAAGTTGGTAATCACTATTTACCGACAAGAAAATCTCCCATTCATACATGGCATGAGGAAAATAATGCTGTTTTTGTAGCGGCAGGTTTATGGCAAAGACCCAGATACTACCCAAGGGGTTCTGAGGATATGAACAGTGCTGTTAATAGGGAAGCTGCAAATGTAAGAAAAAACGTTGGAATTTGTGATGTTACGACACTTGGTAAGATTGATATTAAAGGCCCGGATGCACCAGAATTCTTAAACAGAGTTTATACAAATGCATGGCTGAAACTGCCCGTTGGAAAAGCTAGATATGGTGTAATGCTAAGGGAAGATGGCATGGTTTTTGATGATGGAACAACATCTCGATTATCTGAAAATCATTTTCATATGACTACCACTACTGCCCAAGCTGCAAATGTTTTATCCCACTTAGAGTATTATTTACAAGTTGTATGGCCAGATTTAGATGTAAATGTCTTATCAACTACTGAACAGTGGTCTGGTATAGCAGTGGCAGGTCCAAAATCCAGAGATCTTTTATCAAAATTATTTCCTGATGTAGATATGTCAAATGAGGGTTTACCATTCATGGGTCTTGTTGACTCTTCAATAGACGGTATCAAAGCTAGAATTTATAGAATTTCTTTTTCTGGCGAACTAGCTTATGAGGTAAATGTCGAGTCAAACTATGGTCTTTATATTTGGAAGAAGATCATGGAAGAAGGACAGTCATTTGATATTCAACCATACGGAACAGAGGCTCTATCAACCTTAAGAATAGAAATGGGTCATGTCGCAGGAGCAGAATTAGACGGACGCACTATTCCTTTTGATGTTGGACTGAATAGTATGGTGAGTCAGAAAAAAGATTTCATAGGTAAAAGATCTTTATCTAAAGACGCATTCACTGAGTCGGATAGACAAACTATTGTTGGACTTGTTCCACTAGACAAAAAAACAAAGATCCCGGAGGGTTCACATATTATAGAAGATAACAGTGCTGTTGCCCCAATACCTAAACTTGGACATGTTTCATCTTCTTGTTGGAGTGTTGAATATAATAATCCTTTTTCCATAGCCATTATAAAAGATGGTAAAAATAAAATTGGTAAAAATCTATATGCTGTCTCTCCTTTAAAAGATATTTCAATTCCTGTTGAGGTAGTATCCTCACACTATGTTGACCCCGAAGGCTCAAGGGTGAGATCATAATGGAACAAGCACAAAATCTATCACCACTTCATTTTGATCATAAGCTCGGCTTATTTGGCGACCATGAGAATAAAGAAAACCTATTAAAAATCTCGGAAATAAAAGACCTGAGTATTTTCCAAGTTGCTAAATTTAAAAAAAGCTCAATTGAGATTGAAAAAGTTACCATAAATCAACTTAATTTACCGACAGAAAGTTTAAAAGTTTCTCACAATCAAGAAACAAGAGTATTGTGGATCGGTCCTGATACCTGGTTAATTATCTCAAAAAAAATTGACTTGAAAGACGAAATTTACAAATCGATCAGAGATCAGGATTTTGCTATTACAGATATTTCACAATCAAGAGCTGTATTACAAATATCAGGCGTTAATGCAAAAAATGTTTTAAAAAAAGGTTCTCCAATAAATTTTAACGAAAATATGTTTAAACCAAATAGTTGCGTGAACACTACATATAACGGAATTAACATATTGATCGACTATTTAGACGACCAACCGTTTTGTTTTAACCTTTATGCATTAAGAAGTTTTGGTGGTTCTTTTTACCATAGCATTACTGACTCGTCATTAGAGTATGGGTATGAGGGTATTTAATTTTAATGTGTGGTATAGTTGGAATATATTTAAAAAATAAAAAATACAATTCACAATTAGGTAAATTCCTCACTGGGATGATGAATAGTATGGCTACTCGTGGTCCTGATAGTGCAGGTTTTGCGATATACTCATCCGAGAAAAAAAAGAAATATAAATATTCAGTCTGCTCTAATACTGATCAGGTAAAAGAAATTTCAAAAAAACTATCAAAGCAAGTAAAAGATATCAAAGTAAAATCTATTTCAGATCATTTAATAATTGAAACAATAATGAAGCCTAAGAAGTTTATAGAAATTTTAAAAAATTATGAAGAATTAAGTTTAGTTGGATATGGTAGTTGCATAGAAATATTTAAACAAGTGGGAAATCCGAAGGATGTTGTTAAAAATTTTTCACTAGAGAAGTTTTCTGGCTCACATGCTATAGGGCATACAAGGATGGCAACAGAAAGTGCAATCACGACAGATGGCTCTCATCCATATTCCACAGGTGAGGATGAATGTCTTGTACATAACGGATCCTTGTCAAATCATAACAATTTAAGAAGATCGCTTCAGAAAAAAGGGATTGAAATAAAGTCCATGAATGATACGGAAGTCGCTGCAGGTTATATTTCAAACGGATTATCTGACAAAAAATCACTCAAAGAAACACTTTTGGATGGACTGAAGGACCTCGATGGTTTTTACACATTTATTTCTGGAACCAAAAATGGCATGGCAATTGTTAGAGATGAGATTGCTTGTAAGCCCGCAGTTGTTGCAGAAACAAAGGACTATGTTGCTATTGCCTCAGAGTTTCAAGCAATGGCACATTTACCAAATGTAAATTCAGCAAAAATTTTTGAGCCAGAGCCCGGAAAAGTATATAGCTGGGGCAAATAATGAATTTAAATTTAAAAAAAGAGTCTTTGAGGAAAGTTAATGAAACTCTTCAAAGTATAGATAGAAAATCAAACAAAAAGATTTTTAAAATTTCAAATCCAGATGGAAATCACGCTATTTGTGCTGGATTAAAAGACGAGATTGAAGTCACTATTGATGGTCACACAGGATACTATTGTGCTGGTATGAACATGAATGCAAATATCATTGTAAATGGAAATGTGGGCACAGGTGTTGCAGAAAATATGATGTCTGGAACTGTTCATGTTAAGGGCAATGCATCCCAATCAGCCGGTGCTACAGCACATGGTGGAACTTTGATCATTGATGGTGATACTAGTTCACGTTGTGGGATTTCAATGAAAGGAATAGATATTATAGTTAAAGGATCGGTAGGCCATATGTCTGCATTTATGGCTCAATCTGGAAATTTAGTTATATGTGGAGATGCTGGAGACGCTCTGGGTGACAGTATCTATGAAGCAAATATTTTTATTAAGGGTAAGGTGAAATCACTCGGTGCTGACTGCGAAGAGAAAAAAATGAATAAAAAAGATCAAAATATTTTGAGATCTCTTTTAAAAAAAGCAAGTATAAATGAAAGTGAGATTAAAAACTTCAAAATGTATGGTTCAGCAAGAAAACTATATAATTTTAATATAGATAATGTATCGGATTACTAATGGCAGAAAAATTTAAAACTACACCAAGAAAATCTTGGACATTTGATGACTATACAAACTCTGAAATTCGAAGAGCTGCAGAAACAGGTATTTATGACATTAGAGGCGGTGGTTCAAAAAAAAGATTACCTCATTTTGACGATCTTCTTTTTTTAGGCGCATCAATGTCAAGATACCCTTTAGAGGGCTACAGAGAAAAGTGTAGCACTAACGTCACTCTTGGAACAAGATATGCAAAAAAACCGCTTGAATTAGATATTCCAATAACAATTGCTGGAATGAGCTTTGGAGCACTCTCAGGACCTGCAAAAGAAGCGCTTGGAAGAGGAGCTAGTATTGCCGGGACTTCAACGACAACAGGCGATGGAGGCATGACCCCTGAGGAGAGAGGACAATCAAAGCATTTGGTTTACCAATTACTTCCCTCAAGGTATGGAATGAATCCAGAGGACTTAAGAAAAGCAGATGCTATTGAAGTTGTGATAGGTCAAGGTGCTAAACCTGGCGGTGGAGGTATGTTACTCGGTCAAAAGATAAGTGATCGTGTTGCCGAGATGAGAACATTACCAAAAGGAATTGATCAGAGATCAGCATGTAGACATCCAGATTGGACTGGACCAGATGATTTGGAAATTAAAATTTTAGAACTCAGGGAAATAACAGGTTGGAAAGTTCCCATATTTGTAAAAATTGCAGGATCTAGGCCTTACTACGATACTGCTCTTGCAGTAAAAGCAGGTGCTGATGTGGTGGTGCTTGATGGCATGCAAGGAGGTACTGCAGCTACACAAGAGGTATTTATCGAAAACGTAGGTCAGCCAACTTTGGCATGTATCAGGCCAGCAGTAGATGCTTTATTAGATTTAGATATGCACAGGAAGGTTCAGTTAATTATTTCAGGTGGAATTAGAAATGGTGCGGATGTTGCTAAAGCTATGGCATTGGGTGCTGATGCTGTTTCCATTGGTTCATCAGCATTAATCGCACTTGGTGATAATGATCCAAAGTGGGAGAGCGATTACAAAAAACTTGGATCAACAGCTGGTGCCTTCGATGATTGGCATGAAGGTAAAGACCCATCTGGTATAAATACACAAGACCCAAAATTAATGAAAAGATTAGATCCAGTAAAAGGTGGAAAAAGATTATCTAATTATCTCAAGGTTATGACTCTTGAAGCCCAAACTATAGCGAGGGCATGCGGTAAAAACGATTTACATAATCTTGAACCTGAGGACCTTTGTGCATTAACAGTTGAAGCTGCTGCAATGGCAAGGGTTCCTTTAGCGGGAACCGGTTGGGTGCCTGGTAAAATTTAATCATTAGTTGCCAATAACTTATACTTTACTATAATGTTTCACTCTGTGGAACGTTGGATGGAGGACAGTTTTGCAACAAGATTTAAAATATATAAATAAGTCTCTGGAAAAATCTTTTAAAATTCTTGAAATTTTATCAAAATCAATTTTCCCGTTGAAGGCATCAAATATTTCTAGAAAAGCAGTTTTATCTAGAACAACTACATTTAGACTATTATCTGTTTTATCTCAACTTGGTTATATCCATAAAAATACTGGATCGAATACATACACTATGGGGCATAAAGCTTTTCAATTTGGAGAAACCTCAGATTATCTTCAGTCAATTTCTGAGACTTCTAAAGAAATTCTAAAAGAGGTCTCTAGTAAAACGAATTTAATTACATATTTGGCAATGCTTGAAGGCTCTCAAATAGTTCATTCCGATAAAATTTCTGACAACAATGATGATGCAACTATTAGAACTTTTAGAATGAGACTTGACGCTCATTGCTGTGCTTTAGGAAAAGTCATGCTTGCGTACAGACCTGAAAATGAAATTGCAACGATTTATCGAAGTTATAATTTTTATCCTCACACAAACAATACAATTACAAATTTAAATGATTTAAAAAGACAACTTGGTAAAATTAGAACTAATGGTTATGCGCTTAATCATGGAGAAGCTTTTGAAAACTCTTATGGAATAGGAGTTGCTATTTTAGACAAAGATAAAAGATCATTTGCCGGAATCGCTTTATCAGGTAGTAAAAATATCTTAAACCCAAAAACTATGATGAATTATGTTGATCTCCTTCAATCTGCCTCGATTAAAATTTCTCGATTAATTGTTGCCAATTGACGATTATTGTTGATAAATAATAGATTTTTGTAAAAATTTTGTTTCATAATATGAAACAAAATGTGTTTTTTTCATACCTCGCAGACAAAATATAGTTGCTTGGAGGTTACTAAAATAATGAGCTTACCTACTAAATGTGACTATTTAATAATCGGGGCTGGAATTCACGGCCTGAGCACTGCATGGCATCTTTGTAAAAAATTATCCACTAAAGGCCAACTCAAAGAAAATTCTGTAGTCGTTTTGGAAAAATCCAAAGTTGCAAATGGAGCAAGTGGTGTTGCATGTGGAATTGTAAGGAACAACTACTACCAGCCTGCAATGAGAAGACTAATGGCTCATTCTGTAAATGTTTGGAATGAGAATGCTGAGGCTTTAACTTACAAGCCAGTTGGCTACATGCAGATCAACTCCGAGCTAATGCAAGAGGGCATGTCTGAAGTTTATGAGCAGCAAAAAGAAATAGGATTTGACTCCGAGTTTATCGAAGGAGCATCAGATTGTGATAAGTATATGAAAGATATGTTGCCAGATTGGCAAGCTCAAGGCATCACTTCAGTTTTACACGAAAAGAAAACAGGATATGGAGCTAATAGAGGAGCCATAGAGGGCTTTCATAAGTTAGCAGTATCGGCTGGAGCAAAAGTTTTAGAAGGTGTGGCTGTTAACAATTTAATTTCTTCTAATGGTAGCGGAGCAGTTTCGGCTGTAGAAACATCAGAGGGTAAAATTGAATGCACTCAATTAGTTGTTGCGGCAGGTCCATGGGTAAGAAAATTCTGGGAAATTTTAGAATTACCTAACACCGTAAAAATAAAAAAACCTGATGGTTCATTCACTGATGATATACCTATGTGGTCATACATGGCACTTGAAGAGGGTGAGTTGGAAGTTGATCCAAGAAGCTATAAAACAGCAAACGGAACAGAGTACCCAGTTATTCATGTTGATACAGAAGCGACACTTGTCTCAAATAAAACAGGAGATGTTATACATGAAAATGTTATGTGGGGTTTTTACTATAAGCCCGATGTCTACAGAGATGGTATACAAGGTGGTTCCTCTCCATATGACATAAATAAACCTGTAAACGATATAAGTCTTGATCCTTATGGTCATGACTCAGATGAGTTTCAACCAAGGTCTTCTTTTGAGGATAAATGGACCTCAGCTTTGGCTTTTTGCCAAAAGCAATTTGATGGATGTCACGCTAAATACAAGAAGCAAAAAGCTGGCGGTATTGGCTGTGTTACTCCAGATCGTTTTCCCGTATTCGACCAATACAGAGAAAACGTATATATTATAGCTGACGCAAACCATGGATACAAAATGGCTGGGTTAGGTGACCTTGTATCTAATGAGTTACTTGGTGAGAAATCTGAAATTCTAGAACCTTTTAGATTTTCTCGTTATGAAGAAGGGAAGTTACATCCGGTTTCAAAGAGCCCGTTCCCTTGGAGTTGATGTAAAAGGAGGAGGAATAAAATGACAGCGCTAGAAACGTACGTTAAGGATAAAAAAAGACAAGACTATATAAAACAAGTTAGAAAAAAAATTGATAAATTAGGAATTGAGTACATTTATTATCAATTTATTTCTGTTACAGGTAGAATTGTAGGTAAGGGTGTTCCTGCAGATCATTGGGAGAGTGTAGCCAATAAAGGTTTCCAATTAGTTTATGGAGCTACTGCTAATCTATTTACAAATAGACATGGTGATTACATAGGTTATGGACCAGAGGCCCACGAATTAGTGGGTATACCTGACCCTGAAACATTTGTTCAAATCCCATGGGATAAAAGAATAGCCAGAGTTTTTTGTACTTGTTTTAGAAATAGGGAAGAAGAAAAAAATCCTGGTGGATTTCTTACATCTGATTGCAGAGGTAACTTAAAAAGAGCCCACGAAGAATTTAAAAAGAAACACAAACTAGAATTACGAGCAGGGACAGAACCTGAAATGATGTGGTTAACAAAAAACGAAGATGGTTCACCGACTGGTTCAGGTTTTTCTAAACCCTACTGCTATCACATTGATCAATTTGAATCATTAAGACCTGTTTACATGAAAGTAATTGAGTATTCACGTGCAATGGGTTTGGACATTATCCAAGGTGACCATGAGGATGCGCCTGGACAATTAGAACTAAATTTCAACTACGATGATGTTGTTAGAAACGCTGACAGGTTATCAACTTATAGACAAATCTGTGCTCAAGTAGCAAGAGAATTTAACTTGATTGCTTGTTTTCTGAGTAAACCATTTGTTGGCGTGTCCGCTTCTGGGTGTCACACAAATATTTCACTCTGGAAGGGCGGAAAAGATGAATTAATACCATGTGGTAACAAGACTATCCCAGGTATGGAAAATGTATTTCATCACCGTAGGGGAGGTACAAATGTCTTTATGCCGGACGGAAAAGATAGAAGAATTCCTGGAAAAATAGGCCTTCAAGCAATTGGTGGCGTCATGGAACACCTTCCTGCTTTAACAGCCTTGGGCTCCTCAACTGTGAATTCATATAGAAGACTTTGGGATACAGGTTTTTGGGCTCCAGTTTATGCGGACTGGGGATATCAAAACAGAACCTGTGGTTTAAGGGTATCCGCCCCTGGAAGATTTGAATATCGATCAGTCGACTCAGCTCACAATCCATACTTAATGGGAAGCGGTCTGTTGAAAGCATTCGATCATGGTATTTCAAAGAAAATGGATCCAGGCAAACCTGAACAACAAAATATGTATGAACAAATGAAAGCTGGTAAGCAAGTTGAAAAATTACCAATGACTCTTGGTGAGGCATTAGATCGATTAGAAACCGACAAGGTAATTCAAGATGCACTACCAGGTGACATGATGAAAGTGTTTATGGAGTATAAAAGAGATGAGTGGGAAGAGTTTTTAGCAACTCCGACTCAATGGGATCTCGATAAATACCTAGATTGCTTACCATAAGATAAGATAGGAGAAAAGTATGTGTGGAATAGCTGGAGTTATAAATAAAAAGAAGACAGTCAACGTCGGTGAACAAATGGGCCTTATGTTACAAGGTCTTAAACATAGAGGACCTGACTCAACAGGATATGCTATGTATGGAACACCTTTAAAAAAAGGCTTTGTAATGAGATTTAAAATATCTGAAAACGAGGCTGAAAAGGTAAATGCAACCGTCGACTCACCCGCTGATTTAAAAAATAGAAAAAATGCTGTCGACTCTATTTTAAAGAAACATGGTGCTAAAGTTACAAAAGAAAGCTCCAGCACCCCATACGCTTTCAGATATATATTTGATTTTAAAGGCGACCTCACAGATTTGGCCACTGAGATAGAAACAGTCGAAAAAACTGAAATTTTATCAATTGGTAAGGGCCTTGAACTCATTAAAGACTTAGGCGATGCAAATACTGTGTCCAATCAATATGGCCTTGATAAATTTATGGGTACCCACGGTATTGGCCATACAAGGATGGCTACCGAGTCTGATGTAGATATTAAATCTGCACACCCTTATTGGGCTTTCCCTTTTGAGGATGTGTCTGTTGTTCATAATGGTCAATTAACTAATTATTGGGGCAATCGAAGAGTGCTTGAAAGAAAAGGTTACAGGTTTAATTCAAATTGTGACTCAGAAATAATTGCTGTCTATATAGCTGATAAGATGGCTAATGGTATTGAACTAGAAAAAGCAATGCATGATAGCTTGGATGAGCTCGATGGAGTTTTTACATATGTTGTAGCAACAAAGGATCAGTTGGGAATGGCCAAAGACCATATGGCCGCCAAGCCAATGGTAATCTATGAAAGTAAAGACATCGTAGCATGTGCATCAGAGGAAGTTGCAATTAGGAATATATTTCCTCACGAAATTAAAACATATGACCCTTATGAAGCGGAGGTAAAAGTATGGCAGGCATAACAAAAAGAAATACTGCTTTTGATGATGAAAATTTATCAGGTAGATCTCAAAAGTTATATTTTGAAGTAACAGAAGAAGAAAATTATACCTACTATGGTAATCATGAAGTTGATTTTAACAAAAGAACCTCCATTGATTGTGAAGGAATTGATGCTCATGAATTGAATCAAAAAATTAGAGATGCAATTAGAAAAGGATATGGGTCTATAGTTATTAAAAACCCTGGTGCAAAGCATTCACTTGGTGTGGGAATTCTAAATAAGTTAAACTTAATCTTTGAGGGTAGCTTAGGTTATTTTGGTATCGGTTGTATCGATGGACCAACAGTAAGAGTCAACGGAAGAGTTGGTTGGTCATGTGCAGAAAATATGATGTCAGGAAAAGTTGTTGTTGAAAACAATGCAGGATCTTGTTTTGGAGCTGCTCTTAGAGGCGGTGACCTAATTGTAAAAGGCGATGCAGGTGCAAGAACTGGAATTGATATGAAAGGTGGCACTATTCTTATTGGAGGAAATGCTGGAGCTTACACTGGATTTATGATGCAAAGAGGAAGAATTATCGTTTGTGGTGATGTAAACGCAAACATGGGTGACTCAATGTATGATGGAATCATTTTTGTAGGAGGAGAGCCTCATTCGCTTGGAACAGACTGCGTACCTGGTGAAATGAATGAACACGAGGTTAGATGGCTAGAACAAAAAATTAAAAATGCTGAGATTGATTGCAAGGTCCCAGCTTCAAAATTTAAGAAATACGTTGCAGGAAGAATGCTCTGGAATTATGACAATCTGGAGCCAGCAGAAAAGAAAGGAATATTAGGCTAATGGCAAAACGTAATACACAATTATTAGGACAAAACTCAATTTTTACCCCCGAGGTAATGGACGACATTCATATCAAATCACAACTTGGTCGTTATCGTATGCGTGGTATGGCGTTAATGAAAAAAATACCTCACTGGGATGATTTAGTTTTTTTACCAGGCACATTAACAAGATTTGTTATTGAAGGTTATAGAGAGAAGTGCTTAACAGAAACAATTATAGGTCCTAGAGCAAAAAATCCAATCAAACTTGATATTCCTGTTTACATAACAAGTATGAGTTTTGGTGCTCTTTCTTATGAAGCAAAAACTGCTTTAGCTAGAGGTTCATCAATGGCTGGAAGTGCAACATGCTCTGGAGAAGGGGGCATGATACCTGATGAGAGAAGATACTCTCATAAATGGTATTATCAATGTATTCAATCCAGGTATGGCTTCAACCCACACCATGCTCAATTAGCTGACGCCATTGAGGTTTTCATTGGCCAAGGTCAAAAAGTTGGAATGGGTGGTCACTTAATGGGCCAGAAAGTTACTGACCAAGTAGCTGAGATGAGATCATTACCTGCTGGTATTGATCAAAGATCTCCTGCTAGACACCCAGACTGGATGGGACCGGACGATTTAGCCCTTAAGGTACAAGAATTAAGAGAATTAACTGACAATCAAGTTCCAATTCAATTGAAGTTAGGTGCATCAAGAGTTTATGACGATGTCAGAATGGCAGCAAAATGTGACCCTGACTCTATATTTTTAGACTCTATGGAGGGTTCAACAGCAGCTGGTCCACACATTGCAGCTGCTAATACTGGTATTCCTGGTATTGGGGCAATTAGAGAAGCAAGAAGAGCTTTGGACGATGTGGGTAAAACTGGTGAAATATCTTTGGTATTTGCTGGAGGTATTAGAGATGGAGCTGACATGGCTAAAGCCTTAGCCCTTGGGGCAGATGCTATTGCTATCGGTACAGCTGGATTAGTAGCTCTGAACTGTAATAAAGATATTCCAGAAGCTGATTATGAAAAAGAAATGGGAGTGGAGGCAGGTTACTGCTATCACTGTCATACTGGCAGATGTCCAGTTGGTGTGGCCACACAAGATCCCGTTCTTAGAAGTAGATTAGACCCAACAGAGGCAGCAGAAAGAGTTTATAATTTGCTTAGCACTATGACTCTTGAATGCCAAATGCTAGCAAGAGCATGTGGTAAGACAAACATTCACTCACTTGAGCCAGAAGATCTAGCTGCATTGACAATGGAATCATCAGCAATGGCTAAAGTTCCATTAGCTGGTACAGATTTAACAGTAGGTGTAGATAACTACCACTCAATTTAGGAGAGTATTATGGTTAAAAAGAAAGTTACAAAAAAGAAATCAACTTCTGCAAAATCAAAAAAATCTACCAAGTCAAAAGGTTATCAAGTTGTCGGCGGAGCTAAATTAAAAGATAAGGAAATTAAAACATCAAGAGAAAAAATGATTGGCCAGCATATTGGCTATCGTTATGATGTTAACTTAATTCCTGATTATAAGCACTTAACACCATTTCTTAAACAATATATCGAAATTATGGGTTGGGATGATTTAAATTGGTTAGAGGACATCCATATGGGTTTCGAAGGTGATACCCCTGCTGTGTTTGACAGAAATGCAAACGCTTGGATCACTTTGCCAAAGAAGATTAAACTTCCAAAAAATCAACAAGACAGAGATATGTTAGCAAGAGAACTTTTAATTAAGTTTCAAATGTCACCTAATCACCCCTTGGTACAGTTAAAAAGAACTTACGCTAAGGGTGAGAACTTTAAGTTAGTTGAGTAAAATTTTATAAATAAGGGAGCCTATGCTCCCTTATACTTTCAAATATTTTAATCTTTAATTCTTATTAATTTAGATTTTTTCCAATTTGGAATAAACTTTATAACATCTATGTCATTCCCCAAACCAGGATTAAAATTTTTATTATGCCAAAAAATATTTTCCCAATGTTCCTCATTTTTATCGAGAATAAAAGGAGAACATGACAATCTATAATTTGTAGAAAGGTGAATAAAATCTAAGATACATGAGCCGTCTTTTACTATTTTTTTTGAGATACTTGAGTTTTTTGGAAAGGTAGCAAATAAAGAGTCTGAAAATTTATTTTTATCCATAAAATACTCAGAAGATAAAAATTTATTCATTTTATCAAATCGATCAGCGGGATCGTAAGTTCGTTTAAATGTGTGTTCAAACAGTTTTGTTGTGTTTACAGGATCATTTTCTGAAATTACAACAATAATTCTTAGAAGTTCATTTCCTTTCTTATCAAGTAATATTGGTGCCATAGATGAGTTTGGTCTACCATTTTGTGTTCTAAATGCCTGAATTCTAGATTGACATTGCCAATCAAGAAACTTTTCTTGTAAAACTTCAGGTGTCATTAATAATTTAACAATCTAGAGTTGTCTCTCTTTCCCAACTAGAAAGGTGTTTATTAAAAGTACCCCAATCTTGATTTTTTAGTTTGACATAACTATTAACTAAATCATCACCAAAACCTGCTCTAATGATTTTTGATTTATCAAAATCACGTATTGCATCAAGAAGATTTAATGGCAATTTTTTTACTTTCCCAGCCTTGTGAC
>CACJEH010000015.1:0-20031 GCA_902592365.1 uncultured Alphaproteobacteria bacterium
TAAATTGTTAAATAGAATTAAATGCCAAATTTTTCAACTATTGCATTAATAGCTTGTTTTGCATACGCCATTGAAAGTATTTTTGGTTTTGGTGGTACGATAATCTTTCTGGGAATTAGTGGATTTTTCTTTGACTTTAATTCTTTGTTAAAGCTCGCAATGATTGTTGGGCTATCGTCCGGTTTAGCTGTTTTAATTCAATCATACAAATATGTCTCTTTAAATCATCTGATCAAAATTTTAATTTATACAATTCCTGGTGCATTAATTGGAACATATTTTATCAGTTATTTTGCATCAGATATTTTAATAAAAATATTTGCAATAATTTTAATTATTTATGGATGTTTCAACTTATTCTTTCCTGATATCAGGTTTCCTCAATTCTTGAAAAATTTTTTTGTAATTCTAGGTGGATTTATTCAAGGAATTTATACTATTGGAGGACCATTTGTATTAATGGGATATAAAGATTATTTCTCCTCAAAACAAGAGTTGCGATCAACTATGGCTGGATATTTTTTTATTATAAACTCTTTGAGGGCAATATTTTTTATGTTTTTGGGAGGAAGCTATTTAGAGATAGTGAAAATATACTATCCAATAGCTCTTTTAGTTATGTTAAGTGTTTGGCTGGGTTATTTTATACATAAACAAATACCGGAAATCCTATTTAAAAAACTTATTATTATTGCTATCACTTTGATAGGAGTATTGATTTTATTTACAAAATGATCGACTGGGAACCATATGGACCTATTTACTCTGTAGCTCCTGGAATAAAAAAAATAAAAGACCTTCCAATTATTGAATATGATGAGCATGAAGAAAGATATTTAAGTTTGAAACAAAAATGTAAAGAAAATATTTTTATTGATGATTATTTTACAAAAGAAATTGATACAGCTGTATGCGAGAAGTTAAATTCTATATTAAAAAAAGAATACCCATCTAAAAACTCTAACTTTAATAACTTTGTAGAACTTGGTTATAATCTTCAAGAGGATATAGCCATTTTTCACAGATGTAACAAACTTATAGCTTTACATGTTTCATTTCCCTCTGTTTGGGTGCCTAAAGAAAAAATTGGTCTTAGTTTTGCTCAAATCCATCAACCTGTACCAGGTATGGAAAATTTTTTAAAAAATGAGGATAAATATGTTCAGATGATGGTTGAAGCAACAACTCCTATTATAAGATATGTTTGGGGAGAGCATTATGGTTATTATTTATGTGAGCACGAACCTTTGCAAGAAAGTGTAAAAGTGATGCACACAGAAAGACAGACTTTTATTGGAATTCCAGAGAGTGATATTGGTATTTTCTTAATTCGAAAGAAAGTGATGTTCTATGATGACACATCAAATGATTTTAAGGAATGGTATAAAAGGCAAGTCAGATCTATGACAGAGGATCAAAAAATTTATAAGATAAAAAGAATCTGAGTCGATACTAGCGATCGAAAAAATTAATATATTTGAAGGTAATCAGATTACTGTTCCTGATTTCCCTCAGCTGGAGCATTTGGATCTGTAAGGCGCTCTAATTCTGCTAACTCTTCTGCTTCTCTTTTTGCTTCTCTTTTTGCCTTTTTAGCGGCAAGTTTTTCTTGGCGTTTACGCTCTTTCTCCATAGCTCTTTCACCAGCTTTTGATTTATAGTCAAAGTGAAGTCCCATAAAAAGATTATATCAGAATTTTTTTGATACTAAAGTTTCACTTCATTGAATATTTATTAATTTAGAACTCTTTTTAAAAGATTAATCCAATTTAAATGTGAAATTTTAATCATTAAGTTTTCATTAAAACCCTGTGAAATTAATAGATCGATTAATTTGTGCATACCTAGAACACTATTTAGATCTTTTGGCATCATTGCACCGTCAAAATCTGAACCAAATCCAACTTTATCATCTCCCAAATGGTCAATAAGGTACTTAAAATGATCAACTATTATTTGTAAATCTGTATCAGAAACCATTTTTCCATCTTTCCTTAAAAAAGCTGGGGCAAAGTTAACTCCAACCATCCCTTGAGTTTCTTTGATTGCATCTAATTGCTTATTTGTAAGGTTTCTAGAGTGTGGGCAAATCTGATGAGCGTTGCTATGCGTGGCTACTAGGGGCGAATTTGAATATTTTGCTATATCCCAAAAGCCTTTTTCATTTAAATGAGAGGTGTCAATTAACATATTTAGTGAATTACAATTTTTTATAAGTTCTATTCCTATTTCGGTTAAACCATCTCCAATATCTGGTGAAGTTGGAAAAGCAAAGGGAACACCCTCTGCAAAAATAGTAGGTCTTGACCAAACTGGCCCAATTGATCTAAGACCAGCTCGAAATAAAGTTTCTAGATTATAAAAATTTTTATCTATACATTCTGCGCCCTCTATATGCATTACTACAGATAATTGATCATTATGTTTAAACGAAGTTTCCAAATCCTTGCCAGATAAACAAATCTTAACTTTATTTTTTGAGTTTCTTTCAATTTTTGAAAGGATAGACAATTGATTTAAAACAACTGGTAATGCATCGTTTACGTCTACGGATCTTGGAAGTGGTAATAAATACTCATCTTTCTCCATATCTTTATAGTTGACCAACTTATCAGAATCAGAGATATCTTGTTCTGGGGTAGGAACATATATGGCGCATATGCCTCCTTTAAAATTAGCTTGGTTCATTCGAGGAAGATCTAAATGTCCCTCATTATCTCCAACGATAAAATCAAGATAGGAGTCAGGTTTGTTCTTTAAAAATAGTCTAAATAATACATCATTATGGCCATCAAAAATTTTATAATCCATGTAATAAATTTATCATTTTTTTTGTTACTTAGACTACATGCAAATTAAAAATATTTAATGAATTTGTTTGAAGTCTCATAAATAGACATCAGCTGTCTATATTTAGCAAAAGTAAAACTTCTTTTTAAAACTATATATATGTAAGAAAGGAAATAAAATTATGAATAAAATTTTTGGATTTACAGAAAGATCTTTAAAGTTCTGGTTATCTCTTTTTAGTAAAAAAGAAGACAGTATTATAAATTTTTGTAAGGTTGAGTATGGCACAGATTGGCAATGGGCTTACTCCGAGTATCAAAGAAATCAGTCATTTCCAAATAGCTTAAAAGAGGCTGCCTAATGAGCAATCTATTTAAATCTATTAGAAAAATAATTATTAATGGAAAAAATGACCAAAAATCAAAGTCTTACAAAGAAGAGGTATATTTATCTCAAGCTATCGACATGATTGATCTTGAAAGAAGACAAAAAGAGATAGATAGAAGATTTATTAGAAAATTTTAAAAAGCCCTATCTAGGGCTTTTTGCCTAGCCTAACACCCAAATTTCAATAGCTACAAATATAAAAAGTCCAGCAAATATTAAATTGACAATATTTTTAGGTCTATTGAAGTAATTTGAAAACTTTTTTATACCAAAAAAGTGGCCGATAATTGAATAATTCATTGCTGAAATAAAAAAACTACCTGTTGCAAAAATTAGAGCGATACTAAAATTTAGGTTTTCACTGAATTGTAAAGTTGCTAGAGCAGACCAAAATGCGAAAGCTTTGGGATTGGTATAAGCAACAATTATTGCTTTCTTCATACTGTTTAAAAAATTTCTTTCATTGGATAGTTTTATGAGTTGATTTTCAGAGCTAAAGTATTGGCTGCCAATTTGATATGCTAAATAAATCATATAAAGACTAGCTAAGATCTTTAAAACAATAAAACCCCAACCCATTAAATTTGAAATTAGAAAAGAAATACCTGTTGTAGCAAGTAAGCACCAAGTAAAAGAACCTATAGCGGTACCAACTGCAGCACCCCAAATTTGTTTTTTCTGTCCACTAATTCCAACAGATGCTACAAAAAACGTGTTAGGTCCTGGCAAAAATACAGCAAAATAAAATATTATCCATCCGGATAATAAAGCCATTACAACTTCATTCATCTTATACTTTTTTAATGATTAAGAATTTGACTTAAGAAAAGTTTAGTTCGATCACTTTTTGGGTTATTAAAGAATTCATCTGGGGATGCTTGTTCAACAATTCTTCCCTCATCCATAAAAATCATTTGATCAGCAACAGTTTTTGCAAATCCCATCTCATGAGTAACAACTAACATAGTCATACCCTCTTCAGCTAATTGTATCATCACATCCAAAACCTCTTTAATCATTTCAGGATCAAGAGCCGAGGTAGGCTCATCAAATAACATGATATCTGGGTTCATCGCGAGAGATCTCGCAATAGCCACACGCTGTTGCTGACCACCTGATAATTGCCCAGGAAACTTTTCAGCTTGTTCAGGAATTTTTACCTTTTCCAAGTATGACATGGCGATTTCTTCAGCTTCTTTTTTAGGCATTTTTTTAACCCAAATTGGAGCCAAAGAAATATTATCCAAAACTGATAAGTGAGGAAAAAGATTAAACTGTTGAAAAACCATTCCAACGTTCTTTCTAATTAAATCAATATTTTTGAGGTCATTAGTAAGCTCAGTTCCATGAACTACAATTTTACCTTCTTGATGTGCTTCAAGACGATTAATACAACGGATCATAGTTGATTTACCGGAGCCACTGGGACCACAAATCACAATTTTTTGACCTTTATCAACAGATAAATCAATATCTTTGAGAACGTGAAAGTCATCATACCACTTATTGACTTTTTCTAGCTGGATTACTTGCTCTGTCATTTTAACTATTATCCGTCTTCAATTTCTTTTCTAAATATAAACTATACCTCGACATGCCAAAGCAGAATATAAAGAAAACTAGAGAAATAAAAACATAAACCTCGTAATGTAATTTTGCCCAATCAATGTCTGCAACTGCCGCTCTTCCCACACCAAGTAAATCAAATAAACCAATAATTAAAACAAGTGAAGTATCTTTAAAAAGACCTATGCATGTATTAACTATAGGTGGAATTGAAATTTTTAAAGCTTGAGGAAGAATAATTTTTCTAGTGCTTTGCCAATATGTCAATCCTAGAGATTGAGCAGCTTCTAATTGTCCTTTGGGTATGGCTTGTAATCCTCCTCTTATTGCCTCTGCCATGTATGCGGATTGAAATAAGGTAACAGCAACCAAAGCCCTCAATAAATTATCAGGACGGACACCTTCTGGTAAAAAGAGAGGTAACATTACATTAGCTGTAAATAGCAATGTAATTAAAGGAACACCCCTAATAAATTCAATAAAAATTATACAAATAGTTTTTATTACTGGCATTTTAGATCTTCGACCTAAAGCCAAAATAATGCTTAAGGGAAATGCTAATAGAATGCCCGTTACTCCTAAAAATAAAGTAACAAGAAGTCCTCCCCATTTACTAGTTCCAACAACATCTAAACCAGCCCCACCATATAAAAGGAAATACCCAATGAATGGAAATAAAAAAGTAAAATAAAGAAAATACTTTCTGAAAGGTAAATTATCAAAAAATATTCCAACTAAGGCAAAAGGTAATAAGCCATAAACTAAATTAACTCTCCAAGCTTCCTCAACAGGGTAAAATCCATAAATAAACTGATGAAATCTTACTATAATAATTGCCCAGCAAGCCCCATGTTGGCCAGGTTCAATATTTTTTGAACAGAAAGTCCTGTCTGTTATTTTTTCACCTCTAAAATTATTAACAAAATCAGCCTCGAATATTGTCCAATTTAAAAAGAAAGAAGACACTTCATAGATGAAATAAATAGAAAGTATTGTAATTATTCCGTTAATCCATGATGAGAAAAGATTATTTCTACACCATGAGTAGTATTTATTATGTGTAAATGAAATAGAACTACTCATGCGTTACCTTTAAATTGAACAGCTTTATTATAAATATTCATAAATAACGAAATTGTTAAGCTTATTGTTAAATATGTGATCATCACCATTGACATAATTTCAATCGCTTTACCGGTTTGATTTAGAGATATACCACCAAAACCATGAACTAAATCTGCATAACCAATTGCAATTCCTAAAGATGAGTTCTTAGTAAGATTTAAATATTGTGAGGTCAAAGGTGGAATAATCACTCGTAAAGCCTGAGGTATGACAATCAATCTTAAAACTAAGTTGTTTTTTAAACCTAAAGCTTGTGATGCTTCTCTTTGCCCTTTAGAAACAGCCATTATACCAGATCTAACTGTTTCAGAAATGAATGCTGCAGTATAAATTGAGAGACCTAATAGCATTCCCATGAATTCAGGTCTAACAACCATACCTCCTTTGAAGTTAAAACCTTTTAAAATAGGATGATCAAAATCTAATGGCATATCCATGATATAGTAAAAAATTATTGGTGTAAAAATTATTAATGCAGAGTTAACATAAAATATTGGATATTGCTTTCCTGTCTGCTCTTGTTTTTTCTTAAAATATTTTTTTAGAAAAATTGTGAATATTATTGCAATAACAAAACTCCATGCAACTATTGAAAATCCATCTTTAAAAATTGGAGATGGGGAGTATATGCCTCTATTAGTAATATAAAAAGTATCAAAAAGCACTAAAGCCTGTTTAATCTTGGGAAGGTAAAGCAGAATTGTGTAATATAATATAATTTGTAAAAGCACCGGTACATTTCTTGTAAACTCTACATATACGTAAGCAATATTTCTAAATAACCAGTTGCTTGAAAGTCTGATTATGCCAACAAGAAAACCAAGTATAGTGGCAAGAAAACATCCACATATTGAGATCATAAGAGTATTTATTAAACCAACTAAATAGGCCCTAAAGTGAGTACTTTCACTTGTATAAGGAATAAGCCTAATACTAATATCGTATCCAGCTGACATATTTAAAAAACCAAAACCGGTTCCGATGCCTCTTTTTTCTAAATTATAAGCAGTTTGTTGCGTAATAAGATAAATAATTAAAGCGAATATGCCGATTATGAGAGTTTGAACAACTAATGATCTAATTTTTTCATCAAAAATTAGTTTTCTTAAAAAACTATTAGACATATTTTTAATTTATTATTCTTTGAAATTTTCGGGCTATTATTTTAAATAGCCCGAAAAAAGTAGATTTTATCTAAATGGAGGTGCGTAAAGAATACCACCATCTTTATAGAGAGCGTTTAAACCTCTGGCTATATTAATAGGTGTGTTTACACCAATATGCTTTTCAAAACTCTCTGAGTAGTTACCAACTTGTTTGATGATATTGTAAGCCCAATCATCATCTAAGCCTAACCAAGCTCCATAACCAGCACCAGTATCTCCTACTTTTGAAACACCAAGTAATCTTAAAGTTTCTGGATCTTTTGAGTTTTTCATTTCATCAACATTATCTGAAGTAATGCCTTTTTCTTCTGCGATAATCATAGCATTCAGTGACCATCTTACGATGTCAGCCCATTCACTATCACCGTGTCTTACTGAAGGGCCAAGAGGCTCTTTAGAAATAATTTCTGGTAATACCATATGAGCAGAAGGGTCTGGATATCCAGCTCTACTTGCATACAAACCAGATGCGTCAGTGGTATAGATATCACATCTACCAGCTAAGTAAGCAGCATCAGCTTCAGAATTTGTTTCAACAGGAATTGGCTCATAAGACATATCGTTAGCTTTGAAATAATCAGCTAAGTTCATTTCAGTTGTTGTACCAACCTGAATACAAACAGATGCACCGTCTAATTCAGTTGCACTTGAAACACCAAGATCTTTTCTAACCATAAAACCTTGTCCATCATAATAGTTAACACCAACAAATTCTAAACCAAGCTCAACATCTCTTTGCAGAGTCCATGTTGTGTTTCTAGAAAGCATATCGATTTCACCAGATTGAAGAACAGTGAAACGTACTTTTGATGTGGTTGGAACGAATTCTACTGCATTAGCATCTCCGAAAACAGCAGCTGCAACAGCACGACATACGTCAACGTCAATACCTTCCCACACACCAGCGTCATTTGGGTTACCAAAACCAGCAAGACCAGTGTTGGAACCACACATTAGTTTTCCTCTTTCTTTAACAATATCAAGTGTGCTTCCGTGACTTCCAGCTATTGCTGTAGAAACACCAAGAGTTAAAACTAGAGAAATAAACAACGATTTAATTTTTGTCATCGTTTCCTCCTTATATATATAAGCCTCGGCAGTATAGACCTATCTGGTGCGAAACTAAAATATAAAAATACTACGAATTTCCATTGTTTTTTGGATAAATTTAGGAAAAATATTAATCTTTTACTTAATCTTGATTAAACAAGTCTCTGGTAAAAATCTTGTCTTGTACATCATTAAGCTCTTTATGGTTTCTATTACAAAGAATTAAATCTGCATCTTTTTTGAATAATTCTAAATCTTGGTAAACCTCTGAATTGAAAAATTGTTTGTCTTTGATTAAAGGTTCGTAAACTATTACTCTTATTCCTTTGGCTATAACTCTTTTCATAATGCCTTGCATACTTGACTCTCTTATATTGTCTGACCCCTCTTTCATGATAAGTTTATAAATACCAACAGTTTTAGGTTTTAATTTTGCAATCTCTAAACCAATGAAATCTTTTCGCATTGAATTTGACTCTATAATTGCCTCCATAATTTTTTGGGGGACTTTATCGAAGTTTGCTAATAATTGTTTTGTATCTTTAGGTAAACAGTATCCCCCGTATCCAAATGAGGGATTATTGTAAAAATCTCCTATTCTAGGATCTAGACTTACAGCTTTAATAATCTCTTTTGTATTTAAATCTTTTGACATTGCAAATGAGTCAAGTTCATTAAAAAATGTTACTCGCATAGCTAAATAGGCATTAGAAAATAATTTTGATGACTCTGCCTCTGTTGAATTTGTGAAGACTATTTGAACATTTTTATCAAGAGATGCATCTTTTAATAATTTTGCAAAACCTTTTCCTTTTTCAGAATGTGAGCCTATTACAATTCTTGAAGGATAAAGACTATCCTTTAAAGCTCTTCCCTCTCTTAAAAATTCAGGTACAAAAATAATTTCAAGATCAGGAAATTTCTTTTGCACTTTATTCACATAACCAACTGGAATTGTAGATCGTATGATTACAGTTGGATTTGATTTAGAATTTTGAATACTTTCTAATGTTTCTTCTATTGAGGAAGTATTAAATTTATTTGTCTCAATGTCATAATTTGTTGATGTGGCTATGATTACAAAGTCAAAATCATCAATTTCAGTAGGAAAGCTCTCTGCTGATTTTAAATTTAATGTTTTTGAGGATAAATATTTTGATACATCTTTATCTTCTATAGGCGAAATGCCATTTATTAAGTTATTTGATTTTGAGACATCTAAATCGAAGCAGGTAACTTCATTATGTTGTGATAAAAGGACAGCGTTTGCAGTACCAACATAACCAAGCCCTATTACTAATAATTTCAACATTTTTAAACTATTATAAATTTATTATTGAACAATGACTTTTTTGATAAATAAAATTTCTAATGCGACACATAGGCTTAAAAATAATAGGGAAATTCTAATTTTTTTATCTTAAATAGCTTAAAATTTAAAAAGATATTGGTATATTGTATACCAGTTTTTTTGGAAAGGATCCAAATCTAGATGTCAGATATAGAAATCGCAAGAGCTGCTAAAAAAATTCACATAAGAGACGTTGCTGCTAAAGTAAATATTCCTGAGGAAAATCTAATTCCTTATGGTCATGATGCAGCGAAAATAAATTTTGATTTTATTGAAAAAAGTAAGTCTAACCCTGATGGAAAATTAATATTAGTAACCGCAATTAATCCAACACCAGCTGGTGAAGGCAAAACGACTACATCTGTTGGCTTAAATGATGGCCTAAATAAAATTGGAAAGAAATCTATAGTTTGTCTCAGGGAACCCAGCCTAGGTCCATGTTTTGGTATGAAGGGTGGAGCTGCTGGAGGTGGATATGCTCAGGTTGTCCCTATGGAAGAAATTAATCTTCACTTCACTGGTGACTTTCACGCAATCACTGCAGCTCACAATCTTTTATCATCATTAATTGATAATCATATTTATTGGGGAAATGAATTACAAATTGACCAAAGAAGAATTACCTGGGGTCGAGTTGTTGATTTAGGTGATAGATCTTTAAGAAAAGTAAATGTCAATCTTGGAGGTGTTTCAAATGGATTTCCAAGAGAAGATAAATTTGACATAACAGTTGCAAGTGAAATCATGGCTATTTTTTGTTTAGCAAATGATATTAACGATCTTCAAAAAAGAATTGGTGATATTATAATCGCATATAAAAGAGACAAATCTCCAATTTACGCACGTGATGTAAAAGCTGATGGTCCAATGACAGTTTTATTAAAAAATGCTTTAATGCCAAATTTAGTTCAAACACTTGAAAACAATCCAGCAATTATTCACGGTGGTCCTTTTGCAAACATTGCTCATGGTTGCAATACAGTAATTGCAACAAAAACAGGCCTAAAACTTGCTGATTATGTTGTAACCGAAGCTGGATTTGGTGCAGACTTAGGTGCTGAAAAATTTTTAGACATCAAATGTCGTAAAGCAGGATTAACACCTAGTGTAGTCGTCATTGTTGCTACTGTGAGAGCATTGAAATCACACGGAGGTGTTGAAAAAGCAGACTTAAATAATGAAAATGTAACCGCCGTTGAAAAAGGTTTTGAGAATTTGCAACGCCATATAGAAAATATTCAATCTTTTGGACTTCAACCAATTGTAGCTATCAATAGTTTTACTCTTGATACTGAGGCTGAGAGTAAAGTTATCTCCGATGGTTGTGAAAAAATGGGAGTAAAAGCAATTCTCTGTTCACACTGGGCAAATGGCGGTGATGGCACTTTAGAATTGGCTGAGGAAGTAGTTAAAATTTGTGAGTCGAGCGATCCAAATAAATTTAAGTTTATGTACGAAGATAATGCATCTTTAGAAGAAAAAATTCGCTCTGTTGCACAAAAAATATATAGAGCTGATGATATAGTTATCGATAAATCTGTAAGTGATCAACTTAAAGGGTTTGAAGAGAGTGGTTATGGAAACCTTCCAATTTGCATTGCTAAAACACAATATAGTTTTTCAACAAACCCATCTCTAAGGGGTGCTCCAAATGGTTTTACAGTTCCTGTCAGAGAAGTAAGGTTGTCAGCAGGTGCAGGCTTTATAGTGGTAGTTACAGGACAGATTATGACAATGCCGGGTTTACCTAAAGTTCCGAGTGCTAATTCTATAAAGTTAGATGAAAAAGGTCTTATTCAAGGGTTATTTTAATTTAATTTTAATTTTCTAATAGATTTTTATGAGATATATTAAATTTCTATGTACTCTAAAACAACCAATGGTGTTACAGTAACAGTGGTACCTTATTTTTTAGATGACCAATCATCTCCTAATGAAAGTCACTTTGTCTGGGCTTACCAAGTTAACATAAAAAATTCTGGAGAGTTTGCTATAAAGCTTAATCACAGAAATTGGTTAATCATTGATGGAAATGGAAAAGTGATAAATGTGAAAGGCGAAGGAGTAGTTGGGGAATTTCCAATTATTGAGCCTGGTGAATCTTTTGAATATACAAGTGGAACTCCTTTAAAAACAAATAATGGAATTATGCAAGGTTTCTATTTAGTCTCTCAAGAAGATGGGCAAAAGTTAAAAATTGATATTCCTACATTTTCACTTGATAGTCCATATAACAAAAAAAACTTAAACTAACTAAACATAAATATGTTTAATTTTAAACCCATAGCGCTGGTAAGTGGTACTGTAATATGTACTGTTGGGTTTTTTTTATTTATTCCTTTAATTACAGAACTAATTTATAAAACAGATTATTGGGAGTCATACGCTGTTCCAATTTTACTTTACCTAATCGTAGGTGGTTCTCTTATTATTACAAACAAAAATATTGATTTCAAAATATCAAGTAAAGAGGCTTATATAATGACAATCTTATCTTGGTTATTAACCACTATACTTTGTTCTGTTCCATTCGTTTATACAGAAACAGACTTAAGTATTGTTGATGCTTTATTTGAGTCAATGAGTGGCATAACAACGACAGGAGCAACCACTTTAAATAATTTAGATAATTTACCAAAAGGTATACTTATTTGGAGGTCATTCTTACAGTGGCTTGGAGGTATAGGAATTGTTATTATAGCATTGGTGATATTGCCTTTTCTGAAAATAGGTGGAATGCAATTATTTCACTTAGAGGGAGATGATCCATATGAAAAATCTTTACCTAAAGCATCCTCTGTAATTAAAAAAATCTTCTCAATTTATTTAGCGTTAACTTTTATTTTAATCGCTCTATATTATATTTTTGGTATGTCTTTTTTTGACTCCATTACTCATAGTTTCTCGACTATTTCAACTGGAGGTTTTTCAACACATGATCAGTCATTTAATTTTTTTCAAAGTGATATGATTCTTTTTGTTGCAATAATATTTATGATAGTTGGAAGCTTACCTTTTCTTTTAATAGCACAAACAACTTTAAAGAATTTGTTTGTAGTATTAAGAGACCATCAAGTTCGAGTTTTTATATATATATTAATAACTGCAATAATAATCATTTTTTATTTTGCTAATGTATACATAGATGGTTCAATATTTCACAAGTTAATAACTGTATCTTTTAATACAATTTCAATAATTTCAGGAACTGGGTATACAAGTGAAAATTTTGAGAATTGGGGAAATTATGCATCAGTTTTATTTTTAATATTGATGTTTATTGGTGGATGCGCAGGGTCAACAACAGGTGGGTTAAAAATTTTCAGATTTCAAATACTATTTAAGTATATCAAAATTCATTTAAAAAAAATGATTAAACCTCATGAAGTGATGGTAAGTAATTTTAACAATAAAAAGATACCTGAAACAACTTATGAGTCTGTTATGAGTTTTTTCTTTATATATATTTTTACTTTTGCTTTATCTGCTCTTTTACTATCATTTAGTGGATTAGATTTCATGACCTGTATATCTGCTGCAGCATCTTCTATTTCTAACGTAGGTCCAGGTCTAGGTGTCTATATAGGACCAAATGGAAATTACGAAATGTTAACGTCTTATTCTAAAATTATTTTAATTTTTACAATGTTTTTAGGGAGGCTTGAGCTACTTACAATACTAATATTATTAATGCCATCATTTTGGAGGGACTAATTTATGGTAATGAGTTTTTTTCCTATACTATCTAAACTTTTCTTAATTATATTTTGGTTTAGATTTTCTTGATCTTTAATTGTAAAACTTCCCTCTATTTCACCAAATTCAATCGAATTTACATTATATATTTTCTTACTATTAAGTACTTTATTTGTTTCAGAAAATTGCATACTTAAATTAATTTCAAATCTGTAATATTCATCTTTTTTAATTTTTTTTATCTTAATTGGTTGTACCTTGATACTTAAATCTCCTTCTAATCCATCAATTTTAATTTTACTATCAAACCATTTTTGAATTTCTTTTTTTACAATATTGATGTCTGTATTAGTATCAGAGTCTAAATTATCAAAATATAAATTTTTTGAAACTGCGTTAAATTTTACATCATTAAAAGTAAATTTTTCTATATTTACTAATTGCTCACTATTCAAATTACATCCAAGTAAAAAAATGGATATTAATAAAATTATATATCTAACCACTTTAATATTCCTTTTTGAGCTATCATTCTATTTTTTGCCTGAGAAAGAACGATTGATTGATTTCCCTTGATAACATTAGCAGTCACCTCTGAGCCTATCTTTGCTGGTAGGCAATGCATAAAAACAGTATCCTCTTTTGTTTTCGACATTAATTCTTGATTTACTTGGTATTTTTTTAATTCAAGTTCTTTGTCATGTTTATCGTTCATTGAATTATAAACATCTGTCATTATACAGTTGCTTGAGGACAAAACATCATGATCTAATTCAAAATGCATAATTATATTGTCTGTAAGATTAAACTTATCTTTTAAATTAGAGTAAATTTTTTCATCAGTAAAAATGTGTATTTTAAATCCACCTAATAAATTTACGATTTCTATCAAACTGTATAAAACATTATTCATATCTCCCAACCAAGATATAGAAATATTATCTAATCTTTTAAAATGTTCTTTAATTGTATAAATATCAGAAATAGCTTGACAAGGATGGGATTTTTCAGAGAGGGCATTAATTATTGGTTTTTTGAAGAATTTTTTTGCTAACTCTAACTTTTGGTGATTATTAGTTCTAAATACTAGAGAGTCAAGATAACAAGCCATGATTTCAAAAGTGTCCTCGTATGACTCAAACCTATCAAGATTTAATTCATTTAATTTAATATCAATATAATTACCTTTTAATTGATTTATACCAACCTGAAAAGATAATCTTGTTCTAGTAGAATTCTTCTCAAAAATTAAACCTATGTTCTTACCAATAAGAAAATCTTCATTTTGCCTCTTTAATTCATCTGCATATTTTAGAATATTTATAATATCGTCTCTGTTCAATTCTGAGATATCTATTAAATTTTTAGTTTTCATTATTTCTTATTTTAAAAGATCATTCTGGAACAGAATTATTATTGTTTTCAATATAAATTGATTGGCTAGGAAAGGCGAAAGACAAACTGTTGTTTTCTACACATTCTTTAATAAAAATGGCTAAATTTTCTTTCGTTTTTAAGTATTTTTCCCAGTCATTTGATTTTGTAAAGCAGTATATCAAGATATCTATAGAACTATCGTTGAATTTTTCTAATCTTACAAAGCATTTATTATTATCGTCTACTATAAATTCTTCATTTTTTAAAATGAATGAAGATAGTTCTTTCGTAAACTTTTTTATTTGATCTAAGGTCGAGTTATACTCCAAACCAATTGTCCAGAGTATTCTTCTGTGATGTCTTCTTGAATAATTTATAATTGGTAATTCTGCAAAAATATAATTTGGAATAGATATTGGTGTGGAGTCAAATTTTCTTATTGTAGTTGATCTAAAACCAATATGCTCGACCGTACCCTCCGTATGCCCAGGCACATTGATTACATCACCAATTGTAAAGCTTTTTTCCATTAGTATAAGTAAACCAGAAATTAAATTTTTAAACATATCTTGGGCTCCCAAAGCAACAGCTACACCAAACAATCCCAAACCTGCAATTACAGGACCAATTTTAATACCCCAAACCTCTAATGTTGCGACAATACCTAAGAAAATTACTAAATATTTTATAGATTTTATCACCCAAACTGAAAGTGCTTTAGACATAACTTTTTCTATTTGATTGAAAATCGTACTCAATGGATTGATTATTTGGTGAAGTGTCCAAAAGACAAAAATTGTAGCTAAGGTTTTATTTATTTTTTGCATGTAAAGACCAAGTGTTGAATTAACGTCTATGTATAAAGTTACAATTAAAAAAGCAAACACAATAGGTAAAAACTTCAATGGAGGTGTAAGAGAATTAAAAACGTTATCATCTAGTTTATTGCCTGTTTTTAGAATTATTTTTTTAATTTTAGATATAACAAACTTAGCAAATAGAGATCTTAGTGAGAGTGATATTATTAAAACAACTAACGAAAATAGTATTTCTAACAGATGTATGCCAAAAACACCTTTATCTAATACTGTTTCAATAGATTTATAAAAATTAATAAAAATTTCCATATACTAATTTAATTATACTAATTTTATTTTTCTCTGAAAAAATAAGAAAATAAACCTCATAAAGAACAAAGATAAAAATATTAAAGAGAAAAATTTTAAGAAAAATATTTCTAATTTATCTGGATAAATAACATTACTTTTTTTATTATGAAATATATTATCATTATTCAACAACAGTAAAGAATACTTAAGTTTATTTACTTCTTGATTAGATAAAGATGTTTCATTTTCTTCTAAGAATTTAATTTTATACTTGATAGAGTCAATTAGATATTCTTTATAAGCTTTTAATATTTTTTCAATTTCAATTTTAGCTTCATTGATTAATTTTTCATCATTTACTTTAAAACTAAATGTTGGAAAACTTCGATGATTAATGTCAAATTTTCCAGTATTTGTTTTATTAGCAAAATTAATAAAGGATTCACGGGATATCATTTCAATCTCTCCTAAATGACTTATTTCTTTCATATATGAGTATTCAATTTTACCATTATAACTTTTATTTTTTTCATAATAATTGAAAGACAATAATGTTGAAACTAAAGATATGGCTGCTGTTATTAATAGAGCTTTACGATCATATGAAATTAATTTTTTTATAGAAAAAAATATATTTCTAGAGTCAAAAGTAATTATTTTATTTTTCATTTAGCACTGATTTTGATGAAGAAAATAAGTATATACCTAATGGTAAAAAATATAAAACATTTATCCAATTATTAAAAAAACTTCCTGATGGTATTAAAGGCCAAAAATTAATGAATAGCGATGTTAGCATAAAAAAACTTATATGATCTTTGGGATTAAAAGTCTTAATTTTTTTTTTAAATAGAGCGTATAAACATTTACATATGTATAGGTATATTAGAATAAAAATACTAGCCCCAACTAAACCAGTTTCAGCAAATAATTGAAAATAAAGATTGTGTGGATGGGTACTGCAACTTTTAATATTAACTCCATAACTATCAACAGAACATTTTTTTCTAAACATTTTTGGACCAATACCAAAGATAATATTATCCTTGAACATATTCGAACTAGTTTTAAGAAAGTTGTCATAAGGATAGGGAAGAAATTGGTTTTCTTTAGAAGAAGATATTTTTATAGAGTTAATTGTAGAATCAAGCATTCTATCCTTAACTATAGGATTAATCGAAAAGAAAAAAGTTATTAAAATTATAGGAGTAATAGAAAATATAATTATTGATTTTATATTTGAATATTTTGTCAAAAAGATAAAGAAAAATAATGTTGATAATAAGAAAGCGGTTCTCTCGCCACTTAAAAAAATTATTACGTAAAGAAATACTAAAAATAAATAAAATAATTTATTAAAACTTTTATTTTGATTATAAAAATACAGATATAAGCCACATAAGATCGGTAGTAACCTAGCTAGGTAACTACCTAAAATCAATTCATCACCAAACAAGCCTCCTATTCTTGCAGGATCATCAGTCTTTGATCCAAATAAATTTTTATCAAAAATAAATTCCCAAATAGCATCTGCTCCCACAATCAACATAGAAAAAAACAAAATAATAAATAGATTTTTTAGAAAATTAGTTTGATGGCAAAGAAAATAAATTGCTATCGCAAATAATATGAATCTAAAGTAGAAAAGAGAACTTTGGAAAGAGAATAAAATATCATCACTTAAAATAGATGATATTAAAAATGAGAGACTTATTAATATAAAAAATTTAAAAAAAAAATTATTAAATATTTCATATTCTTTGCTTTTTAGAGCAAGATATATTACAAAAAGCGTAGTAGTTGATAAAATTAAATCTGGTAGAAAAGGACCTGTCACCAAAAATATTGGTAAAGAAGAAAATAAATATGATGGTATAATTAGCTTTTTCAAAACTTATAAAATTTTTTTAGTATTTTTTTAACTGATGGAACAGATTGTTGAGTGAGGTTTTCGATAGATGATGTAAATTTATTAATCTCAGACAAATTATAATTTATGTCTAATAATTCACCAAAAATCATGCTGTTTTTTGTATCGATCTTAAAATTTTGATGAAATAGCTCCTCGTGTAATTTTTCACCAGGTCTCATGCCTATATATTTTATTTTATTTTTTTTATTATTAGCCTTGATTAATTTTTTTGCAATATCTAGTATTTTCACTGGATTTCCCATATTTAATACTAAAATTTTAGCATCCGATTTAATTTCAGGTGATTGAATAACTAAATTAATAGCATCAAAAATTGTCATAAAATATCTCGTTGCATCTTTATTGGTAACTGTCAAAGGTAAATTATTGTCAATTTGTTTTTTAAATATTTCAAACAAACTTCCAGAACTGCCAATTACGTTGCCAAATCTTACTGATATAAAGTTTTTGTTAAAAATTCTATTCATATTGTAAACCATTACCTCTCCAACTCTTTTAGTCATGCCCATAATGTTTGATGGATTTACAGCTTTATCAGATGATATAAAGACAAAATTTTCAAATTTTTTATATTTACAATTAATCAAAACGTTCCTGAGACCAACTATATTATTTACCATACCTACTAAATGATTTTCCTCGACAATGTCGACATGTTTGTAAGCAGCAGCGTGAAAAATAACATTTGGATGATGTTTACTAATAATTTTTGTAATATTTTTTTTATCTAAAATAGATGTCAGATAAAATTTAACATCTATATTTTTTTTATTTTTTTGTAAAATGTTTTTTTTCAACCAAGATAATTTATTTTCGTTTGAGTCAATAATTATTAATTTATTTATGTTATAATCTAATACTTGAAAACAAATTTCCTCTCCAATACTTCCTGCGGCCCCAGTAATTAAAACATTTTTGTTTTTAAGATATTTTGGTGAATTTTTTTTTAGTATATTTGATTTAAAAGCATTTTTTAATTCATTGAAGCTATTTCCATCTGTTTCATTTTTTTTATTGTGAATAAAAATTTTAATATTTTTATATTTACTTAAATTTTTTATTAAAAGACTCTCTTCGTTTGATGATAAACTTGGTATAGCTAAATAAATTTCTCCAATATTTGACTTTTTAATCAAGTTATTAATATCAAAATTAGAGTAAACTTTTATACCGTTGATAAATCTGCCAATTTTTGTGGGGTCATCATCTATGTATGCTAATACATTTTTTTTATTCTTAATTAAATTATTATATGCATTTATGCCCGTTTCACCTGCACCATATATCGCTACTTTATTGCCTATATTAAATTTAAATAATTTAAAATTTAAAAATAAAGGGAATAAAAGAAATAGAGCTAATGATGAAAACAAATAAATAAATAAAAATGTAAATATAAAGTCTAGGCCAACTTGATCATTTATAACAACTAATACAAATAATATTATTAAGTTTTTTAACAGAGTATTTAAAATTAGATGTGAAGAGAAGTATCTCTTAACAGATAAGTATATTTTTAAAATTAAAGATAAAAGAGTATTAAAAAAGATAAATGTAAATAGAAACTTATATAAGGTATTTAAATTTGAATAATTAATAAGTTCTTTACTCAAAAAAAATGTAATAACTATAATAATAATATCAATAAATAAATTAATAATGATTTTTTGATTTTTATTAATATTTAAGAAGTAATGTAAATTTAATTTCATATTTTTACGTGTAGTATTTTAATTTATTTTTACAAAGCATAAATTTAAATTCAACTATTTTGAAATTATAAAATCTTCAATGACTAAATAATCCAGTCCACAACTAAAAAAGGTCCTAATTGCATCATCTGGTGTTTCAACTATAGGTTCACCATTTAAATTAAAAGAAGTGTTAAGTAATATAGGTATACCCGTTTTTTTAAAAAACTCCTGAATTAATTCATAAAATTTTATATTATAATTTTTTGAGACAGTTTGAACCCTTCCAGATCCATCTTGATGAACAACTCCTTTTACTAAATTTATTTTATTTTTTTTAAAATTTTTAGTTTTTTCCATAAAATTAATTTCTCTTTCACCATCTGTTTCAAAAAAGTCCTCAAAACAATAATCTAAAATAGCAGGTGCAAAAGGCCTAAATTTTTCCCTAAATTTTATAGATTTATTTACTATGTCTTTAATATTTTTTTTGCGTGGATCTGCTAATATAGATCTATTTCCAAGCGATCTTTGACCAAATTCTGACCTACCTTGAAACCATCCGATTAGTTTACTATCTATTAATAATTTAGAAATTTCATCCGGCAGATTTTTACTCTTACGATAATTAAGTTTATAAGAATTTAGTATATTAGAAATGTTGCTATTGGAGTAACTATTACCCCAATAATTAGATGTTATTTTATTAAGATTTTTTTTATTAAATTTAGTGCTATTTGCGTATGTTAGCATTGAGCATCCAACAGATATTCCTGAGTCGTCTGGCGCA
>CACJEH010000016.1:0-18521 GCA_902592365.1 uncultured Alphaproteobacteria bacterium
TGACTAAGTGTATTTATTGTGGTTTATGCGAAGAGGCGTGCCCAGTAGATGCAATTGTTGAAGGACCCAATTTTGAATACGCAACTGAAACAAGAGAAGAATTACTTTATGACAAGGAAAAGCTTTTACGAAACGGAGATATTTGGGAAAAACAAATTAGCGAAAATTTAAAAAGGGACAGTAAATATAGATAATGTTCCTTGTTGGCTCTTTTTTTTTGTTTGCAGCATTTTTGATCACCACATGTATATTTGTAATATTTTCAAAAAACCCAGTTAACTCTGTACTTTTTCTTGTACTTGCGTTTCTAAATTCTACTTTTCTATTTATTCTTATTGGCGCAGAGTTCGTTGGTATTATTCTTGCGATTGTTTATATAGGAGCAGTAGCTATACTATTTCTTTTTGTTGTGATGATGCTTGATATTCAAATCACAACTTTAATGTTTAATATAAAAAGATATATACCCCTTGCATTACTTTTTGCTGGCATAATTTTAGCTGAAATAATTTATTTAACTGTATTTAAAACTTCAAAAGATAATTTAGACACCTTCATTAGGTCTAAAAATAATACTGAGCAAATTGGAGATGTGCTTTACACAGAGTATTTTATCGATTTTCAGTTAAGTGGTATCGTTTTGTTACTTGCTATGATTGGTGCAATTGTTTTAACACATGTGTATAGACCAACCATTAAAAGACAAAACATAGAAAGTCAAAACTCAACTACAGCCGAAGATAGAGTAAAACTAGTAAAAATTAAGTCTGGTGAAGGTATTAAAGATGACTAGCCTTACGTATAATCATTTCTTCATACTTTCTTTAATTGTTTTTATTATTGGATGCTTCGGATTATTTTTAAACAGAAGAAATATGATCCTAATTTTAATGTGTATTGAAATTATATTATTGGCTGCAAATATTAATTTTGTATCTGCTTCGGTTTTCTTAAATGATATTAATGGTCAGGTATTCTCCATTTTTATTTTAACAATCGCCGCTGCAGAAGCAGCCATTGGCTTAGCTATATTGGTTATTTATTTCAGAAATAAGGGAGAGATTGATATTACCAAGATCAATCAACTAAAAGATTAATGTTAAGTTATAAATTACTTTTTTTTCTTCCTCTAATTTCAACCATTTTTACATATCCTTTTGGAGCGTTATTAGGTGAAAAAACTGCCCAATATTTCTCTTCTACTCTAATATCTATAGCAGCTATTTTAAGTTGGTTCTTATTTATCAGTTTTTCTAGCTCTTCATCTTCTGAAATTATAATTCCTGTCTTAGAGTGGTTTTTTGTTTCTGGTCAGTTCTTTAATTGGGGAATTTCTGTAAATTCTCTTACTCTTTTGATGTTAACACTTGTTCTCACAGTTTCTGCATTGGTTCATATTTATTCAATTGAGTACATGTCTCATGATAACTCAAAAGTAAGGTTCATGACTTATTTAAGTCTATTTACCTTTTGTATGGTTGCATTAGTTGTAAGTGATAATTTAATTCAATTATTTTTTGGATGGGAGGGTGTTGGTCTAGCCTCTTATTTATTGATAGGTTTCTGGCATCATAAAAAGTCTGCAAATTTAGCTGCAATGAAAGCTTTTTTAGTAAACAGAGTTGCGGATTTTGGATTTCTTATTGGTATTGCAACTCTCTATATATTTTTAGATACATTATCTATTAATGAAATAATTGCAGGGAAAGAGAAATTATTTAGTTATCAAATTAATTTTTTAGGATTTGAAATTAATGCTTTAATTTTTTCTTGTTTTTTCCTTTTCATAGGTGCTATGGGAAAATCTGCTCAGTTTGGCTTTCATACATGGTTACCTGATGCTATGGAGGGACCCACACCTGTCTCAGCATTAATTCATGCAGCAACAATGGTAACAGCTGGTGTTTTCTTGACTGTAAGATTTTCAGAATTAATGGTCATGTCTAACTTCATAATGACTTTTGTTTTAATAATAGGTCTACTAACAGCATTCTTCGCTGCATCAGTGGGATTTTTTCAAAAAGATATAAAAAAGGTAATAGCTTATTCAACTTGTAGTCAGTTAGGTTTCATGTTTGTGGCTTGTGGTTTAGGCGCATTTAATATCGCAATTTTTCATTTAATAACACATGGTTATTTTAAGGCATTACTCTTTTTATCTTCAGGGTCTGTTATTCATGGTGTTCACGATGAGCAAGATATGGATAAAATGGGAAATCTTTTTTCAAAGATGAAAATTACCGCAGTAATGATGTGGATAGGAACACTAGCTATTATAGGTTTTCCATATTCATCAGGTTACTTTTCAAAAGATCTAATTTTAAGTTCATCATTTAACTTAATTAGTTTAGGCCCATTGGTTTATGTAATTTTAGCTATAGTCTCTGCCATGACAGCATTTTACTCTTTCAGGCTAATATTTAAGGTGTTTCATGGGAATTATAATGGATCTTATGATTATGAAAAAATTCATGAATCCGGTCCTTTTATTTTAGTTCCATTATTATTACTTTCCTTAGGAGCAATTCTAGCAGGCTTCTTCCTAAACGATTTATTAGCTGGATATAATTCAAAAAATTTCTGGAACGGAATAATATTTTTGAGTCAAGATAAGCAATATTACTCCTCTTTTTATCCAATTTTATCAAAATCTTTGGTAGCTTTTGGTGTAGGGCTAGCGGTTTACTACTATGGTTATAATTTAAATAAACTTGCTGACTTAAAAAAACGTTTTCATTCAATCTATAATTTTATTTTGAACAAATGGTATTTTGATGAACTTTATAACAAAATTTTTGTTTTACCACTTTATAATCTAGGTAAGTTTTTATGGACTAAAATAGACCAAGGTATAATCGATAAGTATTTACCAAATGGAAGTGCCTCGATAGTTTCTACAATTTCAAAAGCATTTAAAAGGATACAAACAGGGTATATTTTCGATTACACTTTTGTAATAATTTCTGGTTTCACACTCTTTATAACTATCATTTTTTATATATCCATAACCTAAGATGAGTTTCCCAATATTATCACTATTAATTTTAACGCCAATTATAGGAGCATTAACACTCTCACTTTCAAGTAGCACGCAACTTAAAAATAAAACTATTTTTCTATCAGGTTTATGGATAACAACAGGTGAATTTCTTCTCAGTTTATTATTACCAATTTTTTATGATAAATCAAAAAATGGTTATCAATTTATAGAGTTTCATACTTGGTTTGATAAGTTCGATATAAATTACTATGTCGGAGTTGATGGTGTTTCAATACCACTTATATTACTGACTACATTCTTAGTCCCTATTTGTTTATTGTGTTCTATTAACTCTATTAAAAATAGAGCCAAAGAATTTGTTATTTATTTTTTATTACTTGAGAGTTTTATAATAGGAGTATTTGTTAGTATCGATCTTGTAATTTTTTACGTTTTCTTTGAAGCTGTTTTAATCCCGATGTTTTTGATAATTGGAATTTGGGGAGGAGAAAACAGACTTTATGCTACCTTTAAATTCTTTCTCTACACACTAGCAGGATCTGTTTTAATGTTACTTGCGATTATTTATATTATTTCTAAAGTGAAATCAGGCAATATTGAGTTAATTTCTGACTTTACATTTGATCAGCAAATAGAGCTGGTTCTCTTTTTATGTTTTTTTGCATCTTTTGCAGTAAAAGTACCGATGTTTCCTTTTCATACATGGTTACCTGATGCACACGTTCAAGCTCCTACGAGTGGTTCAGTAATTTTAGCTGGTGTGCTTCTTAAATTAGGTGCATACGGTTTTATAAGACTATCCTTACCTTTTTTTGAGTATGCCTCTATTTATTTTCAACCAATGATTTTTGCACTAAGTTGTGTAGCTATTGTTTACACTTCAATCGTAGCTTTAAGACAACTAGATATGAAAAAAATGATTGCCTATTCCTCTGTTGCTCATATGGGATTTGTCACCATTGGCATTTTCACTTTAACTCAAGATGGAATTAATGGTGCGTATTTTCAGATGATAAGTCATGGAATTGTTTCTGCAGCATTATTTTTAATAGTTGGTGCGGTATACGAAAGACATCACACCAGAATGATATCTGATTATAGTGGTGTAACAAATGTAATGCCTAAATATTCATTCTTTTTTATGGTTTTTATGCTCTCATCTGTGGGTCTTCCTGGAACTAGTGGTTTTGTTGGTGAGTTCTTAGTTATAATGTCAACTATAAGTGTTAGTGTTTATCTTACTTTATTTACCGCTATTGGAGTAATCTTAGGAGCTTCATACATGCTCTTATTGTACAAAAATATTAATTTTGGAGATTTAAAATCAGATATTAAGCAATTAACTGATTTAACAAATATTGAAATTTTCTACTTCTCCTGTTTAGCATTTCTCACAATGCTTTTAGGAATTTATCCAAAACTTTTATTCGAAATGATAAATAAGAGTATTTCCTTAAGTATTATGTAATGATTAATTTATTTCAATTTATACCGGAAATTTTTATCTTATCTTTGATTTTAATAACTTTATGTTTTGGATTATTTAATAAGGACAGGGCTATATCTTTAAATACTTTAGGTTTCATTTTTTTGAGTATTTTGCTTTTAAATTATGGAAAAGATATTTATAGCTCCACACAATTATCACTTAATACGATTAATTTATTTGTTCTATCTAAGATTATTTTATCTATTGGCTCAATCGTATTCATTTTACTGTTAAAAAGACCCTTGAAGAATGAAAATTTATATAGATACGAATATGTGTTATTTTTACTGTTCGCTATTCTTGGCTCATTTGTTCTTATTTCTAGTAATAATTTTTTAACAGCTTTTATTGGTTTAGAGCTACAATCTTTATCCTTGTACTTGATGGCTGCTTTCAATACTAAAAATTTATCTTCAAATGAAGCAGGTATAAAATATTTTTCTCTTGGTGCTTTATCATCAGGATTTCTTTTATTTGGTATTTCAATGATTTATTACGATACTGGGTCTTTTAGTATACAAAACCTAGATAATTTCACTGCGATAAGCGAAATAGGATTATCATTAGTTCTTATTTCTTTATTTTTTAAAGTTTCCGCTGCTCCATTTCACATTTGGACACCTGATGTTTACGAAGGATCTCCAACTATATCTACACTCTTTTTTGCAACTTTACCTAAATTTGCATCATTAATATTTTTATTCAGGGTTTATCAAGAACTTAACATATCTGATATCATATCTCTTAATTACATTTTTCAAATGGTATGTGCTATTTCATTATTAGTAGGAGTATATGGAGCCATTACACAAAAAGTTATAAAAAGACTTCTAGCCTTTAGCTCTATCAATCATATTGGTTTTATGCTTCTTGGAATAATGAGTTATCAATTTATGTCTGAGGGTACATTATTTTTTTACTTGATTATTTATCTAATTACTACGTTTGGTATTTTTGCTGTTTTACTGAACTTGAGAACTGTAGATGGGGAATTTACAAAAATATCCCAACTCAATGGTTTAAGATTTACCTCAAATTCAAAATCTATAAGCATGTTGGTGTTTTTCTTTTCTCTCGCGGGAATACCACCTTTTGCAGGGTTCTTCGCAAAGTTCTTCATTCTTTCAGCTTCTATAAATGATGGATTTATTTTATTATCAATTATTGCTGTTTTAAGTTCGGTAATTGCCGCTTTCTATTACTTAACAATTATTAAGAATATGTTTTTCAATAAATCAGAAATAGAGTTACTAGATGATAATAACAAAACAGGCATGGTTATATTTATATCATCTGGATTAATTATAACTTTATTTTTCATATATCCAGACCCTTTGATTAATTTAGTAGATAATCTTTTTAAATAAAAATTGTATAAAGTTATCTTTGACTCAATTACTTCTACACAAGATGAAATTATTGACTTTAATAATCATAAAAAAATTTTAAAAAATAATAATTTATATATCCAATCTTTTAGGCAAATTAAAGGTACTGGAAGGGGTAAAAAAAAATGGTTAAGCCCTAAAGGTAATATTTATTTAACAATTAATCAAAAATTAAAAGCTTCACATGCTTTAAGAAATAACTTTTATATTTGTTACATAATCCACAAATTTTTTAAAATTAATTTTAATATTAACCTAGACTACAAATGGCCAAATGATTTGTTTTATAAAAATAGAAAAATAGTTGGCGTTGTTGTCAAATCAACTATCTTAGGTAAAAAATCGTACCTAAAAACGGGCATAGGAATAAATATAAACAATTCTCCAATAGTCGATTCAGTTTCTCTATTTGGCATTATCAATAAAAAATCAAATATTCTCGATTTATCAAATATAATTATTGATTTTATTGAACATAATTTAACAAAAAAAATATCTAATAAGAAATTAGTGAGATATCTTAATCAATATATGCTAAGGGACTTTAAATTAAATCATCCAATTTTTGGGAAAAATATTATTGAAATATTATCAGTAAATGAAGATTTATCTTTAAAGATAAAAATAGATGACGCAACTAAAAATATTTTCTTTGGAGAACTAGTTTGAATTTATTAGTTGATATTGGAAATACATCAATAAAATTTTCATCATTTGTTGATAAGAATTTAAAAAAAATCTCTCAAATTAGATACTCAAAGAAAGATTTGAAATCAGTAACTCTTTTTTTTAAGAATAAACTTAAAACTCATACTAAAATTTATATTTGCTCTGTTGTCTCAGAAGTAGACAAAGTTATAATTAAAAATTTAAAGTCACATCGAAATCGTTTATTTTTCATTAATAAAATGAAATTATCTAGTTTAGTTCATAAAACAGTAAATGTACGCCAGCTAGGTAAAGATAGAATTATTAATGTTTTATCAGCTATAAATATTTATCCAAAATCTAAATTCTTTATCATAGTTGATTTAGGCACTGCCACTACATTAGATATTATTATAAATAAGAAATATTACGGAGGTGTGATATTACCCGGCCTTACCACCTCTTATGAAAATCTAATTTCTTTAGCTTCTGGTATAAAGAATATGAAATTTTCAAATAAATCTAGCATCATAGGTAAAAATACTAATCAAGCTCTAATGTCCGGATTTAATGTGGGTTACAAAATAATGATAGAGTCTTACATAAAATTAATTAAAACTACCTACAAGAGAAATTTTAAAGTGATTTTTACTGGTGGATATGCTACCTCTATCGACTATAAAAAAACTAATTTTATTTATAGAGAAGATTTAACTCTTTTAGGTATTTTTTTTTATCATATTTTTTTAAATGAAAAACTTAGAATTATTAAATAATAAAAAAAACAATTATTTTTTGCCCATTGGAGGAATAGGTGAAATAGGGGGTAATAACTATTTATACTCTTTTAAAGGAGAACAAATAATTGTTGATGGTGGTATATCATTTGCTGATGATAGTCTCCCAGGTGTAGATATAACTATTCCTGATCCGTATATTTTTTTGAATACATCCATTAAACCTAAAGCAATGATACTAACTCACGCACATGAAGATCATGTTGGAGGACTAGAGTATTACTTTGATAAGATTGATTTTCCAATCTATTGCAATCAATTTACTTTTTCCTATATAAAACATAAGTTCAATAAAATTAATGATTTTGAGAAAAAATTTGTAATTGTTGAGGACTTTCAAGAAGTAGAGTTTGAGAATTTTTCATTTCAATTAATTCCGACAACTCACTCTATACCCGATCCCACTGGTATATTTTTTAAAACATTGGAAGGAAATATTTATCATACTGGTGATTGGAAAATAGATAAAAATCCAGTTACCGGCTCACCCTTCGATTACAAAAATTATCAGTTATTAAAAGATGAAAATATTGACTTACTTATAGGTGACTCAACCAACGCCGGTGTAAACGAGATATCACGCTCAGAGTCAGAGTTAGATCCATCATTTGATAATTTATTTAATAAACTTAAAGGTAGAATTATAGTTACTTGTTTTTCCTCAAATATTGCAAGACTTAAAACCATTATTTCGAATGCGATTAAACATGATAAAAAAATATTTGTTGTAGGAAGAAGTATAAAAAGAGCTATTAATACTGCTATAGAAGAAAAGTTAATTGAAAATTTTGAAATACTTAACGAAAAAAAATTTCAGGATTATAATAAAGATAAAGTTCTCTTAATTTGCACAGGTAGCCAAGGTGAAAAAAACTCTGCTCTTTGGAAGATTGCGAATAATACACATAATCAAATTAAATTAAGTGCAAAAGATAATATAATTTTTTCATCAAAAGAAATTCCTGGCAACGAAAAATCAATTTCCTATTTAAAAAATTCTTTTAGTTACTTAGGCTTAAATATTATCTCTGATGAAGAGGAATTTGTTCATGTTTCAGGACATCCAGGTAAAAATGAAATAAAAGAATTTTACTCTTTCATTCAGCCTAAATCTTTAATTCCTATGCACGGAGAATATCTTCATTTAAAAAAACATTTAGAAATAGCTAAAAGCTTAAAAATTAAAAAAACTAATCTTCTTTTAAGTGGAGATTTGTGCCAATTAGATTTAGTAAATAAAAATCATAAGTTAATTGACCAATTTGTTATAAAAAAACTACCTGTTGTTCAAAATCTAATTATTGAAGAAGATAATTTTATAAATGAAAGGGGAAAGATCCTTCATAATGGTGTAGTTAGTATTAATTTAATTCTAAACAAACAATTTGATATTATTAAATTTCAAATATCTGATAAAGGTTTCCCTTTTTCCTACAATAAAGAAGCAATTCAAGATGAAATTAAAGATATCTTGTTAAATAAAATATTGTTTATCAAGGAGGAGATAGATGAAAATTCGCTTAGCGGGTTAGTAGAGGAAGTTTCAAGAAAAACTTATAATAGAAATTTTTCATTAAAGCCTGAATTGTTAATACACATATCTTTGATATGAAGTTTTTATTTTTACTTTTTATTATCTGGTGGGTTATTTTTATGACAATATTACCTATTAAAAGATCTGATTTCGAAGAGGGTATGCCAAAAAAGTCATATTTAGGAATAAAATTTTTAGTTTCATTTGCCCTATCAATGATCGTATCTTTTTTTATAATAAAATATGAAAATAATATATTCGATTACTTTAAATGAAACTTTCAAATCTTTTATTTAACTCATTAAAAGAGTCACCCAAGGAAGCTAAAATTATTTCACATCAATTAATGTTGCGTTCATCGATGATTAGGCAGCATACCTCAGGAATATACACTTGGTTACCATTAGGTTTTAAAGTCTTAAAAAATATTGAGAATATAATTCGAAATAATCAAGACGAAATAGGCTGTAATGAAATGTTAATGTCTACAATTCAATCCTCAGAATTATGGAAAAAAAGTGGTAGATATGCAGATTATGGAAAAGAGATGTTAAGAATTACTGATAGACATGATAATGATTTATTATATGGCCCAACGAATGAGGAGGTCATTACAGATTTATTTTCAGATTATGTGAATTCTTACAAAGGCCTTCCTAAATATCTGTATCATATTCAATGGAAATTTAGAGATGAAATTAGACCTCGGTTTGGTGTTATGCGAGGTAGAGAATTCTTAATGAAAGATGCCTATAGTTTTGACTTAACCGAAGAGGGTGCTTTTGAAACCTATAAAAAATTTTTTAGAAGTTATTTAAAAACTTTTCTAGATCTTGGATTACAACCGATTCCTGTAAAAGCTGCTACGGGTGCTATTGGTGGAGATTTATCTCATGAGTTTCAAATATTAGCTAATACTGGTGAAAGCGAGCTTGCTTATGACTCTAAATTAGTTGATTCAAATTTATACGAAAAAAGTTATGAAGAAATTACAGCAATGTATTCTGCATCTGACGAAATGATTGATAAATCAAAATCTGATGTAATCATTGGAAGAGGAATTGAAGTAGGCCATATTTTTAATTTTGGCACAAAATATACAAAGCCATTGGAATGTTTTGTGTTAAATCAAGATGGAAAAAGAATAACACCATATATGGGATCCTATGGAATAGGAGTCTCCAGATTAACAGCAGCAATAATTGAGGCTTTCCACGACGATAAAGGTATTAAGTGGCCTATAAATATTTCACCATTTAAAATAAATATCATAATACAATCAAACTCTGACTATATAGCAGATGTGGAAAGTATTTATAACCTGCTTATCACGAAATATGATAATGTTAGTTTAGATAATAGAGATTTAAGCATAGGAAGAAAAATTAAAGACTCTGAATTGATTGGAATACCTTGGACATTGATTATCGGGAATAATTTTAAAGAAAAAGGTCAAATTGAACTGATTAGTAGATCTAACAGTGATAAGATATTCTTAAGTAAACAAGAAATTGAGAATTTTGAATTTGAACAATACACTCCATAAACTATCTTTCTCCTACATATTTAATTTTAAAAAAGATAAAGCATTCTCAGTATCAACAATCTTATCATCATTAGCATTAATATTAGGTATTTCAATTTTAATTACAGTAATGTCTGTGATGAATGGTTTTAGAGAACAATTAGTTGATTCTTTAAGTGGTTTTAATGGAGATATTACTATTTACAATGCTAACAAAGATGAAATCAAAAAAATTCAAGAAAAAAATCCTTCAATATCTTTTGTTGAAAATTTTCAAAGCAGAGTAATAACAAGTAATAAAAATGGAATAGAGGGCCTGTTAATGAAATCTCTTAATAAAGAAGATATTTATAAGATACCTAAAATTAATCAAAATCTATTTGAAATTGAAAAAAATATCGACGATTGGGTTTTTATTGGAGTTGAACTAGCGAGGTCTTTAAATTTAAAAGTAGGGATGCCACTTCAAATTAATATTCCTGGAAATTCTATGACAATTTTGGGCCCTGTTTTAAATTCAAGACAATTAACCATTAAAGGAATATTTAATACAGGAGTATATGACTTTGATAAATATTTTATTTTTAGCAATATCGATCAGTTTAAAAATAAAATAAGTAGTAATGTTGTAGATGTTTATTTGAGTAATAAAGACTTTGATTATAGAGATTTAGATGGCTTAAACTATTCAACATGGGAGGATCAAAATCAAACTTTAGCTCAAGCATTATCTACTGAAAAAAATGTTATGTTTGTTATTCTTTTTTTTATTATTGTAATTTCATCATTTACAATAATTTCAAATCAAATTTTTTTTATCAAGGAAAAATATAAAGATATAGTTTTGTTAAAAGCATTAGGTATAAAGCAATCAAAAATTTGTTTTTTATTTTTTTTAAATTCTTTCTTCATATCATTTTTCTCTATCGTCATAGGGACTTGTTTAGGATTGCTACTATCGACAAATATTGACTCAGTTGAAAACTTTTTATCATATTTGTTAAATTTTGAACTTTGGAATAATGAAATAAGATATTTATCATCAATGCCCTATAGTATTAAATTAAATGATATCGTGTTTATTGTAAGCATTTCTCTCTTTGCAAGTTTAATCGCATCTTACATTCCAATATTGAGAATATTTAGAATAAAACCAAATCTAATATTAAGATGAGTCTACTAGAACTAAAAAATATTTCTAAATCATACCTATCTAAATCAGGGAATTTTCAAGTAATTAATAAGTTAAATTTGTCAGTAGATCATAATCAAAATATTTTTTTATTTGGTCCTTCAGGTTGTGGTAAGTCTACTTTATTAAACCTAATATCAGGATTAGATAATGTAGACTCCGGAAGTATTTACTTTGATGGTAAATTAGTTAAAAATCATTTTGAACTTCTGAAAGACGATATAGGTATAATATTTCAAGATCACTATCTAATATCCGAATTAAATATTTTTGATAACATTAAATTAAAAAATAATGATACAAGAAAAATTGAAAAAATTTTATCCTATTTCAATATGGGTCGTTTTAAATTTAAATATCCTAATCAGTTGTCAAATGGACAAAAACAAAGAGTCTGTGTTGCAAGAGCTTTAGTAAATAGCCCTAAACTTTTAATAGCTGATGAACCAACAAGTTATTTAGATAAAAAAAATGCAAAATTGGTAATAGATCTTATATTAAATAGTTCTAAAAAATTAAATTTATCAACAATAATAGCTAGTCATGATATTTCATTTCGTCCTTTTTTTGATAAATCTTATACAATTGAAGACAAATCAATATTAGAATGCTAATACCTCTTAGAAATTATTCAAATTATTCTATTTGTGAGTCCAATATTAAAATTGAGGACCTGGTAAATTTTGCTGAAAAGGAAAAATTACCAGCAATGGCACTAACAGACTACAAATTATTATCAGGTGCTCTTGAATTTTCAACTAAATGTAAAAATAAGGGTATTCAACCGATTATAGGATTAGATGTTGATTTTTTTTCAAAATTAAAACACAAATCAAGACTTACCTTTCTCTGTAAAAATGAAAAAGGTTTTAAAAATCTTAATATACTTTCTACAAAAATAAATACTGAAAATGAATTTAATTTATCTTTAGATAATATTAATAATTTTTCTGATGGAAACATTTTAATATTAGGGGGGTTATTTAGTTATTTCCAAGATTTAAATATCAATAAAAATAATATAAAAATTATTTTAGATGAAATCAATGCTTTAAAAAATTTCTTCAAAAATGATTTTTTTTTTGAATTTGATGAAAACTTAGATAATAAACTATTAAATGAAGTATCTAAAAAGTCTAAAATTAATTCCTTTTTATCTTCATTTAGTTTTTATAAACAAGATAAAGATTATGATGCAATAAAAATACTTCATTGTTTGAAGAATGGTGAATATATACAAAATACTTCATTTAATTTAAAAAATAATTATTCTTTAACTAAAAGTAGTCAAGAAAATAATAATCTAAAACCACTAATTCAGAATTCAAATTTAATAGCAAATAAAATTAATTTTCTAATTGAAGAAAAACCTATTACATTGCCCAATTTTAAATCAGATTTTGATTCCAATGAAGATAAAGAAATCGTTCAACAATCTAGAAGTGGATTAGATTTAAGATTAAAAAAAATACTTGCAAACAGGACCATTGAGGATTTTAACAGTCAATCTAAAATTTATAGGGATCGTTTAGAGTACGAATTAAATGTTATTATAAAAATGAAATTCTCTGGATATTTTCTTATAGTTAGTGATTTTATCAGATGGGCTAAATCAAATTCAATTCCTGTCGGCCCAGGAAGAGGATCAGGCGCTGGATCTATTGTTGCATGGTCTTTATTAATTACAGATGTAGATCCAATTCAATATGGTTTGCTTTTTGAAAGATTTTTAAATCCAGACAGGGTATCAATGCCTGACTTCGATATTGATTTTTGTAAATCAAGAAGAGATGAAGTTATTGAGTATGTGCAAAAAAAGTATGGTTATCAAAATGTTGCACAAATAATTACCTTTGGATCGATGATTTCGAGGGGAATATTAAAGGATATTGGCAGAGTAGAAGGTGTTCCATATTCTGAAGTAGAGAGAATGGTAAATAAAATACCTTATAATCCAGTTCATCCATTAAGTATTAGTGAGTTGAAAGCTAATCATTCTGACCAATTAGGTGATTTAGCTGATTCTCCAATGATGGATAAGGCAGAGTCAATGGAAGGTGCATTAAGAAATGTATCAACACATGCTGCTGGAATAATCATTTCTTCGGATAAGCTTTATGGAAATATTCCTTTATTCAAAGATGATGACTCAGAAATTATGGCTACGCAATACAACATGAAAGATTGTGAGAAAGCAGGTTTATTAAAATTTGATTTTCTTGGCCTGGCTAATCTCACCATAATTGATGAGACTCTTAAATCAATAAAAGCTAAAAATCAAATTTCTATTGATTTAAATGAAATTCCTTTCAACGATGAAAAAACATTTAAATTGTTAAGTGATGGCTATACGTGTGGTGTGTTTCAAGTTGAAAGTGCTGCGATGGTCGACACTTTGGTTAAACTCAAACCAACAAACTTAGAGGAAGTTATAGCAGTTTTAGCTTTGAATAGACCTGGTCCAATGCAGTTTATTGATAGCTTTATAAAAAGAAAAAAAGGTGAGGAAAAGATAATATATGACCATCCTTTACTTGAACCAATTTTGAGAGAAACTTATGGAATAATTGTTTATCAAGAACAAATTATGAAAATAGCACAAGTAATATCAGGTTATACTTTAGGTCAAGCGGACTTGTTGAGAAGAGCTATTGGTAAAAAAATTAAAGCTGAATTGATGAATCAAAAAGATAATTTTATTAAAGGTGCTGTGAATAAAAAGGTTAGATCTAAAGATGCTGAAAAACTTTTTTCCTTGATTGAAAAATTTGCAGAATATGGATTTAACAAAAGTCATGCAGCTGCATATGCTTTTATAACTTATTATACTGCATATCTAAAAGCACATTTTCCGTTAGAATTCTATTGTGAGCTTCTAAATAATTCAATAAATAATACTGATAAAATTTTTGTAATACTAAATGAAATTTACGAACAAGATTTAAAAATATTACCACCTGATATAAATTATTCAGATTATAAATTTGTAGTACATGAAGGTAAGATTGTCTATGGTTTAGCAGCATTAAAGGGAGTAGGTGAGGAGTCTATGAAAGAATTAGTCCTCGAAAGAAACAAAAATGGTAAATTTAAGTCTCTATCAGATTTTAATATTAGGTTATCCAGATCTGTTTTAAATAAAAGACAAATAGAAAAACTTATATTATCAAATTCTTTAAATTCATTTCATACGAATATCTCAAAACTTTTTGCTAATGTAGAAAATATTATACAAAAAAAAACTGGAGCAACATTATTTAATGACTTATCTGACGATCATTTTTTTTTAAATAAAAGTTATACTACAGTTGATCCAATAAAAGCTGAGTTTGAAAGCTATGGATTTCTTTACTCTCAAAAAAAACAAACAAAAATACTAACAAACCTTAATCAATCATCTTTTAAAGAAAAAATTAAATGTAAACTTGAATTCTTAGAGGATTTTTATTTTTATGTTGTAAAAGCTCAATACAAAACTACTAGAAATGGTAAAAGATATATTCTTTTGAATGTAATAAATGAAAGTGGTTTTTTTGATCTGAGACTTTTTGATGATAAATTTGACGTAAATTCACTTCACGCACAATACATAAAGGCCAAAATTAAGTCAGCGATTAAAAATGACTTTTATAATGTTAATATCGATAATTTACTTATAATTGAGGCTTCTGATATAGTTAGTCAGATAAATCATATTTCCTATAAGGAACTCCTAGATTTCGATAAAGAAAGCAGTTTAAAAAGTATTAGAGTTCATAATGATAATAAAATATTGGATATTACTTTGAATTAAATCTTGATTATTTAGATTAATTCTTTAAAACATCAAAAAAAACAGGTTAATAGACATCCGGTGCCAAAAGGTTTCCTTTCTATTAACTAAAGTCTAACCGGAGGCAAAATGAATATTGAAATATCACTTGAAGATTTACTTAAGAACGGTTCTCACTTTGGTCATAATAAAAAAAGGTGGAACCCAAAAATGGAAAAATATATATATGGGGAAAAAAATGGTACACATATTCTAGATTTAAGAAAGTCACTACCTTTAATCGAAAATGCCTTAAAATTTGCATATGAATCTGCAAAGAATAAGAAAAAATTTCTATTTGTCTCAACAAAAAAACAACATAGTGAAATTATTGAAAATATAGCAAAAGAAACTAATAATTATTTTGTTAATTTTAGATGGTTAGGTGGAATGATTACTAACTGGAATACTGTGAAAAATTCAATCAATACCCTTAATAATTATGAAAATATTCTTAAGTCTGATGACACAGTTTTTACTAAAAAAGAATTATCTGACTTAGAAAAAAAGAAAAATAGATTAGATAAAACATTGGGAGGAATTGTTGAAATGAAGTCCACACCTGATGTAATTTTTATTATTGATACAAATAGAGAGCATATTGCAGTTTTAGAGGCAAAAAAATTAGGTATTCCAATTATCGGTATAGTAGATACAAACTGTGACCCAGACATAATTGATTATCCTATTCCTGCTAATGACGATGGTGTCAAATCTGTTCAATTTATTCTTGATAATTTTAAAAAAGTAATATCTTCACTTGAAGAGTCCTCTTTAGATGAGAGTAATTCCAAGAATGAGTAACATGGAATTAATAAAAAAACTTAGAGATATTACTGGTAGTGGAATAGTTGATTGTAAAAAAGCTTTATCCGAAAATAATGATGATATTGATGCTGCAGTAAAATGGCTGAGAGAAAAAGGAATTCTTAAAGCTCAAAAAAAACAAGATAGAGAAACAAATGAGGGCGTTGTTTCTTTTTACAATAATTCATCGAACACTGATTTCACTGTATGTAAAATTAAATGTGAAACTGATTTTGTTGCAAAAAATGATGATTTTCTTAACTTTGCTGAAACGTTATCAAAATCCATACATGAAAATAATAATATAAATGATAATGGATCTGATAAAGATTTAAGTGATTTAAAGGTAAATGATAAATCTTTAAGTGACAGCCTTACAGATTTAATCTCTAAAATAGGAGAAAATATTCAAATTGTTTATTATAAAAAATATTTTTCAAAAAATTCTATTTTCATAAGTTATCTTCATAATAAATATAATTCAAATTGTTCTAAAATAGGTTCTGTAGTTGAAATCTCAACTGATAATCAAAATTCTGCATTAAAATTAATTGATGAACTTAAAGTAATTGCAATGCAAATATCTGCTATGAAGCCAATGGCTATAGATGAAAAATCAATAAATTCAAAAATTATTAAAGATGAAAAAGATATTATTTTAAAACAATTGGATAATGTTCCAGATGATAAGAAAGATAAAATTATTAACGGTAAATTAAATAAATTCATAAAAGAAAACACTCTTTTAGGACAATCTTTAATAACTGATCCCAAGAAGAGTGTGAATACATTTTTGAATGAAATTTCAAAAAAAAACAATATAAAACTTAACATTACATCTATGGATTTATATACTATTTAATAATATGTACAAAAATATCATGTTAAAGATTTCAGGAGAGTCTTTAGCAGGATCTAATGAACAAGGTTTTGACTTTGATGTTTTAAACGATTTAGCAAAAAGTATAAAAATTCTACAATCTAAAAATTTAAAAATTTCAATTGTTCTAGGAGGAGGAAATTTTATTAGGGGTTCATCATTTTCAAATGGGGTAGTAGATAGAGTTACATCAGATTATATGGGAATGTTAGGAACAGTAATTAATTCACTTGCTCTACAATCAAATCTCAAGAAAATTGATGTTGAATCAAGAGTAATGACAGCAATTAGTATAAATAGAGTAGCTGAACCATACATCAAAAATAAAGCAACAAGTCATTTAAATAAAAATAGAGTAGTTATCTTTGCTTCAGGCACAGGTAATCCATTCTTCTCCACTGACACAGCAGCAGTTTTGAGAGCATCCGAGATGAAATCTGATGTTATTTTCAAAGGTACAAAGGTAGATGGTATTTACGATAAAGATCCTATTAATAATAAGGATGCAAAAAAAATATCTAAAATCTCATATTCTGATTACCTAAACAAAGATATAAAAGTTATGGATGCGACGGCAATAAGTTTAGCAAAAGATAGAACACTACCTATAATCATATTTTCAATCCTAAATACCTCTAATATTATAGATATTTTAGATGGAAAAGGATCCTTTTCAACAATTGGATAATTAAAATGTTTAATGATAGTAGATGCTCTAAAGAAATGGAAATTACTCACGAAGCTTTTATAAATGAATTAAAAAATATTAGAACAGGAAGAGTTTCCCCAGATATTTTGAAATCTATTATTGTAGATAGCTATGGTTCAAGTATGCCTCTCACACAATTAGCAAATATAAATAATTTAGATAACATGACACTGAGTATTACACTTTGGGATACCTCATTAATAAAGAATGTTGAAAAAAATTTATTAGAGTCAAATTTAGGTGTTACACCTCAAACAGATGGACAAAATATTATATTAAAGTTTCCTGATTTAACTTCAGAAAGAAGAAAAGAATTAGTAAAAATTATCTCAGATATTTCTGAAAAATTTAAAGTATCTCTCAGAAATATTAGAAGAAAATATATAGATGAAGTTAAAGAATTAGAAAAAAATAAATCATTATCTATTGATGAAAGTAAAAAATTTCAAGAGATAATACAATCTTATACAGATAACTTTGTAAAAAAAATAGATTTAACCTCTAAATCAAAAGAGTCGGAAATTTTAAAAATTTAATTTGTCTAATTCACTGAACCACATATCTTTTATCATGGATGGTAATAATAGATGGTCAATTAAAAATTCAAAAACTAAGTTTGATGCTTACTCGAAAGGTGCTCAAAAACTCATATCTATTAGTGAATATATTTTTAAAAATTCTAATGTTAGATATATATCCGCGTTTGCGTTATCAAATAATAATTTATATAGGGCGAAATC
>CACJEH010000017.1:0-18301 GCA_902592365.1 uncultured Alphaproteobacteria bacterium
ATATTTTTTTGGGCCTTCAACTATTTTACCAACATTAATGTAACCGTATTTAATTGGAAAAGAAAAAGAACCCTCTTGAAAAGGAGATTTCATTATATCGAACTGATCTTTGCTAATATTACCAGAGGCTACTAATCTCTCAGTACCTTTACTAATTCCTGAATAAAGAGTTTTTACAAGAACAGTTTTAGAATTTTTTTTATAGCTTAGTATTTTTTTCTTAATAATTGGTTTATTTTTATTCTTAAGCCATAGAGAATAAGTTTCCATAATAATTATATAAATGTTAAATATCACTTATGCTATCAAAGTTTTGGTCCGATTTAACATCAGCAGATATAAGTAAATTAGGTAAAAATAAAATACTTATTCTCCCATTTTCATCTGTAGAACAACATGGAGAGCACCTTCCATCAGGAACTGATAAATTGATATTAGATGGTATATTAAATACTTTTATTAAGAAATATCCCAAACTTGATAAATATTTAATTCTACCAAATATCTCAATAGGTTCAGCGAGTGAGCATAATAGCTTTGAGGGTACTCTATCTGCAAACTCTACAAATTATATTGATTATATTATCAGCATAGTTGGTGAGTTATGTATTCGTAGATATAAAAAATTTATCTTTTTAAATAGTCATGGTGGACAAATTAGTCACTTGGATATAGCTGCTAAAGAAATTAAAAGTAGATATAAAGCTGTTGATATCGTTAAGGCACATTATTTTTTATTTAAAGGTTTTGAAAAAATTATTCCAAAAAAGGAATTAATTTATGGTTATCATGGAGGTGAATTTGAAACATCTATAATGCTTCACCTTTATCCAGAATTGATAAAATTAAATAAAATTAAAAAAAACAAACTCTCATCTGACTTTAAATCTAAAAAAATAATTTCATATGAAAGAACAATTAAAAGAGCTTGGAATACAAAAGATTTGTCCAAGACAGGTATAATTGGCAATCCTACAAAATCCTCTGCAGATAAAGGAAAAAGAATTCTAGACCTTACATCAAGAACCTTAAAAAAAATAATTGATGAAATGAAGTAGTGGAGGCCCACCCCGGAATCGAACCGAGCTACAAGGATTTGCAGTCCTCTGCATAACCAATCTGCCAGCGGGCCATAAAACTTAGCATAACACTTTTATTGATATTTGTAATCGGGATTAGTGCCAGATGTGTATTCTATACCATCAATAACTACTTTTGGCCAAGTACCAATTCCAATAAGTTTGGGTCTTGACTCCAGATAATCTAAAATACCTTGAATCTTTTCAAAATCGCTCATAAATTTTTTTAACTTTGGAAAGTTATCTAAAATTTTATCATCTAATAGCAATGCTAGTGAAACATGATGATAAACATTAAAATCACAATAAAATGCTCTTTCTCCTAAAAAAAAATTACCTTCATATTTACTTAGTAATTTTTCAAAATTTCTAAAAGCTTTGGGTAAAATTTCATCTAAAAGATTTTTTTTATTCTTTAAGTGCATTTCACCAACCCAAACATTTATTGTTGGATTTAAAGGAAAAAATAAATCATGGGCAGACTCAAATATAGAGTCAGCATATGCCACCATTTCCTCATTATTGGGAATATTGTTTGTAAGTTTAGCTATATATCTTGAGATAGTATTGCTTTGCCATATTTCAATTTTCTCTTCTATAACAAGCAAAGGTAATTTATGAAAAATCACCTCTTTTTTGACTTCACCCCATGGTTTTTTAAAATAATCCCATGCCATTTCATATGAATATTCGATTCCCGCAGTATGTAGCATCATCCTTGGAGCCTCACACAAAGCTCTCAGATTGAAATAGATTAACTGTAGTTTAGACATAAAGTTTATATTAATATTTTTATATTATAAATATTTGTCATGAAAACTAAAAATTATTTATCTGAAGCACAAAATTTTCTGAAGAGAAATCCACAAGTAAAATCATTCGATATTGTAATGCATGATTGTAATGGTGTAGGTCGTGGAAAAATCATTAGAAGAAATGAGTTATTAAATTTGTATAAGTCAGGTAGGCAATTTCCTCTTTCATTACTTGGAATGGATATTACTGGTGAGGATACACCTGAAACAGGATTGATTTTAGAGCAAGGTGATGGTGACATAAAAGCTTGGCCTATACCATCATCACTTAAGTTATTGCATAACAGCAAACCACTAAGAGGTGAGTTATTCATGAACATGTATGATATTAATGGTAATAAACTACTAACTGACCCACGAAATATTTTGGAAAATAAAATACAAGAATTAAAAAAAGATGGTATCTCTTGTTTTGGAGCATTTGAATTAGAATTCTTTTTGGTTTCAAATGAACTGGATGAGTATGGAAAACTTAAGCCAGCAAAATCTATAATTGGAAAAAAAGGTTCAATTAAAAAAACAGATGTTTACTCAGTTGATCACCTTCATGGTATGATGCCACTAATAGATGATATATATGAAGCTACAAAACTTGCAAAAGTAGATGCCGAAACTATCATTTCAGAATACGCACCTGGTCAATATGAACTTACTCTTAAACATCAAAGCTCATTATTGAAAGCAGCTGATGATATTTTAAGATTAAAGAGAATTATTAGAGCACAAGCAAGAGCGCATGGTGTGACTGCATGCTTTATGGCTAAACCGATGGAGAATATAACTGGTTCTGGTATGCACTTTCATATTTCTTTGTATGACAAAAAAGGCAAAAATATTTTTGCTGAGAAGAATAAAGAAAAAATTAGTAAGAAACTTAATTATGCCCTTGGAGGGCTTTCAAAATATATGGGTGAGAGTATGTTAATATTTGCTCCAAATGCAAATAGTTGGAGAAGATTTGTATTAGGCTCTTATGCTCCCACTAGGCCCAATTGGGGCATAGATAATAGATCTGTGGCTTTTAGAATACCCACCAGCAACTCTCATAATAGAAGAATTGAACACAGAGTTTCTGGTGTGGATGCAAATCCATATTTAGTTGCATTAACTGTTGTTTCAGCAATTAAAAAAGGATTTACTAATAAAATAAATGCTGACAAACAGACTACTGGTAATTCATATTTAAAAAAATCATCTAGTAAGAATAAAATTCCGACAGATTGGAAATCATCAATTAATATATCTAAAAAATCATTATTCTTAAAAGAAACTTTAGGATCTGAACTCCATAAAGCTTTTATCGCTATAAAGGAAATGGAGTATAATAAAGTTGCAAGTGCTGTTACTGAGTTGGATATTGAATTATATTTAGACTCAATTTAACTTATGATTTGAATAAATTTTCAGAATAATTTTTTATATTTTGTTCCCAAAAAACTTCTCTTTTTATTTTTTCAAAATCAGTATCAAATACACTTGACATGGCAGAAGCATATATTGATCTGGCATCAATAGTGCTGTTAAGATCTCTTCCTTCAAATAAACTATTTTTTTTTAAACCTGGCCAATCAGTAAAAACTTGAGATTTTTTCAATAGTCCTCCTGCCATTAAAATAGCTGAACCATAACCATGTTCTGTTCCGTTTCCGCCATTTTGTTCTACTGTTCTTCCAAATTCTGTTAGCGTCAATATTAATGTATTATTAAAATCACTTCCCATACCAGTATGTAGGTTTTTAATAATTAAATCTACATCATGAAGATTATCTGCATGTTCACCGTTATCCCTCCCTTGAGCTGTATGTGTATCAAAGCCCTCGATATCGAAAACAGCCACTTTTGGACCAAGAGGATCTTTTAAAATTTTAGCTGTTCTTTTTGATAGGCTATCTAGAGATTCATCTCCACCTTGCATAGTAAGAGGTCTATTCATTATTACATTGTAAACCTCCTGAAGTTTGTCATGCTCAATTCCATCATAGGCTCTTGTTATTCTTTCAATAACCTCTCTTTTTGGAAGGTGCATCCAAGTGGGAAAATAATTGTCATTACCCTCAACTCCTCTCAGTAAAAGTGGCATTGGAAGACTTAAGGCGAGACTAGATCCATATAGACCTGATGTTTTCATTCCCCTTCCTAGCCAACCTGTTTTTTTGGTGTAAGCTTTTAATGCACCTGTTTCCATTATATTTTGTCCATCAAAATGAGATCTCCCTGTATAGGGTATATTGGTTGCATGAACTACAGCTGCTAAATTTTGAGACCATAAATTATAAAGTGTTTTTAATTTAGGATGCAAAGAAAAATCTGAATTAAGTTTTAGTTTATTATTTAAAATTAAATCAGATCTGTATTTGTTGATAAGGATGTCATTAACGGGTACAGCAGTTAAACCGTCCATTCCACCTCTGAGACTTATAATTACAAGATTTTTTTTAGGGTTTGAAATAGATCCATAAAGTGGAATATTAAAATTTGAAAAGAAAATAGTAGCTAAGCTACCTTTTAAAAAACTTCTTCTAGTACAATTCATGTTCTCATTACCTCAGGACTATTTGCAAAAATAGCAAACCGATCAGCATAAAAAAATGGATCTTTCATTAAATTAAGTAAGTTTTCTGGTTGATCAAAATTTTTTTCAATTACATTGTAAAAATAATCCTGGTCATAAATTACATTAGGGTTTGTGATGTCCGCAAATCTTCTAGCAGCCGCTAGTCTACGAATAATTAATTCAGGAGACAACCATTCATCTTCAAGATCAATAAATCCATTAGGTTGTTTAGCTCGATAAATAGGATGACCGATTTCCCACAGAATATCCTTAACTAGCCTATGACTTCTACTAGGTCTCGATCCATTAAACTCAAAACCTTTAGGAAACATATATATATAATTTAACCCTAACATCCTTGAGTTTTGTAAAAGCCACAATTCTGGCATTGAAAATTTTTGGTAATTTGAACCATAATTAAATACTGCTTCCATAGTTGATTTGTGAACTTCAATTAAATTGCCATCATTTTGTTTCCATTTTTTAACAATACTTGCAATCATTTCCTCTGTTGGTTCATCACAAATATAATGTTGACAAAGCTTTCTTGCTACATGCCTTATAGTAGATGGGTGGTTAGCTAGATCTTTAATTACTATTCCTAACTCTTTTCCTTGATTAACAGTATTAAAATCTTTGATATCATAAATTTTTCCTAAAATTTTATATGGTCCTTGCTCATGATATTCTGGTTGAAATTTTATAGGTCCTGCCTCTAATTTTTTATTATTCCATAAGTGTCGCCAACCTGTCATAACCTTTGCCATCTCGATTACATCTTTTTGCGAGTATTTCCCCTCAGGTGAGAGTGTATGGAGTTCTAGTAATTCTCTGGCATGATTTTCATTGAGACCTACATTTTCATTATCATTATCTGAATTCTCCCTCACACCTTCTGTTGAACTAGGTCCAATATTCTCCGCATTATCAAGGTGATGAAGCATGCACCATGAAGTAGTCACAGCATAAACTAAATCTTCAAAAGTATTTACCATATTAGGTCGAATTATCTCTCGCTGATAAACACCTGTAGAAAAGCTAGCTAAATAATCCTTTTCACTAATTGCAAAAAAGTTACCCCAAAAATGCCACATTCTCTCAAACGCTGGTGAGTTTGAAGCAATGGCTGTAGAATGTCTTACAGATAATTCTAAAGGTTCAAAAAATTTTTCTCCTGTTATTACTCTTAAATTATCTTTTTCTTTTTCATATGCCAGTCGGTCATTTTTATATTTTTCTCTTAAAACTTTACGGTCTTCGTAAACCCATTTGCCATATCTGTCTCGTTGTTCTTCAAGATTAGGAAGTTTTTTTTCCCAAACAAATTTAGGCACAGTATCAAATTGTTGTTTAGCCCAATTTAAGGGATCTTCGCTTATTTTTTCATTGGGACTTAAACCAAAAGCAACTTTTCTGAAAAAGTTTTTTTTCATCTTATTTAATTTTATTTATAAAATTATCAAGTTCTTTCTCTTCCATTTTTATTAAATGTTTATCTTCAGGGTATTGCCCATTCTTAACCTCGTCAACGAACATTTTAAATCCATCAACTCTTAGTTTTTGTAATTCATCTTCTTGAGATAATATATCTACATATTTTTTTGCATGTCTTGGGTAGTGACCTTTATTAGTACCGAGTATGTCATTACAAAAAAGATACTGCGTATCGCAAACATCACCACAGCCCATTCCCATCGTAATCATTTTTGTATTTTTTGTAATATAATCTGCTAATTCAACAGGGACTACTTCTACTTCTACACAAGCTGCACCCGCACTTTCAAGATCTTTGACATTTTGATAAACTTTTAATGCTTCTTCTGCAGTTTTGCCAACTGCTCTAAAATTAGTCCAAGTTGAAAGGTTAGGTACCAAACCAACGTGCGCTGTTATAGGAATTCCTTCTTTTGCCATTGCCTCAATAAAGTTAATAGAATGCGAACAATAAATAGCATCAGCTCCCATTTCCATTATTTCAAAACCTTTTTTTATTGCCTCTTGAGGAGAACTCACTAACCCATGTTTGAGACCAACAGACAAAAATGCTGTTGGAGCAACTTTTCTTACATCATTGAAATGATGATCGGGCTCACAGGAAATTATTTCAATTCCTGCTTTATAGGCAGCTTCTGCCTCTTTTGCGGTATCTATATGAGTTTGAGGCCACTTTTTTTTTCCTTTTTGACTCCATAAATCAAAAACTGTAGTTCTCTTAGCCATTGTTATTAGATGGAACGGCTACTTGTAATTCATATGAAGGGTTTTTTGCTTGTTTTAAAATTGTAGGGATGATTTCAGAGTATGCTCCCCATAATCCTTTTTTAGCTGGTGGCATCTGATCTTTGACTAATTGGTGAAGTTTAGGCAAATTATGCGATGGCACAGTAGGGAACATATGGTGTTCAATATGATATTCCATCTGCCAATATAAAAAACTGAAGATCGGGTTTAAATGCATTGTTCTGGTACTATATCTATGATCTTTGATATTATCTTTTAACCCAGTGTGTTGAGTTAATCCAAAAAGTCTTTTGAGTGTTATCCCATAAAAGTTTGGAAGTAAAAAATATAAAATTGGTAACCAAGATTGAAAAGCAATTGATATTGTTATTAATAAGATCCAAATACCAACGTGTAATCTTGAAGAGTTTATACATTTTTGATGTTCTCTTTCAGGAATTACTTGTTTCATTACTTCTGTTTTTTTGCCTAAAGCATGAAGAATTGTTTCGTATTGAGTTGTTTTTTTAAAATTAATTATGTCAAAGAAAGGTATGAATAAACTAAAAAAGTAAAAAACATCAGTAGGTCTTCTAATCGCTATTTCAAAATCAAGAGGATCATCGAAGTAAGTATATCCATGATGACGGAAATGAGACCATCTCCATCTGACTGGTTCAAATCCATTCATATAACTACCAATTTGATAAAAAAAGTTATTCCAATAGTTTGTTTTAAAAGCTGTTTTATGTCCAGTTTCGTGCCAAATAGGGTCTGCGCAATTCCATATATTTCCATAAATTAAAAAAAATAATAAAGACCACCAAGTGCCCCATGTCATATAAGCTAAAACACCGAATACAACTAAAGACCCAAAGAAAATAAACATGTGCTTAAAACCTTGGTAATCCGACTTCTTAAGAAGCTTTACAAATTCTTCTTTATCAACGTCACAATGATGCCATTTGTCTAAGTCAACTTTCATTTACTATAAAATACCATAAACTAAAAAAAAATAAATATGGTCAGACAAAAGATCCTATTGCACCAGCAATGGCAAGAATCAGGCCCAATCTAGACAAAGACCCAGAATTTTTAATATATTTTTGATTTGGGTACAGGTTTTTTTTAGCTGATACATATAAATGCATATTTACAAATATGGCTGTTATTAAAATTAAGCTAGCTCCAAATAATTTCATATGAAAAGTCCAACCTAAATTAAATGAGCCGTATATTACCAATAGCAAAATAATTCCAGTAACCCACATTGTGATGATAGCTAATAAAGATAAAAATGCTAAAAACTTAAAACCTTTAGCCAAATGAGGCTCAGGCACTTTACCTTCTTTTTTATATATAGATTGTATAACAGCACTACCAATACCTCCTCCTCCAGCAATAAACAGAGATATAAGATGAAGGAACTTACAAATGTATATAATCATACAAAAAAAATATCATAATATGATATTTATGAGTTAATATAATTTTCAGAGTTGATAAAAAAAAAGATTGTAACAATAGTCGGTGCTGGCGTCATTGGTGCTGGATGGGCTGCTAGAATGCTAGCTTGTGGTCTAATTGTTAATGCTTATGACCCAAGTGTTAAGGCTAGAAAGCAACTATTATCAAATACTAAAACAGCTTTAAAGAGCCTTCAAAGATTAGGTTTAAATAAAAATGCAAAATTTAGTAATTTGAAAATTTATTCTGATCTCAGAGAGTCTCTTCATTCAACCACCTTTGTCCAAGAAAATGCTCCGGAAAATGAAAAGTTAAAGAAGCAACTTCTTAAAAATATAGATAAATTATTGCCAAAAAATATAATCATTGCGTCTAGTTCATCAGGACTTTTACCTACAAGAATTCAATCATTATGTAATTATCCAGAAAGAGTTTGTATAGGACATCCATTTAACCCTGTATATTTATTACCTCTTGTCGAGTTGGTATCAGGAAAGCAAACAAAGAAAAACACAATTACCAGAGCTAAGAAGTTTTACGAGGGAATAGGAATGAAGCCTTTGATTGTAAAAAAAGAAATTGAGGGCTATATATCTGATCGCTTACAGGAAGCTCTTTGGAGGGAGGCACTTCACATAATTAAAGATGGTATTGCTTCGACTCAAGATGTTGACGATGCGATTGTTTATGGACCTGGATTACGATGGTCTTTTATGGGTGTTTGTCTAACTTTTCATCTTGCAGGAGGACAAACTGGTATGAAACACATGTTAGAGCAGTTTGGACCTGCTCTTAAATTACCTTGGACTAAATTAAAGGCTCCAAAACTTGATACAAGACTAAAAAAGTTAATGATTTCAGGTACAAAAAAACAGTCAGGAAAATACACTATAAAAAATCTAGAGATGCAAAGAGATATTTTTTTGATTGAAATCATGAAAACTTTGAATAAATATCAAAGAAATAATTTTCCTAATTGGAATAAAACATTTAATAAATTTTAATATGAGCGAAAATCTTTCAATTAAAACAATCGAAAAAAATAACAAGTCTATTTTGGTCGATTGGAGTGATGGTTTTAAAAGTAAATATAATTTCCTATGGTTGAGAGATAATTGTCCCTCTGAAGTGCATCCAACAGCTCGTGAACGAACTTTTAATTTGCTTGATGTATCTGAAGATATTCACCCTAAAAATTACTCTCTCAATAGTGAGGGTAATCTTGAGATTGAATGGAGTGAGGGAGGGCATAAAAGTGTTTACGAGAGAGATTGGTTGAGACATAATTGTTATTCTTTAAAACACAGTCGAGAGTACGTTTCACCATATAGGATTTGGGATAAATCCATGCAAGATACATTTACTGATATTCAAATAGATTACAGCGAAATAATTAGTAGTGACGATGGTTTAAAAAAGTGGTTACAACAACTACATTTTTTTGGTATTTCAATTGTTAAAAATGCTCCAACAGATGTAAATTCTGGTTTTGATATCCTGAAAAATATAAGTCACACTCGAGAAACTTTTTTTAAAACACCATTCGAGGTCATTGATATACCTAACCCTAATAATTCAGCTTATACTGCTGCAGGTCTAAGAAATCATATTGATTTACCATATTATGAGATAGCTCCAGGATATCAGTTTCTTCACTGCTTAATAAATAATGCTACTGGGGGTGAGTCAGTTGCTGTAGATGGTTTTAAGGTAATTGATTATTTAAAAAATAATCACCCAAATGAATATGACGTACTACTTAATACGTCTGTAAAATTTGTAAATAGAGACTACACAACTAATACAATTAGAGTAATGCATAAACCTATAATAACTCTCGATCACAATAATGATTATAATGATATTAGGTTCAGCGTTGCCTATATGGGAGTTATGGACTGCCATCCTGATCAAATGGATCATTTTTACTCAGCATATAGAAAGCTTTTAAGCTTACTTCATGACCAGAGGTTTGAAATTAACTTTCGTATGCAAGCCGGAGATATTTTTAGTTTTAATAATCGAAGAGTGTTACATGGTAGAAAAGAATATGATGCCAATTCTGGAGAAAGGCACCTTCAAGGTTATTATATGGACAGAGATGAAATCTTGGGTCGCTTAAATTATATTGAAAATTTAAATCCTTAAATTTAATAAAAATTAAAATAAAAAATTCAAGAGTTGTTCAAAGATTAAAGCGATATAAATACAAAAATTTATTAGGATTAGTTATGTTAAAAGATAAAAGAAGCAATAAATAAAGAAAAAAATTTAGTTAAGTAATGTCTTAAATTACTTACTTTGGTGGCTTCATCTTTTTAACCTCCATCCTTAAACCTATCCTCTAGGTGATTCTATTTTATCAAATAAATTGGATTTTGTATTTTTTAATTTGTGAATATTATGAAAACTTTATTTTACACAATGTTCATTGTCCCAAAATTTATTAACCTTTGGCATTATTAATGGTAGTTTAGCAATAACAGTAGGTCCAAATTTTTCTATATCTCCAGTTGCAAGAACGTAATTACCCATATTAATTTCATTGAAAACTTTAATGTAGTATGAACCTGGTTCGTAAGTTACTGTACTTTTAAAATCTACACCTATTTGTGGTCCTATCCAATACCATTTTTTACCATAGGGCTCATACCATTCCCACCACTCAAAATTTTGACCATCAACTTCCTCGATGACATTTAACTCAAGGTCTTTACCTCCAAAAATACTAAATGAGAACTTTCTAAATGTATTACAATCATCAATTTTTGGAACAGTAATACCAACATAAAAATTAAATTTCTGATCAGAATTTATTAAGTAATAATGTGGATCACCATTTAATTTAGAATATATTGCTTTTGATATTTCTGGTTTTTCTATTAGATATGCCTCATTAGGTTTATTTGGGTTTGAGTCATTAATTACAGGTTGATGAGCATAGGATAATGAACAAAAGGTAATTAAAACAAAAACACTAAAAAATTTCACAATTTAATTTACACTATTATTTTATATGAGGCGAATATGATCTATGAAAAACAATTAATTTTGTTATAAATCAAACTTTATCATGAATTTTGAACAAGCAAGATCAAATATGGTTCTTAATCAACTAAGAGCTAATCGTATTAAAAACTCGTCTTTAATCAAAAAAATTGAATTATTTCCAAGAGAAAACTTGTATCCAAAACCTTATAAACATTTAGCTTATTCTGATAAAATTATATTTTTAGATGATGGTCGCTTTATTCTACCTCCTTTAACATCATTTCATTTATTACAATCTTTGGGAGAGATTGATGATGAGAGTATTTTAGAAATTGGTTCTGGATTTGGTACATCAACATCAATTATTAATAAATTTTCCTCTAATATTGACTGTATAGAGTCTTCTACACAAATGACTGAAGTTTTCAAAGATAGTATTAAAGAAGGTTTGTTCAATGCCTCATTGTTAGATTTAACGATAGAGGAATTTTTCAATAACAAAAAGCCAAATATTAAAAAATACCAAAAGATTATTATTAATGGTTCACTTGATGAAGAGCCCATAAATATAATTAAAAATGCATCAGATAATGCAGAAATAGTTTGTATAATTGATAACCAAGATTTTAAACATAAGATTGTTAAATATATAAAAGTAGGAGGCAAATCGAATAAGTTTGTTATAGATGAAGCTTCTTCTTCTTATATTTATAAATATGTTCAAACCGAACCATTTGTTTTTTAGCAAATGGATGAATTTCAAAATAAAAAAGAATATGAAAATGAAATTTATCAGCTTTGGTTAGATAAAGAATGCTTTAAACCTAAATATAATTTTGATAAAAACTTTTCTATTTGTATACCTCCCCCAAATGTAACAGGGTCGCTGCATATGGGACATGCACTCAATAACACTATTCAAGATATTTTAACAAGATATCACCGTATGAATGGCTTTAATACTCTATGGCAACCAGGAACAGACCATGCAGGCATAGCGACACAAATGGTTGTAGAAAGAAACTTAGCTGAGAAAAATATTTATCGTAAAGATCTCACAAGAGAAAAGTTTATTGAAAAAATATGGGAGTGGAAAGAATATTCGGGTTCCACAATCATAAATCAATTAAAAAGGCTTGGTAGTTCATGTGATTGGTCAAGGGAAAGATTTACGATGGATGACGGATTATCATCTGCAGTTAGAAAGGTCTTTGTTAAATTATATACTGAGGGCTTGATATATAAAGATCAAGCTCTTGTTAATTGGGATACCAAATTTAAAACAGCTATTTCTGATTTAGAAGTTGTTCCTACAGATGTAAACACCCAAATTTATTATATAAAATATCCTAGCTCTAATTCTAAAAGTATAACTGTAGCAACAGTCAGGCCAGAAACAATTTTTGGTGATGTTGCTATAGCAGTTAATCCTAATGACATTAGATATGCTTCATTAAAAAAAGAAACTTTCACTATTCCTTTAACCTCAAGATCTATTCCACTTATATTTGATGAATATTCTGATCCCGAAATGGGAAGTGGTGCAGTAAAAATTACTCCAGCACACGATTTTAACGATTTTGAAATCGGTAAAAGGCACAACTTAGAATTATTAAATATTCTAAACGAGGATGGATCACTGAATGAAAATTGTCCAAAAGAATTTCAGGGTTTAGATCGATTTGAGGCAAGAAAAAAAGTTGCTCACTTACTAAAAGAAAAAGGTTTGTTAGAAAAAATTGAAGATTATAAAACTACAATACCATATGGTGATCGCTCGAACACTGTTGTCGAACCTTTTTTAACTCATCAGTGGTTTTGTAATGCTGAAGAATTAGCAAAGCAGGCAATGAAAGTTGTCAAAGACGGTGATACAAAATTCTTTCCATCAAATTGGGAGAAAACATACTTTCAATGGATGGAAAATATTAGACCATGGTGTATTTCTCGACAAATATGGTGGGGACATCAAATTCCGGTTTGGTATGGTCCTGATGGAAAAGAATTTTGTGCAGAAACTGAAGAAGAAGCAAAAAATTTAGCTGTAGACTTTTATAAAGCGGATAAAATAATTTTAAAAAGAGATAAAGACGTCTTAGACACCTGGTTTTCCTCAGCTCTTTGGCCTTTCTCTACATTAGGATGGCCCAATAAAGAACAAACATTAGATACATTTTACCCTAATTCTGTACTAGTTACTGGTTTTGATATCATCTTTTTCTGGGTTGCCCGCATGATGATGATGGGAAATAAATTTATGTCAGAAACACCTTTTAAAACTGTTTATGTTCATGCTCTTGTTCGTGATGAAAAAGGTCAAAAAATGTCAAAATCAAAAGGTAATGTCATAGATCCTTTAGAAATAATTGACAAGTATGGTGCAGATACACTTCGTTTTACTTTAACATCATTAAATACACCCGGAAGGGATGTGAGGTTAAGTGAGCAACGTATAGCTGGTTATAGAAACTTTGTTACTAAAATCATCAATGCCTATAAGTTTGCAGAATTTAAAGGAATTTATCCGTTTACAGATAGTGATAAAGTTAACCCTAAACATATTTTTAATATTTGGATAATAAATGAGTTTCAAGAGTTATATAAAAAAGTTCAACTAAATTACGAGAAATACTATTTTCATGAAGTAGCTAATCAACTATACCATTTCACATGGCATACTTTTTGTGACTGGTATATTGAACTTTCTAAAAATCTTTTAGAAGACAGTCAATTAAGTGATGAGACCAAACAAACTTTTCATTTAGTATTTAATTCTTTATTGCAACTTTTACATCCAGTGATTCCTTTTATCACTGAAAAATTATGGGGTAAAAACAATAAAGATATTTTGATGAATCATCAGTGGGACTATGTTGATTTAAAAACTCAGAGTGAAGATGTATCTAAAACAAAGTTATTTATAGATTTTATAGAAGAATACAGGTCAATAGAAAAACTTTTTGAAATTAAAAAAGAAGATGCTGTAGAAATTTTTTCTAAAAATCAATCTATTCAAACAATTTTAGAAGATAATCAAAAAACATTCGAATTTTTAACAAGAAAAAAACTCTCATCTTCCCATAAAGATAATAGTGTTACTTTACCTTTTAAAGAGTTTGATTACGAAATTTCCACAAGCCAAATTGATAAATCTAAAATCAAAGAAAAACTTCAAGAAAATAAAAGCTCTTTGGAAAAAGAAAAAAATACAATTGATAAAAATTTATCAAATGAAAATTTTGTATCAAAAGCTCCAAAAGATCTCATTGATCAAAATAAAGAAAGACAAAGTTCAATTAATATGGAATTGTCTAAAATTGATAGTATATTAATTAATATTCAATAATGGTTGATAAAAGCAAATTACCAAGTAGACATGTTTCTGTAGGTCCTAAAAGTGCACCACATAGAGCTTTTTATTATGCTATGGGTATTACTGAAGAACAAATCAAACAACCTTTTGTCGGTGTAGTAACCACATGGAATGAGTCTGCCCCTTGCAATATCTCACTTTCTCGCCAAGCTCAATCAGCTAAAAAAGGTGTGTGGGATGCAAAAGGTACACCCAGAGAATTTACCACCATTACTGTTACTGATGGTATAGCTATGGGTCATGAGGGAATGAAATCTTCTTTAACTAGTAGGGAAATTATTGCAGATTCAACTGAACTCTCTGTAAGAGGGCACTGTTATGATGCCTTAGTTGGTTTAGCTGGATGTGATAAATCTTTGCCAGGTTTAATGATGGCAATGCTCAGACTTAATGTGCCATCTGTATTTATGTACGGTGGATCTATATTACCAGGTGTTTATAAAGATAAGGATGTAACTATAGTTGATGTTTTTGAAGCTGTTGGGAAACATTCAACAGGAAAGATTTCAGATCAAGAACTCCATGACATTGAGTGTGTTGCCTGTCCTTCTGCTGGATCCTGTGGCGGACAGTTCACTGCAAATACCATGGCATGTGTCTCAGAGACTATTGGTTTAGCACTTCCAGGTTCTGCTATGACACCAGCTCCCTATGAAAGTAGAGATAAATATGCTTATGAAAGTGGAAGAGTGGTTATGGAATTAATTGAAAAAAACTTAAGACCTAGGGATATTGTTACAAAACAATCACTAATTAATGCGGCAGTGGTTGTCTCAGCATCAGGTGGATCAACCAATGCAGGTTTACATCTACCTGCTATGGCTCATGAAGCTGGTATTGAATTTACTTTGGAAGATGTCTGTAATATTTTCCAATCAACACCTTATATAGGTAATTTAGCACCAGGGGGGAAATATGTAGCTAAAGATTTATATGAAGTTGGTGGTGTTCCTGTTCTAATTAAAGCACTCATTGATGGCGGGTTGATTGATGGATCATGCATGACTGTTACTGGAAAAACGTTAGCTGAAAATGTAAAAGATGTGGAGTTACCAAAAAATCAAGATGTTGTTTATCCTGTCAGTAGCCCAATAACTAAAACAGGTGGCGTGGTAGGTTTGAAAGGTTCACTGGCTCCAGATGGTGCGATCGTAAAAATAGCTGGACTTAAAAAATTACAGTTCAAAGGAAAGGCAATTTGCTTTGATAGAGAAGAACATGCTCTAGACGCTGTCTTAAATGGTAAAATTAAACCTGGTCATGTTGTTATTATAAGATATGAGGGTCCAAAAGGAGGGCCAGGTATGAGAGAAATGCTATCTACTACTAGTGCCCTTTATGGGCAAGATCTTGGCGAAGAGGTAGCTTTAATTACTGACGGAAGGTTCTCTGGAGGTACACGAGGTTTTTGTATTGGCCATGTAGGTCCAGAGGCTTATGATTGCGGACCTATAGCTTTAGTTGAAGATGGTGATGAAATAGAAATTGATGCAGAGAAAAATTTACTAAATTTGAATGTAGACGAAAAAACGTTATCTGATAGAAAAACTAAATGGGTTAATAAAGAACCAGAGTTTATGTCAGGCACTTTATGGAAATACATGAAAACTGTTGGACCTGCAAACCAAGGGGCAGTTACACACCCTGGTGGTAAATTAGAAAAAAAGACATATTCAGATATTTAAATCTATAAGAATAGGGCAATGATCAGAGGGTCTATCCATATCGCGGTATTCTTTTAATACTTTCAGTTTCATTATTTTACTTTTCAAAAATGGAGATAAAAGAAAGAAGTCTATTCTTATTCCTTCCTCTTTTCCAAATTTGTAAGTTTTGTAATCAAAAAAAGTATAACTTTGTTTTTTGGGAGTAGTCTTAAAAACATCAATTAGATCTAGATTTATTAATTTATAGAATTCTTTTCTGGATTGAGGTTGTGCAAGAGCATCATTTTTATATTTTTTAATATCATGAGCATCTTCATCATCTGGAATAACATTAAAATCTCCCATTAATAAAATTTCATATTCTTTTTTTAGTGTTTCTATTTCTTTATAAAGTAATTTCATCCATTCAAGCTTATTTGTAAATTTGTCTGTATCTATGGGATTTCCATTAGGAAAATAACAATTGAGGATTGCTAAATTTTTATCTTTTATAAAAACTGTGTTGTTTCTTGCTTGTTTCATATTTAACTTCTTTAAAGGATTTTCACTTAATATAATCTTTTTTTTAAAAGAAACACTTACCCCATTATAGCTTTTTTGAGTTTCAGCCACTGTTTTCAATGAAAATTGATTAAAAAAATTTTCTACGTATTCTTTATCTAATATCTTCAGTTCTTGTAAGCAAATTATATCAGGAGCTTCTGATTTTAATATTTTTTCTATAAGTGGTTCTCGCGCTCTTAAAGAATTTACATTCCAACTAATAATTTTCACAATTAAACGCTAAATGATGTGCCACAGCCACAAGAATTTTTAGCATTAGGATTTGAAATAGAGAAACTGGAACCTATCAATTCATCTTTATAATCTAATTCAGACTCATTTATGAAAGTCATAGAATTCTTATCGATCAAAATTTGTAAATCTTTAAAATTAAATACATGATCTTTGGTTTCATTAATTACATTTTCACTTTTAAATACGTACTGAAAGCCAGAACATCCACCACCTTTGACTCTGATTCTAAAATATTTCATATTTTGATCTTTTAGAACTTCTTGAATTTTATTTATAGCTTTATCTGTTATATTAATACTTCCCATATGTTCAGTAATTTATCAGCTTTACCAGAAAATTCAAAAGGAAGACTTCACGATGAAATAAATGATCATCGATCACTCTACGAAAGAGATAGAGATAGAATTTATCATTCAACAGCCTTTAGAAAACTAAAAGATAAAACACAAGTATTTATGTTTGAAAAAGGTGACTATTATAGAAATAGACTAACACATACTCTTGAGGTGTCTCAAATAGCAAGATCTATAAGTAGAAAATTGTCTTTAAATGAAGATCTCACAGAATGTATAGCGCTATCTCATGATTTAGGTCATAGTCCTTTTGGTCATGTAGGCGAAGAAATAATTACTCAAGAATTAGATGCAAATTTTAACCATAATTATCAATCTTTTAGACAAATTACATTATTAGAAAAAAGATATATAAATTTTGATGGTTTAAATTTAACTTGGGAAACAATTGATGGCTTAATAAAGCATAATGGAAAAATACAAGAAACAATTAGAAACTACGACTTATCAAAAAATTTTAAATTTAATTTAAATAAGAATCCCTCATTAGAGGCTCAAATCGCATCCTTGTCTGATGATATAGCTTACATAGCTCATGATTTCGACGATGCTTTAAGATCAGGTATTCTGACAATATCAAGTTTAGCTGAAAATAAAGAACAATTTAATTTTATAGATTTTTCATACATTGCAAACTTAGATAAAAGTATTGCAAGAAATTACTTTTCAAGGTCCATTATGAACTACCTAATTTTGGATCTTCTTAACGAGACTGAAAATACTCTTTCTAATAATTCACAAATACGATCAATTGAAGATGTTATACTAAGCTCAAATTTTTTGGTTAAGTTTAGCCCTCCAGTATTAGATAAAGTAAAATTTCTTAAAAATTTTCTATTCGAATTTTTTTACACATCTGATTTTGTATATAGAAATAGAATGCAAGCTGAAAAAATTTTAGTATCTATAATAAAATTATTAAATAATGATACCTCTATGCTTCCATCTAAATGGAAAGAAAAATTACAATCTGATACAGATAAG
>CACJEH010000018.1:0-18219 GCA_902592365.1 uncultured Alphaproteobacteria bacterium
AAATTTTAGTAGTTATAGGACCTGAAGGAGGTTTTGAGGAGGAGGAAAGAGCATTTATTTCAGATAGCTCAAAAAATTTCTTTAATGTTAGTCTAGGACCAAACATTTTGAAAGCTGACACAGCAATTATTGCCGCACTTAGTTTAACATTTCACTATTTTTCATAATTATAGCGGGTTTAAGCGACATCCTGTCAATATACTGTACAAAAAAGATTACTAATATGTCTTAGATGAAGTCAATATTTTCGGTATTTTTTTTTCTTATATCTTTTAAGGCGTTTGGAAAACAAGCTACTGACTGGCAGTTAAGTTTTCAAAATCCTGCCACAGATTTGATGGGCAGTGTTGTTGGACTCCATAACATAATTTTGATTGTAATGACTTTAGTTACGTTATTTGTTTTATTTCTTCTTTTCTATGTCTCTTTCCGTTTCAGCGCAAAAAGAAACCCAATTCCATCTACAACAACTCATAATACAGTTGTTGAAGTTTTATGGACTGCAATACCAATTGTAATCCTTGTTGTTCTTGCGATACCATCTTTTAAGCTTTTATACCAACAAGAAAAAAGCGAAAACTATGATATGACTGTTAAAGTCATTGGTCATCAGTGGTATTGGGAATACGAATATCCCGATCATGGTGACTTTTATTTTGAAAGTTACATGGTTCAAGACGAAGACCTTCAAGAGGGAGACCTAAGGCTCTTGACAGTTGATAATCCTCTTGTAATTCCTGCCAATAAAAATATTCAAATACTAATAACCGCTGGAGATGTTTTGCATAGCTGGGCCGTTCCATCAATGGGACTAAAAACCGATGCTGTCCCCGGAAGACTCAATGAAACGTGGGTCAATGTTAGCGAACCAGGAATATACAGAGGACAATGTTCCGAAATATGTGGTACTGGTCATGGATTTATGCCAGTTGTTGTAAAAGTATTACCTGAAACAGAATTTATTGCATGGGCTAATGAAGCCAAAAACAATTACGCAATCAATGAAGATATTAAAACTAACGAAACAAATGAGGAAATCATTATTTCACAAAATAATTTAATAAAATTAGAGGAGAATAATTTATGAGTTCAGATTCATTAGCAATGGATGATCATCACGATCATAAGCCAGGTTTTTTCACAAGATGGTTTTTTTCCACAAACCATAAAGATATTGGAACATTATACTTAATTTATGCAATTGTAGCCGGTGTAGTAGGTGGCGCCCTTTCAGTTATTATGAGAATGGAATTATCTGAACCTGGTATGCAGTTTGTGGCAGATGGACAAATGTGGAATGTAATTATCTCAGCTCATGGATTACTAATGATCTTTTTTGTCGTAATGCCTGCATTGATAGGGGGCTTTGGAAATTGGTTTATTCCACTAATGATTGGCGCACCTGACATGGCTTTTCCAAGATTGAATAATATTAGTTTTTGGTTATTGGTTCCTGCATTATTTTTAATAGCAGGTTCGATGTTTGTAGGGAGTGGTGCTGGAACTGGATGGACTATTTACCCACCCTTAAGTTCGATTACAGGGCACAGCAGTCCTGCTGTAGACATGGCCATTTTTTCACTCCATTTAGCAGGTGCATCATCAATACTTGGTGCCGTCAACTTTATTACAACTATTTTGAATATGAGAGCACCAGGGATGACTATTCATAAAATGCCTCTTTTTGTTTGGGCAATGCTAGTTACAGCTTTTCTTCTTTTACTTGCTGTTCCAGTTCTAGGCGGAGCTATTACAATGCTTTTAACAGATAGAAACTTTGGAACAACTTTTTTTGATCCTGCCGGTGGAGGGGACCCCGTTCTATTCCAGCATTTATTTTGGTTTTTTGGTCACCCAGAGGTTTACATTATGATTTTGCCAGCTTTCGGTATCGTCTCACATATTGTATCAACTTTTTCAAAAAAACCTGTATTTGGATATTTAGGTATGGCCTATGCAATGGTTGCTATTGGATTTATCGGTTTTGTTGTTTGGGCTCATCATATGTACACAGTAGGGTTTAGCGCAAATGTTAGAGCTTATTTTATGCTTGCTACTATCGTCATAGCTGTACCCACAGGTGTTAAGATTTTTAGTTGGATTGCTACAATGTGGGGTGGATCTATAACATTCACAACTCCTATGTTATTTGCTCTAGGATTTATTTTTCTTTTCACTCTAGGTGGAGTAACAGGTGTAATTTTAGCAAACGCAGGTATTGATGTCGTTTTACATGATACATACTACGTTGTTGCCCATTTCCACTACGTATTAAGTATGGGAGCGGTGTTTGGTATTTTTGCGGGAATTTATTATTGGTTTGGTAAAATGAGCGGAAAAAATTACTCTGAGTTTTTTGGTAAGTTACATTTTTGGTTGTTCTTTTTAGGAGTTAACTTAACCTTCTTTCCTCAACACTTTTTAGGATTAGCAGGTATGCCTAGACGTATTCCAGATTATCCAGATGCTTATGCTGGATGGAATATTATATCCTCAATTGGGTCATATATATCTTTTGCTTCATTTATTCTATTTATTTTCATAATAGTTTACGCGTTATTTAAAGGTAAAAAAGCAGAAGCAAATCCATGGGGTGAGGGTGCGAAAACACTTGAGTGGACATTACCGTCTCCTCCACCTTATCACCAGTTTGATACATTGCCCGAAGTAAAAAATTAATTTGTGTTAGAAAAAAAGCATCATCAAACTTTTGTACAGACAGAACAAAACCTGTTCTTTTTGCAAGTTGTTAATTTTTTAAAACAACTTTATTTACTAATTAAACCTGGTGTAATTTCTCTTGTAATATTTACGGCTTTATGTTCAATGTTATTAGCCCCATCTGATAAAAGTTTATTTATAAAAGGAATGGCTCTTACTCTTATAGCAATGGGAGCATCTGGTTCAGCTATTTTAAACATGTGGTTTGATCGAATAATTGACTCTAAAATGGATAGAACAAAGTTTAGACCTATTCCCTCAGGAAATATCTCAGCAAATACAGCACTGGGTATTGGATTAATTTTTTCTTTTTTTTCTGTAGTAGGTTTATTTTTCTTTGGAAATATTAAGGCCTCAATCTTATTAGCATTTACAATTCTTTATTACTCTGTTTTTTATACAATGTATCTGAAGCACAAAACTGCACAGAATATAGTAATTGGTGGTTTAGCAGGTGCTCTCCCTCCAGTGATTGCGTGGATAAGTATTTCAAGTGAACAAATTTTCTACTCGTTAATATTATGCTTAATAATATTTTTATGGACACCTCCACACTCTTGGGCATTAGCTATATTTAGAAACCAAGATTACTCTGACGCTGATATACCGATGTACCCCGTTAAACACGGTATAAAAAAAACACTTTTTATGATGAATATTTATACTTTTTTAATGGTACTATCAGTAAACTCTTTATATTTTTTTAAATACGCTGGAATGAGCTTTTTTTTAGGCTCCAACCTTCTCAATACATATTTTATTTACAAACTTTTTAAACTAAATAAATCACAAAATATCAAGAAGGACTCAATTAAACTTTTTGGATATTCAATTGTGTATCTTTTTCTTATTTTTGCTTTAACAGTCATTGATAAATATTTATTCTAATGAAAAGAAAAAATAAAAATTTATTAGTCTTGGCTCTACTTTTCATGCTCGTAACAGCATTTTATTTTATTACAATATTTAGAATTAAATCTGGTATTTGAACGTATCAAATAAAAATAAAACATTAATTTTTTTAATGTTGATACTTGGATTTATGCTAAGTCTAGTAATTTTTTCTGTGCCACTATATAAACTTTTTTGTGACCTAACTGGATTTCAAGGTTTTAATAAAGAAGTTAAAATTCAAGAACAACACCAAAATATTAACTCGGGGGAACTCGATATAAAAGTTATATTTTCAGCCCAAGTAAATGAAGGTTTGGACTGGATGTTCGAAGCTCCTCAAAAAATGAACATCACAGAGGGTGTAAAGTATGATGTTGTTTTTAAAGCTAAAAACAATACTGATGTTAGCTCAACAGGCACGTCTATATTTAACATTTTACCACCTAAAATTGGCCCATACTTATATAAAATTGAATGCTTTTGCTTTATTGATCAAACGATAAAACCAAATCAAGTTGTTGAGTTTCCTGTCACTTTCTACTTAGATCCATTGATACTTGACGATCCTGAGGCAAGTAGGACTAAGAATGTCACTTTGTCATATACCTTTTTTGAGAAAAAAGAATGAAATATTGTTTAAATGGTAGATCTAGTATTTAAAGACTCTGAAAAGAAACATAAATTTCATCTTGTAAATCCCAGTCCATGGCCGTTAGTTGGTGCTTTTTCAGCTCTTTTTCTAGTTTCAGGAGCTATTCTGTATATGCACTATGAGATACTATGGCCTATGTTGGCAGGTCTTGTTCTAATACTTTTTACTATGTTTATGTGGTGGCGAGACATAATAAAAGAGAGTACTTTTTTGAAAGTACATAATTCAATCACTGAGATTGGTCTTAGGTGGGGTATGGCTCTGTTCATCACATCAGAAGTTATGTTTTTTGTCGCTTTCTTTTGGGCTTTTTTCGATGCAAGTCTATTACCTAAAACATTTTTAGCTGAGTACAAAGAAGTTTTCACAGGCACTCTTGGAATAGGAGTTTGGCCCCCAAAAGGAATTGAAACTTTTGACCCACTAGACATCCCATATTTAAATACCTTAATTTTACTTTTATCAGGCACTACTTGTACATGGGCACACCATGAATTAAGAGAGGGTAACAATAAAGAGGCTCTTAAAGGTTTATATTACACGGTTTTTTTAGGTTTCATATTTTCACTTTTACAAATATATGAATACCAACATGCTACTTTTGGTTTCACTGAGGGTATATATCCTTCAACTTTTTTCATGGCAACCGGTTTTCACGGCTTTCATGTATTAATAGGTACTTTGTTTTTATTAGTCTGTTTATTGAGAATAAGAAAAGGTCATTTAACCCCAAAAAGACATTTTGGTTTTGAAGCAGCTGCATGGTATTGGCATTTTGTTGATGTTGTTTGGTTGTTTTTATACATAAGTATCTATTGGTGGGGAAGATAAACCAAACATTTATATCTTTTACTTTTAATTAAATTTTTTATTTATGAATAAGTCATCATTAAAATTTGTATTTATAGGAATTTCTATTTTAACCTTTATCTTAGGTTCGTGGCAACTTTACCGGCTAAATTGGAAAAATGATTTAATGGATAATATTCGTAATTCAATTCTCAATCCCACTTTGTTTTCAGATGATCAGAATTACAATAATTTAGTTACAGTAAAATTAGATAATAATTATACAATTCTAAACAAACCAATTTATTTAGAGTCAAAAACATTTAAAGGAAAACCAGGTTATCACCTAATACTTCCGGTAAAGTACAAAAATAGTATATACAGTGTAATTAATTTTGGATGGTTTTTAGACAAAGATTTAGATCAAGTTCAAAATATCATTCAAAGTTATCAATCAATCGACAACCCTAAGGTATACATAAGAGATTTTAATTCAGATAAACCTTTTTTTACCCCAGAGAATGATTTATCTAATAATACTTGGTACTCTGTTAATAAAACTGATTTTAGTCAGTTTTATCAATATACATTCCTATCTAAATATTATTTTGTTCTGCTAGATGATAGGGTATCTAAATATACCTTTAATCCTCTTGTATTTTTAAGAAATAATCATTTGAATTATTCAATAACTTGGTTTTTGCTTAGCTTGTCAAGTATCGTTATGCTGTTAATTATAAGAAGAAAATATGAATAAACTTAAAGAGTATTTTAAAAGCTACTATGTTTTGAATGATGTCAGTGGTCTTTTATTTTGGGATAATGCAACTAATTTGCCAAAAAAAAGTGTTGAATCTAGATCAGAGCAAATGTCTATCTTATCTAACTTTACAGATAGAATATTTAGAAGTGAAGATATTCAAGAAGAAATTCAAAAAGCTGAAAATACAAAATTAAGCGAAGCAGATAGTATGTGTTTAAAATTAATGAAGAGTATTATCGTCAAAGAAAATGCTATTGACCCAGATTTGAAATCTCTACTGATAAAAAAAAAACTAACTTGTGAGCATTTATGGAGAGAGGCTAGATCAAAAAATGATTCTTCGGTAATTGAAAAAGATTTCAATGATCTATTAGATTTAGTACATGAGGAAGCTAGTCAATTAGCTAAAGCGACTAATCTATCACCTTATGACTCATTAATTTCAAAATATGATATGGATTATGACTCATCAAAGATAGACAAATTTTTTTCAGTAATTGAGAGAGAAATCATACCTAAATATTTGGATATTAAAAAAATTAAATCACCTCATGTTTATAAATCAAATATTTCAGACTTAGAAATATTAAAAATGGTGAAAGTAAAATTAGAACAACTCAACTTTGATTTTGACAGAGGTAGAATTGATCAATCTCATCACCCTTTTTGTGGTGGAGCTACAAATGATGTAAGGATAACAACCAGGTTTGAAGACAATATATTAGAGTCCTTATCAGCATTATTTCATGAGACAGGTCATGGAGTTTATGAGCAGAATCGACCTAATGAATATCTTTATGAGCCATTGGGTCAATCTCGTAGTTTAAGCGTCCATGAAAGCCAATCTCTTTTTTTTGAAAATCATATCTTTAAATCAAAGGTTTATTTTAAAATTATAAACAATATTTTTGATAACTCTAAAGATTTGGAAAAATCGTTTTTAGAGCACTATCATACCGTGAGAGTTAATCCTATAAGGGTTAGTGCTGATGAATTTTCTTACCCGATCCATGTTTTCATCAGGTATAAAATTGAAAAAGAGATATTTAAAAATAAAATTTACTTTAAAGATATTAAAAATTTATGGAACGAAAACTATTTAAATAATTTGTCAATCAATCTAATTTCAGAAACAGAGGGGGTTCTCCAAGATATTCATTGGTATGAAGGTATATTTGGTTATTTCCCTACTTATGCACTTGGTGCTATGATAGCCTCACAAATTAAATATAATTGCCCTTTATTTGATATTTTTTTAGACAACCCTAATGAAGAAAATATAAATAATTTAATCATTTGGTTAAATACTAATATTCATCAAAAAGCCTCTTTATATTCATCTGATGAAATGTTACAAAGCATTTCTGGTGAGAATTTAAACTCAAAATATTATTTAGATCATTTGGTTGATAGATTTGTTAAATGAAATATATAAGTACTCGAGATGATAAAAAAGAGTACTCTGCTGAGCAGGTACTCAATTTTGGTCTAGCACCAGATGGAGGTCTATTTATTCCATATAAAATTCCAAAATTTAGTTATAATCAAATAAATGCATTAAAAGGAAAAAATTATTTTGAAATAGCAAATTTTATTTTAACCCCTTTTTTATCAGATTTATTTGAAGCTCAAATAATTGAAAAGATTATCGAAGAGGCATATTGTAAATTTGATAAAGAAATTGTTTCAATATCTAACATAGGTGACAATGATCTATTAAATTTATTTCATGGTCCGACACTAGCTTTTAAAGATTATGCTATGTGTTTGTTAGCTAAGATATATGAATACTATTTAAAGAAACAAGATAGAAAATTAGTAGTTATCGGAGCAACTTCTGGCGATACCGGTTCTGCTGCAATTCAAGCCTTTAAAGATATTGAAAATATTAGTATTTTTATTTTACACCCTCATAACTCTACATCTCTCTTCCAAAGAAAACAAATGACAACGAGTGGAGGTAAAAATGTTTTTAATATAGCCTTAAATGGAAGTTTTGATGATTGTCAAAATTTAGTAAAAAAACTTTTTAGAGATAAAGATATAAATAATAAATATAGCTTTACTGCAGTGAATTCAATTAATTGGTTTAGGGTGTTACCACAATCAATTTATTATGCATGGTCATATCTCAATCATAATATTAATAATTTTGTTGTACCAAGTGGTAATTTTGGAAATATATATTCTGCTCATTTGCTAAAGTCAATGGGATTACCAATAAATAATTTAATTGTTGCGACAAATGAGAATAATATTTTACATCGAATTATAAGCAATAATGATCTAAATCTCTACAATGTTGTAAAAACTAATAGCCCTAGCATGGATATAACAATATCAAGTAATCTTGAAAGACTTTTAGCAGAGCTTCTAGGACCAGGAGCAACAAATGAGCTTTTTCAAAAAATACAAAACAACGAACATAATAAAAAATTAGAAAGTTCTATTCATAAGTTATTATCTGAGAAATTTTTATCAGAGAGTGCAACTTCTAAAGAGGTTGAAAATCAAATTAAAATCACATATGAAAATTATAAAATTTTATTAGACCCTCATACAGCTGTTGGCATAGTATGTGCGGAAAAATTAAATTTAAAAAAAGCAATGTGTCTTGCTTGTGCCCATCCAGTAAAATTTCAGGAAACTGTCCAAAAGGCATTAGGTAACAATGTAAAATATGATAAAAACATAGAATTTCTTAATGATGAAAAATTCGTAATTTTAGATAACAATTACAAGGAACTAGGAGATTATATAAAAGCACATGCCTAATATTCACAAGCTTAAAAATGGAATGACTTTGATAACAGATTATGTAAACACTGTAGAAACAGTAAGTGTAGGAATGTGGAACAAGGTTGGGGCAAGAAATGAGCGAAAAGAAATCAATGGTGTTGCTCACTTATTAGAGCACATGGCATTTAAAGGAACAAAAAATAGATCAGCTGCTCAAATAGCAAAAGAGGTTGAGCTAGTAGGTAATTCTCACAATGCCTATACTTCAAGAGAAATAACTGCTTATTACATGAGTGGTTTAAAGGAAAATGTTGAACTATCCATTGACGTAATTAGCGATATATTGCAGTTTTCAACTTTTGACTCTAAGGAGCTCGATAAAGAGAGAGGAGTAATATTACAAGAGATTGGAATGTATGCTGACGAACCTGATAGTATTGTTGCTGATAAATTCGACGAGTTAGCTTACCCGGACCAACCAATGGGTAGGTCAATTTTAGGTACGGCTGAAATTATAAAGTCTATATCAAGGGATGAAGTAGAGGGTTTTATGAAAGGTTTCTATAACCCAAAAAAAATGGTTTTTTCTGTATCAGGAAATTTTGAAGAGGACAAAATAATTAAACTTGTTGAGGAGAAATTCCAAAATCTCCCTATGGGCGACGACGATTATATTCCAAAATCTTCTTATGTTGGTGGAGAATACCGCCAAGAGAAAAATTTAGAACAGGTAAAGTTACTACTAGGTTTTGAGGGTGTAGATATTCATTCAGACCTTTACTATGCTACAAGAGTTTACTCAACACTTCTCGGCTCTGGTATGTCCTCAAGATTATTTCAAGAAATTCGAGAAAAAAGAGGACTGGTTTATAGCATATACAGTAGTGGTGATTTCTTTTCAGACTCAGGTATTTTTTATGTCTATGCTGGCACAGGGCATAAGGAAGTAAAAGAATTAATACCCGTACTTTGCGATCAATTAAATATTAATTCTAATACCTTTACTGAGGAGGAATTAACAAAGACTAAAGCTAAATTTAAAGTGGGAATTCTAAAAGGAGAGGAAAGTATCTCTACAAGATGTAGATCCAATGCATCTAGCTATTTAATGCATAATAAAGTTAGATCTCCTGAAGAATTTATTGCTAAAATAGACGCTGTGCAATTAGAGGACTTGGAAAAAGCCAGAACAAAAATATTTGAGTCTAATTTAACAATTTCATCCATAGGTCCCATAGAATATCTTGAGTCCTCAGACTTAATTAAAAGAAGACTCAGTTAGTGTTTCAGCTGCTTTTCTTGCAAGTTCATCAACTTGATTATTGTATTTATTATCATCATGGGCTTTAACCCAATTCCAACTAATGTCTTTTCTTTCATTAAGATAATCTAATCTTTCCCAAAGCTCCTTATTTTTTACACGCTGTTTTGTTGATGTTTTCCAAAAATTTTTTTTCCAATTTAATATCCAGGTTGTTATACCTTGTTTCACATAGTTGCTGTCAGTATTTAAAGAAATTTTTTTATAATTATCTAAAAACTCTAATGCTTTAATAGCTGCTACAAGTTCCATTCGATTATTAGTGGAATTTTTTTCAAATCCAGCTCTAAAAATAATATCTTTTTCACTGACAACTAAAAAGGCCCAACCTCCATTTCCTGGATTTCCGATACACGAACCGTCTGTATATACTCTAATCAAAAGAGGTCCTGTATGTTGTTTTTTTCATGAAATTTAAAAATTTCAAAAAATTCTATTGGATTTTTATGTTCTACATTCCCTTCTTTATTAAAATGTAAATCATAAAGTCTTGTTAAGAAAAAACGAATGGCACTTACTTTTAAATAAAAGTTAAAACTATCCTTTTCCTCATTAGTTAATTTAAAATTCTGTAGGTAAGATTTTATAAAAATCAAATAATTATCCTCTTCAAACTTATTACCTTGAAAAAACCAAGCATTGGCAAATGTCGCCAAATCATAAATAACAGTATCTGTGCATGAAAAAAAGAAATCTATAAAACCTGAAACCTGATTATCTAAAAAAAATATATTATCTTTAAATAAATCAGCATGAATATTTATTTGTCGCAAATTATATGGAAATTTATCTTGAAGATTATTTATATTTTCTAAGATATATTTGTACTCCAAGCTATTTATTTTAGGATTATTTTCTAAGAAACTTTCAGTAATATGTCTCCAAGACGGTATTAACATCATATTTTTTCTAAAAAGTTCTGAATTTTCTCCAGATTGATGTAGTTGAGCTACTGATTTTCCTAATGATACTAATTGTTCTTTATTAGCACCTTGTATTGGACTTCCTTCAACAAAAGTATAGATACAACATGGTTTATCCTTGATTTTGAATAAGTTATGATTATTGACTGTAACACTCAACGGACATGAGATGCCGTTTTTGTGAAATAGTTTCATTAGATTATTAAAATAAGGTAAATCTATTTCCTTAGTTCTCTTTTCAAAAATAGTAAGGATATATTTTTTAGAGTCATTTAAATAAATTAAATAATTTGTATTTTCTACTCCCTCCTTTATGCCTTCTAAACTCTTTATTTCTCCAATTGGTTTGAACAATTTTTGGGCTTCAGCATGAGTTATTGGTGTATAGACTGCCATTTTATTATTTTTTAATTAATGTATATATGATGCATAATATTCAACAATGGCAAAAAATAAATTCATTATATGTTCTATTTTATCTTTTATTTTAGTTGCTTGTTCAATTCCTAATCCTATAAAAAAAGAAGTAAAAGTTACTTACAAAGAATGCCCTCAATCTCTTATTTTGTATAAGGCAAGATCAATTGATCTTGGTAATACCAACATTGAACTACAGAATGATTATAATTTAAGTTGTTATTTGTTTGTTGATGAAGATTCGGTAGAAATTTCGACAGATTATAAATTGAATATATATTTATCTGATGAAGATAAAAATAATTACGAAGTAGAATTAATTATTTTTGTAACTAATCTTAATGAGGACTATAAAATAGCTGAGTTTAAATACCTAAAAGAACTTAAACTCGATAGTAAAATTAATAAAATTAGCAGTATTGATTTAAATGATAAGTTTCAAATCGATTTGAGTACTTATAATCAAGGTATAAAAATATTTTATGCAATCAATTGACTGATTTTAAATCAGTCACACTATTATTTAATATTTTAGATTTATTATTCTCTGATAGATTAAAAAAATAGTTTTTTAAGATATTATTTAACTCTATAGAGGCTTGACTTTTGACAGATTGTATCGCAGACAATTCAATTTGTTTTATTCTATCTAAAGAATTTTTTTCCTTCGATTTAATAGTTTGATTTGTTTTATCAATGATATTTTTAGTAATCGACTCAGCTTGAGACCGTGCATTGGAGATGATTTCTTCGACTTTATTGGTTAAATCCATAGTTTGTTTTTCTGCTTCTTTGAGTTTATCTTCTGCCTCTTTAAAAGACTCTAAAGATTTATCAATATTCTTCTTTATCTCTTCAATTTTGTTGTCTAAACCACCAATCATCATACTTTTAAATGGTTTAATCATCAAAATTACAAAAGTGATAAAAGAGATTAATAACCAAAACTTTGGATCTGAAAATAAATAGCTCATCTATAAATTGATATTCTCTTTTTCAATTTTAGATACCTTAGAAATGAAACTAGTAGCTGAGTCCTTCAGCTGTATTTTTAAGTCAGATATTGCCTGGTCTTTTTCTTTGGCAACTCTTTCCTCAGTCATTTTAATTTCATGTTGTATTTTTTCTTCAGAAGATTTAATTAAGCTTTCACTTTCTTGCATTGCTCTATTTTTTGCATCATTAATAATTTGAGATGCTTGACTCTTTGCATCGTTAAGTTTTACCTCATAATTTTCGATTATTGACTCAGCTTTTTTGATTAGTTCATCTTGTTTTGAGATATGTGATTTAACAAAATCATCTCTTTGATTCAAAAAAGCTCTGATTTTAGGGAGTGTTATATATGTTAATACTGTAAACAGTATTACAAAAAATACACCCAGCCAAAAAAGCTGAGAAACAAAAAATTCTACTTGCTCTAATTGAGGCATTATTTATCCAGTTAATTTATGAAAATAATATAACCAGAGCTATAACTAATGCGAATAAAGCAATAGCTTCAACAAGTGCAAAACCTAACATTGTCATGGTAAAAACTTCATTTCTTGCAGCTGGGTTTCTTCCAACAGCAGTAATAAATGCAGCAAAAACATTACCAATACCAATACCAGCACCAATCACACCGATCACAGCTAAACCTGCTCCTAAGTATTTAAGTCCTTCAACTAGTTCCATATTTACCTCCTTATGTTCATCTAGTGTAAGTGTAAAGCGTCGTTAATATACAAACATGTTAATATTGCAAAAACATATGCTTGCAAAAATGCAATTAATATTTCTAAACCTGTTAAGGCAATTATAAATACTAATGGCAGAATTCCAAAAAAACCTAGAGCAGAGACAAATCCTGCAAAAACTTTCAGTAAAGTATGGCCAGCAAGCATGTTGGCAAAAAGTCTTACTGATAAGCTTATAGGCCTAGAAAGGTAGGATATAATTTCAATTGGTATTAATAAAGGAAGCATATATACGGGCAAGCCAGGGATAACAAAAAAACTAAAAAATTTTACGCCATGTTTTACAAAACCTAAAACTGTAACAAAGATAAACACACCCATTGCAAGAGCTAAAGTCACTATGATATGGCTAGTAAAAGTAAAGCTGTAAGGAATCATACCAAAAAGATTTCCAAATAAAATAAACATGAACAAAGTAAAAACTAAAGGAAAGTATTTTTTGCCCTCTTTACCTACAGTGTCTGCTAATAAACTATTTATAAAATTAAAACCAAGTTCAGCAGCAACTTGCATTCTGGTCGGGTAAAGGTCACTTACAGAGTTTGTTTTTTTTGCTTTTAAAAAAGGAACTGTAAAAAAAATTAAAATAAACGCTGTTGTAATTGTCATCCATAGAGAAGAATTAGTAAAAGAGATATCAAAACCTAAAAAGTTAATGTCAACAATGGGTTGTATTTCGAACTGTTTGAGAGGACTCTCACCCTTAGCCATGAGGTAATAAAACAGATTTATTTAGAGTTTTCTATGCGACGTATAAGCCTGTAAATATTCAACAAACCTGCAAAAAAACCAAGTATTATCAACGTTATTAAACCAATTGGTTTGCTGTCAAACATCTTATCAATCAACAATCCAATAACAACAGAAACTATTAAAGCACCTAATAATTCAGTTGAGATTCTATAAGCAAAGCTAAGACCTTGCATACTTGGCTTTTTATTATCATTTTCTTCATTATTTGCCATTATTCAGCGTACTTTACGGCTTCTTCTAATTCAACAGAGACTATTTGAGAAATTCCTTCCTCAGGCATTGTAACACCATAAAGTCTGTCTACTCTAGACATTGTCATTCGATTATGAGTAACAATAATAAATTTGGTTTGAACTTTTTCTGAAATTTCTTCGACCATACTACAAAATCTATCCACATTATTGTCATCTAGAGGAGCATCAACCTCATCTAAAATACAAAAAGGTGATGGGTTCGCTATAAATACGGCAAATAATAATGAAATTGCAGTTAAAGCCTGCTCACCTCCAGATAATAAAGTTATATTTTGCATTTTCTTACCTGGAGGACTGGCAAATATCTCCAAACCAGAGTTTAAAGGATCTTCATCATTTTGGATAAGTTTTAGATATGCTTTACCTCCACCAAATAACTTAGTGAATAGTCTCTCGAAATTTTCATTAACAATTTTAAAAGCTTCTTTTAGTCTCAATACACCTTCTTTATTAATTTTATTAATTGCCTCATGTAATTTTTCTATAGATTCTTGAATTTCATTTTTATCTTTAATTGTTTCATCAACTTTTTCTCTTAATTTTACATATTCATCTTCAGCAAGTAAGTTTACAGCACCAATTCTCTCCCTTTCAGCGTTTAATCTTAATACTCTTTTCTCTGCAGTCTCTAAATCTTCATCTCTTTTGAATTTATCTACCTCATTTTCTAAATTTAATAAATCAACATTAATTTTTTCTCTACATGATTGAGCGAGCTGAGTTAAATTATTTGAATAATTTGAAATTTCTGACTCCTTTCGTATTAACTCCTCCTTTACAACAGAGTAATTTTGTTCTTTATTTCTCAACTCTTTTGAGAGGCTTTCTAAAAGATTTTCTTGCTCTTGTAATTTATTGTCAAAAAGTTTTTTTTCGTCATCTAGTTGCTTAATTTTATTAAGTAAAAATTGTCTTTTGCTATCAATATCTCCTGGATTGTTTTCAGAAATTTCTAATTCTTCTTTAGCAGTTTTTATTCTTTGATTTAAGTCCTCGGTTTTTTGAACAGTGACCTCTAAAATTCTTTCCCACTCAAGAACTTGCTTTTTAAGATCGTTTAGCCTCTTTTCTTTTAATTCTGACAGTATTGTTGAGATATTAGCCTCATAACTACTGGAAATAAAAAGTCCATCCCAACGCCACAAATTACCCTCTAGATCGACTATAGCTTGTCCAATATTTATTTTTGTATGATTTTCTAAACCTTCTTTTTTTGAAGATACAATGGCAACATTATTAAGCTTATTCATTACTTGGTTTGGAGCTTTGATAACTTTAGAAGCTGGTTCACAATGAAAACTAAACTCTTTATTAGCCTGCTCACCTGAGTGTTCTCTCCAATAATAAATATCATCAGGTTCCAATGATGCTAAAAGTTCTTTACCAAAAATTGCAGCTACAGCATTTTCGTATTTTTTATCAAAGGAAATATTGTTTAATAAACTTCTATCTGATTGATTGACGTTGCTGTCTCGATTTTCAGCTTCAAATTCCTTAGAGGATAAATCTTCAATATCTTTCCTAATAGTTTTGATTTTACTGGTCGTTTCTTCAAATTGTTTTTGCTCAATTTGTAAGTCTTGATTAAGTTGTTTTACACGATGCTCGAGATTTATTTTGTGCTCTTCAAAACGTAATTCTTCCTGTTTAAGATTTTCTACAGTCATATTCAACCTATCAAGTTCACTATTCAATGAGTATGATTTCTCTCTCATTGGTGGAATTTTAACTTTTAAATCTTCATAAGCTTGATCTTGAATTGATACATCGCCCTGGAAATCAGCGAGTTTTACTTTTATTTTGTCTTTTTCTTCAGTAAGTCTCTCAAGAATAAGTTGAAGTTCATTTCTTTTTACGAAAAATACAGACGCTTCCGCATTCTTGATTAAAGTAGATATATTTCTAAATCTTTCAGCTTCTTTAGCTTGTTTTTTAAGAATAGATAACTGTTCTTCGTATGTTTGAATAACATCCTCTACTCTCAATAGATTATTATTGGCACCTTTCAACCTCAACTCTGCATCATGTCTTCTGGATTGCAGACCAAGTATTCCTGCAGCTTCTTCTAAAACCATTTTTCTATCTTCTGGTTTCGCTTGGGTGATTGCTCCAATACGACCTTGACTAACTATTGAAGTTGATCTAGCTGATGTAGAGGCGTCGGCAAATAGCAATTGAATATCTTTCAACCTTACCTCTTTACCATTTATGAATGAATTCGTTCCTTCTCCTCTCCATATCTTTCTAGCAATTTCTAATTGTTTTGATTGAAATTTATTTTCTAAATCACTTCCATCAATATTTACAAACAAACCAACTTCAGCGATATTCCATGAGGGCCGATTATCAGTTCCATTGAAAATTAAATCATCAATCTCTTTGCCACGAAGTTGTTTGGCAGAGACTTCCCCTAAACCAAACCTTATTGCTTCAACAATGTTTGATTTTCCGCAACCATTGGGACCCACTATACCAGTAAGACCATTTTTGATTTCAAAATCTGTTGGCTCTACAAAAGATTTAAAACCTTTAATTGAGAGTTTATCTAAAGATAACAAATTAATTATTCAATTTTTTATTTATTATTTTTATAAATTCTGATGCAGGTCGATTACCCTGAACTTTCTCACCATTAATTAAAAATGTTGGGGTGCTCTCAACACCAAAAATATTTTGAGCATCAACTTGAAGGGATAAAAGTTCATTATGAGAATTCTCATCTTTTAAGCAAGATTGTAACTCTTCATCCCCAAGACCATGTTGTAATCCATAGCTATTAAGTAATTCAATAATTTCTTCTCCAGAACTTGCTTTTGTCCAAACATCATAGTTTTCATAGACAGAGTCAACATAGCTTGTACGAACGTTTTCACTACAATTTGCAATAATGGCTCCATAAAAAGCAGCTTGATTTAAAGGAAAATCAATTAAGTAAAAATTAATATTTTTATAAACGCTACTTTCTTTTAATTCTTTAAGCGTTTCATTGTGAAATGCAGCACAGTGTGAGCAACTGAATGATGAAAACTCAATAATATCAACCGAATTTTCTTCAGACGATTTAACAAGAGGTTGAATGTTGTTGTCCTCTAAATATTTTTTATATTCATAAATTTTTGATATTGCAGGATTTGTTGATAATGCAACTAAAAAAATTATCAGACTAATTATTTTCATATAACTTTTTATTAATATTTTCAAAAATAGATCTTACTTCTTCGTCTTTTATATCATTAAATTTTTGATTATTAAGAGTTTTTCCTTCTGCTTTCATTGATGAATTTGAAATATTACTATTTCCTAAATTCTTATCTGAAAGATCTTGAAAAAATAGGATTTTATTTACTTTCACTCCAGTTACTTCCTCAATTTTTATGACTATTTCATTTGTACTTGAATGCATTTCGAAAGATTTTTCTGGGCTAACTCTTAATTCAAGAATTACAGATTCTGTTTTATTATTTATTATAGTTTTTTTTAATTGAACAAATTTATTATTATTGCCAAAAATATACTCCCAGTTTTTTAGTATAAGAGTATTTATTTTTAGCTTTTTTTTATTTACCTTATTTACCAGATGAAAAGCAATATCATTGAGCTTGGAGAACTTTTTCATAAAAACAAATTTATCTCTTTAATCCTACATTGGTTTAAAAAAAATCAAAGAAACTTATATTGGAGAAGGAATAGAAATTTATACCTAACTTATTTATCAGAAATTATGTTACAACAAACAACTGTTAAAACAGTAGAAAATAAAATATTAGAAATTATAAATATTTTTCCAAGTTTTAATTCCTTTAAGAATAAAAGATTAGAACATTTATTAAAAGTTTGGTCAGGATTAGGTTATTACAAGAGGGCAGAGAATTTATTCAAAGCAGTAACAATTATTAACAATAGCTATAATGGTAAATTGCCAGATGATAGAGATAGTCTTATCTCTTTGCCTGGTGTTGGGAAATATACTTCAAGCGCGATATTAGCTATCGGCCATAATAAAAAATCATTCCCAGTTGATATCAATGTTAAAAGATTAATACAGAGAGTATCTGGTTTAAAACTCAAAGATGATGAGATCGAAGAAATACTTAGTTTAGCTTGTAAAAAAAAGATTTCTTATAGGAGTTTAGCTGAGTCGATGATGGATTATAGTTCTATTATTTGCAAAAAAAATAGTCCCGAATGTTCTAAATGTATATTTTCTAGTTTTTGTAAATCAGCTTTCCAATCATTTAAAAATAATAAAAATAT
>CACJEH010000019.1:0-17870 GCA_902592365.1 uncultured Alphaproteobacteria bacterium
TGATTCGGCTTTTTCGCGAAGCTTTCTTTCTGATGGTTTTTCATAATTTTTTCTTAACTTTAATTCTTTGAAAATACCCTCTCTTAAAAGCTTTTTTTTGAGTACGCGTATAGCAGCCTCAACATTATTATCTCTGACTTGAACTTCTATTGCCAATCTAGTAACCTCATAAAGGCGTAATTTATATATAAATATGAAGTCAAAGCAAGAAAAATTAGCTAACTTATTTATTAACGAAGTACCCAAATTTGGATGGTCTAGAGAAACTCTCTTACAATGTGCAAAAAAGCAAAGAATTTCAACATCTGTTCTAGCAAAATTATTTCCATCTTTTGAATATGATGTCTTAAAATTCATAATTGCTCAAAATAACATTCAAGTTGAGAAGAATTACAACTCCTTCAACAACTCACGATTGAAAACTAGAGATAAAATTAAAACAATCATGGAGTTGAAATTTGAAAATAACAGTCATCTAAAAAAAGCATTGCCTGAAATGCTAAAATTTCTTTTAAGACCTGGTAACATATTAATGTCCATCAAAATGCTTCATGAAAATAGTGACTTTATATGGAGTTTATCAGGTGATAAATCAAATGATTTTAGTTACTACTCAAAGCGAGGTTTGCTTTCAATGATTTATCTTGCCACATTAATTTATTGGCTTAACGATAAGTCAGAAAAAGATATTGCTACCAAAAACTTTATCAGCAAATCAGTTGATGGAATAGTTGATGGGGTTTCAAGACTCAAACAATTAAGCATATTAAAGAATTTAGCTGAAAACTTCATGTCAAGATACGCATCAAAAAGAACGTCTTAAACTAATAAATTTTCTTCATCTAATATTTTTATTCATTATAATAATTTATAGCTTTGGAGGATTGATGAATTTGCAGAAAACTATAACGCCTATTGATAATTCTATCTACCTAGAGAGAGAATTAGCCTCAGATAGTAAAATTAATTCAGTCATAGATACAGCTTCAACAAGTTTTGAAATTTGGAAAAACACATCTCTTGATGATCGAATTAATATTGTTAATAAATTTATTGATAACTTAATCGATCTCAAAGATGAAATATCAAAAGAAATTTGTTGGCAAATTGGAAGGCCCATATCTCAATGTGCAGGAGAATTAAGAGGCTTTGAAGAGCGCTCAAGACACATGGTAGATATTGCGAAAGACTCATTACAAAATCTTCCAGCCACTCAAAACGAAGAATTTGATAACTATATATACAAAACACCTCTTGGGGTGATTTTTGTAATGGCCCCATGGAATTATCCGATTATTACTGCAACTAACACAATTGTTCCTGCTATAATTTCAGGTAATAGTTTAATTTTAAAACATTCATCACAAACACCAAGATGTGCAGAACTAATTTTTCAAGCTTTCGAAAATACGGGGATACCTGAAGGTGTTTTCCAATTTATTCATACTGATCATAAAGCTTGTGAAAAAATAATCTCTGACTCAAGAATAGCTCACGTTGTTTTTACTGGCTCTGTAAGAGGAGGTCAGGAGGTAAAAAAATATATAGGAACACGGTTTATTAATGCTGGTCTAGAATTAGGAGGGAAAGATCCTGCCTACGTTAGAGCAGATGCTGATTTAAAACACGCAATTGAAAACCTTGCAGACGGTGCACTATTTAATTCTGGTCAATCTTGTTGTGGCATTGAAAGAATTTATGTAGATAAAAAAATTTATAAAGAATTTATAGATGGCTTCAAAAGCATTACTGAAAATTATAATTTAAACGATCCCTCAAAACCTGACACAAATTTAGGCCCTGTAGTAAGACAATCAGCAGCTAATTTTATTAGAGCCCAAATAAATGAAGCGGAGAGCAGCGGAGCAAAACGTCTTATTAATGAGAGCAAATTTACAATATCCAGAGAAGATAATTGTTATGTTAGCCCTCAAGTAATGGTTGATGTCAATCATGATATGAGATTCATGATGGAGGAAACTTTTGGTCCGGCTGTTGGAATCATGCCCGTAGATGATGATAAAGAAGCAAAAAATTTGATGAATGATAGCCCTTATGGACTAACTGCATCTATTTGGACAAAAGATTTGGAGTTTGCTAAAGAATTTGGAAAAAATGTTCAAACAGGAACTTTCTTCATGAATAGATGTGATTACTTAGATCCGGCACTTGCATGGACGGGCGTAAAAGACACTGGTATTGGTTGCTCACTTTCAGTATTAGCATTTGATCAATTTACAAGACCACAGAGTTTTCATATGCGCAAAGTAGTTTAGAGCGTTGGTCTACATAGATATTAAATGTTAAAGTATTTAATTTTTTAGTTTTCGATTATGAGCATTACTTTTAAAGAATTAGAAAAAAAAATAAAATTAAAAGAGATTGATACTGTTTTAGTATCTCTATCCGATATGCAAGGTCGACTAGTGGGAAAAAGAGTAACAGGTAAGGCTTTTTTAGACTACGTTCACAAAGAAACTCATTTTTGTGACTATCTTTATACGGTTGATATGGATATGTATACAGTTCCGGGATTTAAATCATCCTCTTGGGAGACTGGGTACGGAGATATGACTGTTAAGCCTGACCAAAGAACCATTAAAGTTTTACCATGGTTAGATAAAACAGCTTTAGTTCTCAGCGATGCTTTTCAACATGATGGAAAGACTCCTGTTTCGCATTCCACAAGACAAGTTTTAAGAGAGGCGATTATAAAAGCAAATAAAATGGGATTTGAACCGATGTTAGGTTCAGAATTAGAATTCTTTCTTTTCAAACAAACTTATGAAGATATACATTCTAGTTATTATAAAAATTTAAAGGAAACATCATGGTACATAGAAGATTATATGATATTTCAAACTTCAAAAGAGGAGCCTTTTAACCAAGAGTTAAGAAATAGTTTATTAGACTCCGGTATATATGTGGAGTGCACTAAAGGGGAAGCATCACCTGGCCAACAAGAAATTAATGTAGTTTTTACTGATGCTCTTAGTATGGCAGATAACCATATTTTAATTAAAAATGCTGCAAAAGAGATTGCTTTTAAACATAATCGTGCAGTTAGTTTTATGGCAAAATACAAACAAGATTTCTGCGGGAGTTCCTGTCATATTCATAATTCTTTATTCGATAAAAAAACAAAAAAAAATATTTTCTCCGATACTAAAGACAAATATGGAATGTCTAAAATTTTTAAAAGTTATGTGGCTGGACAAATTTTATTTTTGAGGGATTTATCAATTTTTTTAGCTCCAAACGTAAATTCTTATAAAAGATTTCAAGAGTCCTCTTTTGCTCCAACATCTGCCGCCTGGGGAATTGATAATAGAACCGCTGGATTTAGATTAGCAGGACACGGAAGTTCAATAAGAATTGAATGCAGAGTTCCTGGGGCAGATGTTAATCCCTACCTTGCTTTTGCTGGATTGATTCAAGCAGGTCTGTATGGAATTGAGAATAAATTAGAACTTGAAGAGCCATTATCTGGAAATATATATCAAAATAGAAAGGCAAAAAATGTTCCTGGTACACTTTATGAAGCAATTGAACTCGCTAAGAAATCAAAATTATTACCAAAAATTTTCCATTCAGATGTTTTAGACCACTATATTCATGCTGCAAAATGGGAGCAGAGTGAATATGATAAGTCTGTAAATGACTGGGAGCACCGTCGTTATTTTGAGAGAGGATAAAAAGGGTTATAAATGCAAAATATGAATTGGAACTATCCAACAAATGTTTGGTTTGGAGTTGATAGATCAAAAGAAATACAAAAAGCTTGTGATACTTTAGGTATTAAAAATCCTTTAATTGTCACAGACCCTGGATTATTACAAACATCAATTATTGATGAAATCAATAGTGGTCTCTCATCAAATACTCAAATTTACAGTGATGTTCAAGGAAACCCAACTGGTTCAAATGTAACTAATGGTGTAAAAGTTTTTTTAGAGGGAAATCACGATGGTGTCATAGCCATAGGTGGTGGATCTGGAATGGATGCTGGCAAAGGGATAGCATTCTTAGCTCATCAATCAAAACCACTTTGGGATTTTGAAGATATTGGAGATTGGTGGACAAGAGCAGACTCAAGTGTAATCAAACCTATAATAGCTATACCTACAACTGCAGGAACAGGTTCCGAAGTGGGAAGAGCAGCTGTTTTTTTAAATGAAGAAAATCATAAAAAGAAAATAATTTTTCACCCAAAAATGTTACCACAGATTGCTATACTAGATCCATCTTTGACATTAAATCTACCAAAAAGTATTACTGCTGGAACAGGAATGGATGCATTGGCACACTGTATTGAAGCCTATTCATCTCCTTTTTATCACCCAATGGCAGAGGGCACAGCTTTAGAGGGTTTAAGACTAGTAAAAGAAAATATTCAAGAGGTTTATCATAATGGAAATAATGTTGAGGCAAGATCGCATATGTTAGTTGCTTCTATGATGGGTGCAGCTGCATTTCAAAAGGGTCTAGGTGCCATTCACTCGATTACACACCCAGTAAATTCCTTATACAAGACTCATCATGGAACAACAAATGGTACAGTTATGCCATTTGTTTTGAATTATAACCGTAGCACTATTGAAGAAAAATTTACTAGATTGGCAAACTTTCTAGATATTAAAAATGGTTTCGAGGGTATCGTTGATTGGATTATTGAATTAAAAAAAGAAATGGAGATACCTGAAACACTTAAAGATATGGGTGTTAATGAGGGAGATGAGATTAAATTGGCGCCATTAGCACAAGAGGATCCAAGCACTGGTGCAAACCCACTACAGATGACAGTAGAAAGATTTCAAGAATTAATATTAAATTGTATTTTCGGAAAATATTAAATTTTTAGAAATTGTTGGTGCGCTTTTTTTGAAATTGATGCAACAACATCACCATTTGATTGAAAACTTAGAGGATTTCCTTTCCAATCACTAATTATACCACCGCTCTCTTCTACAATATTAACTAAAGGGATATAATCATAAGGTTTTAAGAAAGACTCTACTACTAAGGGTATTCTTTTTTCAGCTAAAAGTCCGTATTGTACACAATCACCACCAAAGGTTACATATTTAGTTTTTTTAATCAGAGCATTATATTTTTTATTCTTATTATTTGATTTGAAAGCTGTCATTCCAGAGGTACTAAAATATAATTTAGATAAGTTTAAATTATTTTGAGATTTCTTAATTTTTTTTCCATTACAGTAAGCACCATTGTCTCTAATTCCAATCCATGTTTTGTTTATATCAGGACAGTTAATAATTCCAATTACGGGTATTTTATCAATACACAAAGAAATCAATGTGCCAAAATTACCATTTCCATTAATAAAATTTTTTGTTCCATCTATTGGATCGATTACCCATATAAATGGAGAGTTATTTGATTTGTTTTGGTATTCCTCTCCGTATATATCGTGACCAGGATATTTTTTAATGATCATTGATCGCAATTCTTTTTCGATTTTCATGTCTATTTTAGTTACTGGTGATTTATCTGATTTGAAATCTATTTTTAGTCGATGAGATGGTGTTCTCTTTATTATTCTTTCTGACGCATTAACGAGTTTTTTAGCAAAGTTTAAATATTGAGATAAATCTTTAAGTTTTAAAGGCATTTACAAAATATATAGAAAAAAAGCATTACTACTAATAATTTTTAATTTAAGCTATTTTTAAGTTTCTGAAAAATAATCTCAAAATTTTCTGATGTCTGAGCGCCATTTATAACAATTTGTTTATTTATTATAAATGTAGGAACGCTATTTATACCCATCTTTCTTGCTTGAATTTCTTCATTAGCGAGTGGCTCAATATTTTCTTGATCTGACAAATAACTTTTAAAATCTTCAGCGTCAATTTTATGTTTTATAGCTATATCCAACAATACATTGGGGTCACCTATGTCTTCACCATTTAAGAAATAAGACTCAAATAAACTATCTAAAACATTTTCCTGTACACCCTGTTTATATGCTAAAGCTAAAAGTCTATGTGAATTAAAAGAATTTGGGGTTGTCATAATAGAGTCAAAGTTAAAATTAATTCCCTCTACAAGTCCTTCATCATAGATATTGTCATAAATCGTCTTTGCTGCATCAGCACTTCCAAATTTAGAAATTAAATATTCTTGCCTATCCATACCATCAGGTGGCATTCCTGGATTTAATTGAAAAGGTCTCCAAGTTTGTTTGAATTTTGTATCTTTGTGATTACTAATAGCTTTTTCTAATCTTTTTTTCCCAATATAGCACCACGGGCAAACAGTATCTGAAAATATATCTAGTTCTATCATAAATTTTATTTCAATATTCATGTCATAAAAAAATAATATTTCATAGTCATTAAAAAGTTAAAAATCTGATAAGATTAGTTACAGGAGATTCATATGATAGGAAATTTTAACGGAATATTTTATTTAGTAATTTTTTTAATAATTTTAGTAATGAATGCTTTTTACGGTTATAACTGTTTGTTTAATACCAAAAACTTCATAAGCAAATATGGAATTGATGTAACAGCCGCATTTTTTGCAAGGTTTGCTGGAGCAGTAATTGTAGGTGCTGTTTTAATGCAGTTATATATTTTATTTAGAGGTACAGAGGCTACATGGGCGTTCTTTAATTTTATGTTTATAATCATGACCATAATAGCAATATCAGCTTTTTACACTGGTGAGATAGATAAATTAGGAAGAACTGACCAGTATTCAAGAGAGGGGTGGCTATCAACAGGTGGTCTTGCACTAGGTTGGGCTATTCTTTGTTTTGGATTAGCAGATAAGATTTATATTTAACGATTTCTTATAAAATAAATAAATATTAAAGACGTTAAGTACATTATGACGCTATAAGTAGCAGCAGGTATTATATATAGACCCCCACCAAAAACACTTGTGCCCACAAAAATTGCTAAAGTTCCATTTTGCAGTCCACACTCTATTGCAATAGCTTTTTGTTGTGAGGTTCCTGTTCCAAAAAACTTTGCCCAGTAAAAAGCAATTATCATCATTAATAAATTGAGAGAAAGGACTACCAAACCAGTTTGAGTAAAATACTCAATTAAATTTTCTCTCTCAGCTAAAATAGCTCCAATTAAAACTAAAACAAATAAAGCAGTTGAAAGTATTCTAGCAAACTTCTCAATTCTCTTCGTTAAAAAGGACAAGCTAGCTCTGAAAGTCATTCCAATTAAAACAGGTAATGTCACAATCAAAAACATACTTATAGCTATTCCTGTAAGTGAGATTGAGCCTAGAGAGTTGTCAGAAATCAATCCCATTGATATCCCCATAACTATAGGCACAGAAATTACACTTAAAAGGCTAATTACTGCAGTTAAAGATATTGATAAAGCAACATCCCCTTTAGCAAAAGATGTAAGAATATTTGAAGTTACTCCACCTGGAGCAGCAGCGATTAATATTAATCCTATCGCTAATTCAGGTTGAAGTGGCCAAACAAAAACAATTATTAAAGCAACTATTGGAAGAAAAATTAATTGGCTAATTAAACCTATAATAAAATTTTTAGGAGCTTTTATTACTCTTGCAAAATCTGAAAAAGTCAAGCCCAAGCCCAAAGTGAACATAATAAAAGCTAAGGCTAAAGGTAGAATTACATCAGTTATGAAATTCATATATAAATACTAACAAAAACTCAAAATAATCATATCTCATAACCAAGACTTTTTTCCTTTAAATCAATCAATTCCTCAGGATAACCCTCGGCTCTAAATTCAGTATTGTATTTATTTTCAAGCCTTTTTACGACCATTGAGGACCATGCACGATCACCAAAAGTTTTTCTTGCATCTTTAATAATATCAAGAACTAAAGGTGAAATTTCTAATTCGATCCCAAGTTTTGTGGCAAGATCCTGAAAAAGCCCTACATCTTTCTCAACTAAGTCCATTGTAAAATTTATATTATATGACCCGTTTAATATTACCTGACTCTCAGTTTCATGGACAAATGAGTTACCTGACGAAGCTGCAATTCCTTTGTATGTTTTGTTCAAATCAAGATTTGATTTACTAGCAATAGTCCAAGCTTCTCCTAATGCAACTAAGTGAACAGTAGCCAAATAATTAGTAATAACTTTAAGAATGGATGCACTTCCAAAGTCTCCTGTATACAAAATTTTTCGACCAAGACATTTTAACACTGGCATAGCCTTATCAAATCCCCCTCTACTTCCTCCAACAAAAATAGAAATGTTACCAGTTGCAGCTTTATGACAACCACCACTTACAGGGGCTTCTAAAGCTATTGCATTTTTTAGCTGAATTAATGATGCATGTTTTTTTAGTTGTTCATCTTCAGTTGTGCTCATCTCAATCCAAATTTGATCTTTTTGTATAGTATCAATAATACCATCTTTGGACTCTAAAACTTCTGCACATATCTTGGGAGAGGGAAGACAAGTTATTAAAATATCAGAATTCATCACAAGATCTTTTATTGATTTAGCTGTTTTAGCACCTTTTGATTTAAACTCATCCATTAAGATGCGATTTTTATCTAAAACTGATATTTGAAAATTATTTTCAAGAAGATTATTTGCCAGTTTTCCACCCACATTACCAAGTCCAACAAAACCTATTTTCATCACTGCCCCCTATGTTTAATAAAAATACTATTACTTTATTTTTCAATGTTAATATTAAATAATTCTTATAAAATTAGATAATGTCAATTTACCTTAGAACAGAAAAAATTATTCCAGATTGGACAGACTATAATGGTCATATGAATTTAGCCTTTTATATCCACTTATTCGATCAAGGATGGGATGTGCTGCTTGATAGATTTCAAATGGGAGGAGAGTCAGCTAAAAATGAGAAAAGATCAACATTTGCTGTGGAATCCCACACTAAATATATTCAAGAGGTTAAAGAGGGAGATGAAGTTGATATAAACTTACTATTCTTAGACCGTGATAAAAAAAGATTTGTATATCAATTGGAAATTGTAAGTAAAAGTGGGAATTTTAGAGCAGCTACATCTGAAGTTTGCTCTCTTTATGTTGACTTAAGTATCCGCAAAGTTATTGAAATGGAGGACCATAAATTAAAGTTAGTAGATGATTTCATAGCTGAAAATAAAAATCAATTTTCACCAATAGAATTTTACCTTTTAGATAAATTAAAAAAGTAAATGAAAGTTGCTATCATTGGGTCGGGTATTGTTGGTCTCACAATTGCATATACCTTAAGTAAAGAAAATATCGACATAACTATTTTTGAGAAAGAGAGAGACTCACTATCACATGGAACTGGAAGAAATAGCGGTGTTATTCACTCTGGAATCTACTATCAACCTAAAACTTTAAGGTCAACTCTCTGCATCAGAGGTTCAAAGTTAATGAAAAAATTTATTAGTGAGAACAATCTTTATATCAATAATTGTGGAAAGTTATTACTTCCAAAAACAAAAAAAGATATCGAAACACTCAATTTATTGTATGAGAGATCGAAGGAGGTAGGAGTCGAAACAATCAAGTTAAATAGTTTCGATGAGATTTTAAAAATAGAGCCAAACTGCAATCCCTTATTTAATGATGCTCTTTTTATTAAAGAAACAGCCATAGCTGATCCAAAAGAGGTATCAAACAAATTGATTGAAATTTTAAAAAAAAGAGGCGTGACAATTAAATACGATACAAATGTGGACTCAATTTCATCTGATAATACAACTATTATATCAAATAATAAAATTCATAATTTCGATCTTATTATTAACTCTGCAGGTTTACACGCAGACTATTTGGCAAATAAATCAAATTTAAAAACTAGATACACATCTTTACCTTTTAAAGGTAAATATTGGAAAATTAGTTTTGGAGATAAAAATAAAATTCCAAATAGATTAATTTATCCAGTGCCAAATTTAGACCAACCTTTTTTAGGAGTCCATACTGTATACGATAAAGATGGAAACTTCTATTTAGGCCCAAGTAGCACTCCTGTATTTGGAAGAGAAGCCTATAGGCCTTTTAGAAAATTTAATTTTTTAGAGTTTTGTGCCTTAAGTTATAAATTCATTTTGAAAATAATTTTTAATGAGAATAACCTTAGAAATTTAGCTATTAGTGAGTTTAAAAATTTATTTTTGTCTAGTGTCATGAAATCGTCTAATGCTTACTTCAGGCATAAACCAGTAAAAATTGAATTGAGTAGTAAAGTGGGGATTAGATCTCAAATGTTTGATAAAAATAGTAAAAAACTATTTAATGATTTTGTAGTTATTAAGCAAAATAACATTATACATATTCTTAATGCTATATCTCCGGCATGGACATCTTCTTTTGCTATGGCCGAATTTATATGTGAAAAATATACTATAAAAAAATAGGAATAATAATGAAAGCGCCTAATTTTAAGTTGCCAAGCACATCTGGAATATTTCAACTAAGTGATTATTTAGGGAAAAACATAATTTTGTATTTTTACCCAAGAGACAATACAAAAGGATGTACTTTAGAGGCAATTGATTTCAATAGTTCTCTTAAAACTATAAATAAATATAATTGCATTGTAGTAGGTGTTTCAAAAGACTCAATTGAAAGTCATCAAAAATTTAAAAAAAAAAATAAATTAAATTTTGATTTGTTATTTGATGAAAAAATAAAAGTCTTAAAAAAATACAAAGCTTGGGGACTTAAGAAATTTTTAGGAAAAGAATATTATGGTATAATTAGAACTACAGTATTAATTAATGAAAAAGGCAAAATTGTAAAAATCTGGAGTAATGTCAGAGTAAAAGATCATGTAAAAAATGTAATTAACGAACTATCTAATATTTAATTTAATCCAAAACACTTATTCACAATTTATAAACAGAAAAATTTATTTTTTTATCTTTTGTTATTGTATAAAAATATAATTTATTTTAATGTTATAAATGTAGAGGGTAGGAAACTTCCCAAAACAAAGAAAAGAGCCAAAGAAGTAGAGGCATAGAGAAGGGAAACCGGAACTAAGTCGAGACAACTGAGGCTCTTTTCTGCTTTTAACTCTAGATTTAATTATTGAATTCCTTACATTAAATAGTTTATCATTACACGTGAAAAAAATTTTCAAATACACTTCTATTTTTATTATTGGTTTTAATTTAAACCTATTTTCTGGTCCGTTTACAGATGAGTTTGCTAAGTGCATTGTGATGAAAACAACAACTCAAGAAAAAACTGATTTAGTAAGATGGATTTATGTGACAATGTCATTTCACCCCCAACTTATGGATTTGTCTAATCTAACAGCTGATGATGTTGAAATGGTGAATATAAGAGTAGCTGACTACATGACCAATGTCTTTGCTTATAAGTGCAATGAAGAGTTAAATATGGCTATAGATTACGAGGGTGAAGAGAGTGTTTATTATGCATTTGAACTCTTGGGAGAAATAGCAATGACAGAGTTAATGGAAGATCAAGGGGTTAGTGCGGCAAGTGAACTATTTATTGATTATATAGATGTTACAATTTTTGAGGAAATATTGAACTATTAAACTTATCAGTATTTATATAAATACGTTAATGCTGATAGCTATATAATTAAACTTCTAATACCATATTACAAATCATAGGTAATACTTTATTTTGTTAAGATAATTGAAAAGTATAATAATTAATTAATGAAAAATAAACCATCTAAAGAACAAGTAGATAATTTAATATACTTACTTAAACAAAACTCTTTTGATCTTTTAGTATCAAAAACAGCAGATTTAATAAATCAATTCCCTGACTCAATCTTATTATTAAATCTTAGTGGTATAGCAAATGCAAATTTAAAGAATTACAAAAAATCTATAGAATGTTTCGAGAAAATATTGTCCATAGATAACAACTCGACAGATGCATATTATAATTTAGGTAATTTAAAACAAAAAACTGGTGATATGAAGTTAGCTAAGTTTTTTTTTAATAAGACAATTGAATTAAATAAAAATTTTTATCAAGCATACAATAGTTTAGGAATAATATACAAATTCGAAAAAAATTTTAAACAAGCAACGTACTTTTTTAAATGCGCACATAATATAAATCAAAAACATTACCAATCATTAATAAATTTAGGTTTATTATCACAACTTCAAAGTAATAATTTAGAGGCTATTAATTATTTTGTTCAATCATATATGATAAAATCAAATAAATTTTCTTTAATCTATTTAGGAAATTCTCTTGCGCAATATAGATTTATCGAGCGTAGACCTGATCTTTATCAAATTATTTATGATTTAATAACTACAAATAATCTTGTTTCTCCAACTAATATTATAAAATCAGTAATTAGCCTTATTGTTCAAGAGGATGAAATTAACAAAATTCTTAACACAAATAAAAATTTAACTTCAGTCGATGACTTTAACCATATCATTAATGAAATTTCAAAATATCCTTTTTTTATTGAAATTATAAAGTTATGTCCTTTAACAGATTTAAAATTTGAAAAACTATTTATAAAAATTAGATACTATTTATTATTAAATATTTCAAAGATTAAACTTTCTGAACAGAGTCAAAAATTTCTTTATGCATTGGCATTGCAGTGTTTTGTCAACGAATTTGTCTACAATGAGACTGAAATAGAAACTGAAAAAATAAAAGAATACGAGGAATTAATAAATAAAAATCTCTCGTTACAAATTCAACCAAATACCATTACATTGCTTTGTTTTTGTTTATATAGAAATTTAAATAATTACAAGTGGTCTGCCAAATTAAAATTCTCAGACAATTTAATTTATTTAAAAAAAACATTAATTGTTGATGATATTATTGAAAAAGAAAATATATCAAATATCGAAAAATTTAAAAAAGTTACTGACCACATATCTCTAAAAGTACAAAATCAGTATGAAGAAAATCCTTATCCTAGATGGATTAAAATGAGAACTGAGTTCGATGATTTATCAATCAAAGATTTAATAGAAAATAATGAATTAAAAATTATTAAATCCGATATTAGAGAGGTATTTAAGCCAGATATTTTGATTGCTGGGTGTGGTACTGGACAACATGCTATATACACAGCACTAAATTATAAAAATTCAAACGTTTTAGCACTAGATTTAAGTCTTTCAAGTCTAGCTTATGCTAAAAGAAAAGTTGATGAGTATGAAATCAAAAATATAAATTTTATTCATTCTGATCTCTCAGATGTTAAAAACTTTAATAAAAAATTTGACATAATTGAGAGCGTTGGTGTTTTGCATCATATGAACAATCCCTATGAAGGTATGAGATGTTTAGTGGATGTTTTAAAAGATTTTGGCCTAATTAACTTAGGCCTTTATAGTAAGTATGCCAGGAAACACATATCTAAAATAAGGCAAGATATAAAATCAAAAAACATCGTTCCATCAAACATTGAGATAAAAAAGTATAGAAACTATATTTTTAATTCTAATAATAATGAAAATATAATGATCAAAAATTCAAAGGATTTTTACACTACAAGTTCAGCTAGAGACTTATTATTTCACGTTCAGGAGCATCAATTCGATTTAATAGAAATAAAAAATTATTTAAAAAAATTAAATTTATTTTTTTGTGGATTTGATAATTCAAATTTAAAAACAAAGTTTAAATCAATCTATAATTTCGATGATATATACGATTTAGAAAAATGGGATGAATTTGAAAGGAAAAATCCAAATTCTTTTGATGGGATGTATCAGTTTTATTGCCAAAAGATATAATCCTCTTATGTTTTTTATTTTGGAGACTACAATAATGGTGCCGCCGAGAAGAATTGAACTTCCAACCCCACCCTCACCAAGGGTGTGAATTCTCCACACTTCTCTACTTCCTTAGCTTTTTCAGCGATAATATACACCGAATTTCCCTTTAACAGAAAGTTTGTGTATCAATTTGTGTATCAATTTTTTTTTGATATTTTTAACTATGAAAAATTTATTAACTATTATTTTTATCATTATCCCATTTATCGTTTTAGGCAATAGCGATTTAGAAAAAATTAATAGCCTATATAATAAAGCTGTTTTAGATGAAGTCAGTTATATCAAGTCAATTAACGATCTAGGCATAAATACATTGAGCAATGAATTCTCAGACGTTTTAGAACTATTTAAAAAGGGAAGTATAGATTTTAATACATTTAATGATGCAATTTTGAATCTAAATAAATCACAATCAATTAAACAAAGTAATTCAAATTTAAGAACTTTCAAATTTGGTGAATGTAAGGGCAGCAGTTTGCTCTGTAACGAGTTATTCAAACTTTCTGAGGAAGACCTTATGACCGAAATATCCACTGATGATTTTGATAGTTGCGAGGAAGCCATAAGCTCATTCAATGAACAAGAGGATATCTTTGATGATGCTACTGAAAAACAAGGATGGAAAGAAATAAATAGAAAGCTTTTCATAAAAAATAATAATTTTTCAGTAGTTATAAATTTCTTATATTTTATTCCTCAGTATGGACGCAATGTGGATGTGAAAATGTTTATTAAAGGTGATTTAGGAACAGAGGAAAATGCTTGTAAGGATTTCTCACTTTTTAACCTCGGATTAGATGTAATGGGTAGAAATATAGGTACTATTGAATTAGAAGAGGTTTTTTAATTCTTTTATTCCAACAATTTGTGTTTCAATTGAAGCAAGTAAGAGTAGATGGTTAAAATTAACCTTAGTATATGGTGCCGCCGAGAAGAATTGAACTTCCGACCCCACCCTTACCAAGGGTGTGCTCTACCACTGAGCTACGGCGGCGTTTTTAAAATTATAGACTATTAATACATATTAAAAAACATTAACAAAAGACAACCAGCTGTAAGGTATTTAGAGATTTCATAAATAAATTTCCATTTATTATTATTTTGACTTACGCGCCATGTAGCGAATGTAATTGCCAAAAAAACAAATGATACAAACCACATTAAATTAGGGTTTTTTGTTAATTCAATAATAACTGACATGATTAATTCACAAGGTAAAACTTATCTACCAGATAGTTTATTAACAAGACTAATCCAATCATAAATATCCAATATAGTTTTTTGTTGTTTCTAATAAAAGGTATCCCGATAGAACTGTATCTAAATAATTTATGAAGTCCCCAAATAACTAAGGGGATCAAAAATAACCAAAAAATAATTTCCCAAATCATTTTCTAACTTTAATTATTTCTTTTTTAATAAAACTATCCTAATTTTAATATCAGAACCAAAATCTTTATTTTTTGGAAGGTAATTTAAAGGTCTTGATATATAAATTGAGTCAAAATCAGTTAATTTTTCTAAAACATTATCAAATTTTAATTCTTTCCATAAATCTACTCTTTGTGTAAATATAAAATAACCATTTTTTACAAGATAATAAGAGACCAGTTTAAAAAGTGACTGGTGATTTTTACAATATGTCATTGCACCAATAAGACTTACCACACTGTACTTATTTACTATTTTAATTTTATTCTCAAAACTTTTCTTATAAAGATATCTATATTTTCCATTTCTTTGAGAAATATCTAATATATTCCTAGAAATATCTGATCCATCACAAATACAGTCAGGGTAAATTTGTAAAAATTTATCAACAAAAAGCCCTGTGCCACATGCTAAATCTAAAATAAATTTTGGTTTTGTTTTGATATATTTCTTTAAAATTTTAATTGATTGCAATGGAGCTTTGTAGTTCCATTTATACAATGTCTCATCATATGAACTAGACCAGTTATCATAATATTTCTCTATATCTTTTTTGTTACCAATACCTTTAAGAAGAGATTTCATTTAAATTTTAAAACTCGCTAATTTATTACCATTTATCAACTAATCTTCATCTTATTGTAATTTTTGTAAAATGATGATATTTAAATTTTATGGATAATAATAAACCAAAACCTGATTGTGGTTGTTCTTGCTCATGCTGTTGCACCTGTGGCGACGGTTGTTGTCAGTAAATAATTTTAAGAAGAACAATTATTCCTAAAATAAAACCAAATATTATATCTACATATTTCCCTTTTTTTCTGGCCATTAGATAAAAGGAAATTAAAGCTAGACTAATTACTATAATACTCGATAAATTTGCTACAAATGAAGAGGGCTCCATTTATTATTCTTCCCATTTAAAACGATCGAAAGATTTAAAAATTTCAAATATTCCTTTTTCCCATTGTTTGGATATGTATTGATAATCATCATCATTAATTTCAAGAGATTGTTGGTAAACTATTTTTGATAAATTATTTTTATATACAACTAAGTCGATTGGCGGACCAACAGATAAATCTGCTTTCATTGTACTGTCCATACTTATTAACGCACATCTCGCTGCGTCACCAAGATAAGTATCTGACTTAACAACTCTATCTAATATTGGCTTACCATACTTTATCTCTCCAATGACAAGATAAGGTTTAAATTCACTTGATTTAATAAAGTTTCCTTGTGGATAAACTAAATACAAATCTGATTCTTGATCTTTTATATGTCCGCCAACTATAAATGTTGAGCCTAATTCGATAGTCTCCTGATTTATGCCATCAGGTGATGAATGTTTAACCGTTAACCTTCCAATGTATTTAGAAATTTCATTTAAATTATATAAGTTATTTAAATTGTTTCCGTTTTTATCATCCTCAAGATCTTTTCCAATTGAATTAAAAACTGCTTGAGAAGTAGCTAAATTACCTGATGTTAAAATTATTATACTTCTATCAATGCTGTTATGAACATACATTTTTGAGTAAGAGTTAAAGTTATCTAAGCCCGCATTTGTTCTCCTATCGGATGCAAAAACCATTCCTTCATTTACTTTTATTCCTACACAATAAGTCATATCTTAATTAAATAGCTAATTTTTTAAAAATACAAACGATTATTTACATACCTTCAATCTAAACTATGCATAACTACTAATAGTCATTTATAGTATTTTTAAACTGTGAGTATAAATTGGAAAAATTACAATTCAAAAAATAGCTATGATGAGTATTTAACTCCTGAAAAAAGTCTCAGAAAAGAGGCTAAAGTAATTTCTAAAATATTAAATAGCTACTCAATCAAAGATTTAGAAAAAATTGAACAAAACTGTCAAAGCACAATAAGTTCAAGAGGTATTAATTTTAAAGTTTACTCAGCAGATAAAAAAGCTGCAGAGGAAAAAAAATGGCCATTAGATATTATTCCAAGAATCATATTGAAATCTCAATGGTTGAAGGTAAGAAAAGGGTTAATACAAAGGTGTAAAGCACTTAATTTATTTATAAACGATGTCTATAACCAAAAAAGAATATTTAAAGACAACATTGTTCCAAAAGATTTAGTATTTAAATCTCAAAATTATCTTAAACAATGTGAGGGTTTTCATCCAAAAAAAAAGATTTGGTCTCACATTTCAGGAATAGATTTAATTAGAAACATTGATGGAAAATTTTTAGTACTAGAAGATAACCTTCGTGTTCCTTCAGGTGTTTCATATATGCTTGAAAATAGAATGGTAATGGGGGAAGTGTTTCCTGAATTATTTACGCGTTATAGAGTTTCACCGATCAATCACTATTGCAATAGACTCTATCATTGTATGTTAGATGCAATACCTTATAAAAAAAATAACCCAACAATGGTTGTATTAACGCCAGGAGTTTATAACTCTGCATACTTTGAACATTCATTTTTAGCACAGCAAATGGGAATTGCTCTTGTTGAGGGCAAAGATCTTTATGTCGAAAATGACAAAGTTTACGTAAAGACAGTTAAAGGGGGTTTAAGAGTTGATTGTATATATAGAAGGATTGATGATACTTTTTTAGATCCCAAAACATTTTTTAAAGGTTCATTGTTAGGTGTAGCAGGTTTATACAAATCTTACAGAAAAG
>CACJEH010000020.1:0-17246 GCA_902592365.1 uncultured Alphaproteobacteria bacterium
GCATCAAAACTTGTAAGATTATTACAAAGACCAGATCAGGATATTATTTCAATACTACAAAATAAAAAAGACTAATTAGGGAGAGACAAAAAATGGCAGATTTAAATAAAATTGTTGATGAGCTATCAACGTTAACAGTAATGGAAGCAGCTGAACTTTCAAAGCTATTAGAGGAAAAATGGGGCGTAACTGCAGCTGCACCAGTAGCAGTAGCAGCAGGTGGAGCAGCTCCTGCAGCTGACGCAGCAGAAGAAAAAGATGCTTTTGATGTTGTGCTTACAGCAGCCGGAGATCAAAAAATTAATGTTATTAAAGAAGTAAGAGCTATTACAGGTCTAGGTTTAAAAGAAGCAAAAGACATGGTTGAAGGTGCTCCTAAAACTTTAAAAGAAGGAGCTAAGAAAGAAGAGGCTGAAGCTATGAAGACACAGCTAGAAGCCGCAGGCGCAAAAGTAGAACTTAAATAAATAGTTATTATAGGTTCTATTTAATATGCCACTTAGCTTTACAGAAAAAAAACGAATTCGCTATTCTTTTGGTAAGATCGGTAAAACGATTGATGTTCCAAATTTAGTTGATATTCAAAAAATTTCCTACGATAAGTTTCTTCAATTAGGAAAATCAGTAGAGAACCGTTCAAATACAGGCTTGCAAGAAGTCTTTAATTCTGTCTTTCCCATAAAAGACTATGCAGGTAAATCTGAGCTTCACTATATAGATTACTATCTTGATAATCCTAAGTACGATGTAGACGAGTGTAGAAGGAAGGGGTTAACTTTTTCAGCCTCTCTAATGGTTACATTTCGACTCATAATTTGGGATATTAATGAAGAAACTGAAGAAAAATCATTAAGAGATATAAAAGAACAAGTTGTTTATTTAGGTGATTTACCATTGATGACAAACAATGGCACATTCGTTGTTAATGGAACTGAAAGAGTTGTTGTAAGTCAGCTTCATAGATCTCCAGGTGTATTTTTTGATCATGATGAAGGTAAAACACATGCGAGTGGTAAGGTCTTATATAACGCAAGAATAATCCCTTATAGAGGTTCTTGGTTGGATTTTGAATTTGATCACAAAGATAACCTATTCTTTAGAATTGATCGAAAAAAGAAAATGATTTCAACTACAATTCTTCAGGCTTTACCATCTAAAGCTTCAGAAAAGTATTTAAAAGAATGCATCCAAAACAAAGTAGAACCAGATATTTACAAAGTTTCAGGTATGACCTCAGAAGAAATCTTAACTTATTTTTATGAAACTTTTAATTTTAAAAAAAATAAAGATGGATGGATTGTCAACTTAGATTTAAATAAATTTAAATATAAAAATTTGCCATTTAATTTAGAAGACCCTAATAGTCATGAGGTAGTTGCTTATAAAGATGTAAAACTATCTTTAAAACTACTTAAAGAAATAAAAGAAAAAAAAATTAATAAATTCTTTTTTAAAGAGGAAGATTTATACGGCTTTTATTTATCAAATGATATTGTTAATTACGACAATGGTTTGGTTTATGCTGAAGCTGGAACGCTATTAAGTGAGGAATTTTTTAAAAGGCTTGAAGAACTATCTATAAATCAATTCTCTGTCATAAATGCTAATCAAGCTACTGGTAATTTAGGAGTTATTAATTCACTTGTAGCGGATAAAAATAATTCACGTGAAGAGGCTCTTTTTGATATTTTTAAAATTTTGAGACCTGGCGAGCCACCAACATTAGAAGCAAGTAATTATTTGTTTCAAAATATGTTTTTTAGTGAAGATAGGTATGATTTATCTGAAGTAGGAAGGGTTAAACTAAACACATATTTGTCCCTTGATAAGGGCAATAAGACAAGAATTCTTAGTAAATCAGACATTCTTGCTGTTGCCAAAAAACTTTTTGATATGAAAACAGAAAGTGCTGGCAAAGATGATATTGATCATCTCGGAAATAGACGTGTTCGCTCAGTTGGGGAGTTAATTGAAAATCAATACAGAATCGGTCTTGTAAGAATGGAGAGAGCTATCAGAGAAAAAATGGGAACAGTCGATATTGAGTCAATTATGCCTCAGGATCTTGTTAACTCTAAACCTATACAAACTGTTTTGAAAGAATTCACTGGAACAAGTCAATTAAGTCAGTTTATGGACCAAACTAACCCATTAAGTGAGATTACTCATAAGAGAAGAATTTCTGCATTAGGCCCAGGTGGTCTAACACGTGAAAGAGCTGGATTTGAGGTCCGAGATGTACATACAACTCACTATGGAAGAATATGCCCAATTGAAACCCCTGAAGGCTCTAATATTGGACTGATAAATAGCCTTTCATCTTTTGCTAGAATTAATCAGTATGGTTTTATAGAAACTCCTTATAGAAAAATTATTAAAGGTTCCGTAACTGACGATGTTCTATATTTAAATGCAGATGAAGAGGAGAATTATACTATAGCCCAAGCAAATAGCCCAATTAATGAAAACGGTAAATTTGCAGAAGAACAAGTAAGTTGTAGAAGAAGAGGTGATTTTATTTTTTGTGATCCATCTGAAATAGATTTCATGGATGTAAATCCTCAACAATTGGTATCTGTTGCTGCATCTCTTATTCCTTTTCTTGAAAATGATGACGCCAATAGAGCTTTAATGGGATCCAATATGATGAGACAAGCTGTTCCTTTGGTAAAAAGTGAAGCACCTCTTGTTGGCACAGGATTTGAGTCAAAAGTAGCAAGAGACAGTGGAGCAGTAGTTATAGCAAAAAATAGTGGATATGTTCACCAAGTTGACTCATCAAGAATCGTTATTAGATCAGACTCTAAAAATATAAGCAAAGATAAAAGTGGCGTCGACATTTACAACTTGAAAAAATTTCAAAGATCTAATCAAAGTACTGCGATTAACCAAAAACCAATTGTTAAAATTGGCGATTATGTTGAAAGAGGGGATATCATAGCTGATGGTCCATCAACAGATTTAGGAGAGCTTGCTTTAGGGAGAAATTTACTTGTAGGATTTATGCCTTGGAATGGATACAACTTTGAGGACTCAATAATAATGTCTGAAAGAGTAGTTCATGAAGACAGATACACCTCAATTCATATAGAGGAGTTCGAAGTTTTATGTAGAGACACTAAACTAGGTCCAGAAGAAATCACTAGAGATATGCCTAATGTTGGTGATGAAAGTATAACTAATCTTGATGAAGCAGGAATTGTATATATTGGCTCTGAAGTAAAACCTGGTGACATTCTTGTTGGAAAAGTATCTCCTAAAGGAGACTCACCGATTACTCCTGAGGAAAAGCTTTTAAGAGCCATCTTCTCAGAGAAAGCTGCTGATGTAAAAGATACATCCTTAAGGCTACCAACTGGTTACTCAGGTGTAGTTGTTGATGTACAAGTATTAGTTAGAAGAGGCGTCGAAAAGGATGAACGAACTATTGCTATTGAAAGAGTAGAGATAGATAGATTAGCTAAAGATAGAGATGATGAAAAAAATATATTAGAAAATAACTATAAACAAAACCTCATAAATATTTTTAAAAATAAAAAAGCTAGCTCAAATATAGATATTTTTAGTAAGGGAAATAAAATTGAAGAAGATGATTTAAAAACAAAATCCATTGAAACTCTTGAAAAAATTCATGTTGATGATATTACCTCAATGGAAACATTTACTTCACAGAAGAAAATTTTTAGTGATGCTGTAATTTTATTAGATAAAAAGTTCCAAAATAAGATTGAAAAAATTCAAAGTGGTGACGACTTATTACCTGGTGTTTTAAAAGTAGTAAAAGTTTTTGTTGCTGTAAAAAGAAAACTTCAAGCTGGAGATAAGATGGCAGGAAGGCATGGTAATAAAGGTGTCATTTCAAAAATTGTACCAATCGAGGATATGCCTTTCTTAGAGGATGGAACACCCGTAGATGTTTTACTAAATCCATTAGGCGTTCCAAGTAGAATGAATATAGGACAAATATTAGAAACACATTTAGGATGGGCAGCTTACGGTATAGGTCAACAAATTTCTCGAAGTTTAGATATGGCTAAAAAAGAGGGGAACATAATTCAATTAAAAGAGTCTCTTTCCAGTTTTTATCATCAGAACAAAGACTCAAATAATGAAATAACAAAAATGAATGATGATCAGCTTATTGAATTAGCTGGCAATTTAGAAAAAGGTGTTACATTTGCTACACCTGTTTTTGATGGAACTAACACTCAGGAAATTACAAATCTTTTAGATAAAGCTGGATTTGATAATAGTGGTCAAGTCCATTTATATGACGGTAGATCTGGAGAGAGGTTTGAAAGAAAAGTAACTGTCGGTTACAAGTATATCTTAAAACTTCATCATTTAATTGACGATAAAATTCATGCTAGGTCTATTGGTCCTTACAGTCTTGTTACGCAACAGCCTTTAGGTGGTAAAGCCCAATTTGGTGGCCAAAGATTTGGAGAAATGGAAGTATGGGCATTAGAAGCATACGGAGCATCTAATACTCTTCAGGAAATTTTAACTATTAAATCTGATGATGTAGCCGGTAGAACAAAAGTTTATGAAGCATTAATTAGAGGTGACTATAACTTTGAAAGTGGAATTCCTGAGTCATTTCATGTTTTAGTTAAAGAACTTAAATCTCTTGGATTAAATGTTGAATTAATTGAAACAGACCCATCAGCAAATATGGAGAGCGCAAATGAAAGATCTAACTAATTTATTTAAAACTAACAATCAAACTCTCAATTTTGACCAAATTAAGATTTCTGTCTCGAGCCCTGAGCAAATAAGATCATGGTCTTTTGGTGAAATCAAAAAACCTGAGACAATTAATTATAGAACCTTCAAACCTGAAAGAGAGGGTTTGTTTTGTGCAAGAATTTTTGGACCCACAAAAGACTATGAGTGTCTGTGTGGAAAATATAAAAGAATGAAATTTAAGGGTATTACGTGTGAAAAATGTGGTGTTGAAGTTACACTCTCGAAAGTCAGAAGAGAGAGAATGGCTCATATTGAATTAGCAGCACCTGTTGCTCATATTTGGTTTTTAAAATCATTACCAAGTAGAATTGGTCTTGCTCTTGATATCACTTTAAAGAACCTTGAAAAGGTTCTATATTTTGAAAGCCATATTGTTATTGACCCTTTAATGTCTGGCCTTAGCTCTAATCAACTACTATCTGATGAAGAATTAGAAGAAGCTATAGATCAATTCGGTGAAGACTCTTTTAAACATGGTATCGGGGCAGAGGCTGTTCAAGAAATTTTATCTAAAATCGATTTAGAGTCTGAAATAAAAAAACTAGTTGAAGAGAGTGAGGCTACCTCTTCTGAAACTAAAAAGAAAAAAATCCTTAAACGAATGAAAGTTATGGAAGGGTTTAAAAATTCTAATATCAAACCTGAATGGATGGTATTAAAAGTTTTACCTGTTATTCCACCAGAGCTAAGACCACTTGTACCCTTAGAGGGTGGTCGTTTTGCAACTTCAGATTTAAACGACTTGTATCGCAGAGTCATAAATAGGAATAACAGATTAAAAAGACTTTTAGATTTAAGAGCACCAGACATTATTGTTAGAAATGAAAAAAGAATGCTTCAAGAGTCAGTTGATGCTCTTTTTGATAATGGAAGAAGGGGAAGAGTTATCACAAGCACTAACAAAAGGCCACTTAAATCATTATCTGAAATGTTAAAAGGAAAACAAGGAAGATTTAGACAAAATCTATTAGGTAAGAGGGTCGATTACTCAGGAAGATCAGTAATTGTAGTAGGTCCGGAATTAAAGCTTCATCAATGTGGTCTTCCAAAAAAAATGGCTTTAGAGTTATTTAAACCTTTTATATACAATAAACTTGAGTCTTATGGCTTTGCTTCAACTCTTAAATCTGCAAGAAAAATGGTAGAGTCAGAGAGACCAGAGGTATGGGACATACTTGATGAGGTAATAAGAGAACATCCTATTCTTTTAAATAGAGCACCTACTTTACATAGGTTAGGTATTCAAGCGTTTGAACCAATTTTAATTGAAGGTAAAGCTATACAACTCCACCCATTAGTTTGTACAGCATTTAATGCAGACTTTGATGGTGACCAAATGGCAGTTCATATACCTTTGAGTCTAGAGGCACAACTTGAAGCAAGAGTTTTAATGATGAGCACAAATAATATTCTCTCACCATCTAGTGGAAAGCCAATTATCGTTCCCAGTCAAGATATAGTCCTAGGTATCTACTACTTATCGTTAATCAATGAAAAAGAAGAGGCAAAGAAATATTATTCTCATGTAGGTGAAGTAGAATTTGCATTAGAAAACAAAACAATTGAATTACATACTCCTATCTTATTCAGAACAAAAAAATACAATCATGAAACAGATAATTTTGAACAAAAGAAATATACAACTTCTGCTGGTAGAGTCATGCTTTTCAAAACAGTTCCTCAAAATAAAAACTTACCTTTTGATGTAATTAATAAAATTCTTACCAAAAAAGATATTAGTAATCTTTTAGATAACGTTTACAGATTTACAGGCCAAAAGGCGACATGCATATTTGTTGATCAAATCATGAATGTTGGATTTAAATATGCTGCAAAAGCAGGTATTTCATTTGGAAAAGATGATTTAGTTATTCCTGAGGAAAAGAATGTTTTAATTCAAGATACACAAAAACTCGTTAATAGTCTTGAAAATCAATATCAAGAGGGACTAATTACCGAAAGAGAAAAATATAATAAAGTTGTAGGTTTATGGTCTACTTGTACAGACAAAGTAGCAAAAGCTATGATGAAAACTGTTTCATCAAATAAAGATAGTCAAATTAATTCTGTTTACATAATGGCAGACTCTGGTGCACGTGGCTCTGAGGCTCAGCTAAAGCAGTTGGCTGGAATGAGAGGTTTGATGGCAAGACCATCAGGTGAAATTATAGAAAATCCAATCACATCCAACTTCAAAGATGGTTTGACTGTGCTTGAATATTTTAATTCCACTCACGGTGCCAGAAAAGGATTAGCGGATACTGCTCTTAAAACTGCAAGTTCAGGTTATTTAACTAGAAGACTAGTTGATGTAGCTCAAGACTTAACTATTACATGCAAAGATTGTACATGTAAAAATGGTTTAACTGTTGACACTATTTATGAGTCTGGTGAAGTTTCTATACCGTTGACTGAACGAGTTTTTGGTAGATATCTTGCTGACGATGTAAAAAATAAAAAAGGCGAGATAATAATAAAGAATGATACTTATATTTCTCACGAAGAAATTGAATTATTGGAAAATGAAAATGTTACCTCTGTTAGAATCAAATCACCAATAACTTGTGGAACAACACATGGTATATGTGCAAAGTCTTATGGAAGAGACTTAGCAAAAGGTGTTCCTGTAAACACAGGTGAAGCAGTTGGTATTATTGCAGCTCAATCAATTGGAGAACCTGGTACTCAATTAACTATGAGGACATTTCACGTTGGAGGTGTTGCTAGTTCATCTGCAGAAAAGTCAAACTTTGAATCTCCTAGTGATGGTAAATTAAAAATTAAAAATCTTAAATCTGTAGTTAACGGATCCGGAAATGAAATAATTATAAATAGAACCACTGAACTTGAAATATTTGATAACAATAAAACTCTCGTATCTTCATTTAGAGCACCATATGGATCGACTTTATTGGTCAAAAATGGTGCTGACGTTAAGCTTAACAGCTTATTACTTGAATGGGACCCATACACTGTTCCAATAGTTGCCGAAGAAACTGGAAAATTAGATTTTAGTGACTTAGTTGAGGGTGTATCTTTTATTGAGAAGTTTGATGAAACTACAGGTATCTCCTCTAAAGTTATAATTGATTGGAAAAGTTTTCAGGGAAAACAAGATTTAAAACCACAGTTGTTAATAACAGGCAAAGACGGAAATCCTATCAAATCAAAAAATTCATCTACTTATGATTTAAGTGTTGGTATTGTTTTAAATATTGAAAAAGGAAAAGATGTTACTGCTGGTGATGTAATAGCTAGAATCCCAAGAGCTTCCTCAAAAACAAAAGATATCACTGGTGGACTACCCAGAGTTGCTGATATTTTTGAGTCAAGAAAGCCAAAGAATCCTGCGGTCTTAGCAGAAATATCTGGAACAATTGAATTCGGAAAAGATATAAAAAGCAAAAGAAGAATTATTATCAATCCTGAAGAAGGAGAGCCTGTTGAATTTTTAATTCCTAAAGGCACTTATATTTACTTTAACGAAGGAGATAAGGTGAATAAAGGTGATATGATTGTTGATGGCACTCCTGCTCCAACAGATATCTTAAATATTCTTGGAATTGAGGCCTTAGCTGAATACATGGTTAGAGAAGTTCAAAAAGTATATCGTTTACAAGGTGTTTTAATTGATGATAAGCACATAGAGTGCATAACACGTCAAATGCTACAAAAAGTTGAAGTAATTGATGCTGGTGATAGTGAGTATTTAGTTGGTGACATTAAAGATAAAATAGAAGTCATAGAAAAGAATATTTTATTAAAAAAAGAAGGTAAGAAAGAGATTAATTATAAAATGATGATCCTTGGAATTACAAAGGCTAGTCTTCAAACTAACTCCTTTATCTCTGCGGCTTCTTTCCAAGAAACAACAAGGGTTCTCACCGAGGCAGCTATTAATGGAAAAGTTGATAAATTAACTGGTCTTAAGGAAAATGTGATTGTTGGTAAATTAATTCCAGCTGGCACAGGTAATGTAATTAGAGCTCTGAGAAAAGAGGCTAAAATCCGCGATAATTCACTATTAAAACAGCTAGAAACCTCTAAATAGATGTTGACTATACTTAATACTATAAATATATTCTGCGAACTATGCCGACCATAAATCAATTAGTAAGGAAATCTAGAGATAAAGTCTCTAAGAGAAATAAAGTTCCCGCTCTTAAGTCATGCCCTCAAAAGAGAGGAGTATGTCTTAGAGTTTACACTACCACTCCAAAAAAACCTAATTCAGCCTTAAGAAAGGTTGCTAGGGTCAAGTTAACTAATGGTCAAGAAGTTACAGCATATATTCCGGGAGAAGGACATAATTTACAGGAGCACTCTGTAGTGCTAATTCGAGGAGGAAGAGTTAAAGACTTACCAGGTGTAAGATATCATATAATAAGAGGAACTTTGGACACACAAGGGCTTGAAAAAAGAAGACAACGTAGATCTAAATACGGTGCAAAAAGGCCAAAAAATTAATATTAAATCATGTCAAGAAGAAGAGCAGCAGAGAAAAGACAAGTATTACCTGATCCTATTTACAACAGTGTTGTTCTAAACAAGTTTATAAATGAGGTAATGATAGGGGGTAAAAAAACAGTAGCCCAGAAAATAGTATATGGCGCCCTAGATATTATTAAAATAAATAATCAAACTGATGATCCTTTAGAGTATTTTCAAAAATCAATAAATAATGTCAAACCTTCTGTTGAAGTTAAATCAAGAAGAGTTGGAGGAGCTACCTACCAAGTACCAATGGAAGTAAGAAGCACTAGAGCTCAAGCTTTAGCATTTAAATGGATATTAACTAATTCAAAAAAACGAAATGAAAAAACCCAAAGAGAGAGGTTAGCAAATGAACTAATAGATGCTTTTGAAAACAAAGGCAATTCTGTAAAGAAAAAAGATGAAGTTCATAAAATGGCAGAGGCTAACAGAGCATTCGCTCATTATAGGTGGTAAAAAATGGATCTAAGTAAATACAGAAATATTGGAATTATGGCCCATATTGATGCAGGTAAAACTACAACAACTGAAAGAATTTTATACTATACAGGAAAATCTCATAAAATAGGTGAAGTTCATGATGGTGCTGCAACAATGGATTGGATGGAACAAGAGCAAGAAAGAGGCATAACAATAACTTCAGCTGCTACAACCTGTTTTTGGAACGATCATAGAATAAATATCATTGATACACCTGGGCACGTTGATTTCACAATTGAAGTCGAAAGATCATTGAGAGTTTTAGACGGAGCTGTTGCATGCTTTGACGGTGTTGCAGGAGTTGAGCCACAATCAGAAACAGTTTGGAGACAGGCTGATAGATATAAAGTTCCAAGGATTTGTTTTTGTAATAAAATGGATAGACTTGGTGCGGATTTTGAAATGAATGTTCAATCTATTAAAGATAGATTGGGAGCAAATCCTCTTGTTTTGCAAATGGCAATTGGAAAAGAGGCAGATTTCAAAGGAGTTGTTGACCTTGTAAATTTTAAATCAATTATTTGGAAAGACGATAGTCTTGGTGCAGAATATGATGTTACTGATATTAGCGATGATTTAATTGAGGAAGCTAAGAAAAAAAGAGAAGAACTAATTGAAAATGCTGTTGAAGCGGATGATAAAGCATTAGAGGACTATCTTGAGGGAAAAGAAATATCTGTTGATACTTTAAAAGCTTGTATAAGAAAAGGTACAATTGATTTTAAATTTGTTCCTGTTTTGTGTGGAACTGCTTTTAAAAATAAAGGTGTCCAACCATTACTTGATGCTGTTGTAGATTATTTACCTTCCCCAAAAGATATTGGTTTTGTTGAAGGAATAAAAGAGGGATCAGATGATAAATTACAAATTCCTAATACTCCTGAAGAACCTTTTGCGGCCTTGGCGTTTAAAGTAGCAGCCGATCCTTTTGTTGGTCAAATAACTTTTTGTAGACTTTATTGTGGAAACCTAAGTTCAGGATCAACCATACTTAACTCATCAAAGAATCAAAAAGAAAGAATTGGAAGAATGCTTTTAATGCATTCAAACACTAGAGAAGAAATTAAAGATGCAAAGGCTGGAGATATAGTTGCTTTAGTTGGTTTGAAGAATGTCACCACTGGTGATACTTTATGTGATCCATCAAAAAAAGTTATTCTAGAAAAAATGGAATTCCCTGATCCTGTTATTGAAGTTGCAGTTGAGCCTAAAACAAAAGCTGACTATGAAAAAATGGGACAAGCCTTGGGAAGGTTAGCTCAAGAGGATCCAAGTTTTAGAGTTACTTCAGACGAAGAGTCTGGACAAACAATTATTAAAGGAATGGGCGAACTTCATTTAGAAATTTTGGTTGATAGAATGAAAAGAGAATTCAAAGTCGAAGCAGATGTTGGCGCCCCTCAAGTGGCATATAGAGAGACAATTACTAAAGATGTCGAAGTAGATTATACTCATAAAAAACAATCTGGTGGTGCTGGCCAATTTGCAAGAGTAAAAATGAAATTCAAACCATTAGAGAGAAATTCTGGTGTTAAATTTGTTAACACTGTAGTTGGAGGAAATATTCCAAAAGAATATATTCCTGGAGTAGAAAAAGGTATTAATTTTGCCGCTCAAAATGGAGTTATAGCTGGCTATAACGTTATAGACTTTGAAGCAGAAGTTCACGATGGCGCATTTCATGATGTTGACTCTTCTGTATTAGCTTTTGAGATAGCCTCAAGAGCTGCATTTAGAGAAGCTGTTGGAAAAGCTGGACCGAAATTACTTGAGCCTATGATGAAAGTTGAAGTAGTTACCCCAGAAGATTACATGGGCGATATCATTGGTGATTTAAATTCAAGAAGAGGTCAAATTGAAAAAATGGAAGACAGAGGTAATGCCAAAGTTGTGTCGTCCGTAGTTCCTCTTGCTAATATGTTTGGTTATGTTAATAATCTACGCTCAATGAGCCAAGGAAGAGCAAGTTACACAATGTTATTCTCACACTATGATGTCGTACCTTCAAATGTTGAAGAGGAAATTAAATCTAAACTGGCATAATCATGATAAATCAAAACATCAGAATAAGATTAAAATCGTTTGATCATAACATTTTAGATAGAAGTTCAATTGATATTCTCCAGACAGCTAAAAGAACTGGTGCTAAAGTAATTGGACCAATTCCCATGCCATCTAAAATTGAAAGAGTTACAGTAAATAAATCTCCACATGTTGATAAAAAAAGTAGGGAGCAGTTTGAATTACGAACACACATTAGGATGATGGATATCATTGAACCTACACCACAAACAGTTGATGCACTTATGAAGCTTGACTTAGCATCTGGTGTAAATGTCGATATAAAAATAAAAAAATAACTAACCATGATCATCAGCACTAAAATTGGCCAAACTTCATTTGTTTATGAAAACGGCACTAGAGTTTCTGCAACAGTTCTTGATTACAATAGTTGTACTGTTGTTGGTAATAGAACTATTGATAGAGATGGTTATCTTGCAAATATCATAGGTTTTCTTAAACCAAAAAAACTTAATAAACCTCAAATAAAAGAATTCAATAAATTAAATTTAGAGCCAAAAAAAGTAATTAAGGAACAAAGAATAAATTCTGACGAGGAACTTCTAGAGGTAGGCTCTTTAATTGACCCTAAATTTAAAGTTGGCGATAAAGTTTCGGTACAGTCTAAATCAACAGGAAAAGGTTTTGCCGGTGCTATGAAGAGACATAATTTTAGTGGTATGAGAGCAACACATGGTGTTTCTATTTCTCATAGAGCTCATGGTTCAACGGGTCAAAATCAAAATCCAGGTAAGGTATTTAAAGGAAAAAAAATGGCTGGTCATTTAGGTGATCAATTAACAACTACTAAAAATTTAGAGGTGCTTTTAATTGATCAAGATAAAAAATTAATATTTATCAAAGGATCTGTTCCTGGAAAAAATAAATCTATAGTGAAGGTTTTTAAATAAATGTTTGAACAAATTACACTAAAAGATAAAAATATCTCGGAAAAAGCTCTACATTTATCTTTACAAAAAATTTATTCCCATAAACAAGGAAATAGTCACAGCCTTGATAGATCTGAAGTTGCAGGCTCTGGAAAAAAACTTTTTAAACAAAAAGGAACTGGAAATGCAAGAGCTGGTAACAAAAAAACAACTCAAAGAAGAGGTGGGGGAAAAGCTTTTGGACCAAAATTTCATGTGGTTTCGTACAAAGTTAATAAAAAAGTCAAAAAAAGCGCCATAGCTTCATCAATATTTAGTAAAAGTAATAATAAATCACTCTTTGTCTTTGATGAGGAAAAGTTAGATGAAAAAAATATCTCTGATTTATTAAAAAAAAACCCTAACAAAATGATTATTTTTGTTCTTAGTAATATAACTGAAAATAAATTGATTATTAAATTTCAAAACTATAAAAAAATATACTTTCTCTCAGATAAAAGTTATTCAGTCCATACAGCATTAAAGTCAGATATGTTGTTATTTTCAAAAAAATCTACAATTTATAATTCATACATAGGTAATAATTAAAATGGATCTTAATTTAATTAAAAAACCTGTCATTACAGAAAAATCTACAGCTAATGCTCAATTTAATAAGTATATTTTTGAAGTTCGAAATGATGCAAATAAAATTAACATAAAAAAGACAATAGAAGAGATATATAAAGTAAAAGTTCAAAAACTAAATAGTTTAAATGTTAAGAGCAAACCCAAAGTATTTAAGGGTCAAAGAGGTACAAGATCAGAGCTTAAAAGAATAATAGTTACTCTAAAAGAGGGTAATACCATAGATATGAGTGGCAAGGTTTAATATGGGACTGATAACTTACAAACCAACAACACCTTCTTACAGAAAAACAGTTAAAATCGATAAGTCACAGTTATTTAAGGGACGCCCAGAAAAATCTTTAATAGAAGACCTACAACCAAATTCTGGTAGAAACAATACAGGTAAGATTACTATTAGACATAGATCTGGTGGGCACAAGAAGAAATACAGACTAGTAAATTTTAAAAGAAATACATTTGATAAAATCGGTACAGTTGAGAGAATAGAATACGATCCTAATAGAAGTGCCTTTATAGCGCTGATTAATTATCAAGATATAAAAGAATACATTATTGCTCCTACTGATTTAAAAACTGGCGATAAGGTTATTTCATCAGCCAAAGCAGAGATATCATCTGGTAATGCGATGAAGTTAAAAAATATACCAACTGGTACCTCTATACATAACATTGAATTAAAACCAGGAGCTGGTGGTAAACTATGTAGATCAGCAGGATCCTTTGCACAGGTATTAGGAGAACAAGAAAAATATGTAATGGTTAAACTCTCATCTCGCGAAACCAGACTAATTCATGGTGAATGTATGGCTACTATAGGGGTGGTATCTAATCAAGATAATAAGAACAAAAAAATTGGTAAAGCCGGAATTAAAAGACATCTAGGCATAAGACCTACTGTTAGAGGTGTTGTAATGAATCCTGTTGATCACCCACACGGTGGAGGAGAAGGAAGAACATCGGGTGGCAGACACCCTTCAACGCCATGGGGCATGAAAACAAAAGGTAAGAAGACAAGAAGAATTAAATTTACGTCAAAGATGATCATATCAAGAAGGGATAAAAAGTAATGGCAAGATCTGTATGGAAAGGACCTTACTTTGATGTAACTCTATTCAAAAAAGTTAAAAAATCAAAAGAAGAAAGTTCAAAATCCCCAATTAAAACATGGTCAAGAAGATCAACAATTATACCTGATTTTGTTGGAGTAACTATTTCCGTCTATAATGGTAAATCTTTCATACCAGTCTACGTAACTGAAGACATGGTAGGACATAAACTTGGAGAATTTTCTCCTACTAGGGTTTTTAAGGGCCATTCAGGTGATAAGAAAGCTGTTCAGGGTAAGAAATAATTATGTCTAAAGAAGTAAAAGCAATCAATAAAATGATTAGAACTAGCTCTCAAAAGCTAAACCTAATTGTAAAAGATATAAGAAAAAAAGATATTAATGCAGCTTTAAATATTTTGAAATTTTCAAATAAAAGGGTAAGTAAAGAAGTACTTAAAACTTTAAATTCTGCTGTTGCGAATGCAGAAAATAATAACAATTTAGACATTGACAAACTTTTTGTGAAAGAAGCGTACGTTGGCAAAAGTTTAAGGATGAAAAGATTTAGACCAATGAGCAAAGGTAGAGCTTTTCAAATTATCAAACCTTTTTCTAGGTTAACTTTAGTTTTAGAGGAGAGATTATAATGGGACAGAAAGTTAACCCAACCTCGTTAAGAGTCGGTATTAATAAATATTGGCAATCAACTTGGTTTGAAAAGAAAAGCTACTCTACTTTCTTAAAAGAAGATCATAAAATTAGAAATTATATAGAAAAGAATTATTCAATAGCAGGAATAAGTTCGGTTATCATTGAAAGAGCTGCTGCAAATCTCAAAATTATAATTCACACTTCAAAACCAGGGGTTCTTATTGGTAAAAAAGGTGCGGATATTGAAAAACTCAGAAATAGACTTTCTAAATTATCCGACAAGAGCATATCATTAGATATAAAAGAAATAAAAAAACCTGAAACAGACGCATCATTAGTAGCAGACTCTATTGCGAGACAACTTGAAAAGAGAGTTGCTTTTAGAAAAGCGATGAAAAAATCAGGTTTATCGGCAATTAAACTTGGTGCAAAGGGTATTAAAATTGTATGTGGCGGTAGACTGGGCGGCGCTGAAATTGCAAGATCAGAAAAGTTTTCTGAGGGAAGTGTACCTTTACATACCCTTAGAGCTGATATAGATTACGCTACTGCTCGAGCTTTAACTACTTATGGAATTATTGGAATTAAGGTTTGGCTTTATAAAGGCGAGAGTAAAAATACAACAAATAAATCAGATGATAAAAAAGAGAAAACTAATTAATGTTATTACCGAAGAATACAAAATATAGAAAACAGCACAAAGGAAGAATACACGGTAGTGCCAAAGGTAACTATGAACTAACATTTGGTTATTATGGTCTTAAATCATTAGATGCTGAAAGAGTAACAGCAAGGCAAATTGAGGCATCAAGAAGAGCTATCACTAGATTTTTAAAAAGAGCTGGAAGACTTTGGATTAGAGTTTTCCCAGACGTACCAGTCACAGCAAAACCTGCAGAAGTTAGAATGGGTAAAGGAAAAGGCGCAATAGATAGATGGGTCTGCAGAGTAAAACCGGGAACTATAATGTTTGAGGTCGATGGTGTTGACAAGCATTTAGCAAAAAAAGCTTTTGAACTAGCATCTGCTAAATTACCTGTAAAAACATCATTCGTATCATTGGATCAATTTTAATGGCTGATAAAGATATAAATAGTTTAAAAAAAGAGTTATTTAACCTTAAAATTATGAAGAAAAGCGGTCAACTCACAGATACTTCTCAATTTAAAAAAGTTAAAAAGCAAATTGCATCACTATTAACAAAAGAAAGGCTAAATAAAAATGCCTAAACGTATTTTAACTGGAAAAGTTATAAAAAAATCTGGTGACAAAACTATATCTGTTTTGGTAACAAGGCAGACTACCCATCCTGTTTATAAAAAAATAATAAGAGTCTCAAAAAAGTACCTTGCTCATGACAGTGACAATAAAATTATTGTGGGAGACTCTGTAAGAATTCAAGAAACTAGACCTATTTCTAAAAATAAATCATGGGAAGTTATTAAATAATGATACAAGCAGAGTCAAATTTACAAGTTGCAGATAATTCTGGAGCACGATTAATAAGCTGCATAAAAGTTATCGGTGGATCAAAAAGAAGATATGCAAGAATAGGAGACATTATAGTAGTTTCAGTCAAAGATGCTATTCCAAGATCTAAAGTTAAAAAAGGTGAAGTACAAAGAGCTATTATAGTAAGAACAAAAAAGCCATTAATTAGGGAAGACGGTACATCAATTAAATTTGACTCTAACGCAGCTGTTCTTTTAGATAAACAAAATGAACCAATTGGAACAAGAATTTTTGGACCAGTTACAAGAGAGCTTAGAAAAAGAAATATGATGAAAATAGTTAGTTTAGCTCCTGAGGTATTATAATGATTAAAAAATACAAAAAAGGTGACGAAGTTATCGTGAGAGTCGGTAAAGACAAAGGTAAGATTGGAAAGATTTCAAAAATCATAAACTCTGCTGATAAAGTTGTGATATCTGGTGTTAACGTAAGTAAAAAACATCAAAAGCCATCTCAAGAGTCCAAAGGGGGTATTGTTGACAAAGAAATGCCAATTCATATTTCAAATATTTTGGCTTATGACTCGAAATCTAAAAAATCTTCTAAAGTAGGTTTCAAAATTGAAAGTGGAAAAAAAATTAGAATTTTAAAATCATCAGGAGATAAATACTAATGACAAATTCAGTTCAAGAACTTTTCAATGTCTCCGACCAGTTAGCCAAAAATCTAGAAATATCTCATAAGCTTGCTGTACCAAAAATATCAAAAATAGTAATCAACGCGGGTATTGG
>CACJEH010000021.1:0-16651 GCA_902592365.1 uncultured Alphaproteobacteria bacterium
TGATTATTCAACTAAATATCTAAATTTGCTACTTTGACTGAATTATCTTGAATAAAGTTTTTTCTATCAGTCACATCATCACCCATCAGCATGATCAACTGTCTTTCAGCATTGATTTGGTCTTCGAGCTTAACTTGAAGCAATTTCCTATTAGTTCGATCCAATGTTGTTTCCCACAATTGATCAGGGTTCATTTCACCTAAACCTTTATAACGGCTAATTGATTGGCCTTTTTTACTCATTTCAAAAAGAGTAGTAAAAAATTCAACAAGTCCATTACAATTAAAGTTTTCTTTTGAAGAAAGTTTAGAAATACCAAAGTAAGTATCTGTAGATTTTGCAAAACCCATTTTATTATAAAGAGATATGCTGTCTAAAGAAATAAACTCTCTTAAATGTAATAATTTATCCAGAGCGACCTTTACAATTTTATTGTAACCCTCTTTTTCTTGTAAAAAAACTAGTTCATTACTAATCATACTTTGAAATGTAAATTTAATATTTTCTGATTTATAAACTTGATTTAAATTAGATAAGAAAATTTTAAATTGTGACTTTTCTATCTTATTTGGATGAAAATCCTGAAAAAATAACCCTGTATTTAGAATTTGATCAAAAAACTTTGCATCTAAATATGTAAGATCTAAATTTTGATAAGCAGAATTTGCACGAGAAGCTAAATCTATTAATTCGTTTAACTGTTCCTCTTTTAGCTGAATTTTTTTCTTTTTATTGTAAATGTTGAAATCGAGATCATCCTTATTATTTAACAATAAAAACTTTGTTAATTCTCTATCATCTAACAAGTAATTTTCAGCATTTCCTTTTTTTACTTTATATAGGGGTGGCTGAGCAATATATAAACGACCTGTGGTTATAATATCTCTCATGAATTGATAGAAAAATGTGAGTAGCAGCGTTCTTATGTGGCTTCCATCAACATCAGCGTCTGTCATGATAACAATTTTATGATATCGCATTGATTCAGAATTGAAATAATCAGAAGGATTGTATTCTTTATCTTTTGGTGGATTACCATATCCAGCACCGATGGCTGTTATAAGTGCAGAGATTTCATTATTTTCTAAAATTTTATGAGGATTTGCTTTAATTACATTTAATATTTTACCTCTTAGTGGAAGTATAGCCTGAGTGACCCTATCACGGCCTTGCTTGGCTGAGCCTCCAGCTGAGTCACCCTCAACTATAAATAATTCTGAATTTGATGGATCTTTTTCTTGGCAATCAGCTAATTTTCCCGGAAGTGATGATGTCTCTAATACATTTTTTCTTCTTGTAAGTTCTCTTGCTTTTCTTGCTGCCTCTCTGGCACTTGCTGCCTCAATAATTTTTGAAACTAACTTTTTTGCCTCTCCAGGAGTTTGCTCTAACCAAGCGCTTAATTGTTCAGATATTATTTTCTCAACAACTGGTCTTACCTCAGAGGAAACTAGCTTATCTTTGGTTTGGGATGAGAACTTAGGGTCTGGAACCTTTACAGATAGTACGCATGTCATGCCCTCTCTAGCATCATCTCCTGAAATGGTGATATTGCCTTTTTTAGCAACTGCAACTGTATTTGAGTATCCAACTAATGAGCGTGTTAGTGCTGATCGAAAACCCTGTAAATGTGTTCCTCCATCTCCTTGAGGAATGTTATTAGTAAAGCAAAGCATATTTTCATTGTATCCATCATTCCATTGTAAAGCGCCTTCAACTTTAATTCCATTTGACTCGCCATTAAAAGGTATAATTTTATTTAAAGTTGATTTTCTTGAATTAAGAAATTGAACATATGCCGTTAAACCTCCTTGATAATAGAATTCAATAGGTTCTACTTTTGATGTGCGCATATCAGATAATGTAATTCGTACGTTAGAGTTTAGAAAAGCTAACTGGCGAACTCTATTTTCTAATGTTTTAAGAATAAGTGTTGTATTGGAAAAAATTTTTTTTGATGGCCAAAATTGGACAGTTGTTCCAGTTCTCTCCGTCTTTTTCATTGAACCGATCTCATTTAATTTTTTTGTTGTAACACCATCTTTAAATTCCATTGTATGAATTTTGCCATTTCTGCGAATTGTTAAAGATAGTCTTTCTGATAAGGCATTCACAACAGAAACACCAACCCCATGAAGACCACCGGAGATTTTATAGCTATTTTGGTCAAATTTACCACCTGCATGTAGTTGGGTCATGATTACCTCAGCTGCTGGAACTTTTTCAGTTTTGTGCTGGTCAACTGGAATACCTCTGCCATTGTCTGATATTGTAGCTGACCCATCTTTATTAATTATTAATTGAATACTGTCACAATAACCTCCCAAAGCCTCGTCAATAGAGTTATCAAGTACCTCGTAAACCATGTGATGCAAACCTGTGCCATCATCGGTATCACCAATGTACATACCTGGTCTTTTTCTGACTGCCTCTAAGCCTTTTAAAACTTTTATCGAGGATGCTGTATATTGATCTGTCATTAAAATATTTCTTTAATATCTAAGTTATCTATATTCCCTTGAAGTGTGAAGTTATCAGTGGTTGAAAAGAAAGTCTGAAATTTATTTTCTGCACAGTATTGAATAACTTTATCAACATTCATCATATCAAAGTTATCAAATATTTCATCAATTAAAAAAATAGTAATCTTGTTACGATTTAGAAATTTTGCACAACTAAGAAGAAGGCTTAATATTAACATTTTAGATTGAGCAGAAGATAGCTGAGAAATATTTTTTTGATTGTGTGAAATTTCAAAAACTGATTTTTTCGGATCATGTTGTGATTGAAGTTTATGATCATTTGGCCATTGATTCTCATCTGAGAGATCTTTTTGAAATTTTTCTAAAAAACTCTCTGTCTCTATAAGGCCAAAACTTGGCTTAATTTCAAAGTCAAAAAATAGTTTATTGTTACTTGATAGGAAATTTTGGTATTCAGAGAGGAATTTTTTTTTAATCTCAATAATTGCTCTGCCTATGTCAATCAGTTGTTTATCTAATGAGACTAGCCATGATATATCCTGAGAAGATTGTAATATTCTTCTTTTTTCTCTTCTTAAAATTGTATATTTGCTTAGAAAACCAAATAACTTTGAATCGAAATAACAAATAATTCGATTGATAGTATTTCTTTGATACTGGGCATCCTTGATAAAATAAACTTTATCTGTTTCTGTTAGCCAAAATAATTGAAAAATATCTAAAAGTTTTTGCTGTTGTATTTTTTTATCGTTTAAAAAATATTGTTTTGTCCATCTTTCATCTTTATTACTCAATATAATAGTTAAATGATTTTCTAAATCCTCGTGAATAAAATTAAAGGTCATAGAAGCTTCTAACTTTTCCTGTTTTTTAAAAATAAAATTTTGTATCACGTCTTTTCTAAAACCTGTGCCAGGACTTAAAAAACTTATAGACTCTAATAGGTTTGTTTTGCCAACAGCATTCTTTCCTTTAAACAAAGTATGATCAAAGTTAAAAATTTCTTTTTTGTTAATAAAATTTCTATAATTAGATAACTGTAAACCCTTGAGTGGTGGGGACAATTAAATTCTCATTGGCATTAAAATATACAAACTTGTTGTATCTTTTGGGTCTTTTACTATTACCGGTGATGATTGATTGAGCAGTTCTAAAATCATAGTATCGCCTTCAATAACATCTTGTAGATCCAATATATATTTTGAGTTAAAGAGTATTTCAATACCCTCTGCGGCATAGTTTGCTGCAACTTCTTCGTCGCCTTTGTTACTGTCAGTGCTAGTTGCCATAATTTTAATACTATTATTTTCAAATTGTAATTTAACAGTTGGTGTTTTGTCTTGATTTACTGTGGAGACTCTATCAATAGCATTAAAAAATGGCTCAGCTTCTACTTGCAATAATTTATCATTAGATACTGGTATGACTTTTTCATAATCTGGAAAGGTTCCATCAATAAGCTTACTTATAATTATAAAGTTATCAGTCTCTAAGCTTACCTGGGTATCAGAGCATATAATTTTAACCTTACCTTCAAAATCACTTAATATACGATCTAATTGAAGAATAAATTTTCTTGGGAGTATAATGCCAGATATATTTATTACATTTGCTAAATCTAATTCTGTTTTTGCTAATCGATGACCGTCAGTAGCAACGCACCTCAGTGTCGACTTTGGTCCATTGGTGATTGTATGAAAATAGATACCATTAAGATAGTATCTAGTCTCTTCAGCAGATATTGCAAATTTCGTTTTATTGAAAAGTCTTTTAATCTGAGAGATAGATAATTCGAATGAATTTGCTTGATCCAGTGGAACAAATTTTGGAAATTCATCTGCGGTTAGTGCATTCAACTCAAATACAGAGTTGTCAGAATTTATTATTAATCTGTTACCCTCTAATTTACATTTAATAATAGAATTTTTTTTTGTTTTACGGATGATATCAGTTAAAATTCTTGAATTGACAGTTGCTTCTCCATTTTTCGTTGAGTCGGTTGATACAAACTCCCTAATAGATATATCCATATCAGTTGACCTTATTTCTATTTTGTTGTTATCGCATTTAATGTAGATATTTGAAAGGATAGGTATAGTTGATCTACTATCAACTATTGAACTAACGTGAGTTAACACTCTCAAAAAAGCCTCTCGGCTAACTCTAAAATCCATTTAGGAAGTTTGCAATATTCTTGTCAAAAGTTCAATATCTTCTGAAAGATTAGGGTCATTGACCATAATTTCTTCAATTGTTTTAATAGCATGTATAACAGTAGTATGGTCTCTACCTCCAAATTTTCTACCAATTTCTGGTAAAGATCTTGTAGTAATTGATTTTGCCAAATACATCGCAACTTGTCTTGGGCGTGCCACGGACCTTGATCTTCTCGGTGAATGCATATCAGAAAGTTTAATGTTGTAATGCTCAACAACTTTCTTTTGAATTTCATCAATTGTAATTTTTCTTGAATTAGTTCTAAGTAAATCTTTTAAAACATCTTTTACTAGGTCGACTGATATTTCTGAGTCCTGAATTGAAGCATGAACTGCTAATCTATTCAAAGCACCTTCCATTTCTCTCACATTATTGGTAATTTTATTTGCTAAAAATTCCATTACTTCTTGTTTTAGTTTTATAGACTTTTGTTCTGCTTTAGCCTGTAGAATTCCTAATCGTAACTCATAGGTCAAGGGATGAATATCTGCTACCAATCCCCATCCTAATCTGGACTTTAATCTATCCTCTAATCCATCAAGGTCAGCGGGAGATTTGTCAGCTGAAATAATAATTTGTCTTTTTTTGTCAATTAAAGTATTGAAAGTATGAAAGAATTCTTCCTGAGTGTTATCTTTACCAATAATAAATTGCACATCATCGATCATTAGAACGTCTACTGATCTAAATTGTTCTTTAAAACTCATAATATTTTTAAATCTAAGAGCTTTAATAAACTGATACATAAATTTTTCAGCTGTTAAATAAACAACATTTTTTTTGGGATTTCTTTTTTTAATATTCCATGCAACTGCATGCATTAAATGTGTTTTTCCTAATCCAACCCCTCCATACAAAAATAATGGATTAAAGCTTACGACTTCTGATTGTGCTACACGTTGGGCTGCTGCGTATGCCAACTCATTGGGTTTACCAACAATAAAATTATCGAAAGTAAATTTTGGATCTAATGGTGCAGAAATATCATCATAATATGTGTCTTCGTCATCATCTTTATCTTCATAGATAACTTCTGTGCCAGGAATAATTCGATTGTTATTTTCTTTGACGAGTATAGCTAATTTATCAATGCTATGACCTTGGTCCATATAAGCTTTTTTAATAACAGAAGCATAATTTTTTATGATCCAGTCACGTAAAAACCTAGTTGGAACTGAGAGAGTAAGAGAAGTGTCAATTAAAGACTCAAAATAAATCGGTTTAATCCAGTTTTGGAAGGTATCTTTATCAAGTGATTTTTTTAATTCAGATGTGATCTTAGGCCAGGACACATCTATGCCACCTTGATGCTTTTCGTCTTCCACTAACTTAATTCCTTCCTCTAAAAGATGGTTTATTTAAGCATGAAAAGTTAAAAAAGAAGAATAAAAAAAAATGTTTTTTTTTAAAAAAATAGCTTGAAAAAAAAAATTATTTTGAAATTGCGGTTATATCTTTTTGTAGTTTTGAGATAGTTCTAGATGCCTTATTGAGGTGCATGATTTTCTTTTTAGTAGATTTATGCAATACAGACATAACTACTTTCAGTTTCGCCATTGATTCCTCTACCTTTTTATCTTTAATGAGTTTATCAATTGCCTTTAGCTGAGTTGAAACATTTGATTTTACAGCTTTGTTGACTGTTTTTTTCCTATCAGACTGTCGAAGTCTTTTTTTTGCTGATTTATGTTGTGGCATATAAAAATAATATTAACAGGTTGTTCGTCTAAAAGCGTTAATAACTTATACACATTTTTTTATTTTTGTAAAGCAGGTGAAAAAAAAGTTGAACGCCCATTTTGGATGATTTTTTTTATCTTATAGGTCTTTTTTTTGTATATTACATGTCTCTTTTGATAAACTTTAAATAAACTCTGAAAACTTCCGAGCGTTCCATCTGGGGACTTATAATCATTTATTGAAGAGCCTCCATTTTTTAAAGAAAGTTTCATTACAAATTTACAAGAGCTTAATAACTGAGATATTTCTGTTTTTTTTAGAGTGTACGTTAGTCTTTGAGGATTTAACTTTGAATGAAATAGGGCTTCATTGGCGTATATGTTTCCAATGCCCACAATTAAACTTTGATCAAGTAAAGCTTGTTTCAAAGAGATTTTTTTTCTAATAAATTTGTTATACATCTCATTTAAATTAATCTTGTTAATTAATAAATCAGTTCCATAATTATTAAAAAAAAATTTAACTTCTTTGTAGTCTTTAAGCCTAAAAAACATACCAAACCTTCGAGGATCATTATAAACAATTTTAAATTTGTTAAATTGTAGAATAACATGGTCGTGTTTTTCTTTTTTATAATTCTCGTTTAAATAAAACTTTAATCGACCGCTCATTCCCAGATGAATAATTACAAAATTATCGTTTTCTAATCCTATAATTATGTATTTTGCAAAGCGCTTAACGGACATGATTTTTTTTTGAGATATTTGCTCAAGATCTTTAAAGTTTAAATTTTTCCTTAGTTTTTTTTGTGACTTTTTAATAGAAATAATTTTTTTTCCTTTAACTTTTGACTTTAAATATCTTATTGTTGTTTCTACTTCAGGTAGTTCAGGCATGATAACTAAAAATAATTCAAATAATTATAATATTACAGATATTTTTGAAAATGTATCTCATGCAAAATATGACTTAATGAACGATATTATGAGTCTTGGGATACATAGACTTTGGAAAAAATATTTTGTTGATCTTGTATTATCAAAACATACTGCCAATGAGAAAATTTTAGACATTGCAAGTGGTAGTGGGGATATTTTTCATTTACTCCCTATTTCAAAAAATCTTTATGCTTTAGATCCTGTTTCTGAAATGCACAATATATCTAGAAAAAAAAATAGTTCTAAAAGAATTAATTACGAAGTTGGTTATGCAGAAAATTTGCCCTACAAAAAAAATTTTTTTAAAACTATAACTTGTACATATGGTGTCAGAAATTTTAATAACCGAAAAAAGGGTTTTTCTGAGATTTATAGATGCCTTAAAAAAAATGGTTATTTTTTTATTATGGAATTTGGTATTCCAAAAAGAGATTTGTTAAAAAAGTCATACAAAAACTTTTTAAAATATGTTTTACCTTTTACTGGAAGTATTATCTCCAATGATAGATATAGTTATAAATACTTAGCTGACAGTATTATTTCTTTTCCTAGTCAAAATAACCTTCTTGAAGAACTGATAAATACGGGTTTTTCTCATATTAAAACTATTGATTTCATTTCTGGAGCTAACAGCATATATATAGTGCAGAAAAAATGAAAATTTTAATAATAATAACGGGGAGTGTTGGCTGTTATAAATCTTTAGATCTAATTCGTGAGTGCCAAAAAAAAGCCATTGAATATGAAGTTATTGCAACAAAAAACACTTATGAGTTTATTTCTAAACTACTACTTGAAACAATTTCCAATAAGCCAGTGTATTCAGAGCTCTTTGATTTGGATATGGAAAAAAAAATTGGTCACATAAAATTAGCACGAGATAATACTCATATTATTGTTTACCCTGCGACAGCTAATATAATTTCAAAATTTGCAAAAGGTTTTTGTGATGACCTAGCTCTAACATGTATGATTGCTGCAAACAAACCTATATATTTTGCACCTGCAATGAATAAAGAAATGTGGGCTAATCAAATTATTCAAGACAATGTGGGCTATTTAAAGAAAATTGGCCATCATTTTATTGGCCCAGATGATGGATCTTTAGCTTGTGGTGAGTATGGTAGTGGTCGATTAGTTGATCCTACTGAAATAATTAGTCAACTTAAGTAATTGAAACACGCATTAATAACTATTGGGTGCACTCGAGAGTATATAGATCCAGTAAGATACATATCAAATGAGTCATCAGGTCGGCAAGGCATAGCTTTAATAAAAAGCCTATTAAAATTTAATTATAAAGTTATTTGTTTACATGGATATCTTCAAACAAAACAAATAGTTTCAAAAAATGTTAAGTTTATCTTCACTCCTACAGCAGATGAAATGTTAAAAGAAGCAAAAAAATATAAGTCTATCGACTTAGGAATTTTCAATGCTGCGGTTAGTGATTATAAAGCTAAAAAATATAATAAACTGAAAATTAAGAAAAAAAATGGAATGTCTTTAAAATTAATTAATAACCCTGATATTTTAAGATCAATGTCATTTGGAGAATATAAACCTAAGATTACAGTCGGATTTGCTTATGAAACAAATGATGTATTTCAAAATGCAAAAAAAAAATTGCTTTCCAAAAATTGTGATTATCTAGTTTTAAACTTTCCAACAGCGGAAAATAAAATTTTTAATTCAAAATACAATAATGGTATTTTAATTGGAAGGTCAGGTGACTTTTTAAATTTAGGAAATGTAAGTAAAACAATTTTTGCAAATAAAATTGTTAAATACATTAGCAATAGAAAGAATTAGAGTGGTTTGTATAAAAGTAAAAAAAATAAATGATAACGTTATCCTTCCAACTTATGAGACATCATCTAGTGCCGGAATGGATATTAGAGCATACTTACCTAATGGAAAAGTTAGCATACTACCAAAAGAAACAAAACTAATTGGAACTGGATTATTTTTTGAAATTCCAAATGGATTAGAGGTTCAAATTAGACCTCGAAGTGGACTGGCTGTGAAAAACTTTATTACTGTTCTTAACAGCCCAGGAACTATAGATGCTGACTATCGAGGGGAAATAAAAGTGATTTTAATAAATCATGGATCAAAAATGTTTGAAATTGAAGATAAAATGAGGATTGCACAAATGGTTGTGTCAAAATATGAAAAGGTTAATTTTGAACTAGTAAGTGATTTAAGTGAAAGCGAGAGGGGGAGTGGTGGTTTTGGATCAACAGGAACAAAGTGAAAAACTGATTGAAGAGTTTGGAAGACAAATTTTAGTTCCTGGGATAAATGAAGAGGGGCAACTAAATATCTCTAAGAAAAAAATTTGTATAATTGGCTTAGGTGCTCTGGGAACTGTTGCATCACAATATCTTGTTCGAGCTGGGATTGGTGAGATACACCTTATTGATTATGATATTATCGAGAAGTCAAATTTACATCGTCAAATTAATTATGATAAAAATGATGTTGGTAAATCTAAATCAAACACTTCAAAACATAAACTAAATAATATAAATGACTCAACAATAATAAAAGAGCATCCTTTAAATTTTGAGTCTTTCATAAAAAAAAATCCAAATAATAATTTTGATTTAATATTTGATTGCACGGATAATCATCAGAATAAAATTTTTTCTTCAAAATATTCTAGAGCAAATAAAATCTCATTTGTATCCATATCAATTAACTCTTCAGAGGGCATATACTTTGCACAAAACAATGAAGAAAATAATCCATTATGTTTTGAGTGCCTATTTCCTAAAGTTGATCAGAATCACCGTTGTCTTAACAGCGCAATGATAGGTCCAGTTGCAGGATTTGTTACTAGTTTTGCTTGTATGAAAATTATATTTGCCCTTGCAAAAATTAAAACTCAACTGAAAAGTGAAATCAATTTGATAGACCTTTTGACTTCGGACATAAACAAACTACAATTAACAAATAAAGATTGTCCTCATTAATATGAATACATTTACACCTCAATCTAGTTATAGTTACGAAGAAATAATTGAATGTGGTAAAGGAAATTTATTTGGAAAGGGAAATGCTCAACTACCAGCACCTCCTATGCTTATGTTTGATCGCATTACTAATGTCAATAAAGATGGGGGGGTACATGGGAAAGGAGAAATAACTGCTGAACTGGATATAAATAAGGATTTATGGTTCTTTAAATGTCATTTCTTGGGTGATCCAATTATGCCCGGATGTTTGGGTCTTGACGCTTTATGGCAAATGTTGGGTTTTTATCTAGGTTGGCTTGGGTATCCTGGGAAAGGTCGTGCTTTGGGTGTTGGGGAAATAAAATTTGTTGAAGAAATTAAACCGGACAAAGAATTAATAAAATATAAAGTTAGTTTAAAAAAATCTTTAAATAAAAAAGGGTTATCAATTGGGTATGGAGATGGGCAGATAATTCACAAAGAAAAAATAATTTACCATGCCAATGATTTAAGAGTGGGTTTATTCAATGAGTGATAAAAGAGTTGTCGTTACTGGATACGGTATTGTTTCTTGTATAGGAGATAATAAAAAAGAAGTTTTACAGAGCTTAAGAGATGTGAAATCTGGGATTAGTCATTGCAAGGAATATGAAGAACTTGGAATGAGAAGTCATGTACATGGAAAACCTAAAATAAATATTGAAGAAAATGTAGATCGAAAAATTTTGCGTTTTATGGGAGAAGGCGCAGCTTACAATTATATTGCAATGAAAGAGGCAATTGAACATTCAGGTCTTGATGAGGGACTTATATCTAATGTTAATACTGGGTTAGTGATGGGATCAGGTGGACCTTCAACGTATCAATTGCAACAAGCATTTGATATAGCAAGAGAAAAAGGCGTTAAAAAAATTGGACCTTATATGGTAACTAGAACAATGGCATCAGGAAATTCTGCTACTTTAGCAACTCCTTTTAAAATTAAAGGTGTAAATTACTCCATTAGTTCAGCTTGTTCGACAAGTTTGCACTGCATTGGCAATGCTTATGATCTCATAAGACATGGGCAACAAGAAATTGTATTTGCAGGTGGTGGTGAGGAAACCCATTGGACAATGTCAATTTTATTTGATGCTATGGGTGCTTTATCAAGTAAATATAATGAAACACCTGAGGTTGCTTCTCGAGCTTACGACTCTTCAAGAGATGGGTTTGTCATTGGGGGGGGGTGCAGGTGTTTTAGTAGTTGAGAGCCTTGATAGCGCAAAAGCAAGAGGGGCCAATATTGTTGCTGAAATTCAAGGTTTCGGTCAGACTTCAGATGGATATGACATGGTTCAACCCTCTGGAGAAGGTGCAGTAAGGTGTATGCAGATGGCAACACAGGGTAGACCTGTTGATTATATCAACGCTCATGGAACATCAACACCTGTCGGAGACATGATTGAATTACAAGGTATAAAAGAGGTTTTTGGAGATAAGGTTCCTCCAACCAGTTCTACTAAATCACTAACGGGTCATTCACTCGGAGCAACTGGTGTACAAGAAGCCGTTTACTCTCTTTTAATGATGGAAAATGATTTTATGGTTGAGTCAGCCAATATTACAAACTTAGATGAAAAGGCTGAAGGAATGAACATTCTCCTAGAGAATAAAAATGATATCAAAATTAATTCTATACTATCGAATAGTTTTGGTTTTGGTGGAACAAATGCATCTATCTATCTGACTAGCTTTAATGAGTAAAATTTTAGAGGGCAAAAAAGGATTGGTTGTAGGTATAGCCAATGATCATTCGATTGCATGGGGTATTGCAAAGTCTTTGAGTGACGAAGGTGCAAGTATGTATTTAACTTATCAAAATGACTCAATCAAAAAAAGAGTTGAGCCCCTGTCTGAGAAAATTAATTGTTTAGGAATTATGCCTTGTGACGTATCTGAAACATCCTCACTTGAAAATGTTTGTAATGGCATTAAAGGAAATATTGATTTTTTTGTTCATGCCGTTGCCTATTCAGATAAAAATGAACTATCAGGGAAGTATTTAAATACTACAAGAGAAAATTTTCTCAAAACGCTTCATATCTCTGCATACTCTCTAACTGAAATGGTGAGAATGCTTTCGCCAAAAATGAATGATGGTGCATCTATCATGGCTCTTACTTATTATGGATCAACAAGATATATGCAAAGTTATAATGTAATGGGCGTTGCAAAGGCTGCATTGGAAACTTCTATAAAGTATCTTGCTGTTGATATGGGTGACAGAGGAATCAGAGTTAATGCAATTTCAGCTGGGCCCATGAGAACTTTAGCAGGTGCCGTAATAAACAAATCAAGAAAAATTTATAATTACACAATTGAAAATTCTCCTATTAAAAAGCCATTATCATTAGAAGATATTGGTAAGTCATCTGTTTACTTAATGAGCGATCTGTCTAAAGGTGTTACGGGTGAAATACTTTACGTAGATAACGGATACAACAACGTAGGAATGAGTGTTCAAGAGCTATAGTTTAAAATCAGGGGCAAAAGCCCCTTGATTTTTGATAATTATATTTAGAAGTAACTAGTTTAAACTTCTTTCATGCTAAGCTTTACTTTACCCGCACGATCAACATCAAGTACTTTGACTTGAACTTCTTGTCCCTCAGATAAAACATCAGAGACATTCTCGACTCTTTTTTGTGAAATTTGTGAGACATGAAGTAATCCGTCTCTGGCTCCCATAAAGTTTACAAAGGCTCCAAACTCAACAATTTTAACAACTTTACCAGTATAAACTTTGCCAACTTCTGGCTCCGCAACAATGTCTTCAACCATTTGCTTAGCTTTGTTGATTGACTCTTCATTGCTGGAAGCAATTTTTACAATTCCATCGTCGTTAACCTCTAGTTTTGCCCCAGAGACTTCGACTATGTTTTTAATTACCTTGCCACCTGAGCCAATAACATCTTTTATTTTAGCTTTATCAATAGTGATAGAGATTACTTGGGGAGCATGCTTTGAAAATTTTGTTCGAGCTTCTGGTAAGGCATCTGACATAACACCAATAATGTGTTTTCTTCCACCTGATGCTTGATTTAAAGCAATTTCCATAATTTCTTTAGTAATACTGGTAATCTTTATATCCATTTGAAGAGAAGTAATACCATCCATAGTACCAGCAACTTTGAAGTCCATATCACCTAAATGATCTTCATCACCTAAGATATCGCTAAGCACTACAAAGTCCTCGCCTTCTTTGATTAGACCCATCGCTATGCCACCAATATGTTTTTTAATTGGCACACCCGCTGCCATCAAAGCAAGGGATGAGCCACATACTGTAGCCATAGAGCTAGAACCATTGGATTCAGTTATCTCAGATACTAATCTTAGTGTGTATGGGAAATCCTCTTTTTTTGGTAACATTGGATGAACTGCACGCCATGCTAGTTTTCCATGACCAATTTCTCTTCTACCAGTTGCTCCTACTCTTCCTACTTCTCCTACAGAGTAAGGAGGAAAATTATAATGCAACATAAAATGTTGCTTATGCATAGGATCAAGAGAGTCTATCATTTGCTCATCATCGCCCGTTCCTAATGTGGTAACAACTAATGCTTGAGTTTCTCCACGAGTAAAGAGACTTGAACCATGAGCTCGAGGAAGAATGTCTAATTCACATGTAATTTGTCTTACTTCATCTAATTTTCTTCCATCAATACGGCTTTTATTTTTGATTATATCGCCTCGAACTACTTCTTTTTCTATATCTTTAATAATTGTTGTAGCGGCTAAAATCTGATCATCTTCAACATTATCGATAATAGAAGATCTGATCTCTGTAAGTTTTTGACTTCGCTCTTGTTTATCAATTAAACCGTATGCTTCACGAATAGGATCTGAAATTTTACTTTCAATGTCTTTTTGTAAACCTTCATAAAAATCAGGTAGGCTTGGGACTTCAAAAGTCTTAATTTCTGTTTTGCTTGCAAAGCTTTGAACTTCTTTAATAAATGTCTGATAAAAATCATGTCCAAACATTACTGCCTCTAACATGATGTTCTCAGAGAGTTCTTGGGCTTCAGACTCAACCATTAGGACACCCTCTTCTGTTCCAGCTACAACAAGATCTAGTTCAGAGTTTTCCATATCTTGGATAGATGGATTTGCAGCTAGCTTTCCGTCTATATATCCAACTCTAGCTGAACCCAAAGTACCTGCCACAGGAAGACCTGAAATCGCTAATGCTGCGCCGGTTGCATACATAGCAATAATATCAGGATCAACAACGCCATCGTAAGATAGCACAGTTAATGTTACTTGAGTTTCATTTTTAAAGTTTTTGTGAAATAGAGGCCTAATAGGTCTATCAATTAAACGACTTGTTAATGTTTCTCTTTCAGTCGGTCTTGCCTCTCTTTTAAAAAAACCCCCCGGTATTTTACCTGAGGCATAATATTTTTCCTGATAGTTAACTGTTAATGGGAAAAAATCAATATCAGGTTTTTGTGTTTTTGCTGCACAAATATTAGCCATAACCATTGTTTCGCCGCAGGTTACAACCACAGACGCATCTGCTTGTTTTGCTATTCGATTTGTTTCTAGTGTAATATGTTGGTTACCCAACTCAAATTTATGTTCTATTTTCATCTTCCTCTTTCTTTATAGCTAATTAAAAATTATTTTTTTCTTAGCTTTAGTTTATCTGCTACTTCTGTGTACTTTCCTACATTCCTCTTCTTTAAATACGCCATCAATCTATTTCTTTTACCAACCATCATCAGCAGACCTCTTCGAGAATGAAAATCTTTTTTATGGATTTTGATATGTTCTGTTAACAGATTAATTTTCTTTGTGAGAAAAAAAATTTGGGACTCTGGTGAACCAGTGTCATTATCAGCACGAGCTATATCGTTAATTTGTATTTCCGACATCAATACTCCTTTCAAAGTAAACATCATCTGACCAGGATGTCGCCCAGTTCAAATGGTAATCAGATTGGTATGTAAATCATTTATACTTGAGAAATCAAGAATTTTTTCATAAGGAATAGCTTGATTTATATCAAAAGTCCCTATTTTCAGTCTTTTAATCATACTTGTATAAGCAATATCACCCAAGGAATGTGCAAATTCTTCTGCAAATGCCCTCACATAAAACCCTGAATGGCAATTCAACTCAACTCTCATTTTTGAGCTATTAGAAGATAGAATTTTTAAACTTTGAACTGATACTTTTTTATAACGATCTTCTATAGCTTTATTATCTCTAGCGAGTTCATAAAAATTTTTACCATTTAATTTATGCGCAGAAAAGTCTGGTATTTTTTGTTGATATGTTCCTATGAACTTTTTTAAATGTGAAACTCTTTCATTTATATTATGCGAGGACGACTCCATTTTAAAGAATCTACCCTCTGAGTCTAAAGTATTTGTTGAAGCACCAAATCTTATCTCAACCTCATAACTTTTTTTTTCTTGATGTATATTTGGTATTTTCTTCGTAGCTTTATTTATACCTACTAATAATAAACCAGAAGCTAAAGGGTCCAGAGTTCCAGCAAAGCCAATTTTTTTAAATGAATAACGAAATTTTAATTTTCTTATCACTCCAAATGACTCTATGCCCTGTGGTTTATTTATTAATAACCATCCATCAATGTGAAAGTTTTCTTTTACCAAGATCTATAATTTATCTAGAAGTGATTGTACTTTTAAAGACTCTTGAAAAGATTCATCAAAAATTAAAGATATTTTTGGAGTATATTTACTTGTAAGAGTTCTTGCGATTAAACTTTGTATTTCTCTCAGATAAAGTTTATTAAATTCTTTAAAATCCTCCTCCGAAATATTATGAATAAGATAAATTTTTGCAAATCTTAGATCTTTACTTACTCTTACTTCAGTTATTTCAAAACGAACAGTTGGAAATTTTAAAAGATAATCTTTTTGAGTTACGAGATATTCAGAGACAAGCCTTTTAATTGAAAGTTCAACTTTTTTGGTTCGAAAACTTGGTTTATTGTCCACACTATAATTCTTTTTGAACTTCCTTAGTTACATAAAATTCAATTTCATCTTTTTCCAAAATATCTGAATAATCTTTGAATGAAATACCACACTCATAGTTTTCTCTAACCTCTTTGACATCATCTTTAAAACGCTTAAGGGTTCCAACTTCTCCTTCGTGTATGATTTTACCTTCTCTAACAAGCCTGATTTTAGCAGAATTTTGGACTATACCGTCAGTAACAAAGCAGCCTGCAATTGTACCAAACTTTGAGGATTTGAAAGTATCACGAACCTCGGCATGACCAATAATTTCCTCTTTAGTGTCAGGAGTAAGAAGGCCGGAAAGCATTTTTTTCATATCATCAATTAATTCA
>CACJEH010000022.1:0-15784 GCA_902592365.1 uncultured Alphaproteobacteria bacterium
GAATTAATGAAAGGTAAAAACTTTCCAAATAGAACAGGCTGGGCTGCAAAATATTGGTCACCGATTCAAGCGGCTGAACATCTTGTAACAAGACAAACAGGCGCTCTGTTTGATATTACAGGATTTGTGAAAATTGAAGTAAGTGGAAAAGGTGCTCTTAAATTATTGCAGAAAGTTTGTACAAATAATATTGATGTTGCCGTAGGTAAAGTTGTTTATAGCGTAATTTCTAATATGTATGGTGGTATAAAGAGTGATCTTACAATTAGCAGACTTGAGGAAGATAAATTTTGGGTCTTGGCAGGAGCTGGGAATGGAATGATTGATATTAGTTGGCTTCGAGCAAATGCCCCTGATGATGGAAGTGTTCAGATCATAGATTGGACATCTGCTTTTGCAGGTATTGGCTTATGGGGACCAAATTCAAGATCTGTTCTTGAAAAACTGTGTGATGACGATGATGTATCTAATGAAGGTTTTCCATTTTTCCATATTAAAAAGATTTCTATCAGTAACATTCCCTGTGTTGCTGTAAGAATATCTTATATAGGTGAATTAGGTTGGGAAATATATACACCTACTGAGTATGGATTATCATTATGGGATGAACTTCGAGAAACTTCTAGAGAGTTCAACATGATTTGTTCTGGAGCTGGTGCTTTTGAGTCACTCAGATTGGAGAAAGGTTATAGATCACTGGGCACAGATATTCATACTAATTACAACCCTTATGAGTCAGGCTTAGGCTTTACGGTGAAGCTCAAAAAAGAAAATGAGTTTATTGGCAAGACTGCACTTCAAAAAATAAAAGAAAAACCAATTGAAAAAAAACTTACTTGTATGATTATCGATGATCCTGAAGGAATGGCCTTAGGCACAGAACCAATATATTCAAATGGTAAAGCTGTAGGGTACGTAACGAGTACAAATTATGGCTATTTTGTTGATAAACACATTGTTTATGGATATTTACCAACAGAAGTTTCAGAAAAAGGAAATAAATTAGAGGTTGAGTATTTTGGCAAAAGGTATCCATTAACAATTACTGAAGAGCCTTTGTTGGATCCAGAAAATAATAGATTAAAGTCTTAACTATTATATTTTAAAAATATGATCAAAGAAAATATCGTTTCTTTAGTAGATGGCTTTACCATAGAGTTAAACCCAAAAGTAAGACACAAACTAAAGTCTATCCCTCTAGATAAAAAAAATAATGTCTACATAACATATTTACCTGACGCTACGGAAAACGATATTTTAGAAACTGTTGATTTTGTATCTAAACAAGAATTAACTCCTATTACTCATCTGCCTGCAAGGACAATGAGAGATTTAGATCATGTTTCAGACTTCCTAAAAGAATTGAGAAATAGAACAGATAGCAAAAAGATTCTTGTTATAGGTGGTGGTGGTAATCAGAATGGATCAATATCATCCTCGCTGGAAATACTAGAGTCTGGGTTATTAAAGGATAATGAATTTGAAGAGATAGGAATAGCTGGGCACCCAGAAGGTTCACCTGATATTGATCAAAATACTGTCAACGAATTTTTAGATAAAAAATATGAATTATCAAAGAATAAAAATTTAAGTTTAGAACTTGTTACTCAATTTTTTTTTAATGCCGAACCATTTATTAAATGGTGCAAATTTTTAGATAATTCAAATATAAAATTACCCGTCAGAGTAGGCTTTCCAGGCCCAGCGTCTTTTAAAACACTTCTTAATTTTGGGATAATGAGTGGTGTTGGAAATTCATTAAGTTTTCTTAAAAAGAACTCATCTAAAGTAACTGACCTTCTAACAAAAACTTCAAACGATGAAATGTTTATTGAGTTAGCAAATTTCTCTGAAGAACAAAGTTCATTTAAAAATTTTCACTGCTTTCCTTTTGGTGGCTTCGAGAAGACCTGTCATTGGTTAAATGCTCTTCAAAATGGTGATTTTACTATGGAAAATGACAAAATAGTCCTCCACAACAAAATCTTTTAAGTTCAAATTTTTCGATTGCATAGACCTTAAAAAGAAATTAATTTTCAAAAATTGCTACTGCATTTTTTATAGGAGGATATATGAAGCTAAAGCAACCAAGTTCAGTGGACCAATCTGATAGAAAAGTCCCATTTAATTTAAGGCAATCAGGACCAACACCTCAACAAATGCTTATATCTACTAGAGTTAGAAAAAATCCTTATTGGCATTTATCAGTTGAAGCAGGATGTTGGAGATGCACCGTATATAATAGAATGTATCATCCTAGAGGTTATGTAAAACCTGAAGATGGTGGTGCAATGGTTGAATATGATGCGTTAGTTAATCACGTAACAATGTGGAATGTAGCAGTTGAAAGACAAATTCGTGTAAAAGGACCTGATGCATTAAAATTTACGAATTATGTTATTACAAGAGATGCAACGAGAATTGAAGTTATGAAAGGGAAATATGTAATCCTTTGTAATGACAAAGGAGGAGTTTTAAATGATCCTATATTACTTAGAATTGCAGAAGATGAATTTTGGTTTTCACTTTCTGACTCCGATATTATGTTTTTTCTTCAAGGCGTAAATCACGATAAAAAATTTAATGTAGAAATTGATGAAATAGATGTATCACCTGTTCAAATTCAAGGACCAAAGTCAATCGATCTTATGGCAGATTTAGTTGGAGATGCTGTTAGAGATATTCCCTACTATGGCTTAATGGCAGCCAAAGTTGGAGGGAGAGATTGTATTATTTCCCAAACAGGTTTTACCGGAGAAAAGGGATATGAAATCTACCTTAGAGATGCAACTTTATATGCGGATGATATGTGGAATGCTGTCTTAGAGGCTGGAAAAAAACATAATCTAAAAGTAATTGCACCTGCACACCATAGAAGAATAGCAGCAGGTATTTTATCTTGGGGTCAAGATCTTGATGCAGAAACTTATCCTTTTCAGTGTAACCTTGGCTACCAGGTTCCAAGAAAAAAACAAGGGGACTACATTGGTAAGCAAGCATTAGAGGCAATGAGAGCAAAAATTGAGGCAGGCGATAAACCATATAGTAACCAACTAGTTGGATTTAGATTAGGTGGTAAGCCAATTGATGAGTATGCACCTGATTTTTGGCTAGTATCTGAAGATGGATCAACACCCATAGGTTATCTAACATCTCCTTGGTATTCTCCAGAATTGGAAACAAATATAGCGATGGGCTATGTTCCATATGAAAAAAAGGATATTGGTAATAAATTCAAATTTCATCTTCCTGATCAATATTGTGATGCGCCTGGAACACCTGTTGATGGAGAGATAGTTGATATTCCATTTAGACCTTCTGTAAATCCAAACGCACGTGAAATTGCAAAAGATGAAGGAAGAGACGCAGCTTACTAAATTTATACCTTTAAAAAGCCCAAGTAAAATTTAGTTTATTTGGGCTTTATACAAAATTATTAATACTTTGACATTTTAAAAGTAACTATAGTAAGCTTTCTTTATGAATTTACAAAAAGTCATCGACTCTAATAAATTGTATGATTTGTATAATCAAATTTTCGATTATTTTAGTCTAACTATTTATGACCTTGAGTCTAAATTAGATACAAATTTAAATATCGAAAGTTTTAAAAACAAACTTGAAACCTTTTCAGATAATCATTTTAAAAATGCTTTGAATGAGTTTAACGAGGAAATAAATAAACTTAAACACTATATACCTGAAGATTTCCTTAAGATAGAGAGTATCTCAAAAGATATAAGGGAAAACTTTAATCACTTTTTAAATGACAACTTTTTTGATGATAAAGTTTTTTATCATTTGAAGAGTAAATTAAAGAGCAGTCTTGATAGAATTACTAAAGTTTATCCTTAAGTTACAAAAATATAAAAATTATGAATAACGATATAATTATAATTATATTTTTAATAGCAATAGTATTTTTGCTAATTTTTTTGATACTCAGATTAAAACCTAGAAATGTATCCAATTCTGATCTAGATATACAAAGAATAAATCAAAATCTCCAAACTCTATTTGATAAAACAATGGAACAAACTGGATATGTAAATTCAAAGATAGATGAAATTGGAGATCTTACAAAAAAAATGACTAATGCCATGACCTCTAATATTAACGAAATGGGAGAAATGGGTGAGGTAATACTTGAAAATATATTACAAGATTGTGGTATGACAAAAGACAGAGATTACAAGACTCAATATACTGATAGGAATGATGAAGGTGATATATATAGACCTGATGTTGTAATTTTTCTGCCAGAAAAAAGAAATATTATCATTGACTCGAAAGTTCCCATGAAACATTGGTATAAATTTCAGAATACTGATGACCAGTCATCAAAAGAATTGGAAATCAAAAGTTTTATAGTTTCTTTAAAAAGTCACATAACTAGTATTCATAAAAAAGAGTACTCGAAATTATTAAATATAAATTCACCTGACTATGTTTTCATCTTTATGCCTCATGAATTTGCATTAATTACAGCACAAAAATATGATCAGAGCATATTAAATTTTGCTCAACAAAAACAAATTATCATTGTTGGTCCCTCAACACTTATAATGTGTATGAAGTTAGTTGAAAGTATTTGGAGACTTGAAAAACAAAATAAAAACTCTAAAGAAATTGCTGATATTGGAGGTCAAATGATTGATCAAATTATAAAATCAATCAATGTAATTGAAGACTCTGAAAGTAGTTTAATTAAGGCAACTCAAAATTTGGTAAATGCAAAAAAATATCTTAAAGAGGGTCGAGGTTCGTTGTTTAACAGAGCCGAACAAATGAGAAATCTTGGAGCAAATAATAAAAAAGACTTAAATTGATTTATATCTAAGGGATTTTTCAATAATTTTATTGTCAGTGGTAGATATTTTGTGAAAAATGTTTTTGCTTCTATCTTCATCTAAACCTGCTAAATGCATTACTCCAATGTTATGATTTGGTATGTATGGCTCAACAAAAGTATTTTTATCAATAGAAAATTTTGGCATGTGGTGTTCACACAGCCAGTTACAGTATGACGGAAGGAGTTCAAAGTCTAAATTATCTTCAAACAATGAAATTGCTAATGCAACTTGATCTGAACCAAATAACCTTCCTTTTCTAGATGCATTATTTAAGTTTTTTTTAATAGTTTTCATACCATCAAACTTTTTATTGTAGGCAAAACACCCTGCATTTAATGTATAATGTCCAGCGTATTTCTTTGCTAAATCTTTTGAAATACTTTTAGATATATTCTTATAATTGATGGAATTAATTTTTGAAGGGATATTCATAAACCATTTAATATTTATAAGTCTAGGAGATGCTCTGTCAACTTGCGGTGTGATTGCAAATCCTCTTTGATTAGACCCCTGAATATAATAATCAAAAGTATTTGGACATGCTATCCACGTATCAGAGTCCATCCAAATATAATTTTCATATCCGGGAAAGTATAAATCTAAAAAAAACCTAGAAAATTGTGCTTTTAAATACTCTCTACCTCTTACTTTATAGGATGGGACATCAATATCCCATTTACATTTTAAAACCTGAATATTTTTTTGGTCGAAATAGTCTTTACTTTCTTCGGAAAGGCCACAATCCAATACAGCAAAATCATAACCATTCAAATTTAACGTTGAAAAATATAGTTCTTTAAGAAGATGAGAGTAATTTTCATCCGAGGAACTTACGATTAGATTTTTACTCATTATAAGTTTTTTTGTAAACAAATATTAATTGCATATCTTTTTATTTTTTAAGTATGTGTAACTTGGTTCTTTATGATACCTCACCTGTGAACCTTTCAACTTAAATATTCCTTTCCCGTTAAATTTAATATCAAGTTCTTTGTAATTATTTTTTTGGTTATAAGAAATATACTCTCTCATTATTTTTGTATACATGCCCGGACCTGTAAAATTTAATATTGCAACTTTGGGATTTTTAAAAACTTTATTTTTATAAAATGAGTAAGACTTAACTATTTCTTCAATTAATATTTTTAAAAATTTACATTTTTTTTCAAAAGCTAGTCCCCATTGGAGTATATGATTAAAGGGTCTTTTTAAATTAAATATTTTTTGATTATTGGGTGGTATATAACAATCAGTATCTTCATAAGTTAAGATGAAACTTGTATTTTTATCATGAAGTTTTGTAAGAGGGACATCACAACCTCGACTTATATCAAAATAGTATCCACCTTGATCATATAAAATACAATATCTAAAAATATCAGATTTGAGAGGTCCGATTAATGAATTTTTGAAAATTTGGTAAATTTTTTGCTTACCCCAATTTTTTTTCATATAATTATTCATCATTTGATTTGAATACATCCTAAATGATAAATTTTTATTTAACTCTCTAAACTTTAAAATTGATTTAGCATGAGTTTTTCCAAATTTATTATCTACCCACGTTTGATATACCACAGGCGAAATTCTTTGATTTGGTGGTCTTACTGCTATTTGATCTTGTATTTCTACAAGTGGGTATTCTGTAATTTTTCTTATTTTATATTTAATTTTATTTATTGTTTTGTTTTGCATCTATTAAGTATGGCGGAGAGAGTGGGATTCGAACCCACGATAGAGTTGCCCCTATACACGCGTTCCAGGCGTGCGCCTTAAACCACTCGGCCATCTCTCCGTGATTATTCATTATCACCTATTTTTAGTGCCTCAAAAAAAGCAGTCTGCGGAATTTCGACATTACCAAATTGTTTCATTCTTTTCTTTCCCTTTTTTTGTTTTTCCAAAAGTTTTTTCTTTCTACTCACATCTCCACCATAAAGTTTAGCAGTCACATCTTTTCTAAAAGCTTTAATGGTTTCTCTAGCTATAATTTTTCCATAAATTGCAGCCTGAATTGGTATTTGAAAGTTTTGTCTAGGGATTAAATCCTTTAGCTTGTTACATATCCTTCTACCAATCGTTTCAGCTCTCGTTTTATGAACTATATTTGAAAAAGCATCAACAGTTTCTGAATTAACAAGAATATTTAGTTTTACTAGATCTCCTTCAAAATAATCATAGACCTGATAATCAAAACTAGCATAACCTTTTGAATAAGATTTTAATTTATCATAAAAATCTATAACGATTTCATTCAAAGGTAATTCCATCTCTAAGATAGCTCTGTTGTTTTGTATGTTTAAGTTTTTTTGTTTACCTCTTTTTTCAATACAAAGTGTTATAACCATCCCTAAATAATCCTGTGGCACTATTATAGTAGATTTAACCCATAGTTCTAAAATTTTATCTATTTCTGCTGGATCAGGTAGTTCAGAGGGATTTCTTATTACAATTTCGTTTTTATTTCTGTCTATTACTTTGTATACAACCCCTGGAGCAGTAGTGATTAAATCTAAATCAAATTCCCTTCTAAGTCTTTCTGTTGTAACCTCTAGGTGAAGCAAACCTAAAAAACCACACCTAAAACCGTAACCTAAAGCAGCACTAGTTTCATTTTCATATGTAAAACTTGAGTCATTTAACGCAAGTTTTTCAAAACTCTCCTTAAGTCTCTCATAGTCTGATGTATCAACAGGATATATCCCACAAAATACGACTGGTAATGAGGGCTTGAAACCTGGAAGTGGTTTTATTTTTTGATCATTTAATTCTGCTATTGTGTCACCGACCTTACAGTCAGCAACTGACTTAATACTAGCATTAATAAAACCTATTTCTCCTGGACCTAATTCATCACAATAATTTATTTCAGGTGTGAAATATCCAATTCTATCTATATTGTATTGTTGATTGTTAGATAAAAACTTAACTTTCATACCCTTTTTCATAATTCCATCAAGAACTCTAACCAGAACTGTTACTCCTAAATAATTATCATACCAACTGTCCACTAAGAGAGCCTTGAGATTTTTTTCATTTGTATTTGGAGAGGGTAGTTTTTCTACAATCTGGTCTAATAAATCTTCAACTCCTAGTCCAGTTTTTGCAGAAACAAGACGAGCTTCCGAAGTATCTATTCCTATTGTTTGTTCAATGTCTTCTTTTACTCTTTCTGGTTCGGATGCAGGTAAATCTGCTTTGTTAAGAACTGGAAGTATCTCATGATTTACATCTATTGCCTGATAAGCATTTGCGAGAGTTTGTGCCTCAACACCCTGTGTGCTGTCAACAACTAAAACTGAGCCTTCACAAGCTGATAGTGATCTTGAAACTTCATAGGAAAAATCAACGTGTCCAGGTGTATCAAGTATATTAAGTTGATATTCATCGCCTTTTTTATTTTTATAGTTTAATCGTACTGTTTGAGCTTTTATAGTGATCCCCCTTTCTCTTTCAATCTCCATTGAATCCAAGACTTGGTCTTTTTTGGTCCTGTCATCCATCCCTCCGCAAATTTCAATTATTCTGTCCGCTAGAGTGGATTTACCATGATCAATATGAGCTATTATCGAAAAATTTCTAATTTTAGAAATTTCCATTAGCTTCTAATTTTTGCTTTAAATTTATTTGATACTTTTTCTAAAATATTTTTATGTAATTGTTCTAAATCTTTTTCTTCAAGAGTTTTTTCTTTTGATTGAATAGTAACCCTAAATGTTACACTTTTACTGTCATCACCTAAGTCTTTTGCTACATATAAATCAAAAAATTCTACATTTTTAATTAAGTTTTTATCTAAACCTTTGACGTATCTCTGAACTTCATAAAGATTTTGCTCCTTTTCGAATAAAAAAGAAAAGTCTTTTTCACTGAACTGAAATTGGGAGTCTAAGATATTTATTTTATTAGCTCTACTTATTGAATCAATTGGAAGGTTTTCAAAAAATAATTCAATTGCATAACAATTTTTTAGTTTAGAAAATTCCTCCATTATTAGTGGATGAACTTTTCCATATCTAGCTATTAATTTTTTTCCCATAAATAGTTCAGCAGACTGACCTGGGTGATAAGTATTTGAAGTTGATCTTAATATGTTAAATTGTTTTATGTCAAAATTTAATGAACTTATTAATATTGAGGTTAATTCTGTTAAAGAGTAAAAATTAAATTCTTCAGATTTGTAAATAGAGTTTGTATTTTCTTCAGTTGAAATAAGCAATGATAGAATATTTTCTTGGGATTGAGATGAATTATAAATAGGTCCAATTTCAAATAATTGAATATTTTTAAAACCTTTTTTAAAATTTAATTCTGCACTTTCTAAATGATTAAATATCATAGAATTTCTCATATAAGATTGATCATCACTGATTGCATTTGAAATTTTTAAGGATTTATCTCCTTTAAGGATTTTTTGAGCTCTAATTGAGTGAAAAGAAAAAGTTATAATTTCAGAAATTCCATTAGATATAAGGGTTTTTTTAAGTTTTTTTATTGATTTAAATTTCTTATTTGTTGATGAATTATCAATTTTATCAATCTCATCGATTGATGCAGAGGGCACACTTTGTTTAATATTTTCATATCCATAAATTCTTATAATTTCTTCAACTATATCGATTTTGTTTTTAACATCATTCCTCCATGATGGTACTAAGACTTCACATTCCTTTTCATTACTTTTACTAATTTGAAATTTAAGGTCTTTTAATATTTTAATTTGTTTTTGTGGATCTAGTTCTAAACCAATAGTCTTATTAAAATAGTCAAAATTATAATTTATTTTATACTCAAAATTATCTAATTTTCCAGCTTCAATATTTTTACTTACTAAGCCCCCACATATTTTATTTATTAAATATGATGCATATTCTAAACCTTCAATGACCATATTTTTATCTAATCCTCTTTCAAAACGATACCTGGCATCTGAATTTATTCCAAGAGTTCTACCAGTTTGTGCAACACTATTCGGATTAAAAAGAGCAACCTCAAGAAATACATTTTTAGTATCATCTGTGCATCCGCTGTAGTCTCCTCCTATGATCCCTGCTATAGCGAGTGCATTATCTCCATCGGCTATCACGGTTGTATTTTTATCTAGAGTGTATTCTTTATTATCTAAAGCAAGAATTCTTTCATTTGCATTTGCAAGCCTCATATCAAGTTTTTTTCCAATTTTATCTGCATCAAAAACGTGTAAAGGTCTTCCTAAATCAATAGTGATATAATTTGTTATATCAACTAAAGCGTTTATAGGTCTTAACCCAAGGCTGATAAGCTTTTTTTGTAACCATTCTGGAGATTTAGAGTTATTTACATTTTTAAAATATCTACTTATTACATATTCACAGCTATTATCATCATTGTTAATATTCCAAATGATTGGGCTTGCAAATTCTAACTGAGTTATTTTTTTAAAATTCAAAGGCTTTAGTTTACCAACACCTTTAGCTGAAAGATCTCTAGCAACACCCCTAACACCAAGGCAATCTCCTCTGTTAGGTGTAATACCTATCTCGAAAATAGGATCATTTAACTTCAAAGCTTCAACTGCTGAGGTGCCATTTTGAAAATCATCTAATAACTCAATAATGCCCTCATGATCATCACTTAAGTTGAGCTCTCTCTCAGATAAAAGCATACCTTCAGATATTTCACCTCTAATTTTTCCTTTTTTTAAATTTATCTGTGTTCCTGGAATATACATGCCATCTTTGGCAAATATTCCTTTTAATCCCTTCTTTACATTATTTGCTCCGCAGATTACCTGATAGGTATTGGTTCCATCATCAACTTTACAGATATTTAATCTATCTGCATTAGGATGTTTTCTAAAATCTTTTATGGTTGCTACAACAAACTTTGAGTATTCTGAATAGTCAGTCAAGCTCTCAAGTTCAAGACCTAAATTTGTAAGAGCTTCACCAATCTCACTTGCACTTTTATCTGTCTCTAAGTGATCACACAACCAACTATAACTAAACTTCACTAAAAATCTCCTATGGTAAAGCCATTGCTAGCTATCCAATTTAAGTTTCCACTAAAAAATGATCTAATATCTGTAAGCCCATACTTTAACATTGTGATTCTGTCTAAGCCCACTCCAAATGCAAAACCTTGATAGATATTCGTATCTACATTGCAGTTCTCTAGAACTATTGGGTTTACCATTCCACATCCAAGAATTTCAAGCCAACGATCGCCTTGACCTAATTGAATTTTGTTATTCACAATCTCATAAGCAATATCCATTTCAGCAGAAGGTTCAGTAAAAGGAAAGTAACTAGGTCGAAATCTTACTTTTAAATTCTGTACGTTAAAAAATTGTTTACAGAATTCAATTAGAGTGCCCTTCAAATCTCCCATATTTGCATTCTCATTAATAAACAAACCCTCGACTTGATGAAACATTGGAGAATGTGTTGAGTCAGAGTCACACCTATATGTTCTTCCAGGAGCAATTATTTTGACTGGGGGTTTTTGATTTAATAAAGTTCTTATTTGAACTGGGCTAGTGTGTGTTCGTAAAACGTAGGGCTTACCTTCTTTATCCCTGTCATCGATGTAAAAAGTATCTTGCATTTCACGTGCAGGATGATTTTCAGGAATATTTAATGCTGAAAAATTGAAAAAATCTGTCTCAATATCAGGGCCTTCAACAACTGAGTAACCCATTGATCCAAAAATAGTGATAACCTCATCAAATGTTTTTGATATTGGATGGGCCTTCGAAGCTATAGAATTTGGTGGGGGGAAACTTATATCTAAATATTCGTTTTTTAATTTAGAGTTTATTTCTTCGATTTTTAAATCGTTAAATTTATTTTTTATAAGATTATCAACTTCAATTCTTAGTAAATTTAATTTTGAACCTGAAGATTTTCTCTCTTCTAAAGAAAGGTCTTTGAGACTTTTGAGTAACTCAGTGATTTTTCCTTTTTTCCCTAAGTAAGCTACTTTAACGTTTTGTAATTCTTGTTGGCTAGAGCTTTGCTCTATTTCTTTCGTAACTTCGTTTAGGACTTTTTTAATGTCCATTTTTAATCTAGTTGGCTAAATTAGCCTTTGCTTTCTCAACAATTGATTTAAAAGCAGCGGGTTCATGAAATGCAATTTCAGAGAGAATTTTTCTATTGATTTCAATGTTTGCTTTTTTTAATCCATCAATAAACTTTGCATAAGTAAGACCGTGTTCTCTAACACCGGCATTAATTCTTTGAATCCACAATCCTCTAAAATCTCTTTTCTTATTTCTTCTATCACGATATGCATATTGGAGAGCTTTATCCATGCTTTGTGTTGCTACTCTATAAACATTTTTTCTTCTTCCGCGATGACCTTTCGTAAATTCAAAAACTTTTTTATGTTTAGCTCTTGCTGTAACACCTCTTTTAACTCTTGGCATAATATCTCTCCCTTACCTATTTAGAATATGGCATCATTGAGTCAATTATAATTGATGCAGATTTTGATAAAACCCTAGTACCTTTTGAATTTCTGATAAAAGAGTTTGTTCTTTTGGACATGCCATGGCGTTTACCAACGTTTCCGACAACTAATTTTCCTGATGAGGATTTTTTAAAACGTTTTTTGACGCTACTTTTTGTTTTAAGTTTGGGCATTTCATCTCCTTTTGAGTACATTAGTAAGGTCTTAAGGCATACCCTTTATAAAGCCCCTTCGACCAACTGAGGTCAATTTGATATCATATAATTTATTTGGGTGCAACTACGAGGAAAGCTTGTCTACCCTCAATTTTTGGTTCCATTTCAACTCTGATCAACTGATCAAGGTCACTTTTTATTCTTTTGAGCATATCGATACCAAGATTTGAATGTTCCATTTCCCTTCCCTTAAATCTCAAACTGAATTTTACTCTGTTACCCTCTTTTAAAAACTTTTGTGCGCTTTTAATTTTGACTTGATAATCATGCTCACCTGTACCTGGTCTAATTTTCAGTTCTTTGGTCTCTATAGTTTTTTGTTTTTTTTTGGCTTCATTTTTTTTTTTCTGTTCTTGATATTTAAATTTGCCGTAGTCTATTATTTTGCAAACTGGCGGATTATTACTTGCGGCAATTTCAACTAGATCCATTTTTCTGTTTTTTGCTAAATCTATTGCCTCTATTGTCTTCATAACTCCTAATTGCTCACCATCATCCATTAAAACCCTAACCTCTTCATTTTTAATTTGTGAGTTAATTCTATGAAAAGGTTTTTTGTTGTTTTTAAAATTAGTTTTTTTCAAAATATTATGAATTCATTCTAGGAAAATATATCAGATCTATGTTTATCTAGAGTTGAAGTTATTTTTTTCAATGTAAAGGGAGTTTTACTAACTTTATTGTTAGAGTAATATGATCTTTCATCACTGGACATTATTAGTTTTTTTAAAGCGATGTAAATAGTTTTTTTATCTATTTTATTTAATTTTATAGTTTTGAAAAATTTATTTATCTCTCTTAGGCCGCCTCTATTGGAGGATATAGTTGCAGTACCTGAATTTATTGACTCTATTAGAGTTCTACCAAAAGGTTCATCCCAAACTGATGGGACTACTGATATTGATGATTTTTTTAAAAATTCTTGTACAAAATTATTTTTTTTAAAATTATGAAAAATAATTTTGTTATGCTTATTAAGTAATTTTTGAGTATTTGGTTTCAATTTTCCAAAAATATGGACATTCCACTTTGGAAATTGATCAATAATTTTTACTGCAGATTCATAAAAAATATCAAAGCCTTTCTTTTTTTCAAGCTCACCGACATAAACAATATTTAATTTTTTTTTTTTCAAGGGAACTTGTTTAATTAGATTTACACCATTGTAAATAACATTAAGCTTAGATTTGGATGAATCTCTATTTGGAATTCCCTCTAAAAATCTTTTTTTTAGAAAATTACTTACAAAAAAAATAGAGTGACAATTTTCAAGTATTTCTATTCTTTTTACTACTGATGAGCAATCCTTAAATGATAATGGGTCATTATGATAAAATAAAAATATTTTTGACCCAATTAACGACTGAGATACTTTCAATGCTGATTTTGGACGGTTGTGTATTTCAATTACTTTAGGAACCTTTTTTTTAATAATTTTCAAAAAAGATTTAGTATGTCCCATATTTTTTCCAAAAAGAATATGGTTATAATTTTTTGGTAAGTTTACAGATTTAAAACCTTTAAAAGTTTTAGAAGTTATATTTACATAGACTTTAATTTTATTTTTAAATTTTGAATTCTCATTTATGTCCTTAATATACAGAGATACAGAGCCAAAATCATCTGGGCTAAATTTTTCTTTGAAGGGAGGAAGAATAGCTATTTCTTTAGATATACTTTGATATGGCATAAGTAACTTTTTTTACAGAGATATGTTTAATATTCTTACTTTTAATAATCATAGAATTATCACTCAAAGGACAATTTCTATACGCGTAAATATTATCTTTCATAATTGCAATTACTGGTAAATTTAAATTACTTATAAAATGCATTGCTGATGTGTCATTAGAAATAGTAACTTTAGATTTTAGAGCAATTGTTTTTACATATTCCCATGGTGAGTTATTAATAAGATTAATAATATATTTATTTTTGGGGATCATTTCCTCAATTTCTTTTTCATCATTTCCGCCGATAATATAGCACTTAATTTTCTTGCTAATTAAATATTCCATGACTTTTAAGTACTTTTCAAATGGCCATCTTTTACCCACACCAGATTTTGAACTACCTGGTACAATTATTACCTGATTAAGTTTCTTTTTTGGTTGATAGTAGTTGTTTTGTATTTTTTTTATATTTAGAAGCTCAATTTGTTTTTTAAGACCAGTTACTACGTGTTCTTTGTAATTTTGAGATATATATCGTCTCGACGAGAAAATGCTAGTTCCATTAGATTGGGAGCTAGTAAAAAATTTAATAAAAAGAAGATATATAGCTGATCTGGTTGAGTTCTGTAAGTCAATGACATAATCAAATTTTTTTTTCTTAATTTTTGAAAGTACTTTTAATGTATCTATTATTTTACCCCGCTCATCAATAATTTCATTATATTGAATATTTAATAATTTGAATATTTTGTGGCCATTTTTAGTGCTACAAATTGTGATTTTAGAGCTAAATTTTTTTATACTTTTTACAATATTAAAGGACATGAAAATATCACCTGTAGACCCATGTTTAATAATTAAAATATTTTTATTTTTAAACATCTAAGTAAACATTTAATGTAGACTTCAACATTGTGTCTAAAGAATAATTATTTTTTACATAATCCCTGCCTTTAAAATGATCTTTTGATTTTAAGTAAATTGCATATTTTAAGGCTTTATTAAAACTTAATTGATCACCTAGCTTATATAGTAGCTTCTTATCAAAATTATATAGTTGTTCTCTTACACCGCCATGATCTACACCAATTGGAATTTTATTCATAGCTAAACTTTCAGAAATTGTTCTTCCAAAACCCTCAGGTTTAGATGAATTATTTATAGTAATATCAGAACAGTGATAAATTAGACGCATATTAAGTGAAGGATTATGAAATATTATTTTGTCGTAAAAAAAGGTATTACAAATTTTTAATATATTTTTTTTTTGTTTTTTATTATCCTCATTTAAAAACATTAATAATTTTAAATTTTTTAATATAGGTTTTGGCTGGTTAGATAGTAACGATATTAAATTTAAATGACCCTTCCAATTTGAAAATCTTGAGGGAATAGTGATTAGAATTTGACTATTTGATACACCTAATTTATTTCTATAAGCAAGTCTTGATTTACTATTTAGCGTATTTGGGTTGAAATAATTAATATCAACTCCTCTGGGTATTGTTATTAATTTTTTTTTATTAAGTCTATAGTTATCAATTAAGCTTTTTTTTGTAAAATTTGAGTTACAAATAACTTTGTCGCCTTT
>CACJEH010000023.1:0-11778 GCA_902592365.1 uncultured Alphaproteobacteria bacterium
TCAATTCGACCATTTGTGCAAGAGCCAATAAATATTTTATCTAATTTTATGTCTGTAATTTTTGTTCCAGGCTTAAGGCCCATATACTCAAGTGATCTTTCAATACTTTTCTTTTTATTTTCTGTTTTAGCACTACTTGGATTTGGCACTGTGCCTTTCACTGACACAACATCCTCAGGGCTAGTTCCCCATGTCACCATTGGGTCAATTTCTGAACTATCTATAACTATTTCATGATCGTAATTTGCATCATTATCTGAGGGAAGAGATGACCAGTATTCTACTGCTTGATCCCAGTGTTCAGTTCCAGGGGCATAAGGTCTGCCTTTTATATAATTAAAAGTTGTTTGATCTGGGCTAATTAATCCAGCGCGAGCACCAGCTTCAATGCTCATATTACAAATAGTCATTCTGCCTTCCATTGAAAGGCCCATGATAGATGAACCACCATACTCAATTACATGACCAGTTCCCCCAGCTGTTCCAATTTTTCCAATTATGTACAAGATTAAATCTTTAGAATTTACTCCAAAAGGAAGTTCACCATTGACCGAAATTCTCATATTTTTTGCTGGATTTTGAACAATTGTTTGTGTAGCCAGAACATGCTCAACTTCACTTGTTCCGATACCAAAAGCGAGAGCTCCGAAAGCTCCATGGGTAGACGTGTGACTGTCGCCACAGACAATTGTCATGCCCGGTTGGGTAATTCCCTGCTCAGGACCAATGATGTGAACAATACCTTGTCTTTGGTCCATTAGATCAAAATATTGAATTCCATGCTCTTTAGTATTTTTTGCTAAAGTTTCGACTTGAATTTTACTTTGTGGGTCCTCAATATTTTGTCTATTTATAGTAGGAACATTATGGTCTGCGACAGCTATAGTGGCCTCTGGTCGATGAACAGGACGATTAGATAGTTTTAATCCTTCGAAAGCTTGAGGGCTAGTTACTTCATGAACTAAATGACGATCAATATATAAAATATTAGTCCCATCTGCTCTTTGACCGACAAGATGCTCAGACCAGATTTTATCAAAAAGTGTTTTTGGGCCTTGGTTGCTCAAGATAATACTTTTAGCTTTTAGTTTCTGCCTCTTCTATTTTTTTTTCTACAGGCTTTTCCTCTTTTGGCTCATCTTCAACTTTGGATTCTTCTTGTGGTGATGATTCCTCTGATTTAGTTTCTTTAATTTCTTCTTTAGAATTGTCTTCAGACTTAGGGGCTTCTTGAGATGAAGTTTCCTCTGTTTTGAACTCTTTAGCTTCTTCCTTTGGTGTTTCGTCAGTTACAGGTGTATCTGATTTATTTTCTTCAGTACTAACCTCTGAAATTTCTTTAGTATCTTCGATTGTGGATACAAATTGGTTATCGTCATATGATCGACCGTCAGTTCTTTCTGCAATTCTTGCTTTTTTACCAGACAAACCTCTTAAATAATATAATTTAGCTCTTCTTACATCACCAACTTTTACGCGTTCGATTGAGTCGATAACATTACTGTATAATGGAAAAACCCTTTCAACACCTTCACCACTAGAAATTTTTCTAACAGTAAATGAAGAATTAAGACCATTATTTTTTTTACCAATACAGACACCTTGAAATGCTTGCACTCTCTCTTTATTTCCTTCTTTGATCTTAACGTTAACTTTGACAGTGTCACCTGGCGCGAAGTCTGAAACCTTTGAACTTTTTAAAATCTGCTGAATTTGTGATTGTTCGTAATTTTTAATAATTTCATTCATTGTGTGCTCCATCCAATATTAATATATGGGTGGTATCAGAGCGGCATATTCTACTCATTTTTGTTTTTTTTTAAATAGTTTTTAAATAAATCTGGTCTATTTTTTTCAGTATTTTCCAACGAATTTTGGTGTTTCCAAAGATCTATATCAGCATGTTTACCACTCACGAGTATAGAAGGTACTTCTATTTCTATTTGATCAGGGGTTATCCATGGGTTTGGTCTAGTGAATTGATCATGTTCAACTAGTCCATTTTGAAATGACTCTATAGTGTGGGTATCATTATTTCCAAGAACACCAGGTTGGAGTCTCATTAACGCCTCAATAAATAATAATGATGCTATCTCTCCTCCGTTTAAGATGACATCGCTCACAGAAATTTCTTGAAATTCATAATAATCAATTACTCTTTGGTCAATGCCCTCATATCTACCATTTAGTAAAATAAAATTTTTATTTAAATTATAATTAGTTAATTTTTTTTGAGTGAGTTTTTTACCTTTGGCAGAAAAACATATTTTAATACAGCTATCTAATTCATTTTTATTAAAGTTTGCTTCGATAGATTTTGAAATTATATCAGGTCTTAATACCATACCTGCGCCACCACTAAATGGTTTATCATCAACAGAGTTCGCAGATAAATCACTGTAATCTCTTATGTTGATAGTATTGATTTCGAAATGATTTTTTGACAGAGCTTTGCCCAACAAGCCATGTTGTAAAATTCCAGGAAAAACTTCTGGAAATAAAGTAAGGATATTGAATTTTAACATTAATTTTTAATTATAATTTTTTTTTCTTTAATATTTACAAATGGAAAGTTTTGTTCAGTAAATCTAAAAAATTCCTTTTTTTTACTTTTAATAAAATATATTTCCAATAAATCCCCTGCACCAAAATTTACAACTGAAGCAACTTCTCCAACTCTATGGTCTTTATTATCAAATACCTCAAGGCCCTCTAAATCGTGGAAATAATATTCATTTCCTTTTACTGGTGATAGTTGTTCTTTTTTTAAAAAAATTTTTTTATTAACAAACTTTTCAATGTCTGTTCTATTATTTATTTCGTCGATTGTTATAAGTGGGCTTTTTTTATCAAAAGATACTAGTTTTAAGTTGACAGTTTTTTCATTATCTAAATAAAATCTTTTAAATTGATTTACATCACGATCATCATTTAAATAACTGTGAAACCTTAGCAGACCCTTAGTTCCTTTAGGTCTGCCAATTACACCAACTTGTATGAAACGCTTCTCAAAGGGAGTCACAATTAATTACTCTTTAGTTTCGGGTTTATCCTCTGAAACCTCAGTTGTACCCTCTTCCTCTTTAGGCTCTTCCTTTGCAGGAGCTTCTTCTTTCTTTTCCTCCGGCTCAGAAGTCTCCTCTGTCTTTACCTCTTCAGCTGGTTTTTCAGCTGCTGCTTCTTCAACAGGCGGTTGCTCTTCTGTGGTAGCTACCTCCTCAGTAGGTTTTTCATTCTCTGCTTTAGCTGCTTCTTCAGTAGCTTTTGCATCTTCAGCAGCTTTTGATGCTGCTTCTTCTTTAGCTTTAACTCTTTCTTGAGCCTTTGCCTTTGGTAAATGCTTTTTTGTTTTCTCAGTTATTTTTGGAGCTTCCATCATTCCTAATTCAGAGAGAATTTTTTGAACTCTTTCTGTTGGCAGCGCTCCAACCTTAAGCCAATGTTCAGCTCTTTCTTTGCTAAGCATTACTCTTTCCTTGTGATCCTTGGGAACCATTGGATTGAAGTTGCCAATTTTTTCAATGAAGTTACCGTCTCTTGGTGCTCTCTCATCTGCAACCACAATTCTATAGAAAGGTCGTTTTTTTGAACCTCCTCTTGCTAGTCTTATTTTTGTCGCCATGATTTCTCCCTTCTGTATTTATTCAATCGTTGGCATTTGGTTTCCGCCTAATAAACTTTTTATTTTATTTGCAAAACCTGGTTTTTGAGCTTGTTTCATAAGTTTTTTAGTTTGCTCAAATTGTTTTAAGAGTCTGTTGACCTCGTGTACCTGTCTACCAGACCCTGTTGCTATTCTTCTTTTTCTTGAAGCTTTTAGTATATCAGGATCAACTCTCTCTTCTTTTGTCATTGAACAAATAATTGCTATTTGATGATCAATAACTTTTTCGTCAAAATCTCCACTCTCCATCATATTTTTAATTTTGCTGACGCCTGGCATGTGTGACATTAGTCCAGACATTCCGCCCATTTTTTTCATTTGAGAAAACTGTTTTAAAAGATCATTCATATTAAATTTCCCACTCATCATCTGAGATTGGAGATTTTCCATTTCTTTTTGATCAAAATCTTTTTGTGCTTTTTCAACTAATGAAACAATATCTCCCATACCAAGAATTCTAGAAGCTATTCTCTCTGGGTGAAAAACTTCAAAATCTTCAATATTTTCTCCTGATCCAAAGAAACGAATTGGCAAACCTGTTTGATATTTTGCTGAAAGTGCAACTCCTCCTCTTGGGTCTGCATCTAATCTTGTTAATATAAATCCAGTAAGTGGTGCTGTGGAGTTAAAAGACTCTACAACGCTCAGGGCTTGTTGACCCATCATTGAGTCTAAAACAAGTAAATTCTCTTGTGGTTTTGCCAGATCATGAATTGTTTTCAGTTCTAAAAGTAATTCCTCATCGGTACTAATTCGACCTGAGGTATCTATAATTAAAACATCCGATAAAAGTTTTTTACTTTGTTCAAGAGCATTATTGACAATATCTTTTATGTTTTCATTTATTGGCTCAATAAACTGAATATTATTTTTTTGGGATAAAATACGAAGTTGGTCTATAGCGGCTGGTCTTCTTAAATCTGTTGACACAAGTGCTACAGATTTATTAAGAGAATTTTGACAGTAATGAGCAAGTTTTGCAATTGATGTTGTTTTACCTGCACCCTGCAGACCACACATTAAAAAAGTTGAGGGTTTATTTTTAAAGTTTAACTCGCTACTTTGAACACCAAGTATTTCTGTTAGTTCATCACTTACTATTTTAATTATTTGTTGTCCTGGCTGAACGTTTTCAATTACTTTTTGGCCAAGTGCTTTTTCTTGGATTTTTTTAATTAGATCTTTAGATACTTTAAGAGAGACATCTGCCTCTAACAGAGCAACTCTAACCTCTCGCAGGGTTGTCTCTAAATCTTTTTCAGTGATAGCGCCTTTATTTGAGAGGCCTTGAAAAATTCCAGTTATCTTATTTGTTATATTTTCTAACATTTAAAAAATAAAAAAAATCGGCGAATGATACTCATCGGCCGACTAATTTTTCCTTTATTTAGTGAGGAATTTATATCACTATAGCTGGTCTATGAAAATACCTTTTATGAAAGCTCAAGGAGCAGGAAATGACTTTATTATTGTGGATAAAAACGTTGATTTCATTAGAAAGTCAAAAAAGGTTATTAAAAGACTCTGCGACAGGCGTTTTGGGGTAGGTTGCGATCAATTAATTCTATTAAAAAAAATCAGTTCATATTATCAAGTTACATTTTATAACTCAGATGGCTCACTTGGGAAAAATTGTGGTAATGGATTGCGATGTGCCTACAAATATTTAGTTGAAGTAAAAAAAGATAAAAAGGCAGTCATTAAAACTCGTAAATTTTTACATTTTGGTAAGAAAACTCAAAAGGAGTATAAAATCAATGTTGGGGAAGTAACTTTAGATTGGAAAAAAATTCCTTTATCAAAAAAAATGGACTCTCAAAGTATTCAAATTAAAAGAATAAAAATACCTGGGTTAATAAAAATAATGGGGGCAAATATTGGAAACCCTCATTGTGTAGTATTAGTAAAGAATTTAAAGCTAATTAAATTAAATATGTTAGGGCCTTTACTTGTGAAAAATAAATTATTTCCTGATCAAGCTAATATTACTTTTGTAGAGGTATTAAAAAAATCAAAAGTAAAAGTATTATTTTGGGAGCGAGGTGGCGGACATACACTAGCATGTGGTTCAGGAACTTGTGCTACTGCTTTTGTTTTAAATCATAATGACTTTGTGTCCTCTAAAATCAAAGTAGTTACTGAACGATCAGTATTAAAAACAGAAATCAAGGACAAGATAGTTTTCCTTCAAGGCCCTGCAGAGTTAGTTTATCAATCATCGATTAATATTTAAATGTCTAAAGTTGTTAATTTTGGATGTAGACTAAATAACTTTGAAGGAAAAAAAATTGAAGAATTATTAGTAAATAATAATGAAAATATAGTTGTTATAAACTCTTGTGCCGTCACAAATGAGACTGAGAGGCAGGTAAGACAAACTATTAGAAGAATTAAAAAAGAATATCCCGATAAAAAAATTGTAATGACAGGTTGTGCTGCACAAATATCTCCAGATAAGTATTCTTCAATGACTGAGGTCGATAAAGTTATTGATAATATAAGTAAACTGAAATCAGAAACTTGGACATCTTTACTTGATGAAGAACTCGAAGTAGATTTCAAGGAAGATATATTTGACTCTCCTCAAGATATCCGCCCATCTTTAGATAATAAAAACCTTAACATCAGAGAAAGCCTTGTAATTCAACAAGGATGCAATCATAGGTGCACATTTTGTATTATTCCTTTTGGTAGAGGTAATAATAGGAGTTTTGATCCTTTTTACTTAATTGATGAAGTGGAAAGAGTTGTAGAAAATGGTGTCAAAGAAATTGTTTTAACAGGTGTTGATATATCAGATTATGGGAGCGATTTCGATCACAAATATAATATGAGCAATTTAATTTTAGATATTTTAGATAAAACTAAATTGCAACGTCTTCGACTCTCCTCTATAGACTGTGTTGAAGTTGATGAAAATTTTAATGAAGTACTAAAAGATCTAAGAGTAATGCCGCATCTTCACCTTAGTATACAATCAGGTGATGACATGATACTGAAAAGAATGAAAAGAAGACATAGCTCAAAAGATGTATTTCAATTTGTTGATCGTTGTAAAAAAATTAGAAAAGATATTTCATTTGGTGCAGATATTATTGCAGGATTTCCCACAGAAACAGATACGATGTTTGAAAATACATACAAACTATTAAGAGACAATGAAATTTCACACCTTCACATATTTCCTTTTTCCCCAAAAAACAATACTCCTGCTTCAAGGATGCCTCAGGTCTCTAAATCAATTATTAAAAAGAGAGCAAAAGTTTTAAGAGATCTTGGTGAATTAATTTTAAAAAAAGTAAAATCCAAACTTTCATTACCAAGGGAGATCCTTATTGAAGAGTTAAATTCAGGATTGGCTATTGGATATGATCAAAATTATATAAAACATAAAGTACCCTTAGTAGGTGTGCCCGTTGGAGAGGTTATAAGGGTTTAATGTTTTTTTTAAAAAAAATCTTTCAAAAGAATTTAAATATAGATGAGATAGAGGATCTTTTGTTTGATAATGGTGTAGAACCAAAATTTGCTGATTTAATAATTTCAAAAATACAAGAAAATAAATCACAAGAAGAGGATATTAAAAAAGTGATTAAAGATGAACTGCTTACAAAATTCAAAGAAAAAAAATTTGGTTGTTTTTCTCCTCAAGATAAAAGCTTATATATTATTGCTGGAAATAACGGCTCGGGAAAAACAACATTTATAGGTAAATTTATAAATCTAATTCAAAAGAATGGCTTAAAACCTGGCGTAATTGCAGCAGATACATTTAGGGCTGCCGCAATCGATCAACTTGAACATTTCACAAATCAATTTGAAGTGCCCATTCATAAGGGTAATAATATGGAAGATCCATCTGCAGTTATTTTTCAAGGTATTGATAATCTGAAAGAAAGTGATGTTATTATTGTCGATACATCTGGTAGACAGCATAACAACAAAAACTTAATGGCTGAGCTAAAAAAAATCTCAGATATAGTTTCAAAAAAATCTTGTCAATTTAATTTAATAAGGACTTTTTTGACATTAGATGCTAATACTGGCCTTGCATCAAAACATATAATTGAAGGTTTTCAAGAATATATCACTTTAGGTGGTATTATTTTAAATAAGGTCGACTCTAATGCCAAGTATGGAGCTCTTCTAACAATAATAAATGATTTTAATATTCCTGTAGTATTTGAAGGATATGGCGAAGGTATGAATGACTTAAGAGAGTTTCAATTTGAGGGATATTTAGATAGACTGTTATAAAATGAAACAACTCTTTGAATTTTTTCCCTTAATTGTTTTTTTCGCAGTCTATTATAAATCAGATAAAGATCTCTATTTAAGTATTGCTGCTGTAATAGTTGCAACATTTATTTCCCTTATAGCCATCTATTTCAAAGAAAGAAAAATTTCAACAATGATGTTAGTAAGCACAATTATCTTAGTTGTTTTTGGTAGTTTAAGTATTTTTCTAAAAAATGAGATATTTTTTAAAATGAAACCAACAATTATAAATGCTCTTTTTGCTGCAGTTTTAATTGGAAGTACCTTAATTAATAAACCTGTTTTAAAGTTATTATTAAACTCATCATTAAAATTGACTGATGAGGGTTGGGGATTAATGAATAAAATGTGGTCAAGTTTTTTTATTCTTTTAGCTGTTTTAAATGAAATAGTTTGGCGGACACAAACAACTGATGTTTGGGTAAATTTTAAAGTATTTGGAATAATGGGAATTACTATTGTGTTTACAATAATTCAAATTCCATTACTAAAAAAACATTTTATTAATCAGCCATAAGGGCTTGAATTCCAGGAAGATCTTTGTCCTCGAGCGCCTCAAGAAAAGCACCGCCAGCAGTTGAAACAAAGTAAAAATTTTCAAATTTTTCCTCAGCCATGTTAATTGTTAAAATTGTGTCTCCACCACCTATGACAACATCTGCTTGAGATTTTGCAAGGAGATGAGCTAAATTTACTGATCCCTTTGAAAATTTATTGTTCTCTATCATTCCCATTGGACCATTCCACAAAACGATATCACTGTTACCTATCAGTTTTTCTAAAACTGCGTGTGAGGAAACTGATATATCTAGTATTTTAAAATCGGAACTTGAGGAAAGCTCATTTATTAATTTATTTTCATTTGAGTCAAGTTTTACATCTGATGGAAGGTGAATTTTACAATTTGTTGCTTTTGCAGAATTGTAAATCATTTCAATCATACTTTCTGTGCCCTCTTCAATTAAAGAATTGCTTACGTTTATATTATTGTATTTAAAAAAATTATTAGCCATTGCCCCTCCAATAAAAATATCTGAGCAAGAGGATGTTAAAGATAGAAGTGTTTTTATTTTAGTTGAAACTTTTGATCCACCAATAATTGCTAATTTTTTCTTTGGAGATTTTTTTATATTATCAATTGCTAAAATTTCTCTTTCAAAATTAAATCCAGGAGCGGACAATATGTTTTTAGCCATTTGATTAACTGATGAGTGGAATCGGTGAGAGGCAGAAAAAGCCTCATTAACATATAAATCTAATTTATCTGTAATAGACTTACTAAAATTTAGATCATTTTTTAATTCACCTTCAAAAAATCTTATATTCTCTAAAAGGCTTATAGTTGGCTTATTATCATCTAATTCATTAAGACCACTATTTAAGAAACTATCATAGCTAATAAAATTTAATTTTAATTCCAATATATCTTCAAACTGTTCAATTAATTTTGAGAAAGAATACTCCTCATCGAAATTTTCTTTTGGTCTTCCAAAATGTGAAATAAGAAAAATATTACATTGTTTATTTTTAATAAAATCGATCGTCTCCTTAGATCTATCTAATCTAGTTTTGTCTGTAATTCTAAAATTTTTATCTATAGGAACATTGAAATCGACTCTAATCCCTACATTTTGGATTTTTTCAAAGTTCAAATTTTTAAGAGACTTCATATTTATTCACATTTTTTTAATCATTTTAGGCTAGATTACTACTACTATATATAGTATAAAACTACCCATATAAGGAACTAAATAGAGTAGGTATATAAAAAATGTCTTGGAATAACCAAAAAGTAGAAGATCTTAAAAAACTTTGGAATGAAGGGGTTGCTACTAGCCAAATTGGCGTGCAGCTTGGATTTACTAAAAATGCCGTTATTGGTAAGGCTTTTAGACTGGGTCTTGAAAGACGTCAAAACTCCAGAAAAAAATCAAGTCAAAATCAACAGTTTTCTTCTGTCACCATGTACAGAGAAACTAGTAATGCATCTTCTCAAAATACAATAAGAAAAGAACCTGTTCGAAGAAGAGAAAAATTTAGTTTTAAAAAGAGTATTGTTGGCACAGGTAACTTTAAATCTTGTCAATGGCCGATCGGAGATCCACTTGAAGAGGGATTTCACTATTGCGGTGGTCAAAATATTCCAACAAAACCATATTGTATTGAACATTATAAAAAAGCTTATAATGTTGATGAAAAATATTTAGATAGACTTTTGGACTTTTTACACGAGAAAAACTAATTGTTTATATAAATAGTTTTACCAGATCCGTTTATCCAATTCCAAATTAACTTTTGTAATGAGGTGCCTTCAAAATCTTTATAATATAAATCAGTAGCTGTCATAACATGCCCCCACTCAATATTTCCTTTTAACTTTCTTTCTTCAGCATTAATTGAAAAACCAGCATTATAAAAAATTGAGTCTTCATTAATAGATTGTTTTACTTTATCTAAATTACCTTTCATGTAAGGGTCACCTATGTTCCAAATAAAAAAAATATTATTCAAATTATTTCTTTCAAATAATGGTCTTGAAGAAAAACAATTTGCCCAATGAGAGTCTTTACAATGCTCGACCCTGTCATTATATAAAAACTTTACAATTTTAGGCCATGTTCCATCATTCCATCCTAAGCGAACATTTAAAGACTCTGCGTCTAACCAAAAACTATCAGCAATAATATAAGGATTTTCGTATCTTTTAATTAGATCGACGTTTAAACCCAAAGCCAAGGACCCAGCACTATAACCTGCAAAAATTAATTTATCTGCTTTTTTAAACTTTTCATCATACTGATTAAAAATGTCCTCGATAATGTATCTACCATGAAAATAAACTTTTTTTCCATCAATATTGTTTACGTGCGTGCCTTGATGTATGTCATTGCTACAATAAGGAATGTAAATGACGTTATAGTTATTGTTAATAAAGTCCTCGACCATATAAGTTTTACCTCTATCATTTGAAACTGCAGGAGATTTCAATCCGTTATTTCTTGATCTGTATTGGTCTTCGTTTGCAGCCACACCCCCTCCTTGAATATACATTAACCAATTATTTGTATTACCATCAAAAAAAGTAAATGTTGCTTGTTCACCGTTAGAGCATAAAGCTTTGGGGTCTCTTGTTTCTATTAGCTGGGCATTTGAGAGAGATGTGAAAAGTAAAAGATTTAATAAAAAAAAAATTTTTACCATAAGTAATTTATAAAAATTTTTTTTAATATGTCAAAGTTATTGGCGCGCTTGGCAGGAATCGAACCTGCGACCCCCAGATTAGGAATCTGGTGCTCTATCCTACTGAGCTACAAGCGCCTTTGTTTGTATACTTAATAATAATAATTCATAAAATATAAACTATGAAAAAAAAAGCTGATGAATACCTATATAATGAAGCACTAAAATACTTGGGAAAATATCCAGCAACTAAAAAAAAAATTTCTGAAATTCTAGAAAAAAGACTCAAAAATAAAAAAACTTATCAAAAGGTCATTTTCCCAGAAAATATCTCTAAACAAAAACTTATTGGTAATATTGTACAAAAATTAGATGATTTAAAGGTCATAGATGAAAAGCAATTTATTGAAACTGTATTTCATTATTATGAACAATCACTGTTTTCTTTAAAAAAAATTAAAAATAAACTTTATCAAAAAGGCTTTGAACAAAGCTTAATTGAGGAATATATCTCTAAAAAAGTATCTGAAAATCCAGATTTAGAGCTCGATATTTTAAAACGATTTATTTTAAGAAAAAAACTATCGAAGTTAGAAACTAGTGAACTTAAAAAAAAGCTATATCAGCAAAGCTTTTCAGAAAGTTCAATATATAAG
>CACJEH010000024.1:0-9766 GCA_902592365.1 uncultured Alphaproteobacteria bacterium
TTTTCTAATGTTTCTGTTATAGGTAATATTACAGGTGTACATCCAAATTTATAAAGACAGTCTGAATAATGACGTCTCAAAGCAAACCAAGGATACTTAGAATATGTGTTTTCTTTTTCCTTATAATCAGCTGTAATACCAATGACAGGGGTTCTAATCACAATGAATAACTTAACAAATTTTATACGTATTGTACTTAGTCAAAGTAAATTAGCTATTGAAAAAGGTGAGATTCCAGTAGCATCCATAATAGTTGACCCTCTTGATGAGAGAATTGTTGCAAGATCTTTTAATCAGGAAATAGCTTCAAATGATCCAACCGCACATGCAGAGATATTATGTATTAGAAAGGCATGTAAAAAATTAAATCAAAAGAGGTTAGACGGACTCGTAATGATATCTTATTTAGAGCCATGTGATATGTGCAAAGAGGTTATAAAATCTTCAAGACTATCTATTGTCTATTATTTGTTTAAAAACGATAATCCAAGTAGAAAGACTATTTCTAATGTAAAGTATAAATTTATCAAAAATAATGAAGAAAATTTAATAAAAAAGTTTTTTAGAAATAAAAGGTCTAAATCTTAGCACCAATATCAGTTCTATAATATTTTTCTGGCCAATTAATCTTTTCAGCTATTTCATAAACTTTCTTTCTACATTCTGAATATTCATTTCCAGAGGCTACTATTGAGAGAACTCTACCTCCATTTGAAAAAACTTTATTGTCAATTAATTTAGTCGCAGCGTGAAAAATATAAAAGTCATCATCGTTTTTAAATTCATTAATATTCTTAATCTCAGTATTTTTTGGATAATTCTCAGGATATCCTTTAGTTGCTAAGATTAAACAAATTGATTTTTTATTTTCATATAACTCAATATTTGCATATTTTAAATTTTTTGTTGCTGTTGAATGAAGTAAGGATAAAAAGTCAGATTTGACTCTAAGAGAAATACTTTGAATTTCAGGGTCTCCAAATCTAGTGTTGTATTCGAGTAGAAAAGGTTGATTGTGTTCATTAACGATTATGCCAAAAAATATAACACCTTGAAATGATATATTGTCTTTTTGAAGTCCATTTATAGTTTTTTGCACTATTTGTTCTTGAATTAAAGTATTTAAATTATCCTTTAAAATAGGTGCAGGACTAATAGTTCCCATTCCTCCAGTATTTGGCCCAGTATCATTGTCCCCAATTCTTTTGTAATCTTGCGCAGATCCAAAATTTAAATAATCATTTCCATCTGTTATTGTAAAAAAACTCAACTCTTTTCCTTTGATAAATTCCTCAATAACGATTTTATTATTCTCTTGGTTAAATTCATTGTGAATAAAAATTCTTTTACAAGCCTCTACTGCTTCATTTGTGTTTGTGCATACAAAAACCCCTTTACCTGCAGCTAATCCGTCATATTTTACGACAATTGGACCATCAAAACTTTCTAAATAGTGTCTTGCTTTTTCAAATTCAACGAAAGTTTGAGACTTTGCAGTTGGAATATGATGTGATTGACAAAATTCTTTCATAAAATCTTTAGAGGACTCAAGTTTTGCACCCTCAGAGTTAGGTCCAAAAACATTCAAACCTTTATTTCTTAATTCTCCTGCCAGATTTTCTGATAAATAGTTTTCTGGACCTACTACTATAAGGTCAGGATTAATTTTAACACACTCTTCAATAATATCCTCTTTGGTCGAGATATCTTTACACTCAGCAATTTTACTTATTCCGTAATTTCCAGGAAAACAAAATACTTTTTCACAAAGATATGACTTATGAAGAATTCTACATAAAGCATGTTCTCGGGCTCCAGATCCTACAACTATAACGTTCATTTATATAATATAATAAAGTATATTTATTATGTGAATAATATTCCTGAATACACAGTATCACAACTGAATAACTCAATAAAAGATTTATTAGAGGAAAACTATTCTTATTTGAAGTTAGTTGGAGAGACAGGACCAATAACTATAGCTGGTTCTGGACATGTATATTTTTCTATAAAAGAAAATGATGAGGTCATTTCTTGTATATGCTGGAAAGGAAGTTATAAAAATTTACAAGTTCAAATAGAAGAGGGAGCTGAATATAGCTTTTATGGAAGGATAACATCATACTCTAAATTTGGGAGATCCGTGTATCAGCTTATTATTGATCAGGTTGAATACAGCGGTACAGGTTCAATTCTAAAACTAATCGAAGATAGGAAAAAAGAATTATCTTTAATGGGTCTATTTGACGATAATAATAAAAAAAAATTACCTAAGTTTCCAAAATCAATTGGTGTGCTTACATCATCTTCTGGTTCAGTAATTCATGACATAATTCATAGAATTTCTGAGAGATTTCCTGTTTCTCAAATAAAGGTTTTCCCTATTTCTGTTCAAGGTAAAAATTCTCATATTGAAATCATAGATTTTTTAAACCTCATTGAAAATCATGACTCAAAAGACTTTTTAAAGCCAGATTTAATTATATTTGCTAGAGGTGGGGGATCTCTGGAGGAGTTAATGCCTTTCAACGAACCTGATTTGATAAAAAGAGTTTATAATTTAAAAATTCCTAACATATCCGCTATTGGTCATGAGACGGACTTTACCTTATTAGATTATGTCTCAGACTTGCGTGCACCAACACCTACCGCAGCTGCTGAAATTGCAGTTCCAGATAAAATTTATTTATTAAGTCATATAAAAGATTTACAAGAAAAACTTAATAAATCTATAGAGCAGAAATATCTATTTATAGAACAACTATTGTTGAGATTCAAAAATTCTATAAATTATTTTTCTAATAAAATTAAAGATGTTGAGAACAAATTAAGTAAAATAAACAATGAGAATTTTGAAATAGTTAATCATTCCTTTTACAATAAGTCAAACTTCTTTAATGATATATTAATAAGACTACAAGAAAATAGTCCAAAACAAAAAATATTAGAAATACAAAGTAAGATTGGTTACATAAATAATAATAATAAAACTTTAATTTTAAATAAATTTAAAATTTTTTCTCAAAAATTATATTTACTTAACAAAATACTTAATACCTCATCGGTAGAAAAAAACTTAAAAAAAGGGTATGCAATATTGAGATCAGAAAATCAAATAATCAAAAGTATACAATCTTTAAAAAAATTAAATAATTTTGATGTTACTTTGAAAGATGGAGTAATGAGTGTCAAAAAAAAATTATAATTTCCATCTATTATGTACCCATAGCCATTGCGATGGAGATTGTGTAATCCATTTTTCAAAATATTTTTTGTGAATCATTTCAACTAAGTCTCTTACATCATAATTTTTATATTCTTCATAAGGCAAAGGTTTTTCAAAAATCACTTGAAATTTACCATTTTGATTTCTAATTGAGTATACTGGACAAATCATCGTTTTATATTTAAATGCTAAATTAGCAAAACCATCTGTTGCTAGTACCCTCTTTCCAAAAAAATCTATTTCTAATCCACTACTATCTCTTTGATCAATTAGAAGAGCTAAATTTTCATTTTGTTTAAGTGCTTTAATCATGGATTTAGCACTCTCAGTGCCTTTTTTATAAAAAAAAGCATTATTTTTTTTTCTATTTTTCTGTATGTAATTATCAATTTTTTCGTTATTAGCATGTCTGTATACAGAATGTAATGTGAAACCATGACGTAAAATAAAATTTCTTGTTAGCTCCCAGTTTCCAATATGAGCAGATATAAAGATTTTAGGGCCTATGTGATTTTTTATCTCATCTATTATTCCGGCATCATCAAAATCTATGTTTTTCCAGTCAAATTTATTTAAATTAAAAAACTCAAAAAAAACTTTTCCTGTCTCTTTTAAATTTTCCTTTATTAATTTTGATCTTTTTTCATCATTTAAGTTCAATACCTCAATATTATCTTTTATTATTTGTTCATATTTTGTAAATTTCCCAAAAAAACTAACCAAAACACCTCCGACACTTGAGGCAAAATTAAAACTAAAAAACCCTAAAAAATTTTTAAGTAAAATAAAAAAAATAAACTCAATGTAATTTTTTAAAATTTTAAATATATTTTTCAATTTCTGTAGCAAATTGTAAATTGTTATCCGAGACTATCTCTCCGTATATAATGCCAACAGAGCTTTTAAATTCTTCAGGTATCCTTACATGATCTTTCTCTGTGGTAATTAAAAAAGCATCATTTTTATTTGCTTGATCAAGTAACAAAAATATATCATCGATAGTATATTGATGATGATCTGGAAATTCTTTTGTTAGTACTAAATTTAAATTTTCAGATTTTAATTGATCAAAGAATTTTTTATTAAAACCTAGGCCTGCAAAAGCAATTAACTTTTTTTCTCTAAACTCAGGATTGATTTCAATTTTATATTTTAACATATGCTTAAAATGTCTCTCATTCAAATCATTACATACATCAGTATTTATTAAAAAAAATATTTGTGATTTCTTTATTGCATTTTTTACTGTCTCTCTTAAGGGCCCTGAGGGAACTAAAAGTCTATTACCAAATGATTGGATAGAGTCATACACATAAATCGATATATTTTTATATATATTGTATGATTGAAGTGCATCGTCTAGCACAAGTATATTCGCGCCATCCTCTTTTGCTGAAATCATTGCGTGAAATTTATTTTTACTAACCCAAGTTGTAAAATAATTTGACATCATTAAAGCCTCATCTCCAACAAAATTAAAGTCCATATGAGGTTTTACTTTTATAACTTCATCTACAGTAGTAGACCCTCCATAACCTCTTGAGATAATATGAGGTATGTATCCCATTTTCTTTAATTCTCTACAAATGTATAACACAGAGGGCGTTTTGCCTGAACCTCCAATTATGGCACTTCCAACCGCTATCACTGGTAAGTCAATTTTTTGAACTTTTGATAGATTTTTTTTAATTAAATTTCCTAATGACCAAATTATTGATAAAGGCGAAAGAATTAGTGCATTCAAAGAAATTGATTTTTGATACCAAAATTTTGGAGCTTTTAACATTTATCAATCATCTCAGTAATATTTTTTAAACTATTTTTATTATTATTAATAAAATTTTCAATTTCCTTGGCATTATGAAAGTCTTCTTTTATTTGTCTGTTAATTTCATTACTAATATCCTTTAAATTATCACTATTCATTGTTTTGCAAAGGTTAAGTTTTTCGAGATCAAGATAAATTTCTTCAAAATTTTTATTGAAATTTCCTGAAAGTACAAAACAACCTCTTGAAATAGGTTCTAGAGGATTCTGTCCACCGTGTTTAATTAAAGAACCACCCATAAATACTATCTTTGAGCGCTCGAAAATTGACATTATATCCCCAAATTTATTATGAATAGTTATTTTTTCTAAATTTTCAGAAATAATTTTTTCACTTAAATTATAAGTGAATTGAATGTGACGAGGTATGATAATTATCTCAAAAATTTCACTTAAATTTAATCTTCTAATTATATTTAGTACTTTATCATACTCATTTAAGTGAATACTTGCGAAACAAACAATTTTTTTTTTTGAATTTGGTATATTTGGATTTATATTAAATTTTAAGTTTCCAAAAAAATAAACTGTCTTACAAAATAAATTATTTATGTTTTCTTGGTCCTTTTTACTTTGTGCAAAAATCAAAGCGTATTGTTCTCCAATTATTTTACTTAAATTTGGATATTTTGCCCATCTGACATAACTTGAATCCGATACTCTGCCATTAACTAAGATATTTTTTAAATTTCTCTTCTTTGAAATTAATAGCCAATTAGGCCAAATTTCTGAGTCAATCCATAAAATTTTTTTAAAATTTGTATTTGATAAGAAAAAATTTACATTCCAAAAAAAATCTAAAGGTAGAAATATACTAATAAGGTTAGGATATAATTTTTTTGACAATTCAAAAGATGACAAAGTAGAACATGATAATACAATTTTTTTATTATTGAGTCTGTCCACTAAGAATTTAATAGAATTTAATTCACCTATAGAAGCAAAATGAATTAAAAAATCACTTTGTCTAATTTTTGTGTAATCATGGTTTGCAAATATTTTTTGTTTATATGAAAAAAAATTTTCTTTTTTATACAATATTCTTATTAAACCAATCAATAAAATCACTGGAAAAAACAACAGTTGTAATAATCTATAGCTAAAAATGAGCATCAATTATTTTTAAATTTCTATTCAAATTTTCTACTATGTATTTGTTAAATGAATTTTCGTCGAACTGACTTGGGTTTATTATTTCTTCACCCCAAAAAAAAATACCTTTACTGAAAGGTAATGGAATTTTTAATTTATCCCAGTTATTAAGACGAAAAAAACGATTGGTTTTAAAAGTTAAAAGAGCGATCTTTAAATCAAATTTTTTAGCCAATTTATAAACATTGGTGTTAATTTTATGCGGTGGTCCATGAGGAGCATCTGGTGTGATATAAATGCAATCGCCTTTTTCTACAGCTATAGTGATATCTTTTATTAGAGCAGTGGGTTTATCTTTTTCGCGTAAAAGAGGGTCTAAACCAAATTTTCTTTGAACTAATGTACTTATTTGACCATCCCTATGAGATGTTGCAACGGGTCTTAATTTTGGTTTAAATTTCCAACTAAATGTTGAGCCCATAAGTTGGTTATGCCAAATAAGAACAATAATTGATTTTTTATCTTTTAATTGTTTTTCTACAACTTCTTCATTTACACCTGACCAATGACTTGTTTTTTTTACAAGTGATAATGATAGATAAATCAAATTTACAAAAATAATCTTAAAGAATTTATTCTTAGATAGTTTTTTAAGCATTTTTTTTAATCTGTCTTTGATAAAGATTATAGTAATGTTTTTTCTTTGCCATTAAGTTTTTATGAGTGCCCTTCTCAATCACTTCGCCATTTTCTAAATAGTAAATTTCATCAAAATTTTTGATTGTACTTAATCTGTGAGCAACTACGATCATTGTAATTTTAGGTAAAAGATACAAATTATTGAATAGTTTAGTCTCAGTTTTAAGATCTAAATTTGAAGTTGGTTCATCTAACAATACAACAGGGCTTTTTTGAGCAAGAGCTCTTGCAATTGAAATTCTTTGTCTTTGACCCCCAGACAATTTAATTCCATTTTCTCCAATTTTCGTATTCAATTTTAGAGGTAGTTTATTTGCAAAATCATTTACACATGCAATATTTGCAAAATAGTTTATATTTGATTGATTATTACTAGAGTTATATTTAATATTTTCTGAAATAGTTCCATCAAACAAAACCGTATCTTGGCTAACCAGGCTAAATATATTTCTAAGACTATTTAATTTTAATTTTTTTATATCAATTCCATTTATTGTTATTTCGCCTTTCGTAATATCAAATAATCTCAAAAATAAAGCCATAAGTGTTGATTTACCTCCCCCAGAGGGACCCACAAATGCAACTTTTTTTCCTGTTTTAAGGCTAAAATTAACTCGGTTAATAATATTTTTTTCTGTATTTTCGTATTTAAAAAAAACTCCTTTAAAATTTAAAGTCTTAAAACTTTTAACTGTCTTAGATCCACCAATTGTTTGATTTTTAAAGTCTATAAATTCAAATATTCTAGAGGCAGCACCAAGACCACTTTGGAGTAAAACATTTACATTTATAAGGTTTTTAAGTGGTGCATAAGCTAACATTAGACTTACTAAAAAACTCATTAATTGCCCAGCTGTCATATTCTCGTTAATTACAAAAATACCTCCACCAAATATTGCTAAACCAGCTGCCATTGAACCCAATGTTTCCGTAAAAGGTCTTGATCTTGCAGTAATTTTTTCCTGCTTAAAATTTAATTTTCTTGCTTGCTCAATTTCTTTATTAACTCTTTTAATTTCAAAATTTTCTGCATTGAAAGATTTTACATTTTTGATTCCTCTAAAGACCTCTTCTAAATTTGAAGCTAAATTACCAACTTGCTCTTGTAAGTTTTTTGTAACTCTTCTAATTTTTTTTCCTAAAACTCTTATTGGAACAATAGCCAATGGAAAAATCACTATAGAAATACAAGCTAATTTCCAATTTTGATAAAACATATTTCCTATTAATACAATTAAAGTTAGAGAGTCTTTTATTATCGCAGTATAGGTGTTGGCCATTGCCCCACTTAGATAATAAGTATCTGTTGTAATTCTTGTAATTAATGATCCTATTTTATTTTTTACAAAAAACCCATAATGTACATTTATTATATTTTTAAAAACATCACGTCTGAGTTTTTCAATAATCCTATGACTCATAAATTGTAAAGAGGTGATTTGGATATAAGTTACTAATCCTTTTATTATCCCAGTAATTAAAATAGCAATAGGTATAAAATATAAATAAAATTTATCAGCATTAATCAAAACATTATCAAGAGCTGGTTTAACCAACCATGCATTAAAACCTGTGCATAGAGCAGCAATAATCATACATAAAATAGCAATAAACATTCTTAATTTAAAATTAAGAAATAATTTAGAAATTCTTATAAAATGTTCTTTAGACTCAGACATTAAGGTGACTTCCTATTATTATACTAAAAAGTATGCTGATACCGTAATAGTTATTGCGACTAAAGTATGAACTAGCCTTTTCAGGTATATTTTTCCATATAAAATTGAGATCTAAAATATTTATTAAGAAAATTGTTATCAATAAGACATAGTATAAAAAACTGAAATTCAAGCCACTTCCAAAAAATGCCAATAAAAAATATTTTAAAAAAATCATTAAATTTAAAATGATCATTCTACCAGCTCCAAAAAATAATGTGCTAGAGTATAGTTTTAACTTTTTGTCTTCTTTCTCATCCTGAGTGGCATAAATAGTATCATAAGTAAGTGTCCAAAAAATTAGTGACATATATAAAATGAGAACAGATGAAAAGGGTACGTTTGAGCCCATTGCCACCCAGCCAATAAAACAGCCCCAATTATAAGTCAAAGCTAAAATTAATTGGGGTAAGAAAAAAAATCTTTTTGCTAGGGGGTATAAAATTATCAAAGGAGTGATAACAAGCCCTAATACAATAGCTTCATAATTTAATTGTAATAAAATTATTAAACCTATTATTAAAAGAAAAAATAATAGTATGAGTGAATTCTTTAAACTTATTTGTGATGAGGCTAAAGCTCTATTTTGTGTTCTACTAACTTTCCTATCAATGTCTTTATCAATAAAATCATTTACTATGCATCCAGCAGATCTCATTACCATTGAACCAATAAAAAAAATTATAAACAAAATTAAAATATTATTAGAAGATCCATTTGTTGAGGATGCTAAAATGAAACTAATTGGGTAAAAAAGTAGAAGAAAACCAATAGGTTTATCTAATCTAACTAAAAGAATGTATGGATGTGTGAAAGGTGGAAATAATTTAAAAATTAAATTATTCTTATAATTGTTATTCATGAAGAGAGTTTATTGTAATTCAATTATAAAGCAGGGTAGCACTTATGAGCTAGAAAAAAAGTATTATATCCATCTTGTAAAAGTTATAAGGCTTAAAATAGGAGATGAGATCTCTTTGTTTAACAATATTTCTGGTGAATGGAAGTGCGAAATAATTGATATAAAAAAAAATTTTTTAAAAGCGAAATCGATAAGTCAAATCTCAGCACCTCGAGCAGAAACTATGATAGACTTAATGTTTTCTCCCATAAAATATCTAAACAGTGAATCAATTATAAGACAATCAACTGAGATGGGTGTGAGATGTCTATTTCCAACATCATTTAATAGAACTATTAA
>CACJEH010000025.1:0-8922 GCA_902592365.1 uncultured Alphaproteobacteria bacterium
AACCTGAGATAATGGAATTATCTTCAGAATAAAGTCTATCACCATAAAGAGGTGTAAAATTTGTAAAAATATTATCTATATAGCCTTTTGTTTTAGGTCTATTTGGATGTCTTGCAAGTTTGACAATTTGCCAAGGTGATAAATTAGAGTAAATTCTATTTAACTCTGTTTGTTTTTTTTTCTCAATATCTTTAATTTTTCCATCAACATCTATATCACTTTCTTTTGAAAGCTTAATCAAAGATTGTATTTCCATATCAAATTTTTCTAATTTTTCTTCAAAATCTAAGTAAAACATTTTTAGGACTATAATTTATTTTTTAATGGATGATAAGAGTCTAAAACTCTCTTTTTCATTGACTTTGCAACTTTAGTATAAATTTCTGTTGTAGAAATGCTTGAGTGACCTAATAACTTTTGTATATGTCTAATATCAGCGTTATTTTCTAACATAGTGGTAGCAAATGAGTGCCTAAAAACATGAGAAGACATTTTATCTTTAATTATTGAGTCGTTATAACAATTTTCAAGAAATTTATTTACCGATCTAGCAGAAATCTTTTTATTATTTAAAGTAAATACAAATTGATTTTTTTTAACTAAATTTTTCAAAAGCTCCAAAAAATCTTTAATTATATATACTTTTCTTTCTTTGGAACCTTTTCCAAAGATGTAAATAGAATTATCTTGATGGTTAATATCAGACCATTTTATATTGAGTGCCTCTGATATTCTCAATCCTGATAAATAAATTAATTTTAATACTAAAATATAAAGCTCTTTATTAGTCTGTTTTGAATTATATAAATTCATAAATATTTGCTCCATTTGTAATTTTGATATGGACTTTGGAATTTTTTTTAAATTTGATAAGCTTTCAAATTCTTGAAAATCAATTTTTTCAATTATTTTTTCAGTTTGGAGAAACTTCAAAAAATTTTTTAAAGTTGATATTTTTCTATTTATACTCGATATTTTCAAATTTTTTTTTCTTAAATTAGTAATATATGTTTTTATATTAGTATTAAGATCACCAACTTTTATATTCTCAGTATTAAAAAATTGATCTAAATCAACTAAATAATTGTTTACAGAGTTTCTTGAAAGATTTTTTTCAGAAATTAAAAATTGTGTGTATAAATCTTTATATTTTTCATATTTCATAAATTAATTAAATGTGCTCTGAAGGCTAATTTTATTAATTCATTTTTAAGATATTCATTATCTATGATGTAATTATTTAAGAAATATAAATCGAATTCGTTTATCGAGTAAAATTTTTCACTTAAATTGACATAGTATATATATGAGTCAATCAAATTCAAATTTTCGGCTAAACTTGCCAAATACACAGGATTAACTGAAATTGTATCTGTCTCTGTTATTTTTAGATTGTCACTCTCTATAAAATTAATGTTTCTATTCAAAAATAAAAATTTCATCAAAGGACTGTCTATATTCTGATTATTATCCGCATAGTATTTATTTTCAAAGTTTTTAATTAAATAATTCTTTAAGGCAGTTGCTATGTCATTATTTTCAATTACACCGTTAGGTACATCCTTCAATAAAATTAACAAATTTTCTAAAAAACTTGAATTTTCATAAAGTGATAAAAGCATTAAACCATTAATGTAATTTAAATTTCTTGAGGTAATTCTCATTTCACTAAATTGATCATTAACTAATCTAGATACATCATATAAATCTAATTGTAATAAAGTAATATAGCTCTCTAAAATTTTAAGTTTTTTATTATAGTTAATATTTTTTTGCATTTCTTCATACATAGCTAATTCTTTAGGTTTAACTTTTAGCATTTCTAGCATAGATAAATATTGTGATTTGTTTATGACTCTATTTTTAAAAAGGTAATTTATTTGATAAAGATCTATTGTATTTGATTTGAGATATATCTCTAATTCAAGAATATTATTAATTTCATCTACATTGACTGTTATACTATCAGAAATCAAAGCAATATATTTATCAATTAATCCTAATTCACTTAAGTTGTAATTGATTTTAATTGTATTGTTTTTGAGAAAGTCTAACAAAAATTTTGTGTTTAGTTTATCAAACTCTTTTTGATCAAAAATTTCAATGATAAAATTAATCTGCTCAAATTGATTATCTTTTATTAAGCATAAGATATTATAGATCAAAATATCATCAAAATTTTTTTGATTATTATCCAATTCAAATAAGTATCGACACAATTCATTAAATTGATTTGAATCGAATAAATAAGCTAAGTATGACTCATTATGCTTTGGGTTTTGGAATTCTTCGAAAATAACTTTTTCAAACAAATTTGAGTTAATTTGGTATCTGTAGTTTTTTTTATTAAACAAATTTATTTTTTCGAAAAAAAAATCATTTTCATTTGAATATTCAGGATAAATAATATTATTTGTTAAAGGGTCAAACAAAGAGTAAAAAAAATTATTATTATTTTCTGTGAAGTTTATAAGTTTAAGAAGAATTTCTTCTGATTTAATTGAAGAGATTATATTGTTTTGTGAGAATGATTTTTCTTGAAATATTATTTCCTCATTAACTTCATTGGCCTTCAATGGCAGAACTATTATTAGCAAAAAAAAAATTAGATATTTCATGTGAACTGATCTATTGGAATGTCATAAACCTTTTCTTTTGTTGGTGCTGGTATTTTTATAGAGTTAATTAAAACAAAACCTAATAAAATTAGTATAATAATCGTTGATAGTAATGCTATTTTTCTCATTATTATTAATTTATTGGTTTTTCATATTATATATTTAAAACATATCAAATAACAATGGTGAAAAAAAATTTTGAAAAAATATGTATAATTGGCATGCCTGGATCAGGTAAATCCACGATTGGTAGGGCTTTATCTGATTACTTAAAGTTTGATTTTTATGATACTGATGAACAAATTGAAATAGAAAGTAAATCTAAAATAAAGGACATATTTAATAAAGAGGGTGAGGAACATTTTAGAAAATTAGAAAGATCAATATTCAAAAAATTGATTTTGAAGAAAAAGATTGTTGTTTCTACTGGTGGAGGGATAATTTTGAAAAATAAAGACCTTTTAAAGCAAACATTAAATATATATTTAAAATGTGATTTAGAAACTTTAATTAAAAGAACTTCGCGAAATAAAAATAGGCCCTTGTTAAAAAATAATGTTGAGAAAAATATAAAAATACTTTTCAATAACAGAAAAGAAATTTACAATAAAACTTCTGATTTTACAATTAATGCAACCAGTAATACTCAAAAAACTATAAAAACTATATTAGAACATTTAAAATAATGAAGATAAGAAAGATAATTGATACACACACACACGAAATTGAATTTTTAAAAATAGCTCAATTAGAAAAAAAATTAATTAATAATATTTCGAATAGCGATATTTTAATTTTTGATAAGAATATTGCAGAAATTGGATTAATCAAAAAGCTTATGAAAAGATTTCCTAAACGTTGTTTTGTTATTAAGGGTCATGAGAAAATTAAAAATATACACAACTATTCGTCTATAATTGAGAAAATAATTAAATTAGGCGTTCAACGTAAAACTATAATTTACTCATTTGGTGGTGGAACACTCGGAGATCTTTCAGGCTTTTTAGCATCCACCATATTAAGAGGAGTTGAACACGTAATGATACCTACTTCTCTTTTAGCAATGGTAGATAGCTCAATTGGTGGTAAGACAGCAATTAATAGCAAATTTGGTAAAAATTTAATTGGTACTTTTTACCTTCCAAAAAAAGTATTTATATGTTCAGATTTTCTTAAAAGTCTACCAAAAAGGGAAATTGCATGTGGATATGCAGAAATAATAAAATATAGCCTTATTAACTCGAAGCAGCTTCATAAACTTCTTATTAAAAGATCGAAGGATGACATAAATAAAATTATTAAACTGTCAATTAACTCAAAATTAAAATATGTCAGTGATTTTAGGGAAAAATTAAAATCTAAAAATTCTAGAGCAATTCTGAACTTTGGACATACAATTGGTCATGCTATTGAAAATTCAAATTTTTATAAAGGTAATCTAAAACATGGGGAGGCGATATCTTTAGGAATGATTTTAGAATTAAAAATTTCTAGTTTATTAAATTACTATCCTAAAAGAGTTGATAATTTAATTGAAATTTTAAAAAAATATAATTTACCAGTTAACTACAACAAATATGTAAATAAAAAAACTATTCCATCATTAATAAAAAAAATTACATTTGATAAAAAAGTTATAAACGAAGATGTTAATATTGCTCTCGTTGGAAAAAATGGAGGTTTTATTAAAAAGATTTCAATTAGAGATCTTAAATCTATTCTAAATCAAATAAAATAATGACTTTAATTGTTATTATAAAAATTTTAGCGATAATTATTTTACTCTTATTATCAGCTCTTTCCTCTGGTTCGGAAACTGCTTTAACTGCAGTATCAAAACAGCGAGCACATAGACAAAAAGATAAAGGAGCTAAAAACGCAAATTTCATTTTAAAAATTAAAGAATTCAAAGATGAATTTATTACGGGAATCTTACTTGCTAATAACCTATTTAATATTTTAGCTACAGCTTTAATGACAGAATTACTTGTTTCAGAATTTGGCGGTTTAGGAGTTTCCGTTGCTACAATTTTTATGACATTAATGATTGTTATATTCTCTGAAGTTACTCCCAAAATTTTTGCGATAAACAAACCGATGACTTTTGCACTAAAAGTTTCTAAGTTTTTTTACTTTTACACGAAGTTAATTAAACCAATCGTAAATCTTATTAATAAAGTTTCTAACAAAATTATTAAATTGATTGGATTAAATTTAAATGCAGACCAATCAAAAATTATTGAAGAAGAGTTTGAAGGAGCTGTTCAACTGCAAAAACAATACTCAAAAGATGGTGAATATGAGGCTGATTATATGAGTAATATTCTTGAATTAAAAAAATTAAAAGTTGATGAGCTAATGACTCACAGAAATGAAATTCTATTCATTAACCTAGATGATCCATATAAACAAAATTTTAAAGCTATAAGTTCATCAACATTCACAAGAATACCTGTTATTAAGGGAGATTTTAATAATCTGATTGGTATTATTGATATCAGAGATTTTTTAAAAGGCTCCTCTTTAGAAGAGTCAAATGAAAGTATTGAAAGAAATACTTTTAAGCCTGTTTTTATTCCTCAAAACAAACTTGCGATGAAACAACTTATTGATTTTAAATCTTCTAGAGAACATATGGCTTTAATAGTAGATGAATATGGAGAGATACAAGGCTTAATTACATTAGAGGATATTATAGAAGAAATAATTGGAGAAATTTTTGATGAAACTGACACTGATGAAACATATCTAGAGAAAATTGACTCTAATAATTATTTATTTAATGGAAATGCTAGTGTAAGAGAAATTAATAGAAGTCTAGATATTAACTTACCTGATCAATTTGTAACATTATCAGGCTTAATTCATGATTTAGCAAAAGAAATCCCTAAAGTTGGAAAGGTTTTCTTTATTGAGGATGTGAAATTGCAAATTATCTCCAGATCTATTAATAAAATTAATAAGGTTAAGTTATCTATTTGATATTTTTATTTCTAGAGAGTGAAGGCCAGATTTAAAAACCGGTTCTAATTTTCCATGTATTGTTCTATGAATATCTATTTTCTTCAGATTATTTTTATTAAATATTCTGAGTTCAAGATGAGTTAATATGGCGTACGTATTCTCAACACCAGCATGTCCCATATGTTTGTCACTGTTATCAATAATTTCTAAAATTTCAAATTCATTAATATCTTGTAAAAGGATTTTAATATTATTTAAATTCATAATTAAATCTTAAATGAATAAAAAAAATAAAATAGAAAATTTATGTAATCATCCAAATTGTACAGAGGAAGGTGTTTATAAAGCACCTTTAGACTATGATAATTTAGGTAATTATCAGTGGTTTTGTATTGAACATATTAAAGAATTTAATAAAAAATGGAATTACCATAAGAAAATGGATGCAAATGAAATTGAAAACGATATTCGTTTTGATACCATCTGGAGAAGACCAACAAGTTCTTTTGGATCGGGGAGAAAATTTTATAATTTTACGATCAATGGTGAGGATATGGGCACATTTGATAACCCTGCTGGATTTCAGCCTCAATCAAATAAATTGTTAAAATCCCTTAGTATTTTAAAATTAGAAATAAATACTGACTTAAAATTGATTAAGAAAAGGTATAAAGAACTAGTCAAAGAGCATCATCCAGATGTAAAGGGTGATAGTAAAAAAGTTATTGATAAATTTAGAGAAATAGTAGAAGCATATAACTACTTAATTGAAAGATACAAAAAATGAATAAAATCGAGGCTCTGAAAAAAAAGGATAATTTACAAATTTCTGAAGTATCATCCAAAGAAGTCTTTGGCATTCAAACAGATATAAAAGTTCCAAAATTTAATGAAGCTAGTGAATATTGCCCTAAATTAGACACAAACTACGTATTTGATGAAAGTACAACGATTGCTATTTTGCTTGGTCTAAAATTCAATAAACGAGTTTTTTTACAAGGTTTGCATGGAACTGGAAAGTCCTCTCATATTGAACAAGTTTGTGCAAGATTAAACTGGCCGTGCATAAGAGTTAACTTAGATAGTCATGTATCGAGAATCGATCTTATTGGAAAAGATGCAATAGTTTTAAAAGATAACAAACAAGTTACAGAATTTCAGGAAGGTATCCTCCCTTGGGCTTTTCAAAATAACGTTTCGTTAGTTTTTGACGAATACGATGCAGGTCGACCAGATGTAATGTTTGTTATTCAAAGAATACTTGAAGCTGAGGGAAAGTTAACTCTTCTTGACCAAAGTAAGGTGCTCTCACCTCATCCTTATTTTAGGCTATTTGCTACTGCTAACACAGTAGGTCTTGGGGATACTTCTGGGATTTATCATGGAACAAATCAGATCAATCAAGGTCAAATGGATAGATGGAATATAGTTGCAAAATTAAACTACCTTGATGAGGATAAAGAAATAGAAATTATTTCAAAAAAAGTTTCTGCAAATACTGAAGAGAAGAAAATAATAGCTTCTATGGTTCAAATGGCAAATTTAACAAGAAAAGGTTTTGAACAAAAAGATATATCTATTGTCATGAGCCCTAGAACTGTAATTATGTGGGCAGAAAATTATAAAATTATTAAAGATATTAAAAACTCTTTGAAGTTTACTTTTTTAAATAAATGTGACGAAAGTGAAATAGATATATATAAAGAATATTTCCAAAGAACCTTTGCAATTGATATCTAATTGTCCGAGAAACAACTAAATATTCCCAGACAAATTTCAAATACACTCAATTCTGTTAATAAAACCATATCGGAAAACAAAGAATTAAAATTAAATGTAAATTCAAATATCGTTTTAGAGAAAGATGATACTTTAAACCTTCCTTCAATCTCAAATATTTTCAATTACGAGGATATGCGTGGTGCAGCAGACTCATTTGCTCTTAAAAAAAAATACCATGATGAAAAACTGTTAAACCAAATAACATCTAAAAATATAGATATTAGAGAAGAAATTATTTTCTTAGAACGTTTACGATATGAGACATATGGCTCAAAACCCTTCAAAGGTATTATAAAAAACATTGAGAATAAATGGTTTAAGAGATTAGAGGTATTAAAATTAAAAAAACAAAAAGACTCTAAAGATTTATTTTATTTTACCTTAACGCATTTTTTCATTGATTTAGTAAACAGTAAAATGTGGAAATCAAATAATAATCATTTAAAGAATATAACTTCTAAAGACAACATATCAAAATTTTATAACACACTTCAAATATTATCTCAGAATATTCAAGACCAAAAAGAATATTTAAACTTATCGGTAGATTTACTCAGAATTATTTTTCCATCGGTTGAGGATGAAAGCCAACCAGATGATAAAGATCTCGATGAGGGAAATGATCAAGAGGATTTTAATCAACAACAAAACCAAGAGGATAATCAAGCCCAAAAACCTGAAGAAAGCCAATTAGAGGAAAATATGCATACTCCAGAAAATGACTCAGATAGTAGTCAATCTAGTGTTCAAGGAGAAGAGATTGATATTGAAATTTCAGACCAACAAATTGAAGATATTTTTAAGTCAATTGATAGTTATAGAAACCTTAATCAAAATTATAAAGCAGCTACTAATCAATATGATGAAATCATAGAAGCAATTAAACTATGTGATCATGAAGAGTTAGTGGCCTTAAGAAGGCAACTCGATGAAAAATGTGATTTATATCAAAAGCAAATATCAAGGTTAGCAAATAAATTGTATCGAAAGCTTCAATCAAAACAAAATAGGTCATGGAATTTCGATTTAGACGAAGGTGTTCTAGATACTTCAAAACTTACCAGGGTTATAACTAATTCAAATAGTTCTCTCTCTTTTAAAAAAGAGAAGGAAATTAAATTTGAAGATACAACCGTAACTTTGTTAATTGATAATTCAGGATCAATGAGAGGAAAACCTATTATGATAGCTGCTTTAACAACTGATATGATAGCCGCTACTTTAGAAAAATGTAAAATCAAAGTTGAAATTCTTGGTTTTACAACAAAAGCATGGAAAGGTGGAAAAACTCGAGAGCATTGGCTTAAAAATGGAAAGCAGAAAAACCCTGGAAGACTTAATGACCTAAGACATATTATTTATAAATCTGCTGACCAAAACTCAAAAAAATCTAAAATAAATCTAGGCCTAATGTTAAAAGAGGGTCTTTTAAAAGAAAATATTGACGGCGAAGCTCTTCTTTGGGCTAGTTCTAGAATTTCGAAAAGGCCTGAAAGTAGAAAAATACTAATTGTGATATCTGATGGTGCACCTGTAGATGACTCAACACTGTCAGTAA
>CACJEH010000026.1:0-6845 GCA_902592365.1 uncultured Alphaproteobacteria bacterium
TTCTATTTTTTGATAGAAAATACAAAACTAAAACAAAATTAAAATTTTTAATTTACAAAAAAATACCAGTTGGTTATGGATTAGGAGGCGGATCCTCAAATGCAGCCTCAATTTTAAAATTTCTATATAAACATCATCAAATTACTTCAAAAAACTTTGAAAAAGATGCACCATTAATTGGTTCAGATGTAATTATTTTTAAAGATAAATATCCAAAAATAATTGATGGATTAAGTCAGTATAAATACCTCAAGGCAAAAAAATATTATTGGAGGAAAGTTTACTTAATTTTTCCTTCACAAAAAAATTTAACTAAAAAAATTTATAATTATTTTAAAAACCATAATATGGGAGCCAAAAAACAACTAATATCTCAAAATAACTTAACTAGTTCATCTATGTTGCTAAATAAAGAGTTTAAAGAATTATTTATGTTCCTTTTGGATTATAGGAGAGATTTCTTAAAATTTGGCATGAGTGGTAGTGGATCTTCAATTTTTGTATCTTTTAAGAAAAACGCAAAAGAAAGGTTGATTTTTAGAGAGATTAACAAATTTTATCCTTCAGTTAGAATTGAAAAATCCCTTTATTTCGGATAAGTTCTTTAAATCCTGATGGGGCGTAGCCAAGCGGTAAGGCACCGGTTTTTGGTATCGGCATGCGTAGGTTCGAATCCTACCGCCCCAGCCATATCTAAGCTATAAATTGAAATAATATGAAACAACTTTTATTTTCACTTAAAGAGGGATCAGTTAGTTATCATAAAAAAGAAATTTTAAAGGAACTTGATATAAATATTTATCGAAAAGATTTTATTGCGCTTGTTGGTAAAAATGGGGCAGGGAAATCAACCCTAATGAATGTTATATCAGGTCAACATGAAATTGATGCTGGTGAAAAATGGAGTATTGATAATTTTGCTGTAAATTATTTCAACCAAAATTTTGTATTAAGTAATGATAATAACACCGTTGAGCAAGAAATTTTATCTGTAACCAAAAATCAAGATAATAATTATGAGATAGATATATTTTGCAGTAATTTAAGTATTGATAAAAACAGTTTAATTAAACATTTATCTGGGGGGCAAAAAAGGAGAGTAGGGCTAATCAAAAATTTAATCAAACCATCTGATCTTTTGCTATTAGATGAACCAACTAATCATTTGGATTTGGATACAATTGTTTGGCTAGAAAACTATTTAAAAAAACTAGATTGTGCAATTTTGTGTGTAAGTCATGATCGACAATTTCTAAAAAACTTTACAAATAAAATTTTATGGATAGATCGATCTAAAATAAAAATAAACTACAAAGGATATAGTGATTTTGACAATTGGTCTGAGACTCTTTTATCACAAGAAGAGAGAGAACTACAAAATAGAAAGCAATTTGTAAATTTAGAGGTGAATTGGGCTAATAAAGGAGTTAAAGCAAGAGTTAAAAGAAATACTAGAAGGTTAGAACAAGCTAGAGATTTAAAGGAAAATTTAGACAAAGATATTAGCGAATTTAAAAAAGCTACAAAAAAGATTGAAATTAATCAAATTTATGAGAATTCAAAGAATTTTAAAAATGTTGCAGAATTTCACAACGCAGAATTTTACTATGGAGAAAATAAAAAAAATTCTATTTTAAAAAACTTTAATTTAAAAATAAGTAAAAAAGATAGAATTGGTCTTTTGGGAGGTAATGGCTCTGGAAAAACAACTTTTTTAAAAATTTTGCTTAATCAACTGAATTTAAAATCGGGAACTTTAAAATTAAGAAAAGAGTTAGAGTTTTCATATTTTGATCAATTAAGAAATGATTTAAAAGACAATTTACCAATAAAGAAAGTCTTAGTCCCCTCTGGTGGTGATTACTTAAAAACGCAAGGTAAAGAGAGACATGTATGCAGTTATTTAAAAGACTTCCATTTTGATCCATCTAAAGCAAATGACCCTGTTGGGAGTTTATCTGGTGGAATGAAAAATCGATTACTTTTATCAAAAGTTTTATCAAATCCTAAAAGTGGCTTAATCTTAGATGAGCCTACTAATGACCTTGATATTGATACTTTAGATTTAGTAGAGTCTATACTTTCTAATTACAACGGGACTCTAGTAGTTGTCTCTCACAATAGAGATTTTTTAGACAAATTAGTAAATAAAATATTATTTTTCAAAGGAAATGGTGATGTTTTGTTATTTAATGGTGGCTATCATGACTTCTTGAAAAATAAAGATCTACTTATAAATGATACTAATAACTTATCTCAAAACGAAAATAAATCTGAAAAGAAAAATATAAATTTTAAAAATTTACATAAAAAGAAGTTAACCTTTAAATTACAATATGAGCTTAATAATTTACCTAAGCAAATAGACCTTTTGAAAGAGGAAATTGTTCATTTTGAAAAAATCATAGAGTCACCAGATCTTTATAAAAAGGACTATGAGTTATTTATTAGCACAACTAAAAAATTAGGCTCCCTCCAAATAGAATTGGAAAATAAAGAGCAAAGATGGTTAGAACTAATGGAATTAAATTAGAAGATGAATTTAAAAAAAAAAGTAGAAGAAATCTCTAAAATTTCTTATTTTGATGAAATTTGCAGTATGCTTCCATTTGATGAAAAGGATATTTATCTTATAGGAGGAGCCACTAGGTCTTTATTATCGGATAATTATGAAAACAAAGATATTGATGTAGTTATTCCAGAATTAGATAATCTAACGGTCGATAAAATTTTAGACAAATATGATAGTGCAAAATATTATCAAGCTTATAAAAGTATATCACTTGAATTAGGCGGTTATGAGTTTCAAATAAATTCATTTAGAAAAGACGTAGCCCCATCTGGAAGACATTCAAAAATAGCAAATGCACTAAGTATTAAAGAGGACTCTTTAAGAAGAGATTTTACATTTAATAGTATATACATAAATTTAATTGGGGAGGTGTTCGATTTTTATTCAGGTGTTGAGCATTTTAAAAATAATTACTTGAAGTTTATTTTTGACCCAATTGTACAAATACAAAAAGATTATCTAAGGGCAATAAGATATATCAGGTTTCTATCATTATTTGAAAATACAAAGACCTTTCCAGCTGATTTGGAAGCTATAATGTTACTCTCGAAAAACATTACAGATTTTGTAAAAGAAAAAAAAATATCACAAGAGCTTAATAAGATCTACAAGATGCCATTTCCAAAAAATACCATTTCTTTTTTAAAAGAGAATAATGAGCTGAGGCAATTTTTAGATTTTTTATCTTAAAAATCAGCTTTAATAGATGAAACGACAATTGCAACAGAGGTAGCAAGATTTAATGATCTTGTTTTGCTGTTTATCGGTATCGTTATTTTGTTATTGACAGTATTATGAATTGCCTCTGGCACACCTGCTGTTTCTTTTCCAAATAAAATAATATCATTATCTTCAAACTTAAACTTGTAAAGGTTATTGTCGGTTTTAGTAGTGGCTAAGATTATTCTGCTATTATTTTTTTTTGAATATAAATAAAAATTATCCCAATTTTCGTGGTTTACAATTTCACAATGGTTTATGTAATCCATCACAGCGCCTTTAAATCTTTTATCTGTCATAGAGAAAGGCAAAGGTTTGATTATGTGAAGGGGAAACTCTAAACAAGCAGCGGTTCTGATAACCACACCAAGATTTTGAGGCATATCGGGCTGATAGAGACAAATTGCAAATTTATGCGTCATGATGACTACTACTTATGCTACATCTTACCAATAAAATCTACTTAGATTTAAACCCAAATGTCAAATAGTAAAAAACCAAGAAGAGATTTTATTAAATTATCAGCAATGACCCTCGGAGGGGTTGGTGCTGCTAGTTTACTTATTCCTTTTATATCAAGCATGAATCCAGGCAAAGATACTCTAGCCTTGGCATCAACTGAAATAGATTTATCTCCCTTGGAAGAGGGCCAGAGTTTGACAGTAATATGGAGAGGTAAACCTGTTTTTATAAAGCATCGAACAAAAAGTGAAATTGACAGTGCTAGAAATATTTCTTTAGAGGATCTACCAGATGCAGAGGAGGACTCTGCTAGAGTTCAAAAAGATAATTGGTTAGTTGTATTAGGTGTTTGTACTCATTTAGGTTGTGTACCTCTTGGACAAAAAGCTTCGGATACAAAAGGAGACTATGGCGGATGGTTTTGCCCTTGTCATGGTTCTCATTATGATACTTCTGGCAGGATAAGAAAAGGACCAGCTCCAACTAACTTACCTGTTCCCCCTTACGTTTTTTTAACTGATAACAGAATAAAGATAGGATAATTTAATGAGTTCAAATGAATTACAAGGTTATAAAAAAACACTAAATTCACCATACACTGGTATAAAAGGTTGGATTGACTCTAGACTTCCTCTTATAAGAATGATGGAAGCAGAATATTTGAAGTTTCCTGTCCCCAAATCACTAAATTACTTTTGGTCATTTGGTGGTATAGCCATGTTTTGCCTTATAGGACTAATTTTAACTGGAATTTTTTTAGGGTTTCACTATAAGCCCTCCGCCGATGATGCCTTTGACTCTGTTGAAAGGATCATGAGGGACGTTAGTTTTGGTTGGTTAATTAGATATTTGCATGCCAACTTAGTTTCCTTTTTCTTTATAGCTACTTTTATACACATATTTAGAGCTTTATATTTTGGATCATACAAGGCACCTAGAGAGTTAGTCTACATTTTCGGTTTGACCATGTTCATGCTGATGATGGCAACAGCATTTCTAGGATATACACTCCCGTGGGGTCAGATGTCTTATTGGGGAGCAACAGTTATAACTAATCTCTTTTCAGCAATTCCTGTTGTAGGAGATGCTATACTCACATTACTTCTTGGTGACTTCACCGTTGGTGACTCAGCTGTTAATCGTTTTTATGTTCTTCATTGGCTATTAGCTTTCGCAATTGTCGGTTTAGTTGTCTTTCACGTAATTACGTTGCACATGACTGGTTCAAATAATCCGACTGGCACAGAGCCTCAAAGCTGGGATGAAACAGTGAGTTTTCATCCATACGTAACTATTAAAGATCTAAATGCTACGATATTTTTCTTTATCATTTTGGCATTTATTCTCTTTTATTATCCAAATATTTTAGGCCACTCCGATAATTACATTAAAGCTAACCCTATGGTAACTCCTGCACATATTGTGCCTGAGTGGTACTTTCTACCTTTCTATGCAATACTTAGAGCTATCCCAGATAAACTAGGTGGTGTGATAGCTATGTTTAGTTCCATTCTAGCATTAGGCTTATTACCATGGCTTGACACATCTAAAGTTAGATCATGTTTATTTAGACCTATCTGGAGATACTGTGTTCTCTTGTTTGCAGTAAACTTTTTGATTCTTATGTATGTTGGAGGTAAACCTGCTGAGGGTCTTTATGTGCTTATCTCAAGGATTGGAACTGCGTATTGGTTTTTGTTTATATTTGTTTTGGCCCCACTTGTAGGATTTTTAGAAACACCTCGACAACCTCTAACTATTACAAATTATTTGCAAAGTAAAAAAGCCTAATATGAGAAAAGCTCTACTGGCTATTTTTTTACTTTTTAGTTTCAATTTGTACGGTGCTGGAGCAAAAATTGATATTCCAAAATATGATTGGTCTTGGAAAGGATTTTTCGGAACGTACGATCGTGCCTCAGCTCAAAGAGGTTTAAAAGTTTATAGAGAAGTTTGCGCGGGATGCCATTCCATGAATTATCTATCTTATAGAAATTTAACGGATCTTGGTTTTAGTGAAGATCACATTAAAGCCATTGCAGCTGAACATTTAGTGTTAGATGGGCCAAATGACGAGGGAGAAATGTTTGAAAGAGACGGAATTCCATCAGATCAGTTTGTTAATCCATATCTAAATGAAAAGGCTGCTAGAGCAGCGAATAACGGCGCTTACCCCCCTGATTTGTCTTTAATAGTTAAAGCCAGACCTAAGGGTGCTGATTATATTAAAGCATTATTGCTTGGTTATGTTGATCCACCAGAAGATATAAAAGTTCCAAAAGGTCAACACTACAATAAATATATGGCAGGTAATTTAATTGCCATGACATCCCCATTGTCAGATGGTCTTGTTGATTACGATGATGGAACTGAAAGTACGATGGATCAAATGACAACAGATGTTACAACTTTTTTAGCTTGGGCAGCTGAGCCTAGTTTAGAGGACCGAAAGAGAATGGGTTTAAAAGTAATACTATTTTTATTGGTATTGTTTGTCTTAGCTTATATTTCTAAACAACAAATTTGGAGAGATATTAAACATTAAATAAGAAGTGGATGATATCGCCATCTTTAACTACATATTCTTTTCCCTCTAACCTTAACTTTCCCTTTTCCTTAGCACCACTTTCTCCTTTGAATTGAATATAATCTTCATATGAAATCGTTTCAGCTCTTATGAAACCTTTTTCCATATCACTATGAATTTCACCAGCGGCATTGGGTGCTAATGTACCTCTAATAATCGTCCATGCTCTTAGCTCTTTCTCACCAGCAGTAAAAAAATTTATATAATTTAAAAGTTCATAACCTTTTTTAATAACTCTTTTAAGACCGGTTTCTTTAAGGCCTATACTCTCAAGAAACATTTTTTTTTCTTCATGATCGTTTATTTGTGAAATTTCAGACTCGATTTTAGCACTTACAAGCAGTGTCTCTGAGTTATTCAATTTAGAATATTCTTCAATAGACTTAGTGTAAGCATTTCCGTTTACAGAAGAATTTTCATCAACATTGCAAACATACACAACAGGTTTAATAGATATAAGTTGAAAGATATGCAAATATTCAATCTCTTCTTTATTTAAGTTGT
>CACJEH010000027.1:0-6707 GCA_902592365.1 uncultured Alphaproteobacteria bacterium
TGCCTCGTATTAAAGACTTCAGAGGCTATAACAAAAAGTCATTTGATGGCCAAGGTAACATTACCATAGGTATTAAAGATCATATTATTTTTCCTGAAATTAGCGTTGAAAATGTTGAAAATATCTTCGGTTTTGATATCACTATTGCCACTTCTGCAAATAATGACAAAGAGGGGTATGAACTTTTAAAATTAATGAATTTTCCATTTCTGAATTAACCATGGCAAAACAAAGCGCAATACAAAAAAATATAAATAGAAAAATACTGATCGACAGACTCAGTGAAAAAAGAAAAAAATTAAAAAGTCTACTATCTAATAAAGATTTACCATTTGAAGAAAGAGTAAAGATACAAATGAAAATTGAGTCCTTACCTAGAAATTCATCAAGAATAAGATACCGAAACAGATGTTTCCTATCTGGTAGGCCGCGCGGTGTTTATAGTAAATTTAATTTATCTAGAATAGCTATCAGAGATATGGCTGGTAAGGGTCAAATACCAGGTTTAACGAAAGCGAGTTGGTAGTATGAGTGACACTCTAGCAGATATGATTACTAGAATAAGAAATGGCCAAAAAGCCAACAAAGTTTCAGTTAAAGCGATATTTTCAAAATTAAATGTTAATGTTTGTGATGTGTTAAAAAAAGAGGGATATATTGAAAATTTTGAAATCTTAGGTGATGCAAAGAAAGATATTTCAATTACACTTAAATATTACAAAGGCTCACCGTTAATTAACAAAATCGAAAAGATTACAAAACAAGGATGTAGAGTTTATAGTTCTGTAGAAGAAATTCCTAAGACTATTGGAGGTTTAGGTACCACAATTTTATCAACCTCAATGGGCGTAATGTCTGATTCCGATGCTAGGGAAAAAAAAGTAGGAGGGGAAGTGCTAATAAGCGTTTTCTAAAATATGTCAAGATTAGCAAGAAACCCTATTAATATTCCTGAAGATATAAAAGTTTCTATGAAAGATAACGAAATTAATTTTGAGGGCAAGTTAGGAAAATCATCAACTGTTCTTCCTGTTGGAATTAAGGTTGACCATAAAGATAATCTTTTACATTTCTCTGGAGAAAATAAAGCACTTCTTGGAACTATTTATGCAAATGTTAAAAATGAAATTATTGGTAATTCAAAAGGATTTGAAAAAAGACTTGAGCTAATTGGAACTGGATACAAAGCTAGTGTTTCTGGAAAAAAGCTTGTCTTATCACTTGGTTTTAGTCACGATATCAACTTTGAAATTCCTGAAGGTATTTCTATAAAAGTTGAAAAAAACATCGTTATAGTTACTGGAACAAGTAAACAATTAGTTGGTCAAGTTGCAGCTGAAATCAAGTCATTTAGAAAGCCAGAGCCTTATAAAGGTAAGGGTGTTCGATATGAAGGTGAAAGAATTTATAGAAAAGAAGGTAAGAAAAAATAATGAATAAAGATAAAACTAGAGCTGTTCGTAGAAAATTAAGAGTTAGAAAAAAATTGAATAATATTAAAAAACATAAACTCTTAGTTTTTAGATCCTCTAAACACATTTATGCTTCAGTATTATCTGAGAGTAATGATAAAACATTATGCTCATTTTCTTCAGTTAAATTAGAGAAAGCCGAGGGACAAAAAAAAGTTGACGTAGCTAAAATCGTTGGCTCAAAAATTGCTGAACTAGCTATAGAAAAAGGTATTAAAGAAGTAAAATTTGATAAAGGTTCATATAAGTATCATGGAAGACTTAAAGTATTAGCTGATGCAGCAAGAGAGAAGGGTTTATCGTTCTAATGTTAGAAAGCAATACAAATAAAGAATTAATAGAAAAGCTTATCTCAGTCAGAAGAGTATCTAAAGTTGTCAAAGGTGGAAGAAGATTTGGATTTGCTGCCCTTGTTGTAAGTGGTGATGGGCAAGGTAGAGTTGGTTTTGGATCAGGAAAAGCTAAAGAAGTACCTGAAGCAATCAGAAAAGCATCTGAAGAAGCCAAGAAAACCATGGTTAGAATTCCTTTAAGAGAGGGTAGGACTATTCACCATGATGTAAAAGCCAAATTTTCCTCAAGCACAGTAATTTTAAGATCTGCTCCAAAAGGAACAGGTATAATCTCTGGCGGCCCATCTAGAGCTATTTTTGAGGCATTGGGCATTTCGGATGTTGTATCTAAAGCTATTGGAACAAAAAATCCACACAACATTGTTCGATCAACAATTAAAGCTTTAAAAAGTATCAATACACCAAAATCAGTGTCTGCCAGAAGAAGTATAGAGATAAATTCTGTAATTAGTAAAAGAGAAAACTAAGAATGATAAATCAAATTTTAAAACAACGACAAACAAACAGAAAAAGAAAAGGCAAAGGAATTGGTTCTGGATTAGGAAAAACAGCTGGTAGGGGTCACAAAGGGCAAAAATCTAGGTCAGGTGTTGCTGTTAGAAATTTTGAGGGTGGCCAAATGCCTGTTTATAGAAAAACCCCAAAAAGAGGTTTTAATTCATTAAAAAAAATTAATCCTAAATCTTTAACTTTGTCTTTAGTAAGTTTTAATAAATTTAAAGAAAACTCTTTAATTGATAATAACTTTTTAATACAAGAGGGTTTCTTAAAAAAGAAAGATCATAAAAAATCAATTAAACTAATCGACTCAATTCAGTTTAAAAAGAAACTTCAATTTAAAAATTTTAAGGTTACTCCTGGTGCCAAAAGAAGAATAGAAGAGCTAGGTGGATCTACATCATAATTTTAGATTATGAATATAAAAGTACCAAATATTGATTATAGCGAAGCAATAAAAAGCTCAGGCTTATTTAAAAAATTAGGTTTTGTTTTATTCGCAATAGCTGTTTATCGTCTTGGAACATATATTCCAGTCCCTGGTATTAACTCAGCTGTTTTAGAACAAATATTTGAACAACATCGTGGGGGAATTTTAGGAATATTCGACATGTTTTCTGGTGGTGCTTTAATGCGTATGTCTATATTTACGTTAGGGGTTATGCCATATATCTCAGCATCCATTATAATGACACTAATGCAGTCATCCTTTGATAGTTTAAAAGCTCTTAAAGAACAGGGAACCCAAGGTAGGAAAAAAATTCAACAATACACAAGATATTTAACAATAGTTTTAGGACTTTTTCAAAGTTATGGTATTTCAAATGGTATACTAAATTTATCAGATACAGTAGATCCAACTTTGGGAAGTGTAGCTTTCTTTCAAATTTCTGCAGTAATAACAATGACATCTGGAACTATATTTTTAATGTGGCTGGGCGAACAGATAACTGAAAATGGATTTGGAAGCGGAATTTCAATTATAATATTCTCAGGTATCGTAGCAAATCTCCCTTTTGCTATTTTCAACACATTTGAACTTGGAAGAACTGGAGCTTTATCAGCTATTGCAATTATATCAATAATTTTTTTACTTCTTATACTAATAGTAATAATTGTATTTATAGAAAGAGCTCAAAGAAGGTTATTAGTTCAATATCCAAAACGCCAAGTAGGAAATAAAGTATTTGGTGGTCAATCTTCTTATTTACCGATTAAAATAAATATTTCTGGTGTTATTCCTGCTATTTTTGCATCATCGTTGCTATTATTTCCAAATACTATTTCTAATTTTTCACCTGAAAGTTCTGGTTTCTTATCTAGTTTAGGATTTTACTTATCTCATGGAAAACCACTTTATATGGCTTTTTTCTTCGGTTTGATTGTTTTCTTTGCATTTTTTTATACTAGTATAGTTTTTAACCCAAAAGAACAGGCTGAAAATTTAAGAAACAATGGAGGTTTTGTTTTAGGCTACAGGCCAGGTGAGCAAACAGCTACTTACTTAGAACACGTTATTTATCGGTTAACTTTTGTAGGTGCTATTTATTTAGGTTTAATTGCCTTAATTCCAGAATTTTTAATTGCTAGACTATCAGTTCCTTTTTATTTAGGAGGAACAAGTCTTTTGATAGTCGTAATTGTGGCAATGGATTTCTTTTCACAGATTCAAACACAATTATTTTCATCTCAATATGAAAAATTATTAAGTAAAAATAAAATTTATAAAAGTAAATGGTTATAGTATTTATTGGCCCTCCTGGTTGTGGTAAGGGCACACAAGCGAATATTTTAAAAGATACTATTTTACCTGATCTTAATATTTTAACTGTTAGCTCACTGTTGAAAGAGAAATCTCAAGACCAGAGTGTTTTGGGAGAAGAAATTAAAAATAAAATGGATAATGGTGACTTAATTGAAGACACAGTTGTAATTTCAGTATTAAAAGAAAAAGTTAACACATTGACAAACGAACAGATTTTAATTGATGGATTTCCTAGAAGTTCAATACAAGCTGACTCACTTGTTGAAATATTTGTGAACGAAGTTTTAAGTATTATTAACTTTGAGGTTGATGATGAGCAACTTCTTCAGAGAATTAAAAAAAGGTCTTTGGAAGAATCTAGGGCGGATGACAGTTTTTTTGAAAAAAGACTACAAATTTATAAAAAATCTCATCAAGAAATATTAAATTCATTAAAAAAAAGTTATCAAGTAACTGATATTCAAGCTAACGATGAAATCAGTACTGTAACTGCTAAAATCGTTGATAAACTTGGATTAAATTAAGGTATTTTATATTGACTTTTAAATGCTTTTTTAATAATTTCACCCATTCAGGAGTTCTCAATTGGCAAGAATAGCAGGAGTAAATTTACCAGTTAATAAAAGAGCATTAGTTTCTCTAACATATATTCATGGAATAGGTCCTAAGTATGCTATGGATATTCTAAAAGCAAATAGTTTAGATCCAACAAAGAGAATAAAAGATTTCTCTGAGGATGAAATCTCAAAAATAAGAAAATCTATAGATGAAAGCTATACTGTTGAGGGTGACCTTAGAAGAGTAGTATCCCAAAATATTAAAAGATTAAAAGACTTAGGTTGCTATCGTGGTCTAAGACATCGTAAGCAACTCCCAACGAGAGGCCAAAGAACTCATACAAATGCCAGAACTAGAAAGGGTAAAGCTGTAGCTATAGCAGGAAAGAAAAAAGTAACAAAATAAAATGGCAAAAAACGAAAAAAAGATTTCTGATAAAAAAAAATCAAAAAAAAACTTTGGACAAAACGGTGTTGTTCATATTAAAAGTTCTTTTAACAACACGATCGTAACAATATCTGATGTAAGCGGCAACGCTGTATCTTGGTCGTCAAGTGGCTCTATGGGTTTCAGGGGCTCAAAAAAATCCACTCCATATGCTGCACAAATAGCCACTGATGCAGCAGGAAAAAAAGCATACGATATTGGATTGAGAAAACTAGATGTTCTCATGAAAGGCCCTGGATCTGGTAGAGAGTCTGCTCTAAGAGCTTTACAAAATATTGGATTTATTATTAACAATATAAAAGACGTTACACCGCTTCCACACAATGGATGCAGACCTAAAAAGAAACGAAGAGTATAAACTATATTTATAGGAGTAAAAATTGATAGAGAATAATTGGATTACCTTAGTCAAGCCTAACAAAGTTGACTATAAAATCAGTGATAATAAAAAATTTGGAACTGTTGTTATCGAACCTCTAGAAAAGGGATTTGGTACCACTCTAGGTAATGCTCTTAGAAGAGTACTTTTATCCTCACTACAAGGCACAGCTATTTCGTCTATTAAAATTAATGGTGTGCTTCATGAATTTTCAACAATAGAAGGTGTCAGAGAAGATGTAACAGATATTATCATGAACCTTAAAAATGTCACTTTCAACTCAAAAAGTAATCATTCTCAAAAATTAAGCCTTAATGTTAAAGGACCAAAAGAGGTTACTTCCTCAGATTTTGAACAAAATCCTGAGGTTGAAATTATTGACAAAGATGCAGTAATAATGAATGTAGACTCCAATAGAGAAGTTAACTTAGAAATATTCTTAGATGTTAACAAAGGTTATATATCTGCTGAAAAAAATAAAGATAATGAAAACAAAAGCGTAGGACAAATTATGCTTGATGCAACTTATAGTCCTGTAAAAAGAGTCTCTTTCAACGTAGAAAACTCACGTATAGGTCAAGACACTGAGTTTGATAAACTCATTTTGGATATTGAAACCAATGGAACCGTATCTCCGGATGATGCTGCAGCTTTAGCTGCAAGAATCCTTCAAGATCAACTTAAGCCTTTTATCAATTTTGAAGAGCCTTCAGAAGATGAAAGAAAAAAACTGCAATCATCTAATGAGCCACAGTTTAATAAGAACCTTCTAAAGAAGGTTGATGAACTTGAACTTTCAGTTAGATCAGCTAATTGTTTAAAGAATGACAATATATTTTATATTGGTGATTTAGTTCAAAAAACTGAAGGAGAAATGTTGAGAACACCTAATTTTGGAAGGAAATCTCTCGATGAGATAAAAGAGGTTCTGTCTTCTATGAGTCTCAGTATGGGAATGGATTTACCTGGCTGGCCACCAGAAAATATAGAAGAATTATCAAAAAAATATGAAGACCCTTTTAAAGTATAATGAAACACGGACTTAAACAAAGAAAGTTAAATAGAACCTCTTCCCATAGATTAGCTTTGTTAAAAAACTTATCTATTAGTCTTATTAAGCACGAGACTATAACTACTACAACTGAAAAAGCCAAAGAGTTAAGACCTTTTATTGAGAAATTGGTAACTAAAGCTAAAAATGATAATTTAAGTAATAGAAAATACATATTAGCTAA
>CACJEH010000028.1:0-6413 GCA_902592365.1 uncultured Alphaproteobacteria bacterium
CTGATAATTATTTTTTAAAAACAAAAAAAATTATCCAAAAGTATGGAGACATAAAAGTTACTTATGCTGTTTTTATTCGTAGACCAGGTGTTATAGCATTAAAACTAGCAATAAATTGGATAAAACAAATTTCAAAAGACAGAGGTATTAAAGTATCAACTTCTAGCCCATTCAAAGAGGGTGACCATTTTGGTGCTGGAGAACCAATTCTTTATATCAGGGGATCTTTTAAACACATAGTCGATTTGGAAACTTTACTCTTACAAAAAATTGGTCCAGCTTGTATAGCAGCAGCTAATGCATATCAAATGTGTTTAGACTTGCCTAAAACGTCCTTTATAGCTATGGATGCAAGACATTGTGCAGGTACAGAGATGTCTGAATTAATGTCATATGCGGCATCAGTAGGATCAAAATCAGCAAAAAGAAAAAAAGCTAAAGGCTTTACTGGAACATCGATAGATGCAACATCACATTATTTTCAATCTAATAAAGCATTAGGAACGATGCCACATGCATTAATAGGATATGCAGGTTCTACTCTTGAGGCAGTAAAAATGTTTCATGAAACATTTCCAAAAGATGATTTAGTTGTATTGCCTGATTATTTCGGTAAGGAAATTACTGACTCTATTCAAGTTTGTAGCCACTTCGATAAGTTGTCTAAAGCTGGAAAAGTAATGATAAGACTTGATACCCCAAATGGAAGATTTATTGAGAATCTTGATACCTCAAAATCATATGAGGTCTTAGAAAAACACGCACCCGGTTCAATTAAAGAATACAGATCTGACAAAGAGTTAAAACACTTAGTTGGGCCTGGAGTCTCTGCTGCATCTTTGTGGTATTTGAGAGCACAACTCGATAATTTTGGGTTTAAAAAAGTAAAAATTATTGCATCTAGCGGATTTACAAATGAGAAATGCAAGGCAATGTCTTTAGCCAAAGCTCCAATAGATGTCATAGGAACTGGAAGTTATCTACCAGAAAAGTGGTCAGAAACATATGCAACTGCTGATATTATAAAATATGGTAATTCCTCTAGAGTAAAAGTTTCAAGAGAATACCTATTAAAAAAAGTTAAATGATAATTACACGTTTTGCCCCGAGCCCAACTGGTCACCTGCACTTAGGAAATATGAGATCTTGCTTTTTAAATTGGGCATATTCGAAAAAAAATAATGGTAAATTTATTCTTAGATATGACGACACTGACCAAGAGAGAAGCAAAGATGAATATGTAAAGTCCATAGCATCTGATCTTGATTGGTTAAAAATAAAATATGATGAAACTTTTTATCAAAGCAAAAGAATTGAGAGATATAATGAACTTTTCGATCAATTAATTTCTTTAAAATTTGTTTACCCATGTTTTGAGTCAAGTGAGGATTTAGATATTAAAAAAAAGTTGCAGTTAAAAGCAGGAAAACCTCCAATCTACGATAGATCCTCATTAAATTTATCTAAAGAAGAAATTGAAAAAAAAATAATTAATGGTTATCAGCCTTATTGGAGATTTAAGCTTTCACAGACTAAAATTAAATGGAATGATTTAGTAAAAGGAGAGACCGAAGTAGATCTAGCTTCTCAATCAGATCCTGTTTTAAGAAGGGCTGATGGTAGCTACCTCTACCATTTTCCAAGTGTCGTCGATGATATAGATATGAAAATTTCTCACATTATTAGAGGCGAAGATCACTTAACTAATTCAGCAATTCATTTAGAATTATTTAAATGTTTAAATTCTGATTTACCTTCATTAGGTCACAATCCATTAATGCTTAATGAGGATGGAACAAAACTAAGTAAGAGAAATCTGGACTCAATTTCACTTAAGCAATTTAGAAACAACGGATATACAGTTAACAGTATTCTATCTTATTTGTATTCACTTGGTTTAAACTCAGATTATGATTTTGAAACCATTTTAGAGAATAATTTAAGAGATTTTAATTTAGAGGATATTTCTAAAAACTTACCAAAAATTGATATTCATAAAATTGACTCTTTTCAAAAAAATTCATTAAGGTCAATGAATTTAAAAGGTTTAAATAATGAATTCCCTGAGCTAGAAGAGCTAGCTTTAACTGAAACTGAGTGGGAACTTATTAAAGAAAATGTTGAAAAATATGAAGATATAAGAAATTTATGGAATATTATTAATAGAAGAGAAATTAAAATTCAACCCTCAAGTGACTTTATCAAACTTTTGATTAAAAATTTGAATGGTATTTCAAATTTTAGTTTTGATGAATATGTCAATTACTTAATGAGCATTGATAAATCACTATCAAAAAAAGAAATATTTACTAATACACGTTATATACTTACAGGTAATCAAAATGGTCCATCTGTTAAAGACCTATATAATTATTTTGGCCACGAAGGTTTAAAAAAAATTTTAAATGAATATTAATCTTTTTAATACTTTAACCAAAAAAAAAGAAAAACTTATACCTATTAACTCATCTGCAGTTAAGATGTATGCTTGTGGACCCACCCTTTACAGTAATCCACATATTGGAAATTTCAGACCAATTATAGTTTTTGATATCTTATTTAGAGTCCTAAGACTAATTTTTGGAGAGGATAGAGTACTTTACGTTAGAAATATAACAGACATTGACGATAAAATTATAGATAAAGCCAATGAACTTAAAATATCAACAGATGAGTTGGTACATTCTACTCAAAAAATATATCAACAAAATTTAAGTTCTTTATCAATATTATCTCCAACACATGAACCAAAAGCCACAGATTATATTTCAAAAATGATTGAGATGATTACATCTCTTATTGAAAAAAAATATGCCTATGTATCTGAAGGACATGTTTTATTTGAAGCAAAGAAATTTAAGGGTTATGGTTCTCTCTCTAAGTTCTCATTAAAAGACATAATATCAGGTGCAAGAGTAGAAGTTGCCGATTACAAAAAAAATCCTGAAGATTTTGTCCTTTGGAAACCATCAAAAACAAATGAACCTCATTGGGATAGCCCATGGGGTAATGGTAGACCTGGATGGCACATAGAGTGTTCAGCTATGATTTCAGAATTACTAGGAGAAACCATTGATATCCATGCGGGCGGTATTGATCTTATTTTTCCACATCACGAGAATGAAATTGCTCAGTCAACATGTTGTCATGATAAAAAAATGTCGAACTTTTGGCTCCATAATGGATTTATAAATTTTAAGGGTGAAAAAATGTCAAAATCTTTAGGAAATACCTCAATTGTTAATGATTTATTATCTAAACACGATCCTGCTGTTCTCAAATATTCACTACTGACTACTCATTATCGTCAACCACTTGATTTTTCAAACGATCTTATAAGTTATAGTGAAAACATCATTAACAAGTGGAGAGAACATATTAAAGAGGTTAATAGCAAAGAATTAGACTCAGAATTTGTTAATGCACTTTTAGATGACCTAAATACACCAAAAGCACTGATGAGATTACAGCAAATAATAGCTAACATTAAAAAAGACAAGAATAATGATGATTTATTAGCTCATTTTAATAATGGTTTAAGCTTACTAGGATTAAATCCTAGTTTTAATAAAACAGATTTAAAACTTGATAAAGAATTTATTGAAAATATGATATCCCGCCGACAAGAGGCTAAAAAAAATAAAGACTTTGAACTAGCAGATAAAATTAGAGATGAGTTATTTAAACAAGGGATTGTTTTAGAAGACACCATAAGTGGTACAACATGGAAGAAAAACTAGAAAATAAAATTTATTTTTTTGACACTACATTAAGAGATGGTCAACAAACTACCGGTGTTGATTTTACTGTAGATGATAAAATCAAATTCTCTAATGCTCTCGATGAATTAGGTTTAGATTATATTGAGGGTGGTTGGCCAGGGTCAAATCCAACTGATGATAGTTTTTTCAATTCTAAAACAAATTTTAATAATTCTAGTTTGGTTGCTTTTGGAATGACCAGAAGACCTAATACAAGTGTTTCAAACGATCCAGGTCTAAATACTTTAATTAACACAAATGTAAAACATATTTGCATTGTTGGGAAATCATCTTCATATCAGGTCGAAAAGGCTTTAGGCATTTCAAAATCTGATAACCTAAAAATGATTGGTGAAAGTATCGCTCATATCAATGAAAAAGGTTTGGAGGCAATGTATGATGCTGAGCATTTTTTTGATGGATATAAATCAGATTCTAAATTTGCATTAGATTGTTTAACTGAGGCTTTAAATAATGGAGCTAGGTGGATAGTATTGTGTGATACTAATGGTGGAACTCTGCCAAATGAAGTAGAGACAATTGTTCAAGAAGTAACAAAATATATACCAGGTGAAAAACTAGGCATCCATGCGCATAATGATACAGAAAATGCAGTTGCCAACTCACTTGCTGCTGTGCGAGCAGGAGTGAGACAAATTCAAGGCACAATTAATGGATTAGGAGAAAGGTGTGGAAATGCTAATTTAGTATCTCTTATTCCCTCAATAATTTTGAAAACAAAATTTGAAACTAGTATTCCTAAAGAAAAATTATCAGCCTTAAAGAAAACCTCATTGCTTTTAGATGAAATTTTAAATCGTATGCCAAATACTCAACAAGCCTATGTTGGTGAAAATGCCTTTTCACATAAAGGAGGTTTGCATGTTTCAGCAATTAACAAAGACCCTAAAACATATGAGCATATAGACCCAGAAATAGTAGGTAATACTAGAAAAGTTGTAATTTCTGATCAATCTGGCCGATCTAATATCATATCTCTTTTAAATACTGTTGGTATTAACCCAGATGATCATTCAGATAAATTAGATTTTTTACTCCAAAAAGTAAAAGAGAGAGAATTCAAGGGTTACGCTTACGATCAGGCAATTGCGAGTTTTGAGATACTAGCTAGACAAACTCTTTTTGGTATCCCAGAGTACTTTGAATTAAAAAGATTTAAAGTTATTGATGATAGAAGATGGAATGCTAAAGGAGAATTAGTAACTGAGTCTGAAGCAACTGTAAGGATAGAAGTTGAAAAAAAAGAATACATGAATGTAGAAGTAGGAAATGGTCCAGTAAATGCTTTGGACAAAGCTTTAAGAAAATCATTAATGGGCTTTTACCCTGCTTTAGAGGATTTAGAATTAACTGATTTTAAGGTAAGAATTTTATCCTCAGAAAAAGGAACAGATGCAATAGTTCGTGTTCTTATAGAGACAAAGGATCAAAAAGGATCCATTTGGACAACAGTAGGTGTCTCTACTAATATAATTGATGCGTCTTATAACGCCCTTAGAGAGAGCTTAATTTATAAATTAATTAAGTCCTCTTGAAACAAACAATTCAATTTATATTAAACAAACCCCAGTTATCTGAAAATGTTGGTATGTCTCTAAGATCAATAGGGTGTTTTGGTTTTGAGAACTTATCCTTAGTAAGCCCAAGAAAAATTTGGCCTAATGATAAGGGAATAAAATCTGCAAAGCATTTTTCATCCTTAGTTAAAAAAGTTAAAGTATATCAATCAATACCAGAGGCTATGAAAGGTAGTGATATTTTAATTGCAACGACAGTGAGGAAAAGAGACTTTCACATACCCCCAATAAAAGTAAATGAAATATCTAAACTAAAATCAAAAAAAATATCAATTTTGTTTGGTCAAGAAAATAATGGATTGTCCAATAAGGAGATATCGCATGCTAATTTTCTATTGTCTCTACCTACATACAAAAAGAGTTCGCTCAATTTATCTCATACTGTAGCTTTAATTGCTTATGAATTGAGTCAAATATCTCTATCTAATATTAATCCAACTTTTGAAAATTCTCCTGCAAGCTCAAAAGATATTGAAAAATTTTTATCATTTCTGATGAAAATACTAGAAAAAAGAAAATTTACATCAATCTCATCCAAAAGAGATAATTTAGAAATATCTTTAAGAAATTTTTTAAAAACATCAAAAATAGACCAAAAACAAATAAAAACAGCCTATGGAATTTTAAAATTTATTACAAAATAAATTGACTTAAAAGGCTAAATCTATATAAATCACCAATTCATGACAAAAAGACTATCGTCAAAACATAAAATTGATAGAAGACTAGGCCTAAATTTATGGGGTAGACCTAAAAGTCCTTTTAATAGAAGACCCTATGGTCCTGGCCAACATGGTCAAGCAAGAAGAAGAAAACCTTCTGATTTTGGAGTTCAATTAGCAGCTAAACAAAAGCTCAAAAAATATTATGGCGATATTACTGAGAAACAATTTTTAAAAATTTATCAAGCAGCTTCTAGAAAAAAAGGCGATACTAGTCAAATTCTAATTGAACTTTTAGAGCGAAGATTAGATGCTGTTGTGTTTAGACTAAAGTTTGCTCCAACTGTATTTTCAGCAAGACAACTAGTAAATCACGGGCATGTTTTGGTAAA
>CACJEH010000029.1:0-6214 GCA_902592365.1 uncultured Alphaproteobacteria bacterium
CAGGTGAAAGGTGTGCATCAACTTCTAATAGAAATTTTGAAGGTAGACAAGGCCGAGGTGGTAGAACTCATTTAATGAGCCCTGAGCTTGCTGCGGCATCTGCTATTACTGGAAACATTTCAGATATAAGAGATTTTAGATAAAATGGATAAGTTTCATTCTTTAAAAGGTATCGCAGCTCCTTTACCAATTGTTAATATCGATACTGATATGATCATCCCAAAGCAATTTCTCAAAACAATTAAAAGAACTGGTCTTGGTGTAAGTTTGTTTTATGAGATGAGATATGATAACGATGGAAACCTCATTAAAGATTTTGTTTTGAATACATCTCCTTTTGATCAGTCAAAAATTTTAGTTGCTGGTGATAATTTTGGTTGTGGATCAAGTAGAGAGCACGCCCCTTGGTCTCTTAAAGATTTTGGAATAAGATGCGTAATTTCAACAAGTTTTGCAGATATTTTCTATAATAATTGCTTTCAAAATGGAATTTTACCGATTGTTGTAAGCCCTGAAAATCTTGATCAGTTAATGACAGCAGCTAAAAATCAAATTGAGTTCATTATTGACCTTCCTGAGCAAATCATTAAAGCTGGCAATCATTCAATCAATTTTGAAATTGAAGATTTCAGAAAAGAAAGACTTTTGCAGGGATTAGACGATATAGGCATTACCCTTGGTTACCAAGACAAAATAAATGCTTACGAAGAGGATAAAAAAAATAAAAAACCTTGGTTATTTTAAGATAATTAAATGAGTTCTAAAATTCTAGTTTTGCCAGGAGATGGCATAGGTGTGGAAGTTGCTGATCAAGCAATTAGAGTAATTGAAAAATTAAATGAGCAAGGCCTTAATGCTAGCTATGAAAAAGATTTAGTTGGAGGCGCTTCATATGATGTTAATGGCGAACCTTTAACTAACTCTGTTTTAGAGAAAGCAAAAAATTCAGATGCTATATTATTGGGAGCAGTTGGTGGATCAAAGTGGGATGACGTAGGAAGATCAAAAAGACCAGAGGCTGGACTTTTAGGTTTGAGGAAAGAATTAGAACTTTTTGCAAATCTGAGACCTGCTTTAGTTTTTGATGCTCTTGTTTCAGCTTCAACTTTAAAAAATGAAGTGGTAAATAATTTAGATATTATGATTGTAAGAGAATTGACTGGTGGTGTATATTTTGGTCAACCTCGAGGAATTGAAGACACATCAAATGGTAAGAAAGCGATCGACACACAAATTTATCACGATTACGAAATCGATAGAATTGCTAGAGTTGCTTTTGATTTAGCCAGAAAAAGAAATAATAAAGTAACATCTGTTGAGAAAGCTAACGTTATGGAAACAGGTGTACTCTGGAGAGAGATTGTGAAAGAAACTCATAAAGATTTTTCAGATATTATACTAGAAAATATGTTAGCAGATAATTGTGCCATGCAACTTGTTAGAAACCCAAAACAATTTGATGTAATAGTTACAGATAATCTTTTTGGAGATCTGCTGAGTGATTGTGCTGCTATGCTGACTGGTTCGCTTGGAATGTTACCATCGGCATCATTGGGGGAAGAAAAAAATGGCAAAAGACATGGACTTTTTGAGCCTGTTCATGGAAGCGCCCCTGATATTGCAGGTCAAGATAAAGCAAATCCAATCGCTACCATTTTAAGTTTGTCTATGATGTTAAAATATAATCTCAATAAACCAGACATGTCAAATAAAGTAGAAAGCGCTGTCCAACAAATTCTCTCTGAGGGTTACAGAACTGGAGATATTTACACAAATGAAGACCAAACTCTTGTTTCCTGTTCTAAAATGGGCGATTTAATTATCGAGAGAATTTAAGTTGGCTTCTTCCAAAAAACCTAAAATTGCTGTTGTTGGAGCAACTGGAAACGTCGGTAGAGAGGTTTTAGATATTATTGATGAAAAAGAAATTCAATATTCTGATTTAATCGCTTTAGCTTCTTCTCGTTCAAAAGGAAGCACAATTGATTACGGAGAAAACAAGTCTGTCGTAGTAGCAGATTTAGCTGAATATGATTTTTCTGATACTGACATAGCTATTTTTTCACCAGGTGCGAAAGTTTCAAGTGAGTTTGCTCCTAAAGCAGCCAAGCAAGGATGTATAGTAATTGACAATACTTCTCATTTTCGAACAGATCCAGATGTCCCATTAGTAGTCGCTGAGGTTAATCCTGAGGCGTTAAAAGACTTTAGAAAAAAGAATATCATTTCCAATCCTAATTGCTCAACTATGGGGATGCTAGTTGCGATTAAACCTTTGCATGATCATTTCAAAGTTAAAAGAATTGTCGTCTCAACTTATCAATCAGTATCTGGTGCAGGTAAAGAGGCTGCAGATGAATTATTCAATCAAACTAAATCAATCTATGCTAATGAAGCAGTAGTGAAAGAAAAATTTACTAAACAAATTGCTTTTAATGTTATCCCGCATATAGATGTTTTCTTAGAGGATGGTCAAACTAAAGAAGAGTGGAAAATGTACAATGAAACAAAAAAAATTCTTGATCAAAACATTGAACTAACTGCAACTTGTGTTCGTGTACCAGTATTTATATCTCATTCACTAGCTGTAAACATCGAGTTTGAAAAGCCTTATGATGAGGACCAAATAAGAGAAATTTTTAAGAAATCCCCTGGTCTGAAAATGATTGATTACCGTGCTGATGAAGGGTACGTAACTCCAATTGAATCTGCAGGTTTAGACCCTGTTTACGTTAGCAGAATTAGAAGAGACCCCACTATTCCAAATGGACTAAATTTCTGGTGCGTGTCTGATAATTTAAGAAAGGGAGCTGCGTTAAACACCGTGCAAATAGCAGAAATCTTGATCAAAGATTATTTAAGCTCTTAGCTTTAAATCTTTTTTTTCTTTTTTTAGATCGTATTTTATTTTTTAGCAAAATATCATAAATATCATTCGTAACATTTTCTAGTATTTCTCTTATTGTATTTTTTTTATAGATATAGTGAGCATATAAAGCTGTAGATTGGTCGCCAGCTCCATGAAATCTTTCTTTAAAATTTATGTAAGGTGTTTCTATGACAAAAATCTCTCTTTTATTACAAATAATATTTAATATTTTTTTATTTTTTGGAATGCTTCTTATTAATACTTGGCTATTAAACTTCCTCGTAAACGATTTGAGGTCAGTTATGATCTCGCTAATACTATAGTTTTTTACATCTTTATTATTTAAGTATGACCACTCAAAAAAATTTGCTGATACATATTTAACTTTTGTTATTACTTTTTTAAAAAAATTTGCAACGTCTTTTTCTACATATAGACCTATTCCTATATCTCCCATTACAGGGTCTAAAACAATTCTATTTTGCACATTAATAATTTTACCAATCGATTTTGAAATCTTTGAGTTGGGTGTGTAGCCAATAATTGTTAAATCATTTAAGCTTAATTTATATGTTTTCATGACTTTATTAAAAATTACCCATGGATTTAAACTGTTGTTATTGATTTGAAGGGTGCCCTTTACAGCTTTATGAGATGTTAAAATTACAGTCGGTATCTCATAAATGTTATAACCTTTGTCACTTAAGATTGATCGAGCGGCATGATTTCCAACTTTATCATTTAAGACAGTAGACTGAATACTAACTATATTCCTCATATTTAAGTACCTATTTCTTCAAAGGTTGTCATTGTTTCCACAATAATATAAAAAATACGCATTAAGAATTTTAATTAAAGGAAATAAATATGACTTTTGAATTACCAAGCTTACCTTATGCAAATGATGCTTTAGCTCCATATATGTCATCAGAAACTCTTGATTTCCATCATGGCAAACATCATCAAACATATGTAACAAATTTAAATAATCTTGTTAAAGACACTGATATGAAAGACTCTTCTCTTGAGGAAATAGTTGTAAAATCAAGTAAAGACTCATCGATGGCAGGAATTTTTAATAATGCAGGTCAACATTGGAACCATATTTTATTTTGGCAATGTATGAAACCCAATGGGGGAGGCTCTATGCCGTCTGAATTGGAGAGTAGAATTACATCAGACCTAGGAGGGATTGATCAATTCAAAGAAGCTTTTATTCAGGCAGGAACAACTCAATTTGGTTCTGGATGGGCTTGGCTTGCCATCGATAATGGTAAATTAGTGGTCACTAAGTCACCTAATGCTTCTAATCCTCTAGTTGATGGAATGAAGCCAATACTGGGATGTGACGTATGGGAACACTCTTATTATATAGATTATAGAAACAAACGACCTGATTATTTAAAAGCTTTTTTAGATAGTCTAGTAAACTGGGAATTTGTTGCTTCGCAATTAGATTAAATATTAGGGCTGCTTACAAAAAAGCAGCCCTATTTTTTTATTTAAGCTGATAAAAGTTTAGAATTCGTATTAACTTTTATTTTTCTAGGTTTTTGATGTTCAGGTATTTCTCTTTCAAGATTTATACTTAACAGACCATTATTTAAATCAGCCTCTATAACTTTTACAGTATCAGCTAACTCAAACTTTCTCTCAAAATTTCTGTTGGCAATTCCTCGATAAAGATATTCTGATTTATTCATAGTTTTATCTTCACCCATTTCACCTTTAACAGTCAAAAGATTACCCTCTTGGGATATATCTATTTGGTCCTCACCAAAACCGGCGATAGCCATGGTAATTTGGTAAATATTTTTGTCATGTTTGACGATATTATAAGGTGGATAAGAAGTACCTTTATTGTTCGTAGAAAAGACGGTATCAAAAAGTTTATCAAACTCATCGAAACCAACTGATGATCTCCATAGAGGAGATAAGTCAAATGTAGTCATAATTAACCTCCTTAAGCGTTAATTGTTAATTGCAGTTTTTAAACCTGCGTTAATAAAGAAATTCCAAATGGCAATTTCTCTTACTATTAAATTGGGATTTCAATTTTGAATTTCAAGACTTTCAAATTGACTGTTGGATCATTTTTTTAGATGATAGGCTACTTTAATGTATTCAATTGTTGCAAATAAGCCCGGTGATACAAGCGTTCTTCAAAGGAAAAGTATTGAGCGCACTGAACTTAAATCGAATGAAATTTTGATTAAAAATAGAGCAATTGGAGTAAATTTCATCGATATTTATTTTAGAGCAGGATTATATCCATGGCCTGTTGATAAAGATCTTGTTTTAGGCTCTGAAGGCGCAGGCGAGGTTGAAGATATAGGCTCTAATGTTACAAAGTTTAAAATAGGGGATCGCGTAGCATATGCGCAACCTAATAATGCATACGCAACACATAGAATGATATCAGAGGATCTCGTAGTTTCTATCCCAGATAGCATGTCTTTTGATCAAGCAGCCGCATCAATTCTTAAAGGACTAACAGTAAAGTATCTTGTTTGTGACAGTTATAATTTACAGAGTAATCATGAGGTATTATTTCATGCTGCGGCTGGAGGAGTAGGATTGATCGCAGGACAATGGATAAAAGACATTGGTGCAAAATTAATAGGCACAGCTGGTAATTCAGATAAATGTGAGTTAGCAAAGCAAAGAGGCTTCGACGAGGTTATAAACTACTCTGAAAATAATTTTTTAGATGAAGTATTAAAAATCACAAATAACAAAGGCCTTGACGTGGTTTATGACAGTGTTGGTAAAGATACAATGTTTCAATCATTTAAATGTTTAAAAAAACATGGGATGTTGGTTAGCTTTGGTCAATCATCTGGACCATATAAAGACATTCAAATGACAGATCTAGCATTTGGTTCTTTTTATTTAACTCGACCTACACTATTCCATTTTTACGCTAATAGAGAGTGGCTTGAAATTGCAAGCCATAAATTATTTGAGATGATTGTAAAAGATAAAATTAAATTGGATAAAATTACAAAATATGATCTTGATAATGTTGCTGACGCTCACACAGATATTGAAAATAGAAAGACTTCGGGATCTATTGTCCTAAAGATTTAACTTCACTAAATACTTCTTTAAGAGTTTTCTCTAGAGTATCAAATATTATACCCATCTCCTCTTCTGATGTAATAAAAGGTGGACATAACACAATTGATGGGCCAAGAGGTCTACATATCAAACCATTTTCAATACACTTATTAGCAACACGCTCTCCAATGGATATCGAACCATCGAAGGGTAGTTTATTTTTTTTATCTTGAACCATCTCTAAAGCACCCATAAGTCCAATGCCGCGAGACTCACCTATAAACT
>CACJEH010000030.1:0-4967 GCA_902592365.1 uncultured Alphaproteobacteria bacterium
ATCATCCAGGTTTATCAAATAATTTTTCTAGATCAGGCGAAAAATTTTCTTGGTCTAAAGATAATCTAAGATCAATCAAAAATATAATTTCTAAATACCCTAAAGGCAGAGAACAAAGCGCGGTTATGCCTCTTCTCTATTTGGCTCAAGAGCAAAACAATAATTGGATAAGTATCGAATGTATAGAAACAATAGCTGAAACTTTAAATATGCCTAAAATAAGGGTTACAGAAGTGGCCTCATTTTATTCAATGTATAACACAAGACCTGTTGGAGAAAATCTTGTTCAGATTTGTAGAACCTCCCCTTGTTGGCTTAGAGGTTCAAATAAGATTACGAAAACTATTTGTAAAGAAACAAAATGTGAAATTAATGATACCAGTGACGATAATAAATTTACAGTTGTTGAAGTAGAGTGTCTAGGTGCTTGCTCAAATGGACCTATGATACAAATCAATAATGACTTCTTTGAGGATTTAGATGAAGAGTCAACAAAAAAAATTATAGACAATATTAAAGAGGGAAAACCAAATGTCATTGGCTCTCAAAAAGGTAGGAGAAGTTCAGAAAATGCTTAATGAAAAAGATAAAGTTTTTCAAAACCTTCATGGTTTTCAAGAACCCTTTATAGAGGGAGCTTTAAAAAGAGGCTCCTGGTCGAACACAAAAGAAATTTTGTCTAAAGATCAAAATGATATTATTGAATTAGTTAAATCCAGTCAGTTAAGAGGAAGGGGTGGAGCTGGATTTTCTACAGGTCTTAAATGGTCATTTATGCCAAAGAATACTGGTAAACAGCATTATTTGGTTGTAAATGCTGATGAGTCAGAGCCTGGTACTTGCAAAGATAGAGAAATTATTAGAAATGACCCACATACTCTTGTAGAAGGTTGCTTGATAGCTTCATACGCAATTCAAGCCACTAAATGTTACATATACATCAGGGGCGAATACCATCACGAATATGTCCAATTAGAAAAGGCAATTGAAGAGGCATATGAACGAGGCTATATCGGAAAAAATGCTTGTGGTAGCGGATTTGATTTTGATCTTTATGTGCATAGAGGCGCTGGAGCTTACATATGTGGAGAAGAGACAGCTCTTTTAGAGAGTTTAGAAGGAAAAAAAGGACAACCAAGATTAAAACCACCTTTTCCTGCTGGTGTAGGTTTGTATGGTATGCCGACAACTATTAACAATGTGGAGTCAATAGCAGTAGTTCCAACTATTTTAAGAAGAGGCTCAGATTGGTTTAAGTCAATTGGTGCTGAAAATAATACAGGCACAAAAATTTTTTGCATATCTGGTAATGTTAATAAGCCATGCACAATAGAAGAGGAAATGGGAATACCACTTAAAGAATTAGTTGAAAAGCATTGTGATGGAGTTGAGGGAGGATGGGATAATTTAAAGGCGATAGTACCAGGAGGTTCTAGTACCCCAATGCTTCCAAAAAATATTTGTGAGTCAGTTCTAATGAATTTTGATGATCTAAAAGCTAATGGCTCAGGTTTAGGTACAGCAGGAGTGATTGTTGTTAACAAGAATAATGATATTGCTGAGGTGATTGAGAGATTTGCTCACTTTTACAAACATGAAAGTTGCGGTCAATGTACACCTTGTAGAGAAGGAACAGGCTGGATGCATAGAATGATGCAGAGATTAGTCAGAGGAGAGATATCTCCTGAACAAATAGAGCTTTTAGAAAATGTTACAAAGCAAGTAGAGGGTCATACTATCTGCGCTTTAGGAGATGCAGCAGCTTGGCCTATACAAGGACTCATTAAAAATTTTAAATCAGAGTTAATAAGTAAATATAATAAAAAGTTAAAAGCTTCATGAGTGACGATCTAATAAATATTAAAGTTAATCAAAAAGAAATTCAGGTAGATAAAAATCTGACTGTGATGCAAGCCTGTGAAATCGCTGGTGAAGAAATTCCAAGATTTTGCTATCACGACAAACTCTCTATAGCTGGTAACTGTAGAATGTGTTTAGTAGAAATAGAAAAAGCTCCAAAATTAGTATCGTCCTGCACTATGCCTCTAATGGAGGGCATGTCGATAATCACCAATTCTGAAAAAGTAAATGCAGGTAGAAAAGGTGTAATGGAGTTTTTATTAATTAATCACCCTTTAGATTGCCCAATATGTGATCAAGGTGGTGAATGCGATTTACAGGATCAGGCCATGTACTACGGTTTCGACAAATCCAGATATAAAGAGAATAAAAGGGCTGTAGATAATAAAAATATGGGACCTCTGGTAAACACTATAATGACTAGATGTATCCATTGCACTAGGTGTGTAAGATTTGCCACTGAAGTAGCCGGAGTCCCAGAATTAGGTATGTTAGGTAGGGGCGAGAATGCAGAAATTACCACTTACCTTGAACAATCAATCACTTCAGAGCTTTCAGGAAATGTAATTGATTTATGCCCTGTAGGAGCACTTACGAGTAAGCCTTATCAATTTAAAGCACGTCCCTGGGAGCTAAAACGCACTGACTCAATCGATATCTTCGATAGTGTTGGTTCTAATATCAGAGTCGATAGTAGAGCGGAAGAGATTTTAAGAGTTACACCAAGAACAAATGAATACATAAATGAAGAGTGGATTTCAGATAAAGTTCGATTTAACTATGATGGTTACTACCAACAAAGAATAGACACACCCTATATTAAAGAAAACCAAAAATTATCAATATCAAATTGGGAAGAGTCATTAAAAGTTTTAAAAGATAAATTAAAAACTCTAAAACCATTAGCTTTGATTGGTGAGCACGTAGATTTAGAAACCGGATATGCAATCAAAAAATTTATGTCAAATTTTGGTATAGACAATGTGGAGTGCCGAACTGATAATCATGCTATCCTAGAAAGCTTAGATAGTTATCGTTTTAACACACCTTTAAACGATATAGAAAATTCAGATTTAATTATACTTTTAGGAACAAACCCAAAAATAGAAACACCAATTATAAATCATAAGATATTTAAAGCTTACAATAATGACTCAAAAGTATTTAACATTGGTGAAAATATATCTTTGAACTATAAAACAGAGTATCTAGGAGAGAGTTTATCAAGTTTAAATAATGAAAATCTAATAAAAGCATTAAAAAAATCCACAAACCCTCTTATAATTATTGGCTCTGCGTTTTTAAATAAAATTAAAAATATTAAAACTTTAAAATCAATTTTTTCATATGCTAATAAATATAAAGTTATTACAAAAGAAAAAAATAATCTAAATTTTTTAAATCCATATGCCTCACGTGTGGGCCAATTGATTATAGGCAATACTACTAATAACCTTTGTGAGCCGTTTTCTAATTTAAAAAAAGATAATTTTGAATTGGTTCTTTCTTTTGGTTCAGAACATATTACCAACGAGCAATTCAATAACTGTTTTAAAGTTTATTTTGGCCATCATGGTGATGATGGAGCGATGGGGTCTGATATTGTTTTGCCAACCCCTCTTTATACAGAGAAAAATGGTACTTTTGTAAATATTGAAGGCAGACCACAAGAAGCAAAAAAATGCCATAATCCAATTGGATCCGCCAAAGAAGAGTGGTCGATACTAAAAAAACTATCCGATGAATTATCTTTTGATTTTACCCCAAATACTTTTGATCAACTAAGATCTGAGTTATTTAACAAACACCCAATTCTGTCTGATTATCATGAAATTATTGCTGTTGAAAATTCAACTTCAATTACACCAGATATTGAATTTGAAGATTGTAAGGCAGAATATCCTATAAGTAATTTTTATATGTCAGATGTGATTTCAAAAAATTCGGTCACTATGGCTAAATGTGTTGAGGAAATAACCTCAACCCCATCTCTTTTGGAGAAATCAGCATAATGACAAGTTTATCTTTTGAGTTAACAATTGGTATTTTAAAAATATTTAGTTTCGTTGTACCTGTCCTAGTTTCTGTTGCATTATTAGTTTACTTAGAAAGAAAAGTGCTTGGTGCTGTTCAATTAAGAAAAGGCCCTAACGTTGTTGGACCATTTGGAATACTACAGAGTTTTGCTGATGTCTTAAAATTACTCACAAAGGAGAATTTACTTCCATCTAGCTCAAACAAGTTCCTCTTTATATTTGCGCCTATGCTTACTTTAATATTAAGTTTAATAGCTTGGGCTGTTATCCCAATTAGCTCTACTTATGTTATTGCAAATATAAACATAGGTATTCTATATTTGTTCGCTGTGTCATCGTTTGGTGTTTATGGGGTCATTATTGCTGGTTGGGCCAGTAATTCTAAGTATCCATTTTTAGGAGCCTTGAGATCAGCAGCTCAGATGATTTCTTATGAAGTATCAATAGGGTTTGTAATCATAACAGTCTTAATTTGTGTCGGCTCATTAAATTTAATTGATATTGTAGAGAGTCAAAAGAATATGTGGTTTGCCATACCACTGTTACCTATGTTTGTTATATTTATAATTTCAGCATTAGCTGAAACAAATAGACTCCCATTTGATTTGCCTGAGGATGAAGCCACATTAGTTGCAGGTTTTTTTACCGAATACTCATCAATATCATTTGGCTTATTTTTTTTAGCTGAATACGCCAATATGATTTTAATGAGTTCCTTAACAGTAATTCTATTTTTAGGTGGTTGGTACCCACCAATAGATATATTCCCTTTAAACGCAATACCTGGAATATTCTGGTTTGTAATTAAAGTATTTTTAATTCTTTTTGTGTTTTTATGGGTTAGAGCAACTTTTCCAAGATATAGGTATGACCAACTTATGCGACTTGGTTGGAAAATTTTTCTACCTTTTACTTTGATTTGGGTAGTTATTACATCAGCATTTTTATTTTACTTTGAACTATTACCTATTTAACAATGACAACACTAATTAAATACATTAAATCCTTTACCCTTTTCGAATTAATGAAAGGTTTGAAATTAACGATAACTTATTTTTTTAAGCCAAAAGT
>CACJEH010000031.1:0-4820 GCA_902592365.1 uncultured Alphaproteobacteria bacterium
TACCAATTGATAAATTGTAAAATGTGGGCAAAAAAACAAATAATAATAAAAAACTCCCAGCAAGGTAAAATGACTGAAAACTGTAGGATAAAATCGATTTTAAACTCATTTTTGGATATTTAATACTTGAACAACTTTGACTATATCAAAATATTTATTAGTGTTCAGTTAGCATTCATGCGGGGGCTGATTCGGTATCTCACTTTCCTCCTCTATATGTCGAGTCAGCCGTTCCTCTACCCTCTATATCTAGTATTTTTCTCTTAATTTTATCACCCCACATATATCTTCCGAAATCTCCATTTTTTTTTACTACTCTGTGACAAGGAACCAATAATCCAACAGGATTTTTACCAACCGCTGAAGCAATGGCTCTTACTGCATCTGGTCTCTTTATTTTTTTAGCAAGCTCGCTGTAGGAAATTGTTTGACCATAAGGAATTTTAGTAATTTCTGTCCAAACTTTTTTTTGTAGCGTAGTTCCATCGAGGAATTTTATTTTTATATTTTTTTGTTTAGAAATTTTACCTTTCAATAAATTGTTTATTAATATTTTTGCTTTTTTTAATTTTAAACCTTTAGTTGGGTTATATAAATTAAGTATGTTTTTAATTCTTTTATCATTATGTTTTATAAGAAAGTGAACTCCCTCTAAACTATCTAGGACAAAAAAATTAATTATTGGTGTTTCGATAAAATCAAAACAATAATTCATTAATTAAACATTTTTTTTACTTTATCAAAAAACCCTTCCGTCATTTTAGAGTTTTTCTTAGTAAGGGTTTCATTAAATTGATTTAAAAGTTTCTCTTGATCTGAAGATAAATTTACTGGTGTTTCAGCATGTACTTTAACAATCATATCACCTCTTTTGTTTGTTCTCAGAATGCTCATTCCCTTGCCTTTGATTCTGAGTTTATGACCTGACTGCATTCCTTTTGGTATGGAAACATTAACCATTTTTTTTTCTATAGTAGGAACTTCTATATTTCCGCCCAAAGTTGCCGTAGTAAAAGGTATAGCAACATCACAAATAATGTTATCTCGTTCTCTCTGGAAAAGTTTGTGGTTATTTATATTTATAAAAACGTAAAGGTCTCCATAAGAACCGCCTCTTTCTCCAGCCTCTCCTTCTCCGCTCATTCTAATCCTGTTACCTGTTTCAACTCCAGCAGGTATTTTGATCTGAATTTTTTTATTTTGTTTAATTCGTCCAGTGTTACTGCATTTTGAGCATCGGCCCTTCATTTCTTGCCCAGTTCCACCACATCTACCACAGGTCCTCTCCATAGAAAAAAACCCGCTCTGAGTCCTAACTTTTCCGTAACCTTGGCAAGTAGAACAACTTTTATAACTATGCTGTTCAGGGCAATTAATCATTTTGGGTATCGTTACTTCTAGTGATTTTCCAGTAAAAGCCTCTTCTAGGTCAATAGTAACATCGTAGCGCAGATCATCCCCTCTACTTTCGCGCTGACCGCCCTCACCAAATGCACCAAAAATATCCTCAAAAATATCTGAAAAACCGCCAAAGCCTTGTTGGCCAAATCCACCGGCTCCACCACCGCCTTGTTCAAAAGCAGCATGGCCAAATTGATCATAAGTTTGTCTTTTTTTTGGATCTTTTAAAATTTCATATGCTTGACTCACATCCTTAAATTTTTGTTCAGCAGCAGAGTCACCCTGGTTTCGATCAGGATGATATTTCATTGCTAATTTTCGGTAAGCACTTTTTATTTCAGAGTCACTAGCTTCACGGGATATACCAAGAGTGTCATAAAAATCCTCAGCCATAATATTTTAAACCAAGCTAAGAGTTACTGTCCGCTTGCTTTTTTATCGTCGTCTACTTCTTCGTAGTCTGCGTCTATAACATCATCATCGCTTTTAGTTTCACTAGTGTTATCTTCTTGCTTAGGTTGTTCTGCGCCAGGAGCCTCAGATGATTGTTGATCTTTGTACATAGCTTCGCCCATTTTCATAGATGATTGAGTTAGGTCTTGTGTTTTTTGTTTTATGGTCTCAATCTCATTTTTTTCGAGCGCTTCTTTTAAATCTTTTAAGTCTGCTTCTATTTTTGACTTATCTTCGGGACTAATTTTATCGCCATGCTCTTTTATATTTTTTTCCACTTGGAAGACAAGACTATCGGCTTGATTCTTAACATCAACCTCTTCTCTTTTCTTCTTGTCTGTTTCAGCGTTGGCTTCAGCATCTTTGACCATTTTGTCAATCTCTTCATCTGATAGACCACCAGATGCTTGGATTTTAATTTGTTGCTCTTTTCCTGTAGATTTATCTTTTGCAGATACATTGACAATACCATTAGCATCAATATCGAAAGTTACCTCGATTTGTGGTGTTCCTCTTGGAGCAGGAGGTATACCAACTAAATCGAATTGACCTAAAAGCTTGTTATCAGCAGCCATTTCTCTTTCCCCCTGAAAGACCCTGATAGTAACGGCATTTTGATTGTCCTCTGCTGTTGAGAATACTTGGCTTTTTTTTGTAGGAACAGTCGTATTTCTTTCAATTAACTTTGTAAATACTCCGCCCAGTGTTTCAATACCCAAAGAAAGTGGGGTTACGTCTAAAAGTAAGACATCTTTTACATCACCTTGTAAAACACCTGCCTGAATAGCTGCTCCCATAGCCACAACTTCATCAGGGTTAACGCCTTTACTGGGGTCTTTTCCAAAAAAGTTTTTAACAATTTCTGTTACTTTTGGCATTCTTGTCATTCCACCAACTAAAATGACATCGTTTATATCGCTTGCAGAAAGGCCAGCGTCACTAAGAGCTTTTTTACAAGGTTCAATTGTATTTTGAAGCAAGTCGTCAACCAACTCTTCAAGCTTAGCTCTGGTAAGTTTTACATTTAAGTGTTTAGGCCCAGATTGATCAGCTGTAATAAAAGGTAAATTTACATCAGTTTGAGTTGAACTTGACAGTTCTATTTTTGCTTTTTCAGCAGCCTCTTTTAAACGTTGTAGTGCTAATTTGTCATTTTTTAGATCTATACCTTGCTCTTTTTTAAATTCACTAGCTAAAAAATCAATTATTCTTAAATCAAAGTCTTCGCCACCCAAGTGTGTGTCACCATTTGTAGACTTAACTTCGAATACACCATCGCCCACTTCTAAAATTGATACATCAAATGTACCACCGCCTAAATCGTAAACAACTACAGTGCCTGATTGTTTTTTATCTAGTCCATATGCTAATGAAGCAGCGGTTGGTTCGTTAATAATTCTTAAAACTTCTAAGCCGGCAATTTTGCCAGCATCTTTAGTTGCTTGCCTTTGTGCATCATTGAAATAAGCAGGGACAGTTATCACTGCTTGTGTAATAGTTTCTCCTGTATAAGACTCAGCTGTCTCTTTCATTTTTTGAAGAATAAAAGCAGAGATTTGACTGGGGCTATATTTTTCACCCTGAGCTTCAACCCATGCATCACCGTTGTTACCTTTAATAATTTTAAATGGGGATAAGCCTACATCCTTTTGCACAGTGTCATCTTCAAAGCTTCTCCCAATAAATCTTTTTACTGCATAAAGTGTATTTTCAGGATTGGTGACGGCTTGTCTTTTTGCAGATTGACCAATTAGTTTTTCGCTTTCAGTAAAAGCTACAACAGAAGGTGTTGTTCTAGCACCTTCCGAATTCTCTATTACCTTTGGATTCTTTCCATCCATTATTGCCACACAAGAGTTTGTGGTACCTAAATCAATTCCAATTACTTTAGCCATATTGTTTTTCCTAGTTTAAAATTAAATAATATTATATTTATATGGGTTGATACTTACTTAATTCAAGAGCATTAAAACTATTGAATTTTCTTACTTTTCGGATTTCTCTTCTTCTTTGATGGCTTTATCGTCTTGATTTTCTTGAGATTTTTTTGATACCCCTACCATTGCTGGTCTTAGTAACCTATCATGCAAAGTGTAGCCTGGAATTAATTCTTGAACAATAGTTCCGGGCTCACAGTCATTTTTTTCAATTTCCATCATAGCTTGGTGTAAATTATGGTCAAATTTTTGGTTTATACTTTCAATTTTTTTGATGCCAATTTTTTCGAAAGTGGCCATAGTAGATTGTGCAATAAGATCTAAACCATCAACAACAGACTTAATACTTTCATTAGATCTCACTTCCTCTGAAATACTTGATTTTGCTCTCTCGATATTGTCACCGATATTAATGATTTCTTTTGCAAAATTAGCTATACCATATTTAAGGGCGTCTGATTGATCTTTTTCTGCCCTTTTTCTAAAGTTTTCTAGTTCAGCAACAGCTCTTAACCTTTGGTCTTTTAAACTCTCAATTTCCTGTTTGAGTTTTTGGATTTCATCTTCATTTGTATCTGAATTTTCATCTACATCAGTCTCAGTGGTTTCTTGATTTTCTGTAACATCTTCTTCTTGTTGTTTAGCTTGATCTTCGTATTTTTTTTCTTCTTCCATAATAATTCCTTTATTTTTTTGATATTGTTTCAGACATATAGCTCACAATAGGAACAATTCGTTGATAATCAATTCTTTTTGGTCCTATGACACCAATAGCACCAGTGAGTCCATTTTTAGTTTTATAATTTGATAAAATCATAGATAAGTTTGTATTTTTAAAAAAATTTGTATTACTTCCGATAAATATTTGCACTCCTTTTGATTTTTTCAAGGCCTTAATCATTTTGTTTGCCATTTTACCTGTTTCAATATCACTCAAAAGCTCATTTATGCTGTCTAAGTCTGTTTCTAAATTATTCTTAATTAAATTTGGCAGGCCTCTAACAAAAAAGGTTTCTGTATTTTGAGATT
>CACJEH010000032.1:0-4768 GCA_902592365.1 uncultured Alphaproteobacteria bacterium
TAGCAGCCCTTCCAATTGGAGTTGCTCTATGCTCTTCAATTAGAGATTTTAATTTTTGAGGATCTCTCAACATTTTCAATATGTATTTTTTGGTAATAAAATCATCAGTGTGTTTATGCCCTTTATTTAATTGGACGTTTGACGGGTGCTTATAGCTGTAATCAGACATAATTCTATTTTAGATATAGTTAACCTTTCGCACAGTTTTTTGTTCCAAATAATGAAACACAATACGAAAAATTCTTATTCCTCCTCAGTTTTAAGTACTTTATCATCATAATGCATAAACGGAAAGTATTACAGTTGCCACAGCCATACCTATTAATATAAGTGGCCAACCATACCCTCCTCCCATTCTGTCAATATAGTTTCCTTGCTCCTCAACATCGTCAGGTGCCAAATGTTCATCACCATTTAGTATGGGTTTTTTTGGCAAAGTCGATAAGTCCATCTTATTGGCTAAAAACCAAATTAGAAATATACCCGCTACCCACCAAATTATTTGGTAAGCCCATAGTGAAGGGACTCCCATCACCCAATTATCATAACTTTGATCCGCACTACCAAATATTAAGTTTCCGAAAATTAATCCTGGGCCGATAGAAAAGAATGCCCAAATTAAAAAGAAGACATAAGCAAGAGATTTTATTTTTTTTCTTGATGGGTGAATACCCATATGTTCATTTAAAAAATTATGAAATGACGCTCGATGTTCTTTATCTGTATCATTACTTGCAAATATAGAGGATATAAAACATACAATCACATTAAAGAATAAACCCCATAACCCAGAGTAGATTGTTAGTGGCCATCGCCCCCAAGGAAGAGAATTTCCTGTTAGCTTATGACCAAAAGTTTCAGCTAAAGTTACAAAACCTAATCCGGTGATGAGTCCAAGAATTGCCCCACCTCTTGTGATCCATTTAAACCAAAGCATTCCAAGTAAAACAGGAAACAATTGGAAACCAAAAGCGATTGCTAATCCACCAAGTAGTATTAGAGAAGTTTCAAAAAAAGTTGCAAGATACAGTGCCGCTAGGCTTAATAACAACATCGCTAACCTAGCAACTAATAACTCCCTTTTCCATGTAGGGTTACTATCGATATATGGTCTATAAAGATCTCTTGCCACCATGCTGCCTGAGGTCATTAAAAAAGCAGATAATGTAGATTGAAGAGCAGCAATTATGGATATTGCTAAAAATCCAACAATGATTGGTGAGAGATTACTGAAACTTTCAACAAACACATAAATTAAAGATGATATATTTTGTAGACTTAGCTCAGGGAATATTTGGTTAATGGCAAAACCATTTGAATTAACAATACTATTAGCTCCAAGAAGATGTGCTCCTACACCTAGTAAAGGGGCGAATATAAATAAAAATATTCCAACAACAGCACCTGAACCCCAAACTTGATAAAAATAAAATGACCTCGGTGATTTTACTGAATAGCTCCACATCGAAAATGTAGGAGAAAGCACAATACCCATATAAGAGAGAGTAAAGGATAAAATCATAACTGCTGTCCAAGGTCCTCCTAATGGGTTGTTTTTTCCAATACCTGCAACCCACTGAATTACACCAGGAACGTTGAAATATCCTGAAATATCACCGCCTCCGTAACCTCCAGTAGTTCCCCAAGCTCCGAAAGATATAAAGCTATTCGCCATAGATAGGTCTTCAAAAAAACTTAAACCTCCTAAGTAATTAAATACACCAACACCAAGTGCTAAGAAAAAAACAAAAAATAACCATGATTGAACAACGCTTACACTCACCATGGGTTTAAATCCACCAGATACTATATAAAATAAGACAACAGCAGTTAGTGCCCACATTGCAGAGTCTCTAGTTATTTCACCTCCGCTAATAAACTCTACAACATTACCTGTTGATCCAATAATTATACCAAGAAATGGAACAGCAAAAAATAATCCGATTATTAGTACTACAATTCTAAGAGTATTACTTTGATAATATTTATAATACATCTCTCCTGGAGTGATAAAATTAAATTTTCTACTTAGCATCCACTGCCTTTTAAAAAATAGTATACTTCCGAGAGGAATTGTTATTACAATTGCAGCAGTAGCTAGAAAAGAGTATCCATCTGCATAAATTAATGATGGAAAAGAAATGATAGTTATGCCTGCAAATGTAGTTACTGTTGCAGAGAAAAAGAATACCCAAGGAGATACACTTCTATCTGCTAAATAGTAAGCCTCAGGGGTTTTATTTTTTCTAAGAGTTCTAGCTCCCCAAAAAAGACAAAAGCTTATATATAGGACAAGAAAGAAAAAAAACCAATAAAGATTAGCGACCATAACTCAAACTTGAATTAAGAGTTGTAATCAGTCTTTTCCTTAATAATTCTGAGTGCCTCTAATAAATATACTCTAAAGACTTCATGGTTTTCACTCATCGGGAAATGACCAATATCTCTCATTTCAATATAAACTCCTCCTTTTATTTGTCTGGCAGTATCTTCTGTTGCTTCGGGAGGGGTTAGGTAGTCATAAGTACCAGTCAGCATGATAACAGGGCACTTGTGACCATCGATATTTTGAAGCTCATCTCTTAAATCATGATCAACTGAATAAAAATGAAGGTCTCCTTTAAAAGCCTCTGATCCTTGAGTGTAATAATGCCAAGTTAACCATCTATCCATATCTGGAGATTGTGGGGCCATTAAATCCCAAACACCACTACCACACACTTGAGCTGCATTGGCATGAGGATGCCTCCACCAATCAATATAAAAGCCAGGGGAATAATGCGCAGCCTCGACAGGAATGACAGCTTTAAATTTATTAGGATACTTCAGAGCTAATTGAAGAGCCACGTTTCCTCCAAAAGAAGAACCCATAAATATAGGGTTTTCAAGGTCTAAGGCCTTACAAAGTTCTACAATAAAATTACAGTAATGCTCTGCTGTTAATTTGTACTCCTCTTTCCACCATTCTGTATTATGAGGTGGATCTGATTTACCATGTCTTGGAAGGTCGTAAGCGATAACTTGATAATTTTGAGTAATTTCTTCATCTTCCAGCAATCCTCTCCACTGATGATTGTGGCATCCAGCAGTATGCTGACATACTAATGGAGTGCCTTTTCCATTTGAAAGATAAAAGACTTTATACTGTTGACCATCTACCTCGATGGTAACGTATCTACCTATTGGGTCATGATGTTTTACTGCCATAAATTTTTCCTTTCAATTCTCTTGATCATACTGGGACTCCTGATTGTCTTAGCAATTCAAATTGAACAGTAAAGTTTCTAAGATTTTGCATTAAGACTAAATGATTGCCCTCGATTTTAAGGTCTTCTCTAAATGAGGCTGCATAGATACCATGAAACATAGGTTTTGGAACAGGCTTTGCAAACTCTCTCCATGTTTGCTCTGATGCCCTTAATGCAAAGTCATATGGATCTAAACCTCCAGGGTTGGTATTAATATTTTTTACCTTTCCATCATGCATCTCGATAATTACTTTCACACTACCCATGTCGAAAAGAAATGAACAAGTATAATATTTAGCCATCGCTTTTATGGTCTCATCTTTTTCAGTAAGCTCTTTATATTTTTTTGCCCAGGATTTTACATCTATACTCATGTTTTATACCTATTTCTTTTTCCTGGGTGTCTTTGTGGCTTGCTCATCAAATCTCATATGCTTGTCCTTCTTAGGATCATCGTAGTCACCTAAAATATTCCTGATATTACTTGCCTCACCGGGCGACATACCAATTTCTTTTAAAAGACTATCTAAGAACGGCTGTTGTGCTCTATATCGAAGAGCAGAATTCACAACATTATCTGCTAAAGATCCTTTTTTGGAATATCCACCTGAGGACGCAGAGGGGTTATCAGCGTTACCACTTCCTTCAGCTCCTCCTCCTTGACTAAATCCAGGTAATCCATTTACATCGACAACTTTAATTGAGTCAATGTTTTGCATTGGTCTAACCCATTCTCTAATAATACCCTCAATTTTTTCAGCGAGTTTCTGTCTAAGTGCACTTCTTCTACTTGCATCACTTCTAGCATTTTCCGCTTCATTTAGGGCTTTTTTGCCAGCTGCTTCAATTTCATATCTAATTTTCGCAGCCATCGATGCTAACTTTTCTCTCTCAGCATTTTTACTAGCGTCTATTACTCCAAGAGCTTTTGTCTTCTCAGCTTGTTCAACATCTCTAATGGTGTTGACTTTTTCTTCAGCTTCTACAGCCTTAGCGCGAGCATTTTCTTCTTCCATTTTAGTTTTTAAGACTGACTTAGATTTTTCTAGGACTTCCATTTGTTTTTGCTTTTCTTCAATTTCTATTCTTTTTGCCTTTTCAATATCTAAGACTCTTGTCTCTTGCTCAGCAGCAATTTTGAACGCATCAACATTTTTCTGTTGAGCAGTTTTTGCATTTTTAATTTGCTCCTCAGCCATAATATAAGCCTCTTCAGACTCATATCTTTTTCTAGCCTCTTCTTTTGCTGTTTGAGCTTTTTCCTCAGCAAGTTTAATATCAACTGATCTTTGTTTTTCTAGGCGACTGAATTCAACATCTCTTTCCAATTCAAGAATAGTTTTTTCTGTCTCAATATCTTTCTGTTTAATCTCGATAGAAGTTTGTTGTTTAAACTCATTTTGTTCTTTTCTTCTTTTCTCAATTTCTTGGATAAGTTTAGTTTCTTGTAAACTTTTTTCCATCTCAACAAAGTCTTTCTTGCTAATCTTAGCAATCTCAATATCTTTTTCTGAGGAGAT
>CACJEH010000033.1:0-4654 GCA_902592365.1 uncultured Alphaproteobacteria bacterium
ATCTTAAAAAATTAAAAATTAACAATTCTGTATGGATAGAAAAATCAAAAACTAACCAGCTTGCATTACCAACACTCTTTAAAAGAATATTAAATTAATTCCTCATCTTCTTTCTAATTTCATCGATACATATTAAATTCTTTTTTTTATCCTCATAATGCCAATAATCCCATCCATTGAAACTCGATGTCTTATTTACTTTTGCTGCAATTTTATGAATTGATCCTCTCTCATTTTTATATGAAATACTCCCATCTGGTAAAATTGTAGCTTCATAGCTTTTCTTATTGTTATAGAGACTAGCACCTGGCTTTAAATGACCATTGTCAATTAAACTTGCAAAGGGTATTTTTTGTGTTGGTTTATCTTTTTCATTAATCTCTAATAAATCATTTTTTAAAGATTTAATTTTTTTTAATCTTTTAATAGCTAAATTAAAATAACCTTCATCTTTTTCAAAACCTATGTAATTTCTGCCCAAATATTTTGCTTCAGCACAGAAACTTGCTGTGCCTGCAAAGGGTTCTAGTACTAAATCTCCTTGTATCGATGACTGAATAATAATTTTTTTCATCAAAGCTAACGGTTTTTGAGTTGGGTGAGCTGTTTGTTTTTTATGGTTTTTAAGCCTTTCTTTACCTGAACAAATTGGAAAGTTCCAAATGCTTCTTTCTTGTCTGTCTTCATTTGCAACCTTTAAAGTATGATAATTAAATTGATACTTAGATTTAGGTTTTTTTGAACACCAAATAAGAGTTTCATGTGCATTAGTAAGTCTTGTTGCCCTAAAATTTGGTAAAGGGTTAGATTTGGCCCAAATCACATCATTTAAAATCCAAAAGTTTAAATCTTGGAGAATTTTTCCAATTCTAAAAATATTGTGATATGAACCAATAATCCATAACCCCCCATCGGGTTTAAGAACCCTTTTACACTCAGTTAAATAAGAAAAGGTAAAATCATCATAACTCCAGTAACTATCAAATTTGTCCCAATCCTGATTGACACCATTGACAATGGAATGATTTGGTCTAGTTAAGACTTTGTTCAATTGTAAATTATAAGGAGGGTCTAAGAAAACTAAATCAATTGTCTGATCTTCAATTTTAGCCAATAGATCAAGACAATCACCTAAATACAGGTTATTTGATTTCAACACATATGAATCTTAATGTTTATAAAGAATCTTGTGTAAAAAAAACTTAATCTACTGTTGATAACTAAGTAGATAACTTTTTGATAAGTTCACTTATAGGTTGATAAGTGGTCCTGTGATATTTACTGACCCCATGTGTATAAATAGCGCTTAAGTGAGACTTTGTACCGTACCCAGCATTTTTATTCCATTGATAATTACCATCTAATGAGTGGAGCTTCAAAAGTAATTTGTCTCTGAAGACTTTTGCAATAATTGAAGCCGCTGAAACCTGATTAATTTTATCATCTGCTTTAATTAAAGACTTCACCTTATAACCTTTCATTTCGCTTGGAATAAATTTTCCATCTATGATGATCGTATCTGATTTTTTAGACAACAAAATTATCGATTGTTTCATGCTTTGCAAAACTACATTGTGAATATTAAACCTTTCAATAAATTTTTTTTTTCCAAAAATAATTTGATAATTATATTCAAAACCTTTATTTGATCTGAAATATTCATATATTTCCTCTCTTTTTTTTTTATTTATTTTTTTTGAGTCAGAGACACTAAATGGAAGTTTATCAAATAAGGAATTTTGTGATCTAAAAGCACAAATTATTGCACTTCCAACAAGAGATCCCCTGCCAACCTCGTCGACTCCAACAACATATTCACTCATCAAGTCTAGGTATTAGTTCGACAAAATTACATGGCTTGTGTCTTATGTCTAATTGATGAAAAAGAATATCATTCCAAGCATCTCTGACAGCAGAAGTAGATCCAGGTAAACAAAAGATGTAAGTTTGATTTAATAAAAATGCACTTGCTCGAGATTGTATAGTTGAGGTTCCAATTTTTTTATAGCTTAATTGTCTAAACAATTCACCAAATCCCGGAATTTCAACTTGAGATATTTTTTTTAAGGCATCAATAGTATTATCTCTTCCCGTCAGACCAGTCCCGCCTGAAGTAATTATTACATCGTGTTCGATAGATGCTGTTAATTTCTGAATAATAGGAATAAAGAGTTTAGGTTCATCTTCAATAATCTGATAATGGGAAACAGAATGTCCTTTTTTTTGTATTAGTTCTTTTAATGTATTACCTGATTTATCATCACTTTCTTTTCTTGTATCCGACAAAGTGATTACGGCAATATTTATCTGTTTAAATGTTATTTTTTCATCAATCATTAATCAAGATAGTATTAGTGGCTATAAGTTCATCAGCATAATTGAATGAATTATGATTTATTAATTCATAAATAACAAGATTAGTTAGAACTCTCTCAACAAACATTCGTGTTTCTCTTGAAGGTATAGACTCAATTAAAAGAAAACTATCATCGTTAAATGTAGTTTTCTTCATCCATTTTGAAAGATTTCCTGGCCCTGCATTATATGAGATTAAAGCCTTTAATAAATCTCCATTAATATAATCTATAGATAATAAATTTTGAAGGTAAAGGCTACCTGTCTCAACATTAATGTCAGGATCATATAATATTCTCGGATTAGACTTAAATTTATATTTTTTATTTACCATACGAGCCGTTGATGGAAGAATTTGCATCAATCCATATGCACTTTTACCACTTTTTGCGAAAGCACTAAACTGCGACTCTTGTCTAATCATGCTAATAATAATAGTTGGGTCAATACTGTTGAAATTGTAACCTTGAATCCATTTTGGAGTTGGATATAAAAAATCTATCGGGGCATCATCTTTAAACAAGTATTTTGCTGTTTTAATTTGCAAGGAACTGAGATCATTTTTAATAGAAAAATTTAGTATGAGTCTTTTAAACCTCTCATTTGTAATGTTTTGAAGTCTATTTAATTCTATCTCTGCAATTGGAAGTTCATCGATTTCAATTAATGCCTGAATTCTCTCACCTAATTTGGTATTTAAAAATGACTCAAGATCTGAGCTCATTAATGAGGTATTAAATTCAAAGTCTTGAATGGTTTTATCTAAAATTCTACAAGATAAAATTGAGTATATATTAAAACTTGGTTTGCAAGATTTATTTAGAGCCTCTAAAGATGCTTTGAAAGTAATTTCATCATTAGCGTCTTTTGTTGAGGATAAAAATGACCAATAAGAACCAGCATCCCTTAACCATTTGTTATCTGAAATTTTTGAGAGTATTAAAAATTGTCTCGAGGCTTTTTGGTATTTTCCTTTTCTATAATATGAGAGACCTTTGATCCATAAGCCCTCATCGTACGGTTGACTCAAGAAAGCTTCATCATTTAAAACATTTATAGCCTTATCATCTAAATCCGCAAGGTAGTAGCCATTGGCAATTTTGGAAAGTAGAAAAGATTTTTCTTTTTGATTAAAATATTTTATATGGTGGTTTAAATACTCTAATGCTCCAGTAGGCCATCCTCTTCCAACTCTTGATCTTACAGTATTATAAATACTAATTTTTTTTGAGTAATTTTTATTTGAAAATATTTTATTTGATTTAGTGGAGACGGTTTCTTGTAACTTATCTTTTTGAAAGATCTCATCAAAAAGTGGGTATGAATTTTTTTTTGGTTTTTTTGCCCCATTTGGCATCCTTCTTACTCCCAATTTATAAATCCTTCTAGCTTCGTAATGATCACTATATTCACTCAACCAATCTCGGAGCTCTAAAAAACTAGAGCGATGTGCTGTTGGATGAAGAAGTTTTAAAGCTTGTACATGACCCATAAGAATTAAATCATCTAGTTTTGCTATGTCTTTATCACCTTTATCAAAATTTCCATTTCTGTAATCATTAAAAATACTTTTGTAAAGGCCAATATCTTTAGAGCTAAGAGCAAAGATACTCTGTGAGTAAAAAAACGTTACAATTAATAAAAAAATAATTTTCATTCTATCCACCAAGCTGCTTTTTAATTTCTTTTAAATCTTCCCAAGCATCTTTCTTAAGTTCTGGATTATTTATTAATAAAGACGGCTCATAAAGCACACGGCATTTTTTAGGTACCACGTCATTGGGTGTGTTGAAATCAAACCATTTTCCACGAAGAGACATGGAAGACAAGTCTGCAGCCAATAACATTTTGATGCAATAATTTGACATAATTATTAAATATTTTGGGTTAATCAATTCAATCAACCGATAATTGATAAGTTGTAAAATTGAATTCATTTTGTGGTTATTATCAAACTCACTAAGTCCCCTTGGTATATAAGACACTAAGCTTATTTGTTTCCTATCTAATTTTATGGAGGAAAGCATTTTATCGAATAACTCACCACTTGCTTTATCTATTATCTTTTCATCAGTAATGTCACATTTACCGTAAAAAAATAAAATCTTCGAATTTTTATCACCTTCAACAAGATTGATTGGTTGATTAATATTTAACTTTAATAATTCATTTTTTAAAAAATCCTCTATTTGCTCAATACTGGTTGCTTTGCTTGGACTATTGATAATATCTATATTTATTTGGTTATCGGAATCATTTTGAGATTTTTTTAATTGAAATTCCTCCAGATTCATCAATT
>CACJEH010000034.1:0-4414 GCA_902592365.1 uncultured Alphaproteobacteria bacterium
AAGCGACAATAGTGGAGTAGAAACACAAAATGTTAAAATGTCTGTTAATCCACCAGATGAAAATGCCATTGAAGAGGCAGTAAAGCTTAAGGAACAGGGTCTTGCGAATGAGATAATATCTGTATCTATTGGAGATGATAAATCTCAAGATGTTTTAAGAACATCCATGGCTATGGGAATTGATAGGTCTATATTGGTCAAAAGTCAAAACACATTAGAGCCATTAGCAGTTGCTAAAACACTAAAAATAATAATTGATAAAGAAAAACCAGATCTCGTTTTAATGGGTAAACAAGCTATAGATGATGATTCAAATCAAACAGGTCAGATTTTATCTGCATTATTAAATTGGCCACAAGGATGTTTTATTTCAAATTTAAAAATTGAAAATAATAAAGTTTTTATATCAAGGGAGATAGATGAAGGTATTGAAAACCTAGAAACTTCACTTCCAGCTGTTTTAACATGTGATTTAAGATTAAACACACCAAGGTTTGCCTCTCTTCCAAATATAATGAAGGCTAAAAAAAAACCTCTTGAGACAATTGATATTGACACTCTTGGAATTGATACATCATCAAAAATTAAAACTTTAAAAGTAATTGAGCCTCCAAAAAGAAAAGCAGGGATTATGGTCAATGATGTTAAAGAATTGGTTCAAAAACTAAAATACGAGGCAAAAGTAATTTAAATGTCTGTACTTGTAGTAGCGGAACATGATAACAAAAACTTAAAATCATCAACTCTTAATACTATTAGTGCTGCCGAAAAATTAAGCGAAGATATTCATCTTTTAATTTTAGGTAATAAAATTGAAGATCTTGCTAAAAGTTCAAAATCAATACAGTTAGTTAAAAAAGTAATTATTTGTGATCATGATAAATTAGAAAATCAAATACCAGAATTATCATCTCCTATAATTTCTAATTTAGCTGAGAACTATTCACACATTTTAGCACCTTCTAGTACATTTGGAAAAAATCTGCTACCTAGAGTATCTGCTCTGTTAGATGTCACACAAATAAGCGATATCATAGGTATAGAGTCCCAAGATACTTTTATCAGACCTATTTATGCGGGAAACGCTATTTCTTATGTCCAGACTGATCAAAAAATTAATTTAATGACTGTCAGACCCACTTCTTTTGAAAAATGTGAAGAAACAGGGGGTGATGCTGCTGTAGAAAATATTTCTTTCATCGACTCAGAGGTTAAAACAACATTTGTAAGTAGAGAAGTATCAAAGAGTGACAGACCTGAATTGGGTAATGCTCGGGTAGTTGTATCTGGTGGTAGAGGACTTGAAAACTCTGATAATTTTAAATTATTATATGATTTAGCTGATAAACTTAATGCTGCTGTTGGAGCTTCGAGGGCTGCTGTTGACTCAGGATACATCGGCAATGAATATCAAGTTGGTCAAACTGGTAAAATGGTTGCTCCTGAGCTTTATATTGCCGTAGGTATATCCGGTGCAATACAGCATTTAGCGGGTATGAAAGAAAGTAAAGTCATAGTCGCTATTAATAAGGATTTAGAGGCACCGATATTTAATATAGCTGACTACGGACTTTCTTCTGATTTATTTCAAGCAATACCTGAAATTATTAAAGAGTTAGATCTACTTAATCAGATAGAAACGTAAAATTTAATATATAATTAATATTATGAGCGAAGTGCAGAGAGAAGAATTAAATTACGATGTAGTAATAGTTGGAGCTGGTCCAGCTGGTTTATCAACAGCAATTAAACTAAAACAACTCGATACGAATTTGTCTATTTGTGTACTAGAAAAAGCATCTGAAGTCGGTGCTCATATTTTAAGTGGTAATGTTTTTGAAACTAAGGCTTTAGATGAACTCATTCCAAATTGGAAAGAACTTAATAGTCCAATTAATACATCAGTAACATCAGAAGATTTTTTATTTTATACAAAAACTAAAAGTATGAAGGTGCCAAACTTTTTTTTACCAAATGTTTTAAAAAATCATGGAAACTACATTATTAGCTTATCTAATCTTTGCAAATGGTTAGGTGAATTTGCCGAAAACTTAGGAGTAGAGATCTTTCCAGGATTTGCAGCTAGTAAATTACTTTATGATAACGATCAAAAGGTTATTGGTGTTCAAACAGGTGATATGGGTTTAGACAAAAATTTTAAACCTAAAGATAATTATGAACCTGGGATTAATATTAAAGGTAAAGTTACAGTTTTATCAGAGGGTTGTAGAGGTCACCTGGGAAAAGAGGTCCTTAAAAAATTTAATTTAGATTTTAACAACAAATCTCCTCAACAATACGGTATAGGCTTTAAAGAAATTTGGGAGATCAGTTCTGAAAATCATCAAATTGGTAAAGTTTCACACAGTGTTGGATGGCCTCTTGAAAGTGATACATATGGAGGTAGTTTTTGTTATCACGCTGAAAATAATCAAATATACTTAGGTTACGTAATCGGTTTGGATTATAAGAATCCATACCTTTCTCCATATGACGAATTTCAACAGTTTAAAACTCACCCTGATATCAAAAAATTATTAGATGGTGGTAAAAGAATTTCTTATGGAGCAAGAGCTCTAATAGAGGGAGGATTGCAGAGTCTTCCACAAATGCATATGCCTGGGGCGTTATTGATAGGATGTGATGCAGGCACTCTAAATATGCCAAAAATTAAAGGATCACATACCGCAATGAAAAGTGGAATAATTGCTGCAGAAGTCATCAATGATCACATAAATAGTAATAAAGAACTGTCAGAGTATGAGTCAAAATTCAAAAACTCATGGGTATATGAGGAATTATACAAAGCAAGAAATGTAAAGCCCAGTTTTCAATGGGGCCTGATACCTGCAATGATTTTTACTGGATTAGATCAAAAAATATTTGGAGGTAAACTTCCTTTTACCCTTCAACATAAGCACGCTGATCATGAATCTTTGATCCCAGCTAAAAAAGCAAAAAAAATTACCTATCCTAAATATGATGGTGTTATTACTTTTGATAAACCTAGTTCAGTTTATCTATCAGGAACTAATCACGCAGATGATCAACCTAACCATTTGTTACTTAATGATAAAGATCTTTCAACTAATTTTACTATTGAAAAATACGACGAACCTGCCCAAAGGTATTGCCCCGCAGGCGTGTATGAAGTTGAATTTGATAATGACCTCCAAAAAAAAATTTTAAAAATTAATTCTCAAAATTGTATTCATTGTAAGACATGCGATATTAAAGAACCTTCTCAAAATATTGAGTGGGTAACTCCTGAGGGTGGGGGTGGACCTATTTACTCTGGGACCTAATTAAAGTCGTATTCAAAGTTTTGCGAAGTTGCATTTATATTTACTAATTTAGCACCATGCTTTATATGAAAATGTGTTGCAATAGGTGTCAAAGGAGAAAGTGTGATAAAGCGATCTATATTTTTCATTTCATCTTTAACAAGCTTTTTTGTTGTAAAAATAGTTTGTTTACCTGCTCCTCTTTTTCTTGACCAAACAGTATAGGCTACAGCAATGTTTGCGTTTTTTTCATGAAAAGCATTTTTGCTCATTAAGTCTAATTCTTTCATTGTTTGTGGTACATCGTTACAGAATGCAAGACAAATAAACCCTTCAACATCTTCATTAGATTTTAATCCATAAATCTTGCGGCCATACGAGGTGCGAAATTCATTGTCAATATCTGGTCTGATTGGATCTTCGCTAGTATCCACTGAGTCTAACTCAACTAATTCTGCCTTTGATAGCCAACTAAAAAAATTACTTAATTTATTTTTAAATTTTTCCAAATTACAACCATTGATGCTTCATAGCTAAAACATCCTCATCACCATGTAAAATTATGGAAGCTAAACTATCAATTTTTGGCAAAATACTTGATACATAAATGCTTGATGTAGCTATTTTTGCGTCCAGAAATTCATTATCAATTTCACCTTTATCTTTTAATTCAAGTGCTTTTTTGGCAGTTTTAATCATCATCCAACCTCCAAAAATATAACCTAACATCATTAAATAATTTACACTCGATACAGCAGGTCTTTTTTTATTGTTAGATGTAGAAACAATGTGCTCAACAACTTTTTTTGCAGAGTCAATTGAACTATCCATTTTTTTACATAATTCTTGTAATCGATCTGAACTCGCAGATGCTTCTGTATCAGTTTTAATTTCATCAATTAATTCTAATATGCTTTTACCATTGTCTCGAAGCGTCTTCCTAAAAACTAAATCATTTGCTTGAATTGCAGTGGTGCCCTCGTATATAGGGAGAATTCTAGCATCTCTATAATGTTGTGCGATTCCTGTTTCTTCAATAAAACCCATGCCACCATGAATTTGAATAGCATTTGATGTAATCTCTAGTGATCTTTCAGTCAACCACCCTTTGATAATAGGTATCATTAAAG
>CACJEH010000035.1:0-4213 GCA_902592365.1 uncultured Alphaproteobacteria bacterium
GAAATACTTTAGTTTTCATCATATTTTATAGTTTTACACTTAATTAACTATAAAAAAACATATTTCATAGGGTTTTGTTACCTATTGATGAATAAATTGCATATGTACTTTGATTATTTTTTGTTAATATAAACACTTTATGGGAGGGATAATCTATGAGAATATCTAAAACAATTATAACTTTTATTCTATCCTCTATTCTTTTTACCGCAACATTCAGTAAAGCTAATGCTGAAAAACTATTAGCAGCAATCGCTGACTGGACTGGTGGAGAGATTTCATGTCAAGTAGCTGTAAGCATACTTGAAGATGAGTTAGGATACGAAATTGATAGAATCGTATTTGCTTCAGGAACTGGCTTGTGGGAAGCTATTGCTGCAGGCGATATTGATTTTGCATGTGAGTCATGGCCTAGTTATGCTGAAGCTGATGAGGTTATGTTAAATGGCGACTTAATTCATGGTGGGGAAGTTAAAATGACTTACTCAGGTGATGGAAGTGTAAAATTACTTGGAACTGTTGGTATTACCGGTATGTCAGATTACTATGTTCCAAAATATTGGGCTGATGCAAACCCAGATTTTTCTAGTTATGCTGATTTAAATAAATTTAAAGAAGATTTTGCTACTATGGAGTCTGGTGGAAAAGGTAGATTAATTGGTTGTCCAGTTGCTGGTTGGAACTGTCATGATCAAAAAAGATTAGATTTACTTGGTTTAGACTTTGTTGCTGATGAATTAGGAACTGAAACTGCTGCTCTTGCTGAAGCGCAAGGTATGTACGACAGAGGCGAGCCTTTCTTAATGTACCTTTGGGAGCCACATTGGTTCTTTGGTGTTAACGAATTAGTAGGTGTAAAATTAGCTCCAAACAAAACTTGTGATACCTTTACTGAGGCAAACAACTGGGAAACTTGTGGAGCTGACTCTTGGCCAGCAACAGGTTGGGCTGTTGACTATCCAATGAACTACGGTAATCCTGATACATTTGCTAAACCAGAAAACCAAAAAGCACTTGAATTCTTTGGTAAAATGGCATTATCAAATGCAGATCAAGCAGCGATGCTCGTTAAAGTTCGTGAAGGTGGAGAACTTAATGATGTTGTTGCTGAATGGAAAGCAAACAATAAATCTACTTGGGAGAAATGGTTACCATAATCCTAGAATAATCTAGATTTTTTATTTTATTTATTAGGCCCTGTATATTGCAGGGCCAACCTAATTACTCCGTTGATATACTTTGACAGACTCACTTTATTCAAATCTTATTGAAACTAATTTAGACAATAATAAAACTTTTTTAATATTAGATGATGGATCCGAGATTACTTATAAAAATTTCATAATTCTTGCATCAAAAATTTCTCACAAATTATCAAAATTAGGGTTAAAAGCAGGGAGCCATATTCTTGTAAAGTCTGCCAAATGTAAAGAGACTTTAGCTCTTTATTTATCATCTATTCTTACTGGATCAGTTTTTTTTCCACTTAATACAAGTTATACAGTTAACGAAACAATCTATTTTATAAAAGACTCAAAACCATCTTTTCTTATCTGTGATAAATCAGAAATTGATAGCTTAAAACCAATTTGCGATGAAATTGGTTGTAGAATTTTATCTTTAAATGCAAACGGAATTGGAGAGATTACTGATGGTTTAGAAAACCTTGATAGTTTTTTTGAACCATCAAAAAGAGCATATGATGATTTAGCAGCACTTTTATATACCTCTGGGACTACAGGAAAACCTAAAGGTGCTATGTTAACTGAACAAAATTTAGTTTCAAATGCTCAAGAACTAATAAATTTATGGAATATTAATCGCAATGATACTTTAATCCATTCACTTCCAATTTATCATACTCATGGATTGTTTGTTGCTATTAATACCTCCATGATAAGAGGGGCTACTATTAGATTTATAAAAAATTTTAATACAGACTCAATTATTGAAGCATTTAATTATTCAACTCTGATGATGGGTGTTCCAACTTTTTATACGAGATTGTTGAATGACAAAAGACTAGATAAGAAATTAACACAAAATATGAGACTATTTATATCTGGAAGTGCTCCATTGTTAAATCAAACATTTATAAATTTTTATAGAGTAACCGGCCATCAAATATTAGAGAGATATGGTATGACTGAAACTAATATGAATGCTTCTAATCCTTGTGATGGAGAAAGAAAGGCAGGATCAGTTGGTAAACCTTTAAAAGATATTAAAATAAGAATAAATAATATTCAAAGTGATAATACAAAATCAGAAAATGATATTGGAACAATAGAAATAAGTGGTCCTAATGTATTTAAAGGTTATCTAAATAATCCAAATAAGACAAAAGAGGCATTTACTAAAGATGGTTTTTTTATAACCGGTGATATTGGATATTTTGATAATGATGGATATCTATTCATATCTGGAAGAAATAAAGATTTAATCATAAGTGGTGGATATAATGTTTATCCTAAAGAAATTGAAGATATTATTAATCAACACGAATTAGTTTTAGAGTCTGCTGTTTTTGGTATCCCTAATGACGATTTAGGTGAAGTACCTATTGCAGCAATAGTTATGAAGAATAAATTTACAGATTTAAATGATCTTAAAAATTTTTTAAAAAAACACTTAGTGAAATATAAAATTCCAAATAAATATATATTGTTGGATGAACTTCCAAAAAACGTCATGGGAAAAGTTCAAAAAAATACTTTAAAAGAAAAATACTCCTAAATCCCAAAAATATTCTTTTTTTTAATAATTTTAATGTATAAGTTTTATATGTCTTCGGCAGTGATATTTGGTGCTACTGGTTTAGTTGGCAGTTATTTATTAAAAAATTTAATAAATGATGAATATTATACTAGCATCAAAATTTTTACTCGTTCAGAAGTTAATATAAATCATCCAAAATTAGAAATTATTAATACAGATTTAAAAAATGTTGAGAATATTAAAGATCAGATTATTGCTGATTGTTGTTTTTTTTGTATTGGTACAACAAAGAAAAACTCTCCTGAAAGAGGTGAATATCAAAGGGTAGAGCTAGATTTACCCAAGGAAATAGCCCATATATGTAAATCTAACTCAATTAAGTCCTTCGTCTATATCTCATCTGGTTTTGCTGATCCTAATAATAAAGGTGAATATTTAAGGTTTAAGGGCCTAGTTGAAGAGGAGTTGAAAAGATTAAACTTTGATAACCTTGGTATTTTAAGACCATCTTTTTTACTTGGAAAAAGAAAACAGTTTAGACTTGCTGAGAAAATAGGAATACCCATTTTCAAGCTATTAACACCATTATTTTTAGGCCCACTAAAAAAAATGAGACCAATTCATGCAAAAAAAGTAGCTAATGCAATGTCAAATATTGTAAAGAAGAACTTAGATCAAACTACATATGAGTCTGATGAAATAGTTACTATTAGCGAATATTAAAGAAAATTTATATTGATGAAAAAACTAAATGTTGTTTACAATGATAACTATGACATTCCTCTACCAGAGGGCCATAGATTTGTTGGTACTAAATTTTCTGATTTATATAATTTTATCAAAAACTCAAATTTATATACAAATTTAACAATTCATCAAAGTAAGTCAGCTCCTATAAATGATGTACAAGTAGTACACAACCGTAATTATGTTATGAGTGTTAAAGAAGGTAATCTATCAAGAGATCAGGAAAGAAGAATTAATTTACCGTGGAGTGAAAAATTAGCTAAAAGATCTTTCCTAGCTATACAAGGCACACTACAAACATCTCAATTGGCGTTGGATTATGGTATTGCATGTCATTTAGCAGGTGGAACTCACCATGCATTTAAAGATTGTGGATCTGGTTTTTGTGTATTTAACGATTTAGCCTATGCCTCGATAACTTTACTTAATCAAAAAAAAATAAATAAAATTTTAATATTAGATTTAGATGTTCATCAAGGTGATGGAACTGCTTCTATTTGTGAAAATAATGATAATATTTTTACATGTTCAATTCATTGTAAAAATAATTTTCCATTTGACAAAAAAAATAGCAATTTAGATGTACCAATAGATGATGAAGTAAATGATATTAAATATATAAATATCCTCACTAAAACGCTTGATCAAATTGAGTCTAATTTTAAGCCAGATATTGTTTTTTATGACGCAGGAGTGGACGTTCACTCCAACGATGATCTTGGTAATTTAAACCTTACTAATGATGGCA
>CACJEH010000036.1:0-3006 GCA_902592365.1 uncultured Alphaproteobacteria bacterium
GGGTAACAATTTTTTTAACTACTTTTTTTGCTACTTTTTTTACGATTTGTTTTTTTTTGGTAGAAGACTTTTTTTTAACTTCAACTTTTTTTTTAGTTTTAACTTTTTTAGTTTTTTTTATTACTTTTTTTGTTGTAGCTTTTTTTTTAACTGGCATTAATCAGCTCCTTTTTCACTGAAATGATTTTCGAATTTATTTTCTACCCCTTCCCACTTTTTTGCATCAGCAGGGGCATCTTTTTTTGTGGTTATATTAGGCCAAACTTGTGAATATTTTTCATTTACATCTAACCATTTTTTACCATCATCCAATTCGTCTGGGATAATGGCTTCAACTGGACATTCCGGTTCACATACTCCGCAGTCAATGCATTCATCAGGGTTAATAACAAGCATATTTTCACCCTCGTAAAAGCAATCCACGGGACATACCTCAACACAATCCATGTATTTACACTTAATACACTTATCATTAACTAAGTAGGTCATAGGCTGTCTTTTACTCTATTTCTAATCAATATAAAATCTTTATCTTCTAAGCCAAGTAACGTTGATATTTTTCTAACAGTAGAAACCTCAAGCTGATCCTCTTTGCCATCAACCATTAAAACTTGCCAACAAATTAGAATTACATCCATTCTCTGTTCATAACTAAGCGATTTTTTAAGTCTGTATGAAAACTGAGATAAGTCAGTATTGAAATGTTGTTGGTTGGCTAAATTATTAAATTGCTCTTTATTATTCTGAATTGGTATTTTAAAGTAAAACTCTACTAATTCAGAGGCAAAACTAATTTCTTGTTCAGAAATTTCATGATCTGCAATGATAATTTCGTAAATCAGATTATATAAATCTGACTCAAAAGAGTGATCATCATTTTTATCCTTCTTTTCATTAAAGGATTGGAAAAATTTACTTAACATTTATATTTTTTAATTGATCAAAAGGATTATTAAATAATTTTTTTGGTGATTGCTTTTTTACTTTTTTTGATGGTTTTTTCAATACTTTTTTGTTTTTATTTTGTTTTAACTCTGATGTCTTATTTGCATAAATTTTTTTAGAAATAATTAAATCATTCTCTGCTATCTCTTGAATATTTAAAGATCTACTTTTTATGATACTAATTAATTTATCTTTTTTAATACCTAAAAGGTTAGATAAATCCATAGGAAGTGAGAAAGGGCCTCTGTTTTCTCTTTTGAATAATTGTTTTTCAAACTCATTAAAAATATCAAGCCTTATTAGTAAGTTATCTTTAGAAATAAATCCTAAGAAAGTTAATAAATCTTCATTTAACTTATTTTGAATATTAAGAGTTGCATTGCCATCTTTTGGTATGTATTCATCAATATTTAAACGCTCATCATTATATAAATTCCATAAATGAAACTTTAACTTCATATATTCGGGTCTGATTAATTCAGAATTAAATATAACATTCTTTCCTAATCTGAAATTTAGGGAATGTATTTCTTTTCTTTGCAGTTCATCAATCAGCTTAAATTCATCTAATATATTTATTTGGTAAAGATTATATTGGCTTTCAATGATCTTAAAAATAAAACTTCTTTCTTCTGGTTTTGAATTAAATTTTTTTAGTTTGTCCGATAAATCCAATTTCGAAAGGTAATTTTTCTCGAACCATTTTTGAATTTTCTCCTGAATTTTTTTGATATTGTCAGGTGATACTAGTAAATCGTCTAGGATTGGTTCTAAAATAGGATGGTTAATATCTTTCCCTTTTTTAAATATTGCTACGTTTGTATCCCCCCATTTAACATATAAATTCTGAAAATTTCCTTTCTCATCAACTTTTGAATCGATCAGCAAGCTTTCATTCGGTGCTGCTATAAAATTATCAATGTTAAACGACATATACGGGAAAATTTGCTCTTTAATTATTCTATGGTAGTTGTTATTTAAAATATCTTTATATTTTTCATCAAAAAAAATTTTAAAACCTTTTATAACTCCTATTTTTTCATCTTTTATCTTAACATATCTATTTTCAGTTAATGATATATTTTTTTTACTGATATTTAAATTTTGAATCATCTCACTTTTATTTTTATCAACAAATTTTTGCATTAAGCTTATATGTATCTCCTCAGACAGTTTGTTTTCAATATTTTTAACAGTTTCAACCCAAATAGAGTTTCTTATCCAGTGTTTCTGGTTAGTAATGTATAGCCAAGTCCTTGTTTCATTTAAGTTGTAGATAAGGTCATCAATACTACCGTTATAATTTTGTAAGTAAGAAATTTCTTTATCTAAAAATTTGTCACTAAATACCCATTGATTATTTATGAGTTCATTGAATATTTTTGTTAACAGCTCAATATGTTTTTCATCTGAAATATTTTGATAATCTGGTATTCGACATACATCCCATAATTGTTTTAAGATTTCAGGATTATCAAATTTAAAATTTTTTTTATGATCCTTTAGGAACCTAATTAAAAATTTTTGATCCTCAGCATCTTTTTTTAGAATAAGTCGATGATTATCTGATTTCTTTTTTAGAGAATTTACTAATTCATATTCTGACTTAAATGATAGAAGGTGATTTCGCCAAAAAACTTTTTTAACAGATTCAAATTTATGTGCTTGTATATTTTCTATAGAGTCCAGTTTCGTAAACTTTGCCCCGAGAGTAGTCCCAAAGTAACCAGATTTTGTATAGCGACCAGCCCTTCCTGCAATTTGACCTATCTCCATATCATTCAAAGGTCGAACATATTTTCCATCAAACTTTTCTAAACCAGAGAAATAGACTTGGTTGATATCTAAATTCAAGCCCATTCCTATTGCATCGGTGGCTACTATATAATCAACTTCTCCATCCTCATATAATTTAACTTGAGAATTTCTAGTTTTAGGGCTGAGCGCTCCAGCGACAAGAGCCACACCTCCTTTTAAGCTTCTAATCTGTTCAGCAATTTCGTAAAGACCAATTAAATTAAAAGCAATAATTGCTGATCGAGGTTTAATGTTTTGAATTTT
>CACJEH010000037.1:0-2827 GCA_902592365.1 uncultured Alphaproteobacteria bacterium
GTTTTATTTTAAAATTTTTTTTTATTCCTTTAGGGTCTATTATAGTTTATAAAAGAACAAAATATGAACAAAAATATCCCTGTAAAGACTGATAAGGACAACAACCTTGAGTCTGTGCCATATATTTTGTCTAAGATTTCAGCTGGATTTCCATCCCCAGCTGATGATTATATAGAAAATAATCTAAGCTTATCAGAGCTATTGATCAAAAATCACTTATCAACTTTTCTAATGAGAGCTAGTGGTGACTCCATGGTAGATTCTGGAATTAATGATGGCGACATATTAGTTGTAGATAGGAGTTTAGAAGCTAAAAGCAGAGATATAGTAATAGCTATATTCGAGGGAAATTTAACCGTTAAACGACTAGTTATTAAGACAGATGGTTCTGCCATCTTAAAAGCTGAGAACCAATTATATAAAAATATATTAATATCAGAGTATGCAGAATTAGAGATTTGGGGAGTTGTTACAAGCGCTATTCGTCAATTTATTAAATAACCCATGAATATAGTGGCTCTAGTAGATTGTAATTCATTTTATGCCTCGTGCGAGACTATCTTTAAACCCGATTTAAGTAAAAAACCCATTGTAGTTCTATCAAACAACGATGGATGTGTCATAGCTAGAAGTTCTGAAGCTAAGAAATTAGGAATTAAAATGGGAGTACCTTTCTTTGAGATAAAGCAAATAATAAAAAAATATCCAGTGCATGTATTTTCATCAAATTACAGTTTATATGGAAATATCTCATCTAGGGTAATGGGAGTATTAAAAGAGCATTGTGATAGATTGGAAGTTTATTCTATAGATGAAGCTTTTTTAATATTAAATAAATATTCAGAGAGAAGTTTTGTTTCAAGAGCAGAAGGAATAAAAAAAATAATAAGGAAGTGGATAGGCATACCTGTAAGTATAGGAATAGCTAATAATAAAACCTTATCAAAAGTAGCAAACCATCTAGCTAAAAAAGATGAACTAGGATCCCAAGTAGTAGAAATTATAAATCAAAAACAAATAGAAATATCCCTAAAGGTATTAGGAGTGGGTGATATTTGGGGAATAGGAGCTAAGATAGAGAAATTTCTCCAAAAAAATAGTATCTACACCGCATACGATCTATACAAAACAGACCCAAGGTGGGTTAGGCAACACCTAGGAGTAGTGGGAGAGAGAACCTATAGAGAACTACATGGTGAAATATGTATACCCATAGTAGAGAGATCTGAACCAAAAAAACAATGTCGAGTATCAAGATCTTTCGAAAGTTATGTAACAAGTTTCCATGATTTAGAGAAAAGAATAATATCTTATGCTACTAGAGCCTCAGAAAAGATTAGATCTGATGGTTTGCAGGCAAAAAAAATTACTACATTTATTCGTTCAAATAAATTTAACAACAATAATAAACAATACCATGCAGCTAGGACTTTTGATTTTATATCTCCATCAAATGACTTATTTGAGACGATTAAATTTGCTATAAAGGCGCTAAAATCTATTTATCGACCAGAAATTAAATATAAAAAAGCAGGTGTTTTACTCTCAGACTTAACTCCAGAGGGAGAATACAATAGAGATTTATTCTTTCATCAATCAGAAGAGAGTATTTTAAAAAAGATTAGGGTAAACAAGGTATTTGATAATCTAAATAACAGATACGGAAGCGGGACTATTTGTGTTGCCAAAGAAAACTACGAAAAGTTTTACATAACTAGACGACAAAACTTAAGTCCCGCATACACATCAAATTTTGATGATCTACCTAATGTAAATTAATTTACAGCAGGTATTGATGCCATAGACTCTTCAAAAGCTTCAGTATCGAATTTATCTTCGGCAAGATTGCCTGAAAAATAATCCATATATGCTTGCATATCAAAATGGCCATGCCCACAAAGATTGAACAAAATAGCTTTTGATTTACCCTCTGCTTTACACTTAAGAGCTTCATCAACAGCGCCTTTAATGGCGTGAGTGGCCTCAGGTGCAGGCATGATACCTTCAGTTCTTGCAAATTGTATTCCGGCCTCTAAGCACTCTTTTTGACCATAAGCTCGAGGTTCCATATGACCATTATGAACTAAATGTGATAGCATTGGGGACATTCCATGATATCTAAGTCCACCTACATGAGTAGGTGATGGCATAAAATCAGAACCTAATGTATGCATCTTTAACAATGGTGCAGACTTTAGAGTGTCACCAAAGTCATAGGAATATTTACCTTTAGTTAAAGAAGGACAAGAGGATGGCTCAACAGCAATAGCATGAACATCTTGTTCTCCTCTAAATTTTTTTCCTAAAAAGGGATTGCATAAACCTGAAAAATTACTTCCCCCACCTGTACATCCAATTACAATATCTGGATAATCATTAGCCATTTCCATCTGTAGTAGTGCCTCTTGTCCAATTATAGATTGATGCATTAAAACGTGATTAAGCACACTGCCTAAAGCATATTTTGTATCGTCATTTGTAGCAGCAACTTCTGCAGCCTCTGAAATAGCAATACCGAGTGAACCTGAACTATTAGGATCCTTTTCAAGTATGGCTCTTCCCGAATTTGTTTCATTAGATGGACTAGCTACAACACTACCACCGTAACTTTCAATTATAGCTCTTCTGTAAGGTTTTTGATCATAGCTTACTTTTACCATGAATACTTTTATTTCTATTCCAAATACTGCTCCTGCATAACTTAATGCTGTTCCCCATTGACCAGCACCAGTCTCAGTTGCTATCTTTTTTACGCCTGCCTCTTTATTATAAAAAGCCTGAGCTAATGCAGTATTCGGTTTATGGCTACCTGAAGGACTTGCTCCTT
>CACJEH010000038.1:0-2674 GCA_902592365.1 uncultured Alphaproteobacteria bacterium
AGAGCTTAATTTTAGTAAGTCAGCCTCATTCATAAGATTTTCATTTAAATTAATAAACGTATCAGGATTACTTGAGGATAAATTCATATGTATTGTATTTGCAAGAAAATTTTTACCAATACCATTGGGACCAGTAATTAAAATAGAGGAATTATTGCGAATTTTTGAAATTATTTTCAATAAATCATTAATATACTGGCCGGAACCTACAGTATCAATTTTAGAGTGAAACGAAATTTTGTTTCTGTAATTATTTATGGTTACTCTTTGTTGTAATTCTAGTAAATTTTTTTGTATAATATGAATGAGTTTTTTTGTTTCAAATGGTTTTTCAATAAAGTCATTTGCTCCTACCTTGACAGACTCAATTGCATTATCAATATTTGCATGCCCACTAAAAGATATAATTACTAGATTATCATATTTATTATTTAAGAACTCAATAATATCTATACCCTGTTTATTGCTATTTTTTAACCATAAGTCAACTAGGACAACATCATAGTCAAAATTTCTTTGTTGTAGTTCACTAAATTCCTTAAATGAATTTGCATAGGTAACGTCATAACCTTGCTTTGAAAGAATTAAAGAAATTTGTTTACAAATTTCTAATTCGTCATCAATTACTAATATTTTTGTCATTAAATATTATTTCAATTTTAAATCCTGAATAACTGTTCGTTGTTATATTCATCTTGTTGGAGTTGTCAGTAATTATTTTATTTATTAGAGAAAGACCTAAACCAGTAGATTTTTTGGTTGAAAAATATGGCTTTAATAAGTCATCTGTGTTTCCATCATAACCAGGTCCATTATCAAAAAAAGTTAAAATTAAAGATTTTTTACTTCTTTTTAAAGATAATTCAATGTTTGGATTTGGAATATTTTGAAGTGCTTCTATTGAATTTTTAAAAAGATTATTAAATATGATATCTAAATAAGATTGATCAAAATTAATAAATAAATTTTTCTCAATATTATGATTAATTTTAATATTATCGTAATTTCTTTTATATTCATCTATATAAACAAAGCATATTTCAGATAGATTTAATTTAGTTATATTAGCTTTTGGCAATCTGGCATAAGTAGAAAATTCATTTACTAAATTTTGTATCAAAAATATTTGCCTTTTTATTGAGATTATAGAATTTTTTAATTCATCATCTTTAAGTTGACTTTCAATAAATTCTGTTGACAAAAGCATTGGTGTTAAAGGATTTTTGATTTCATGTGAAATTTTTCTTGCTAAATCGGCGATCGCATTATTTTTTTCTGCTTTGATCAAATCAGTATAATCATTAAATATTATTATTTGATCAAAGAGTGAATTATTATCAATAAAAATTGATTTCACAAAGTATACTTTTTGAATATTCTCAATTATCAAATCCAAATTTATCTCATATGATTTCTGAAAGAACTTATCTCTAGAATTAAAATGTTTTGATAAAAAATCTATAAAATTATGATAAGAACTATTTTTATCAGATTTGAAAACTAAAGAGGCTGAATTTTCAAAAATCATCAATTTATTTTTCAAAACAAATATTCCATATGGGGAATTTTCAATAATATTGTTAATAAAACTTAGTTGATCATTTATTGTTGAATTAACATCTTGTAAATTATTTTTTTGACTTATGATAGTTTTGCTCATTTCATGAAAAGAATTTGTTAAAACGCTAATATCATCTTTTTCATTAGAATTTTTAAACTCTAATTGACGATATTTTCCTTTTCTTAAATCTATTATTGCGGTATTTAGGTCTCTAATAGGTTTAGCGAGTCTAAAGCTAAAATTTGATCCTATAATAATAAAAATAAAAATTAAACTAGTTGATAAAATTATATATATTGTGAAAAAAGTAATTTGTATATCTCTTTTATTTGTATCAAACGAATTAATTGCTTCATATGACTGAATAATATTTTGATAATAATTTAAAGTTTCTAAATCAATTTTTTTTAATAATAATAAATAATTTGAATTATTAAGTTTTACTTTTGAAAATAATTGATCATTAGAAAAGAAAATTGTGATATCACTCTCATTATCTTGTTTAGCTGCATTTAAATTATCGTCAGATATAAATATTTTTTCATCTGATATATGTTCAATAAATTGATTCTCTTTATTGTAATTGTATACAGTAGTAATATTAAATCTTTGTATAATATCTCTATCTATGAGCCTTTCAGCTAAAACATAATTTCTGATAAATTTTGAGTCTGTTATAAGATCTCTTTCAGTTTGATCTATGTATTTCTGAGCTAATTGATACGAGTTATTTACTGTAGATTTAAAAGCTGGGCCTAACCAAGTACTTACTTCAATATTAAAAAAAATTGCTGAAGCTATAAGAATTATTCCACTTGGAATCACAGAAAATAAACCAAAGAAAAGAAAAAATTTATTAAAAAGTCGTAAGCCAACAACTTCTCTTTTTTTATATTTAAGATAATTTATAAAAAAAATAGATAAATATAGGAGTAATATTAATAAAAAAACAAAATCAGCAATTACAAGATATTGAATTAATTCAGCGTTACGAACTATTTCATTTGAAGAAATAAGTGAATATACTGTTAACGCAAAAAGGGTTATAAAAACAGATAATAATATAAATGCTGAAAATTTATTAAAATAACTTGACATCAATTAACTCAAAAA